>NZ_JBITHA010000008.1:390000-459977 GCF_044457485.1 Nonomuraea sp. NPDC050540
TGTCGTCAGGCCGTCGGTGTCGTCAGGCCGTCGGTGTCGTCAGGCCGTCGGTGTCGTCAGGCCGTCGGTGTCGTCAGGCCGTCGGTGTCGTCAGGCCGTCGGTGTCGTCAGGCAGGAGGCTGCTCCCGCTCCCGGCACAACTCCCAGAGCCAGGTCTCCTCCCACTCCCCCGGACACCCACTCCTCTGCTCCTGCTCCCCCCGAACCGGCTCCGGCGCCTCCCGCCGCACCACCGATTCCCCGGCAGGAGGAACCGCAGGCACATCCACCACCCGCACCCTCACCTCCTCCGGCTTCCGAGGCGCAGGCAGGCTCCCCTCGTAGACCAGATCCGCCCGAGCCGGCGCAGGCACATAAACCGGCTCAAACGCCAACCCCACCCCCGGCGGCACCCTGTCCACGGCGACCCGCTCCCCGTCGTACCCGACGCCCTCCCCCACCATCAGCCCGCCGGCGAGAATCGCCGGCGCGAGCAACGCGGCCACCAGCACCGTTGGCCTCTGTTTACGTCCCCTGTTCGTCACCCGCCCGACGCTATCCACGCACCATGATCGGTTAGGGGATCGCTGGCGATCCCTTTACCCCACCCCATCCCAGTACTGACCCCGCCAGCTCCGGCAACTCACCCCCGCCCGGGCGACCCATGCGCTCCCAGACTTCGCTAGGCTTGTCGCGTCCGCCTCCGTAGCTCAGGGGATAGAGCACCGCTCTCCTAAAGCGGGTGCCACGGTCCGAATTCTGCCGAAGCACCTACCTCAATCGACGCTTCAGCCCCTGCGCTGCGGTTTATATCTACATTTCTTTGCCTTGGTAGGCCGCTGAAGGCACTCTGGAGCAGGCGTGCGGGCGTGATCAGAGCAGCATCATAGATGATCTTGAAATGCGCCAGGTCCTCCATGGGCTCAAAGTCGCCCCAAGGCGACAGCGTCCGCATGGCTGGCGAACTGACAACCTGTACAGCTTGAGATTGTCGGTCCATCGGCACGTCAGCTGGATCATGAGCCTGGCGGCGGACACGCGTTCGGTGCACGTTCTGGGGCTGCTGTGTGTGTTCTCGTTTCGCGACTTCGGTAGTCGCCGATGAGTTTGACGGCCGTGCCAGGTCTACCTCTGTACACAACAGGAAGCGGACATGATCAAGGGGGACCCATGAGCGCCAACGCGCTTCCGCCCATTGTCGACGCCGACACCTGGCAGCGTCAGCTGGACGAGCTACGCGTCCGGGAGAAGGCCGCGACCCGGGAACTCGATGCCATCGCCGCGCAGCGGCGCCGTCTGCCCATGGTGCGGATGCCCGACTACATCCTGGAGGGCGAGAACGGGAAGATCCGGCTGGCGGACATCTTCGACGGCAAGACGCAGCTGATCGTCTACAACCACATGTGGTTCCCGGGCGAGGAATGGCAGTGTTCAGGGTGTACCGGGCTAACGTCCCAGTACACCCGCCTGCACTTCCTGGAGAACTACGACGCCCGGTTCGTCATCGTCACCCAGGGTCCGATCGACGAAGCACTCGCCTACAAACGGCGTGTGGGGAACAAGATGGACTGGTACTCCACGGCGAACAGCCCGTTCGGCGCCGACGTGGGCGCGGGGCCGGGTGAAGGGTTCGCGGTCAACGTGTTCCTGCGTGACGGCGACACCGTGTACCGGACCTGGCACACCAGCGGCCGGGGTACCGAGCAGATCAGCCACAGTTTCCCGCTGATCGACCTTCTACCGTACGGGCGGCAGGAGGAGTGGCAGGACTCGCCCGACGGCTGGCCGAAGTCGCCCGCCTACAGTGGCTGGCCCGAATCGGAGGACATCGCCCGTCTATACGGGGCGTAGGGAGCGGTTCCACCAGAGCGAGAGGGACAGGGCCAAGGTAATGAGGACAGCGCCGCCTGCGGCGAAGTAGGCAGCGGTGTCGACGCGTTGCCGAATGACGGTGAAGCTGCCGGGCAGCGTGTCGAGGGCGGCTTGGAGTTGGCCGGCGTTCTCGGCGCGGTGGTAGGAGCCGCCGGTGGTCTGGGCGATCTGCTTGAGTGCGGGCTCGTCGATGGTGCGGGGGTTGCGGCCGCGGTCGAAGCCGCCACGGCCGCCGCCCCAGCCGAACCCGCGCCCGTCGAACTGGGAGTTGTCGCAGACCATCGGCGCCGGGTTCGTGGTGCCGAAGCCGATGGTGAAGACGCGGACGCGGCGTAGCGCCGCCTCCTGCGCGGCGATCTGCGGGTCGACGCCCTGGGTGTTGGCCCCGTCGGTGAGCACGACGATCGCGGCGCCGGCGAAACCAGGGCCGGAGTCCGCGCCGATGTCCGCCCCGGTGGGGGCGACCGACGGGTCCACCTCGGCGATCGCGTCGATCGATGCGAGCATGGCCTGCCCGATCGCGGTGCCGCGGGACACGGACAGGCCGTCCAGGGCCTTGATCAGCGCGTCGGTGTCGTCCGTGGGAGGTACGAGCAGGCCGGCGTTTCCGGCGAAGGTGACCAGGCCGATGCGCGGGCCGCCCCGCTGCGACTCGATGAACTGCGCCGCGGCCTTCCTCGCGGCGGTGATGCGGTTGGGGTCGACGTCCGTGGAGCACATGGAGCCGGAGGTGTCGAGCGCGAGCAGGATCGTCGCCGAGGTGGACGGCACCGGCACCGACGCCTGTGGCCGCGCGGCTCCGACTGCCAGGAGCGCGAGTCCGGATATGAGGAGCGCCGGGGGGATTTTCCGTGTCCAGCGGGTACGGCTCGGCAACGCGGTGCGTACCAGGGCAAGAGAGGTGACACGCACGGCAGCACGCCGGCGGCGGCGCCGGGCCCACTCGCGGATGGCGAAGATCAGCGGGATGGCCAGAACGGACAGCAGCGCCCACGGCCAGGAGAACGTCATTCAGATCACCCGTCCCGACCGGAGCACGGTGAGCGCGGCGCCCGCGGTGAGGAGCACCAGGGCGAGGCCGATCAGCCCACCGGCCAGGGGCAGCGGCTCGTCGGAGACGGTGAGTCGCAGGTCGATCGTGTCGGCGATGCCGTCGAGGCGCGCGGTGTCGGAGGCGGGGTGGTAGGCGCCGCCGGTGGTCTGCGCGATCAAGGTGAGGGTGTCCTGTTCGAGCGAGGTCTGCAGGTGGTAGCCGTCGACCTTGACCGTGGTCCCGGCGGTGGTGCCGACGCCGACGGTGTGGATGTGGACGTTCGCGCGCTGGGCGAGGATTGCGGCGGGTTCGACGTCGGCGCCCAGATTCTGGCCGTCGGAGAACATGACGATCGTCGCGGACGGCCAGTAGCCGATGTCGCGGCCGATGGTCACCTGCTTGCCGGTGATCGCCGAGAGTGAGGCGGTGATGGCCGTCCCCAGCGAGGTGCCGCCGGTGATCTTCAGCCGGTCGATGGCCTTGAGCGCGACGGAGTGGTCGGCGTCGGGCCGGGCGGTGGTGAGCGCGCCCCTCTCGAACGCGACAACGCCGATGTCGACGTTTTCGGGCTGCGCCGCCACGAACGCGCGGGCCGCCCGTTGCGCGGCCGCCAGCCTCGTGGGCGCGACGTCGTCGGCGCCCATGCTGTTGGAGACGTCGATGGCGAGGATGACGGTGCCCGCCGTCCGCGGCACCGGCACCATCGCCGCCGGTCCCGCGGTGGCGATCGCGAGCACCCCGACGCCGGCGATGGTCAGACCCACTCCGAGGTACGGCCGGCGGCCCGCCGGCACGGCGACCCCCGCCCGCGCGAGCGACGCCGCCCGGCGGCGCGCCGTGACGACGGCCGCGCAGGCGAGCCCCGCCAGGACGAGCAGCCCGATGATCAGCAGCAGCGGGGAGGAAAGGGTCATGGCGACCGGTCCCGGGTCCGGGCGACGACCTCGACCAGCGCTTCGACCAGGTCGCGGTCGGTGTCGACGCGGTGGACGGGTACGCCGGCCCGCCGCATGCCCGCCGCGAGCCGGGCGTCGCGGGCGTCGACGGCGGCGCGGAACCGAACCTGGAGCAGCGGGTCGGCGGAGTCGACGACGAGTTGCTCGCCGGTCTCGGCGTCCTCGACCACGATCAGCCCGGCTTCGGGAAGGACGTCGTCGGCGGTGTCGGTGATCCGCAGGGCGACCACCTCGTGCCGCCTGGCCAGGCGCTGGAGTGAGCGTTCCCAGTCGCCGTCGCCGATGAAGTCCGACAGCACGACGACAAGGGCGCGGCGGCGCGCCAGCCGGCCGGCGGCATCGAGCATCTCGGCCAGGTCGGTGGTGGTGGCGCCGCGTGCCTCGGCGGTGCGTACCAGCTCGGCGCCGATCCGCAACGTGTGCCGGCGTGAGGTGCCGGGCGGCACCACGCGCAGCACCCCCGCGTCGAACAGCAGCGCGCCGACACGGTTGCCGCCCCTGCCGAACAGCCGGGCGAGGACGAGCGCCAGCTCGGCGAGCACGTCGTGCTTGCCGCGCCCCGGCCGCCCGGCCGTCATCGAGGCCGACCGGTCGAGCACCAGCCACACCGTCAGCTCGCGGTCCTCGGTGAACACCCGCAGGTGCGGCTCGTCCAGCCGGGCGGTCACGTTCCAGTCGATGTGGCGAGCGTCGTCGCCGTCGGTGTACGCGCGCAAACCGGTGAAATCTATCCCGGAACCGCGATGCGCGGTGCGATGGGCGCCTTGGAGCCGGCCGTCCAGCCTGCGGACGACCTTCCACTCCAGGCGGAGCAGGAGCCTTTCGGGGGCGGTGGCCATGGGGTTCAGCGGTTCTGGAGGACGACGTCGGGTGCGCGGACGGCGCCGAGCACCCTGGTGATGATCGTGTCCGGGTCGACGTCGTCCGCGTGGGCCTCGTAGGACAGGACGAGGCGGTGCCGTAACACGTCGAGGGCCAGCTCGGACAGATCGTGCGGCAGGGCGTAGTCGCGGCCGCGCAGGAACGCCAGCGCCCGCGCGCCGGTGACGAGCGCGATGGACGCCCGCGGGCTGGCGCCGTAGGTGACGTACCGCTCCAGCTCGCCCAGTCCGGCGGTCGCGGGGGAACGCGTGACGGCGACGAGCCGTACCGCGTAGTCGACGATGGCCGGATCGACGTACACCTGCTGGGCACGGGCTCGCATCGCGATCAGGTCCTCGGCCGTCACCGTCGGCTGCGGCGGCTCGGGCGGGCGCAGCGCCCGTGCGACGATCGCCTGCTCTTCCGGCTGCGTCGGATAGTCGACGACCACCTTCATCATGAAGCGGTCGACCTGCGCTTCGGGCAGCGGGTAGGTGCCCTCGGACTCGATCGGGTTCTCCGTCGCCATCACCAGGAACGGCTCCGGCACCCGGAACGTCTCACGGCCGATCGTCACCTGGTGCTCCTGCATCACCTCCAGCAGGGCGCTCTGCACCTTGGCGGGGGCGCGGTTGATCTCGTCGGCCAGCAGCAGGTTGGCGAAGACCGGGCCGAGTTCGGTGCGGAACTCGCCGGAGTGCTGGTGGTAGACCCGCGTACCCACGAGGTCGGCGGGCACCAGGTCCGGCGTGAACTGAACGCGCTGGAAGCTCCCGGCGATCGCGGCGGCCAGCGACTTCACCGCGAGCGTCTTGGCCAGGCCCGGCACGCCCTCCACCAGCAGATGACCGTCGGCGATCAGCGCCACGGCCATACGCTCCAGCAGGACGTCCTGCCCGACGATCGTACGTTTGACCTCGAACAACACCTGTTCCAGCGGATGGGTCATGGCCTTCCTTCAGATCTGGGGCCCGCCCGGCGGGCCGTCGCCTTCGTCGCCGCCCAGCGCCACGCCGATCGGCACCGCGAACGCGATCCCGGCGAACGCCTCGTCGCCGCCCGGATCGGCGATCGACACCACGACCCCGATGACCAGCCCGCGAGCATCCAGGAGAGGCCCGCCCGAACTGCCCGGATTGACCGAGGCGTCGAACTGGATGAGCCCCCTCAGATCACCCTCCTTGGAGGTACGGTCAAGACCCGACACGACCCCGGTCGAGACGCTGTAGGTCAGCCCGAGCGGGTTGCCGATCGCCACGACCGGCGCGCCCACCGCGACGACGCCGCCGAGTGTGGCCGGGACGACGATCTCCGGCAGCCTTTCCGGCTTGAGCGTCGCTATGTCCCGTTTGGGATTCGACGACGCGACGACGGCCTTCGCCTTGGTCCCGTCCGCGAACGTCAGGGTGACGTCCTTCGCGCCCTTGACCACGTGGTGCGCCGTCAGGATCGTCCCATCCTCGGCCGCGATCATCCCGGTCCCGAACGCCTTGCCGGCCTGAATCACCACCACGGACGGCCCGACCCGCTTGAACACCTCGGGCGTCGTCAGCGTCGCACTGGGCGTCGGCGTCGCATTTGGCCTGGGCGCGGCCTCACCACCGCGTCCTCCTTGGCTCCCGATCCAGTACGCCGCCACCGCCACGACCAGCAGCGCACCGCCCACGACGACGAATCGCCGAACCCGCCCGGCATCCTGCGGCACGCGCTCCATCGCCCCATCGTCAGCAATATGAGCGAAAAGCGCTATAAAGCCCGCCTAAGAACTCCATGAGAGCCGAGCCCCACCTGACACTGCAGACCAATCCCGGCAATGCTGTTGCTTTGCCGAATGAGGTGCAGTCCAATGGCCAAGAGCTTGAACACCGAGCTTGGCCAGCGCGCCCAAGGGAGTCGTCCATGACGCGGGAGCAAGTGGAACAGGCTTTACGCCGGGTCGAGCAACTCACCGATCAAGCCAGGCCCGCCCTCGACCGCGCGACCGGGCTCATGGCCCAGAACGTCTGGACCGGCCCGGCCGCTGAGCGATTCGCCGATGAATTGGCCGCTCAGCGCCAGGCCTTGAGCAGAGGGTGCGCCGACGCGGTGACCGAACTCCGAGCACTGCTGGCTCGTACGCCGACGGACAGCCCGAGCTAGAGGTGAGCCAGCTGGAGGGCATGGTCCCTGAGGGGGTCCGCGCACTCAAGGATGCGTTGCGCCAGGCTGAAGCATCATTGGACGCAATCGGCGAGGAGCTGTGGTCCATCCTCCGTGGGGCCTGGTTGCCGACCGCCTCAGCCGACACCGTCCGTCAGACAGCGGCGTGGGCCGGAACCCAGGGCCCTGACATCAACAGGCGGCTGCTGCTCCTGGAACGCATGGAGCTGGAAAGGCCGGAGCTCTTCGGCGCGGGCAAGCCACCCGTCTCCGTCGACGGCTCCCTCTTCGCTCCGGGAGCGGTTCTGCCGACGGCCGGAGGATTCTGGGACCGCGCCGGCCACCAGGCCCAGGCCACCTTCGACACGAACCTGAACTCCGGCGACAAGACGATCGAAGCGGCCAAGGGCGCTGTGGAAAGCGTGGCCGGGCTCGGGAAGATGGTGATCGACTACTCTCCCATCCGGGCGGTCGCCGACTTCATGGGCTGGCAGCGCAGCGTCAACGACATGACCCAAGGCCTGCTCTACGGCGTTCAGAACCCGGGTGCGTTCGTGAAGTCGGCGGTGGACTGGGATACCTGGGTGTCCAATCCCGATCGCGCGTTCGGGCGCCTTCTTCCGGACATCGTGGCTGCCGTCACCACCGCGGGCGCCGGCGGTGCTGCCTCAGCCACTACCCGAGCCGCGGGGGCGCTCGGCAAGGCCGCCAAGGCCGTGATCCGTCCCAACGATCCCGGCGCGGCTTTGAAGAACCCGCTGGACACCGCCCTACGTCACAACAGCAATGCCGAAGGACGCGCATGGGCACGGGACAATCTGCCAGTGCCGTATCTGTCGCCCGAGGAGTTGCGCGCATTACGTTTCTACGGCGGCTACGGCTACCTGAGAATCAACCCGGCTCTGCGGGCAAAGGCTATTGATCCCCAGGTTGTCTGGTCTCCCAACGTCTCCGACCATATCGCCGCCATGGATCAGGCGATCGCCAGGTCTCCCCTGCCCTCTGACGTTGTTCTGCACAGAGGCGTGGACAAGAAGCTCCTGGAGGCCATGGGAGTCGATTTCAAGTCGCCTGAGGAAATGGAGGCTCTGGAAGGCGCCGTCATCACCGAACCGGGGTACTTGAGCACGAGCGTGGGGCGGCGCGGGGGGTTCGACGGGGACCTCCGGGTGATGCTGCGCGTCCCCAAGGGGCACGAAGCGCTCAACATGTATCCCATCACCGGACTGACCACCGAACGCGAGATCCTCCTGCGCCGCGACACGTCGTACTTCGTTCGCGGTGTGTACCGTAAGGACGGCCAGTGGTACATGGAAGCGGACGTCATCCCGGACGGCTGGACCAGGCCACCCGACTGGGATGCCCCACCGTCCATGGACGCTGACCTCGGGTGGAAAGGACCTGTTGATGACTGAAACCCCGAACCCTCGTTTCTATGACTACGTGACCCCCGTTACCGTCTCAAGAAACGACTTCTACGACTTCAAGGCCACCGGGCCGATACGCCGGGCTGGTCTGCACGATCGGCGTGGACGGCTACTCGGCCATGTGTGGACCGACGATCGCCAGGCTGCGGGGTTCACCAGAATCGAGGACCCCGAGCCGGACATGGGGTATGCCGGGGGGCGCGTGCGCCGGATTCTCACCGACGCCTACAAGGCCGGAATTCCGGCCGGCCAGCTTCTGGACCCCGCCTTGTACGCGCCGGATTTCGAATTGCGTGTAACGCCAGGCTGACCTTGGTCAGCGGCAGGGGGTCCAGGGGGTGGCGGTGAGGGCGAGGGTTTTGAGGATGGTGCTGCGGGCGGCCTTGTTCGCGGGTGGGCAGGTTGTGCGGGCCGATGCGCCTTCGTCGGTGTACTCGATCTGGAAGACGGGCTTTCCGGCGTCCAGGAACGGGTCAAGGGCTTCGCATTCGTCCCAGGCCTGGCAGCTTTCGTTCACCGCGTAGTCGAAGCGGCCGACCAGCGCATCCACCTGGTCGAGGTCGTTCTTCAGGCCTACGGACAT
Source organism: Nonomuraea sp. NPDC050540 (assembly GCF_044457485.1). Lineage (NCBI taxonomy): Bacteria > Bacillati > Actinomycetota > Actinomycetes > Streptosporangiales > Streptosporangiaceae > Nonomuraea > Nonomuraea sp. NPDC050540. The sequence goes on from NZ_JBITHA010000008.1 coordinate 398,851, forward strand.
TCCGTGGGAGTGGGCGAGGTCGGCCAAGGCCTTGTTGTACGCGAGTTGGTGGGCGCCGGTCAGGGGGAAGCCGGTGTTCTCGTTCTGGAACGCGTCCACGTTGTCGAATTCGACGGAGTCGAAGCCCGCCTGGGCGCATTTGGCGACCCTGGCCTTCATGATGGGCAGCAGGATGTCGCGCTTGCGGATGTCGAGCCATTTCTCGCCCGGCCAGTTGTCGAGGTCGTTGCCCTTCACGGAGGCCGGGAAGCTGTTCTTGTCGGGGCGCCAGTCCTCCCAGCTTCCGGCCGACACATAACAGATGGCGTGGCCGCCGGCGGCGTGGATGGCGTTGACGGCCGTCTTGTTCGGGGTGACCTTGTCGGGGCCGTAGAGGTCGATGTTGTAGACGTCGGGCTTCACGCAGGCGCCTCCGGTGTACGGCACGGCGCAGAGGTTGAGGCGGATGCCGCCTGCGGTTCCGGCCCCGGTGGCCGTGGGCTGCAGCTGGTACTGCCAGCGGTCCGAGGCCGAGGGGACCCAGTCGGCGGCCGGGGCCGGGGTCAGCAGGCCGGTCAGTAAGAGGGAGGTCAGGGCGAGGAGTTTCATGTCATCCCCTTTCGAAGAGGGCGTTGACCTGGGTGTTGGCCGTGGTGAGTGCGGAGGGGGCGTCCTTTTCGCCCAGCCATACCTGTTCCATCGCGGTGCCGACGATCTCGTTGATCTCGTCGGCGTGGTCGCTCACGGGGAGCAGGAACGTGCCGTCCTTGTCGTTCGCCTGGTCGACGAAGAGCTTCACGTCGCGGCCAGCCGCCTCGTGTGCCTGGAGCGCCTTGTCCGATGAGGAGGTGATGGCGGGGAAGACGACGGCGGCCTTGGCGACGATGTCCTGGCAGGCGGTGGAGCCGAGGAACTTGACCCACTTCCAGGCGGCGTCCTTGTGCTTGGTGCCGGCGTAGATGGCGTCGGCCAGGCCGTTGATGGCGGATTTACGGCCCAGCGGGCCCTTGGGCAGGGGCGCGAAGGCGAACCTCCGCTCCTTCGCCCCCAGGTAGGTGGTGATCATCCAGGAGCCGGTGACGCCCATGGCGCCCTTGCCGGCGGCCAGGACGGCGTCGGTGCCCAGGGTGCTGGTCTTGTCGTAGGGGGCGATGTAGCCCTTTTCGATCAGGCGTCTGTACCAGGCCGCGGTTTCGGCCAGTTGGGGATTGTCGTAGAAGTACTTGGTGCCGAACGGGTTCTTGTCGATGAAGGAGAAGCCGTTGGAGACCGCCAGGTTGGCCCAGGTGTTCTGGCCGAGGGAGCCGTCGTTGAGCTCGGGCACCATGCCGTACGTGGCGACCTTGGTCTTGTCGAAGCCCGGCTCGTCGCCCCGTTTGCCGTTCTTGTCGATGGTGAGGCGGGCTATGGCCTTCTCGTAGGTGCCGCCGTCGGCGGGGTTCCAGGTGAGGTTCGAGAGGTCTACTCCGGCCTTCTTGACCAGGTCGGTGTTGTAGATGACGGCCATGGTGTCCCAGTCCTTGGGCAGGCCGTATCTTCCGCCGTCCTTGACCCAGGATTCGGCGAGGCCGGGGCGGTACTGCGCCAGGTCGACCTTGTCGGCTTCGACCATGGGCTGGATGTCGAGGAGTTGGCCGTTCTTGACGAACTGGGGGTAGTAGGACGCCTGCAGGGTGATGACGTCGGGGGCTCCGCCGGCGACCATCTGGGTGGTGAGGTTCTGCCAGTACTGGTCCCAGGCGTTCTGGGTGATCTTGATGGTGATGTCGGGGTTGGCCTGGGTGAAGGCGTCGGCGCACTGCCGGTAGGCGGGTTGCTGGACGTCGTCCCAGAGGCCGTAGGTGAGCGTCACCTTGCCCGGGGCCTGCTGGGCGCCGCCGCAACCGGCCGCCAGCAGTGCGAGCACCAAGATGCCTCGCTTCATGATTTATCCCTTCATTCCAGAGAACTGGATCGAATCCACCAGGCGGCGGCCGAAGACGGCCACGAGCAGCAGCACGGGGATCACCGACAGCACCGAGCCGGCCATCAGGCCGGTCCAGTCGGGGTGGGTGTTGGGCGACTGCTTGAGGAAGAGGCCGAGCGCCGTGGTCAGCACGCGGGTGTCCTCGCCGGGCGCGACGAGCAGGGGCCACAGGTAGTCGTTCCAGGTCCAGACCGCGGTGGTGAGCGCGAGCGTGAACAGCGGGCCCTTGGTCATGGGCAGGACGACCCGCCAGAAGATGGTCCATTTGGTCGCGCCGTCGATCAGCGCGGCCTGCTCGACCTCGCGGGGGAAGCCGAGGAAGAACTGGCGGAGGAAGAAGACGGCGAACGGGGTCATCAGCAGGCTCGGGGCGACGAGGCCGGCCGTACTGTCGAGCAATCCCAGCTCTTTGACCAGCACGAAGTTGGGCAGCAACGTGAAGATCGGCGGGACCATCAGCGCGCCGACGAACAGACCGAACAGGACGTCGCGCCCGAAGAAGTGCAGGCGGGCGAAGGCGTAGCCGGCCATTCCGCAGAACAATGTCTGAAATATCGTGATCAGGCCCGTGTAGACGATCGAGTTGCCGAGATAGCGGAAGAAGTCCAGCTCCGCACCCGACCCCCCGGCCGCCCGCGACTCCTCGGGGCTCACCAGCCCCAGAACCCGCTCAAAGTTAAACAAAGTAGGGTTCTGCGGGAAAAATCCGGAATTGTCCCCGGCCAGCTCCCTACCAGGCGTGATCGCCGTCCTGATCATCCAGTACAGCGGGAACAACGAGATGACGAGGGCCAGGATCAGGCAGGCCCACCCGAGTGCGCGTCTCATGACAGGTCCGAGGTCGAGGCGCGCAGAAGGCGCAGTTGGACGAAGGTCAGCACACCCAGCACGAGCACCAGCGTCAGCGCCATGGCCGAGGCGTAGCCCATCTGGAAGTTCGTGAAGGCCCGCTGGTAGATGTAGAAGTAGATCACCCGGGTGGCGTTGACCGGGCCGCCGCCCGGCTTGGTGGCGACCGCGACGGTGTCGAAGACCTGCACGGCCGTGATCAGCGAGATGACCAGCACGAACGCCAGGATCGGCCGCAGCAGCGGCAGCGTGACCTTGAAGAACAGCCGCAGCTCCCCCGCGCCGTCGATCGCGCTCGCCTCGTAGATCTGTTTGGGGATCAGCAGCATCCCGGCGTAGAGCAGCAGCGCGGTGTAGCCGGTCCCGCTCCACGAGTTGATCAGCGAGATGCTCGGCAGCGCGAGGTCGGGCGAGGTCAGGAAGCCCTGGTTCGGCAGCCCGAGGCCGACGAGCAGGTGGTTGACGAAGCCGAGGTTGGCATCGAGCAGCCACATCCACAGCAGCGCGGTGGTGACGCCCGGGACCAGCCAGGGCACCACCATCAGCGTCCTGACCACCAGGGATCGGGTCAGCCTGTGCAGCAGCGCCGCGAGCAGCAGCCCGAGGCCCACCTGGACGACCACCGTCATGACGACGTAGAACCCGGTGACCTTCATGGCGTTCCAGAACAGCGGGTCGCCGACCAGCCGCTCGTAGTTGTCGAGGCCGACGAACTCGGGCTCCGACAGCATGTTCCAGTCGGTCATCGAGAACCAGGCGCCGCGTACCGCCGGATAGAGGTAGAAAACCCCGAACCCCACCAGGACGGGAGCCAGGAAGACGAGCGCGAGCCGGCCGTCGCCCCGCTTGCGTGTCCGGGGTGCGGCGTGTTTGACGTGTTTGTCGGCCGCCGGCCGTACCAGCGTCGACGTCATCGGCGCCCGCCGTTCGGCGGCGGGCAGACTGGGCCGGGCATGGGACCTCCTGGCGGGGGGATTGCGTTGGAGCCCATCATGATGACTTTCGAAAACTTGTCAATGCCCTCTGAAACGAAAGTATTGACAAGTTACTGAAGGCGCTGCGAGGGTCCGGGGCATGGACTTCGACCTACTCGTCGTCGGTGACGCCAATCCGGACGTGATCGTCGCCGGCGCGCCCCGGGTCCCCGCCTTCGGTCAGCGCGAAGAACTCGTCGAGGCGGGACGGCTGACGCTCGGCGGCTCCGGGGCCATCACCGCGTGCGGCGCGGCCCGGCTCGGACTGCGTACCGCCTTCGCCGGCCGGGTGGGCGATGACGCGGCGGGCCGGTTCGTCCTCGACGAGCTGGAGAAACGCGGCGTGGACGTCTCGTCCTGCGTGGTGGATCCGGGCGCGGGGACGGCGCTCACGGTCGTGCTCGCCGACGGGACCGACCGGGCCATTCTGACCGCCACGGGCTGCCTGGACCGGCTGACGGTGGCGGACATTCCGGACGGTCTCCGGGCCGCCCATGTGCACGTCTCCTCCTATTTTCTGCAGCCGGAGCTGGGCTCGGGGCTGGCGGAGTACTTCCGCACGGTCGCGTCCACGACCTCGCTCGACACCAACGACGACCCGTCCGGCCGGTGGAAGGGCCTGGACGAACTGCTCGCCGTCACCGACTACTTCCTGCCGAACGACCGCGAAGCGCTCGCCGTCACCGGTGCCGCGACCGTGGAGGAAGCGGCGGCCGAGCTCGCCAGGATCACCACGCCGGTGATCAAGTGCGGCGCCGACGGCGCCCTCGCCGTGCACGACGGCGCCGTGATCCGCGTCCCCGCCACACCGGCCCGGGTCGTGGACACCGTCGGCGCCGGTGACAGCTTCAACGCGGGCTTCCTCGCCGCGCGGGCGAAGGGCCTCGCCGTACGGCGGAGCCTGGCCGTGGCCGCGAAGGCGGGAACCCTCTCGACCCGAGCCGCGGGGGGCACAGCGGCGCAGCCCACCTGGGAGGAAGCCACTTCATGAAGATTGTTTTCGTCGGCGCGGGCAGCGTCGTGTTCACGCAGGGCCTGCTGGCCGACCTGATGGCCTTTCCGGAGCTCAAAGACGCCCATATCGCCCTGCACGACATCGACGCCGAGCGCCTGGAGGTGGCCGAGGCGGTCGCGCGGCACGTCGGGGTCACCAACCTCAGCGCCAGCCTCGACAGGAAGTACGCGCTGGAGAACGCCGACTTCGTCATCAACATGATCCAGGTCGGCGGACACGAGGCGACCGTGACCGACTTCGAGATCCCCGCCCGCTACGGCCTGCGCCAGACCATCGCCGACACCATCGGGGTCGGCGGGGTGTTCCGCGCGCTGCGCACGTTCCCCGTGCTCGACGCCCTGGCCGCCGACATGAACGCGGTCTGCCCCGACGCCTGGCTGCTGAACTACACCAACCCGATGGCCATGAACGTCTGGTACCTGTCCGGCAAGGTGCGCAACGTCGTCGGCCTGTGCCACTCGGTCTACTGGACCATGCACGATCTGGCCGCGCTGGTCGGCGTGCCGTACGAGGAGGTCACCTACCTCGCCGCGGGCGTCAACCACCAGGCCTGGGTGCTGCGCTTCGAGCGCGACGGCGAGAACCTCTACGACCGGCTCGACGTACGCGACCCCGAGCTGAGCCGGCGGGTACGGGTGGAGATGTTCCGCCGGCTCGGCTACTACCCGACCGAGACCAGCGAGCATTCCGCCGAATACCTGCCGTGGCTGCTCAGGCACGACAGCGAGATCGAACGACTGCGCATCCCGGTCGGCGACTATGTCCGCATCAGCGCGGAGAACCTCGCGGAATACGGGCGCACCCGCGACGCCGTACTGCATGGGCGGGCCCTGACCGTCGAGGGCACCAACGAGTACGCCCCGCAGATCATCCACAGCATCGCGACGGGCACGCCGCGGATCGTCTACGGCAACGTCGTCAACGACGGCCTCATCTCCAACCTGCCCGCGGGCTGCGTGGTCGAGGTGCCGTGCGCGGTCGACGGCGGCGGCGTGCGCCCGACCAGGGTGGGCGCGCTGCCGCCGCAGTGCGCGGCGCTCAACCAGGCCTATGTCAGCGTCGCGGAACTGACCGTCCGCGCCGCGCGGGAAGGACGCCCCGATCATGTACGGCACGCCGTCATGGTCGACCCCAACGCCTCGGCGACCCTGCCGTTGGAGGACATCTCCCGCATGTGCGACGACCTGACCCGGGCGCACTGGGACCTGCTGCCCGACTCCCTACGCCAGCTGAACCTCTAGCCCGCCCGCCCGCAACGACCGCACGACCTCGGGATCGGCCTGCTCACCGGTGATGAGCAGGTCGACGCCGTTCAGCGGGCAGATCGGAGCCATCTCGATCACGCCGAGCTTCGTGGAGTCGGCGACCATGATCCGCCGGGTGCCGGCCTTGAGCATGCGCTGCTTCATCTCCGCGTCGGGCAGGTTGACGTTGGTGAACCCGCCCTCCGGATGCACCCCGCCGCAACCGAGAAAGACCTTGGCCGCCCGCACACCCTCCAGGAGCTTGCTCGCCAGCGGGTCCACCAGCGAATGCTGGGCCCGGCGCAGGCTGCCGCCGGTCACGACGATCGCGAACCGCGGGAGCGCGGGCTCCAGCTCCAGCGCGGTACGCAGCCCGTTGGTGAACACCGTCACGTCGGTCAGATCGGTACGGGCCACCATCTCCCTGGCCACGTACGTGGTCGTGGTCCCGGCGCCCATGAGCACACTGTCACCGGAGCGCACCAGATGGGCGGCGAGCTTGGCGATGTGGGCCTTCTCCACCGCGGCGGCGCCGAGTGACTGCTCGAACGACGGTTCGCCCGGGGCCGCCGGTGGGCCCGCCGCCACCGCTCCGCCGCGGACCCGTCGTACCTTGCCGTGCTCTTCGAGCGCGTCGAGGTCCGCGCGGACGGTCACGCTCGACACGCCGAACGCCTCGGCGAGCTCGGCCACCCGCGCGAACTCCTGCTCCATGAGCAGGCCGAGCATGCGCTCGCGCCGCACCTCCGTGGGCACGGGCTCGGTCATCGGCGCACCCCTTCCGGCATGAGGTCGCCGTGGGCGTCGATCAGCTCGTCGCACAACGCCTCGATGGCGTGCAGCGGCAACGTCGCGGCGGTGTTGGGGTCGACCATCGCGGCGTGGTGGACGTGCCGTCTTTCGCCGTCGAGTACGGCGCGCACGGTCAGCTCCACCACGTTCTGGAAGGTCCGGTTGAGCGCGACGAGCTGGACCGGGAGCTCGCCGATCCGCTTGGGGTGGATGCCGGCGGCGTCGACCAGGGCCGGGACCTCCACGCAGGCCTCGCGCGGCAGGTTCTCGATGAGGCCCTCGTTCGGGACGTTGACGTAGACCTCCTTGGGCTGGCCGGTCAGCATGGCCAGCATCGCCACGGAGGCCGGCTCGGCGTGCTGCCAGCGCACCAGCAGGGAGCGTCCCGCCGACAGCGCGCGCCTGGTCTCCTCGTAGCGGTGCAGGGTCTGACCGCTGCGCCTCAGGTACTCCTCGACCTGGACGCCGAGGCGCGAGGTCTCGTCCTTGTGCCGCATGAACCAGGGGAAGTACTCGGCCGCGTGCTCGCTCGACTCCGTCGGGAAATATCCGAAACGCCGGTAGATCTCCACGCGGACATGCTGATCGTCGGCGGCCAGGGCGGCATCGAGCTCCGGATAGAGCGAGCGCCCCTCAGCCTCGAACCGCAGCACGAACGACTGGTGATTGAGCCCCGCGGTGACGAACTCCACCTCGTCGAGCCCCCTGCCCACCAGATCGGCGAGATAGAGATGGGTGTCGCAGACCGCGTGGCAGGAGCCCGCGAACCGGGTGAAACCGGTGGCGAGCTGCACCGCCAGACCGGTCATGGCCATCGGATCACTGCAGCTCAGCAGCCACGCCTCGGGGCACAGCTCAGCCATCTCGTGACCCAGCTCGACGAACGTCGGGATGCCGCGCAGGCCGCGGAAGATGCCGCCTATGCCGATGGTGTCGCCTATGGTCTGGCGCAGGCCGTACCGGTGGGGGATCTCGAAGTCCTTGAGCGTGGCCTCGAACCCGCCCACGTCAATGGCGGCCACCACGAAATCCGCCCCCGCCAGCGCCCGCCGCCGCTCGGCACTCACGCCGATCACGGCCCGCGCGTCCGCCTCGGCATCCAGCGACCTGACCAGCGCCTCCGCCGTGGCCCTCAGCCCCGGATCGACGTCATGAAGCACAACCTCCAGCTGCCCGCGAAGGGCGGGGGTGAGCAGCAGATCAGACAGCACGCGCCGAACCAGCTCAACGTCGCCCAGCCCGACGAGAACGATCCGTCGCATCGCCCACCTCCTGTGCTGAGCAATCTAGACGACCCCCACGCCTTCACGGTACGGCCAGCTACCCGAGCTGATCGCGCACCCCCTGGATGAAGTGCCACCAACCGCCCCGGAAGCCGTGCCGCTTCAGCGTGAGCTGGAGGGTGCGCTTCAGCGGATGGGGCGACAGCATGATCGCCTCGTTCCGCATGGCCAGCCGGGTGAGCTGGCCGGGCGTGGGCGGCCGGTTGCTCTTCTGGGCGTTGCAGGGCCGGTGCGCGGGGGCGAGGTTCCAGATCGCGTCCAGATCGATGGCGGGCATGAGGCGCCTGAACGAGTACGGGAACACGTGGTCGACCGCGATCTCATCGACGCCGAGGATGAGCGGATCGCCGCAAATGCCGCAGCGGCCATGCTGGAACCCGATGACGGCCTCGGTGACTCCCGCGACCGGGCGCCGCCGTTCCTTGTCGGTGATCCGCAGCGTCTCCAGGTCGACCGCGACCCCCTCCTCGACCAGGCTTCTGCCCACCCCTGCGGCGAACGACATCTCGACGATGCCCCACCGCGCCGCCAGCTCCGCCAGCAAGCTCGGCCGCTGCTCGGACAGCGCGACCTCAAGAAGCGGCCCCGTCAGCCTGATCACGCGCTCGCGAGCGGGCCCCGTCACCTCATAGAACCGATGGGGAACCTCGGCGCCGCCGTCGCCGCGCAGCCGGTGGAACTTCCGCATCACCATGGCGGGCATCGACTTCATCGCGGCGGCCAGCAGCTTCTCCGTGGGCCCGCCGAACCGCATGGACTCGGCCGCCTCCTCCCGGGCCACGGCAAGAAAATCCGCCCCGGCGGCCACGACCTTGGGCGACGCCTGCGGCGCCTGGGCCAGATGCTCCACCAGACTCATCGCGTACGGCCCGGCCAGGTCCTTGAGCAGGATGTCGCCCTGCCCTTGGGCCGCGGCGCCCAGCAACGCCTCACCCAGGGCGAACTTGTAGGTACGCACGTTGGCGCCCATGAGCACCGCCAGCCGCCATGAGGTGCGGGCGGTCGGCTCCTCACGGAAGAACTCCACAGTCATCCGGACATACCAGCCCTGATCGCGATATTGATCGTTTCAGGGTAGTTCGCGATCACCGAGGAATGTCACTGCGACTCGGTAGGCTCGCGCGTCATGGGCAAGCTGGTGCGGGACAACATCCCGGAGATCATCCGGCAGAACGGCGGCGAGCCGATCGTGCGCGTGCTTGACCTGGCCGAGTATCGCCGGGCTCTGGTGGAGAAGCTGTTCGAGGAGTCCGCCGAGCTACGTGACGCCTCGGACAGTGAGGTCGCCGGGGAGATCGCGGACGTGTATGAGGTGCTGCGGGCCATCGCCACCGTCGACGGGCATGACTGGGACGCCATCGAGAAGGCGGCCGCCGCCAAGCGTGAGGAGCGGGGGGCGTTCCGGGATCGGCTCTACCTGGCGTGACGCCTTGACAGGTGTACGTGGGAGTACGGGTTGGGTAGTGTCCCGGTCGTGCGCCCAGACATTCGACGACTGGCAGCCGCAGCAGCGCTCGTTTCCCTTTTCGGGATAACGGGCTGTTCAGGGGATCCTGAGAAACCCGGCCTGGATGAGGCCGCGAAACTGCTCGTCGCCGATGGGGAAAAACTGCTGGATTCGCAGGACATGCGCTCCGTGGGGTCGGCCGCGGTGACTGAACGGGCGGATCGGGATGGCGAAGTGGGGTGCCTGAAGGGCCAGGTGCAGCGGTTCTTTCGCGCGCAGGGGGATCTCAAAGGGCCGCCGTACAAGCAGTCGCCGGGGAGCGTAGCCGGACTGCTGGCGAGTTGGCTGCGACTGCGCAGCTACTCCAGCATTGTGGATGACCTGGATCTTCGTGACGAGAACCTCGGAACGGCGGTACTCCAGCATTCCACTACAGGAGTTACGTTTGCGATAACCATTCGCAATGGGCAGAAACCCCACATCATGATCGTCGGCAAGACCAGCTGTTACGAGCGCGGAGCCTGACGCACGGCTCAGCTGGAAAGCTGAGCCGCTTCGGTTCGGGTGAGCTGGGCCTGCCGGCGAAGGCGCTCAGCGGTGGACACGCAGGCTTCCCTGAGCAGGCGGATCTCACGGGCGAGTTGCGCCGCCTGGGTGGTGAAGCGCCCTGCGGCGGGACCCTTCCAGAACGTGTCGACGGTCTGGGGCTGCGCCAGCATTCCGGAGAAGACCTGGTCAAGTTCTTCGGCATATCTCATGAACGTGGCGGCGAGCAGCTCCTTGTCCGCAGCCTGCAGCAGCAGTTGCCCCTGGCTTGGAATAGTCACTTTCACCCTCCCCGCTGCTTCAATGCCGTGACCAAGGCCTCATAGAGGCGCCCTCGAAAGGCCATCCGTACCTCATTCCGCTGGGAGGCCGTCAACGGTTTCTGTCCATGCTCGTTCAGCGACTCCGTTATCCACTGAACCTGCTTGTACACGATGCTGTCGCCAACGTCCTTCGCCGTGGCAGGGGTCCTTTTGTCAAGGTAGTCCGTGATCAGACCCTTGAGGCCGTCTTTCGCCGCGTCCAAGCCGATGTCGCGGCCGGTGGCTGTTGTGGGGTTTTGGATGGGCCAGTATTTGTTGGAAAGCCATGACACAGGCAGCAACGCCACCCCCGCCACCCAATCCGCGTACTCGTCGTCAGCCCACTCCGCGTACGTGGTCCCGCTCAGCATCAGGTTCGCCACTCCCCCCGCCAGCGCAGCCCGGGACGTGTACTGGTCCTGGGTGGCCTCGTCGCCGAAGGGGCGGAAGCGGCCGATGTCGAGGCTCAGCGTGTAGTCCTGGGAGGCCTTCATCAGCAGCTTCGCCGCGTCGGCGTCCTGCATCAGGACGCCGACGAAGCGGGAGGCGTCGTCGGGGGTGAGGGTGTTCCAGGGGGATGTGGGGTAGATGGCGGTGAGTTCGGGTGAGTCGCGTTGGGACTGGGCGCGGGCCAGCTGGTCGAGGTAGGGACCCATGTTGGCGGCCAGGGTTTCGCTGATCGGGGAGTCTCTCCAGATGCCCCAGCCGGTGGAGATCCACGGGCTGTTCTCGGCGCCCATGGTGCGGATGATGTTGAACATCGCCTGGTCGCGGTGGGGGCCCTGGGCCAGGGCCTGGTTCAGGGCCGCGGCCAGCTTGGTCTGGAGGCCGTCCACGCCGCTGAGCCGGATGCGCTGGGGGTGCAGGAGCCAGCCTGCGGCGTTCTTGTTGGTGGCCAGCAATGACTGCAGGGCGGCGGGGTCGTGGGTGTAGGCGTCGATCAGGGCGTTCAGGTTCCAGTTGGGGCTGGTCGGGAGGTCGGCGGCCAGGGGGCGGCCCAGGACGCGGGTGGCCACCTGGTTCAGGAGTCTGCTCGACGGGCGGGACAGCGTGATCAACGCGGTCAGCACGCCGGGCTGGGTGGTTTCGACGAAGGTGTCCAGCCATTTCGTGTCCAGGCGGCCGGCTCGTTCGGCGTTCGCGTACGCCTGGGCCAGCGGACCCAGGCCGCTCTGCTGGAGGACGCCGGGAGGCAGGCCCTTGTCCATGGCCGGGCCCCTGTTCTTCATCCAGTGCATGAACAACGCGCGGAACCTGTCGGGACCGAGGGCGTTGAGCAGGGCGGCGGCGTAGGCGGGGTCGGTCAGGTGGGAGGTCGCGGCGGCGGCGGCCTCGGTGACCGCGCGCCAGGTCTCCACCGTGTGGTCGATTTCAAGCTCTTTCAGGGCGTCCGCTATGCGGCGGCCGTCGGCCGTGCCCTGGCGGGCCGCCTCCGTCTCACTGAAGAAGGGCAGGGATCCGCTCAGGAGGCCGGTGCCGGGGACCATTTGCCGGAGCGTGTCCACGCGCCATTTCAGGTCGCGCTGGGTCTCGTCGAGAAAGGCCCAGGATTGGTGCATGGCCGTGGTGCCGGCGGGGCCGGTCCAGGAGGGGCCCGCTTCGGCGATGGCCGCTTCCAGACCCGGCCTGGCGCGGCCCAGAACGGCCTGGCCACCGGCCATTTCCCGCATCAGTTGTTCCGCCCGGCGGGGGTCGATCCCGACGAACTCCCCCATGGCCCCTCCCCGAGGCTGCGGCTACAAGGGAGGAGTCAAGCACACCGTCAGAGCACGGTAAACGCCAACTGATACACGGCCGATACGCGGGTACTACGGGGCGGATGAACGCGGGGCCCAGAGTGTCCGGCATGAAGAAGCGACTGGCCGTCTGCGGCCTGCTGGGGCTGGCGCTGCTGGCGGGGTGCGGTGCAGAGAGTACGGCTGCCGCCCCGGAATCCGGGGCGAAGGACAAACGGCACGAGCGGGAAACACTGATCGCGGACTGCATGAAGCAGAAGGGCTTCAAATATGTGATCCACGTGCCGCCGTTCAAGCAGTCCGACCTTCAGAAGCGGGTGGCGAGCGGCGACTACGCGAGTTTGAAGGAGGTCAGGTCCAAGCATGGGTACGGGGCCTTTTCCCGGTTTGTCTATAAAGACGAGGGGGGCGAGCCGGAGAGGAAGGATCCCAACGAGGCCATCAAGGCGGGGTTGGACAAGGGGCAGCGGGAGGCGTACGAGCTGCAGGCGAAGACCTGCTACACCACCGCGGTCAAGCAGGTCTTCGGCTTCGAGGTCAAGTCCTTGGCCGACTTCTCGGACATGACGGCCAAGGAGATCGAGAAGGTGGACAGGGAGCTCAACGGCGACGCCAAGCTCAACGAGCTGGCCGGGCCGTTCGCGCAGTGCCTGACCGGCAAGGGGGAGAAGGTCAGCTCCAGCAAGCCTCTCGACCTGGTCAACAGGGGTCCGATGGAGTGGGAGGAACTGGTCGCCAAGCAGAAGGAGCCCTCGGCGGCGGAAGCGCGGCCGTACCTGACGAGAGAGATCAAGTCGGCGCTGACCGACCTGGAGTGCGGCAAGGAGTTCTATGCCGCGTTCAACCCTCTGAGCACGCGGCTCAACACCGAGGCGCGGCTGAAGTTCGGCTTCCTTCCGCAGTCGTGAGGAAGAAGAAGCTGCTGGTCGTGCTGGCCGGCGTCGTCGTGGTCGCGGGGGCGGGCTGGGGGGTGAGCACGCGGCTGCGCTCGCCGGCGGACGAGGCCGCGCTGCGCACGCCGCCCAAGCCGTCGCTGGTCACCGCGCTGGTGGAGCGCCGCAAGCTGGTCAGCACCGTGGTCGTCGCGGGCACTCTGGAGTACGGCTCGCCGCAGCCGATCATGCTGGCCGGAGTCGTCGGCGGCAGTGAGGCACTCCAGCGCGCCACCCGCGCCCCGCGGCCGGGAAAGGTCAGGGACGGCGGGACGCTCATGGAGGTGAACGGCCGCCCGGTCTTCGCCTTCACCGGCAAGGTGCCGATGCACCGCACGCTGGCCCCGGGCACCAAAGGCGACGACGTCCGGCAGTTGCAGCGGGCGCTGCGGGTGCGGGTGTCGGGGGTGTTCGATCCGGCCACGGTCGCGGCGGTGACGCGCTTCTACGCCAAGAAGGGGTACGCGGCGCAGCAGCCCACGATCGAGGCCAGGCAGCGGCGTGACGAACTTCGCCGGGCCGTACAGACTGCTCAGGAAGTGCTGGCCGACCAGCGCAAGGCCCTGGAGCAGGGGCGGGACGTGGGGCCGCTCAAGCTCAAGCTGGCCAACGCCGAGCAGGACCTCCGGGACGCCGGCCGGGCTCTGGACGAGGCGGCCCACTTCACCCCCGAGGACGCGGCCAAGGTGGAGGCGGCCGAGGCCGCCGTACGGACGGCTGAGGAGAAGTTGCTTGAGGCCGAGCAGGAGGCGAGCCGGCCGGAGCCCAGCCCCTCGCCGACCCCGTCGGACGGCAGGCTGAAGGAGCTGCGCGTCGCCAACGCGCGCGCCGACCTGGACGCCGCGCGCCGGGCGCTCGACCGCGTCCAGGTGGAGGCGGAGCAGGCGCGCGAGCGCCGGCTGACCGAGGCGCGCAAGGCGGTACGGCTCGCCCGCGAGGCCCTCGCCACGGCCGACCAGGCGTTGCGGCAGGCCAGGCAGTTGTCCCCGGTCAAGCTCAAGGTGGCAGGGGCGCAGAAGGACCTGGCCGCGGCCAGGGCGATCCTCGCGGAGTACACGCTCACCTACGGCACGACCGTCCCCGCGGGCGAGGTGGTGTTCCTGCCGAAACTGCCGGCCCGGCTGCACAAGGCGGCGGTCAAGGCGGGCGGGGTGGTGGACAAGGCGTTCGCCACGGTGACGAGCTCGACGTTCGTGGTGTCCGGCTCGGTGGAGACGGCGGAGGCGAAGTTGTTGAAGCACGGGCTGGCGGCGGTGATCGAGACCGAGGCGGGCAAGGCCATTCCCGCCACCGTCAGCTCGGTAGGAGCGGGCAAGGCCAAGCTCGGCTCGGAGGCTGTGCTGATCACGCCCAAGTCGATGGCCGGTCTCAAGGGCCTGTCCGGCGCGGGTGTCACCGTGCGGGTGACGGTCGGCGCGACCCGGGAGAAGGTCCTGTCGGTGCCGGTCGCGGCCGTGGTCACGGCGGCGGACGGCCGGCCGCGGGTGCAGGTCGAGGTCGGTAAGGACCGGACGAAGGAGGTCGAGGTACGCACCGGGCTGACCGCCGACGGCGACGTCGAGGTCACCGGCGAGCTCAAGGAGGGCGACCGGGTGGTGGTCGGCGGTGCCTGAGGCGGTGATCGAGCTGACCGAGCTGACCAAGGAGTTCCCCGCCGACCCGCCGGTGCTCGGGCTGTCACGGGTGTCGTTGCGCGTGCACGCGGCCGACTACGTGGCGGTGGTCGGCCCGTCCGGATCGGGCAAGTCGACGCTGCTGAACGTGCTGGGCATGCTGGACCGTCCCACCTCGGGCAGCTACCGGCTGGACGGCATCGAAACCACCTCGATGCCCGACAGCGCGCGGACCAGGCTGCGCGGCAGCCGTATCGGCTTCGTGTTCCAGTCCTTCCACCTGCTCGCTCACCGCAGCGTGGTGGAGAACGTCATGCTGGCCGAGGTGTACGGCGGGCGCGAACGCAAAACCCGCAGAGCCCGCGCCCTGGAACAACTGGACCGGGTCGGCCTCTCCCACCGGGTGGACTTCCCGCCCGAACGGCTGTCCGGCGGCGAACGCCAGCGCGCCGCCATCGCCCGCGCCCTGCTCGGCGAGCCTTCGCTGCTGCTGTGCGACGAGCCGACCGGCGCGCTGGACAGCAAGAACACCGAGGGCGTGCTCGCCCTGTTCGACGATCTGTGCGCGCAGGGGATGACGATCGTCGTCATCACCCACGAGAACGAGGTGAGCGGCAGGGCTCGGCGCCGGCTGCGGATCACGGACGGAGTGCTCAGTGAAGATCCTTGACCTGTGGGCCGAGGCGGCGGCCGGCCTGCTGGCCCGTCCGGTCCGCTCGGCGCTGACCGCTCTGGGGACCGTGCTGGGCATCGCCACCCTCGTCATCACGCTGGGCACCGCCGCCACCGCCGGCAACCAGATCGTCGGCCGCTTCGACGAGCTGACCGCCACCTCCGTCACCGTGGACGTCCCGGCCGACGACCGTCCGCTGGTCGGGTGGGGCGACGTGGAAGAGGTGACGCGCCTGCGCGGGGTGACCTCGGCCGCCGCGGTGGCCGAGGCCAAGGAGAGCGCCAACATCAGCGTCCGGGCCAACGAACTCGTCGATCCGAGCCGGATGACCGAGCTGACGCTGACCGTGGTCGCCAGCAGTCCCGGGCTGCCCTCGGCGGTGAAGGGCCGTATGGTCCAGGGCCGCTACTTCGACGCCGGGCATCTGGCCCGCGGGGACAAGGTGGTGGTGCTGGGCGAGCGGGCGGCGCAACTGCTCGGGGTGACGCGGCTCGACCGCGCTCCGGCCGTGTTCATCGGTACGCACGCGTACACCGTCATCGGGGTGCTCGGCGACCTGCGGCGGGAGAAGAGCCTGGGCAGCGCGGTCCTGCTGCCGCCCACCATCGGCCAGCGCTTCGGCCTGCGCGAGGTGACCCGCGTGCTGATCAACACCAGCATCGGCGCGGCCGACCTCATCGCGAAGCAGGCGCCGCTCGCGCTCAGCCCCGGCAACGCGGCCATGCTGCAGGTGACCGCCCCGCAGAGCCCGACCAGGGCACGCGACGGGGTCGAGAACGACGTCAACGCGCTCTTCCTGATCCTCGGCCTGGTCTCGCTCGTCGTGGGCGCGGTCGGCATCGCGAACGTCACGCTGGTCACGGTCATGGAACGCGTCACCGAGATCGGCCTGCGCCGCGCGCTGGGCGCGGCCCGCCGCCATGTGGCCGCCCAGTTCCTGCTGGAGTCGTCGTTGACCGGCCTCACCGGCGGCGTGGTCGGCGCGTCCGTGGGGGTGGTGGCGATCGTGGTGATCTGCGCGATCAAGCAGTGGACCCCCGTTCTGGACGTACGGCTGGCCGTCGCGGCCCCGATCGCGGGCGCCTTGGTCGGCCTGCTCGCCGGCCTCTACCCAGCCCTCCGAGCCGCCCGAATGGAACCCGTAGACGCCCTACGCTGACCCCGCGACGGTCGCCGAGGTGGCCGGGGGGTCAAGGGTGGGGTTGGGTGAGGCGGAGGCGGAGCCAGGTGGTGAGGCGGGCGTCGGGGGTGGAGAGGTCGTAGCCGGAGGATTCCAGGCGCCGCAGCCGGTAACGGAGGGTGTTGGGGTGGACGGCCAGGGTCGCGGCGGCGGCGCGGATGTCGCCGTGGGCCTCCAGCCAGGCCGTGACCGTCTCCTCCCCCGCAGGTGGGGTGAAGGTGTGGAGCAGGAGGTCCGGGTGGGCGGACAGCAGGGATTGGAGTTCGATGAGGGCGGCGGCGGGCCGTACCTCGTCGATGGTGGCCACCCGCGCGCCCGAGGAACGCAGCACGGTGAGCACCAGGTCGGCGTGGCGCAGGGAGACGGTCAGGGTGTCGGCCGTGGCGAGGGAGCCCACGGCGGCGGTCAGGCGGTGGCGGGGGGCCAGGCGGCCGGCCAGGTCGGCGGCGGTGTCGCGGGCGGTGCGGAGGTCGGGCGCCGGCAGGAGGCAGTAGACGGTGTGGTCGCGCAGGACGCAGGCGGCCGAGCGGCGGTAGGCGTCCAGGTAGGTGGCCACGGCGTCGAGCAGGTGCTCGGGCTGGCCCTGTGAGGTGATGGCCAGCACCGCCAGGCCGGTACGGGGCAGGCCCAGGCGGCGGCAGGCGGCGGCGTCGCCGTCCAGGGCGTCGCCGACGAGGCGGCCGCGGCGTTCGCGGTCGGCGTCGCGGGCGGTGCGGGCACGCAGCAGGTGGGCCCCGGCCAGGCGGGCGAACTCCTCCGCGAGCACGAGGCGCTCTTCCGGCAGCCGCTCGTGGCCTTCGAGTATCCAGAGCATGCCGAGCGGCTCGGGTCCGCTGCGGATGCCCACGCCGATGCGCCAGACGCGCTGTTCCGGGTTGTCGAACGGCTCGCCGGTGTGAAAGCGCAGCGCCTGCTGGGTGGTGAGGAGCAGGCGGCGGGTCTCGCGCGGCGCGTTGGAGGCGGGCACGGATTTGGTGAGGATGACCTGGCGCTGGAGTTCGTCGTTGACCTGGCCGGGCACGGCCGAGTACGCCAGCAGCCGCCATTCGGTGTCCAGGATGCCCACGGGCCGGTCGAAGGTCTCGGCGATGACGTTGACCAGCGCGTTCAGGTCGCCGAGCGGCACGCTGCCGAGGTCGCGGCCGGGCGCTTCGAGCAGGCCGGGGGCGGAGATCAGGCTGTCGCCGAGCAGCACGGCGTCCTCGACCATCGTGTGCAGGAGGCTCCACGGCATCTGCGTGTGCAGCGCGACCAGGGCGATCCCGGCCGCGCGGGCGGCGGGCGCCAGCCTTTTCGCGTCGGCGACGCCGGCGCGCACGACCGCCGCGGCGGCTCCGGTCAGACCGTGCAGCGTCGCCTCGGCGTCCGGCGAGCCGGCGGTCAGGCCGACGAGCAGGACCAGCGTTCCCGGGCGGGGCGCCTCGTCGAGCACCGGGTCCAGGATGGCGGGCCCTGACACCGGCACGTCCACGCCGTGCGGCGCCTCGACGACCGTGACGTACTGCGGGCCGATCCGCTCGATCACCTGGGCGAGCGACGGCTCCAGATATTCGACCTGCTCCATCCTTGAAGTATCGGCCAGGGGTGAGGATGCTTCATCGTCGAATCGGCCAACGCTTTATCCCGTTGGCGAGCGCGGGGCGCGTGTCTAGGATCGCTGACCATGGTCACCGAACGCGCGGAACTGCTCGTCCATCAGCTCGACATCGCCTGGGCGCTGTTCGAGTACCACCTTGACGGGCTGGACGACGAGGTGGCGCTCTGGGAGCCGGCCGCCCACAGCTGGAACGTCCGGCTCGGCGCGGACGGGCACTGGGTGGCCGACTGGGCCGACAGCGAGCCGGACCCCGTGCCGGCGATGTCGGCCGGCTGGGTGATGTGGCACATGGGCTACTGGTGGACGACCACGCTGGGCCACTGCTTCGGTGACGGCGCTCCCGAGCGCGAGGAGATCGTCTGGCCGGGCGGCGCCGCCGAGGCGGCCGAGTGGCTGCGCGGGCTCAAGGACGCCTGGCGCGAAGGGCTGCTCGGGCTCACCGACGCCGAACTCGATTCCGGCGACAAGGTCGCGAAACTGCCCTGGGGGCAGGGCCAGACGATGGCGGGCGTCGCCGGATGGCTGATCGTGGAGCTGACGAAGAACGTCGCAGAAGTGGGGTACGTCCGCATCCTGCGCGCGGCTAGCTGACGCCGCCCCGGCGGGCGATCAGCTGTTCCACGCCGTCGAGCAGCAGGTTGAGGCCGAACAGGAAGTCGTCGTCGTTCACCCAGCCCTCGGCGCCGGAGAAGACGCCGCCGCGCACGGCGGCGGACAGGGCGGGGTAGGTCGCCGGGTCGAGGACCTCGGCGAGCGCGGCGCCGAACTCGTCGGCGCCGGAGATCCCGGCCTTCTCGTACGCGGGGTCGCCGGCCCCGTAGACCACGGCGGCGTCGGTCAGCGCGTACCCGGTCAGGGTGCTGGCCACGTTGACCCGCTCACCGTCGTCCAGCCCGGTGCCGTCGAGGGCGACCAGGACGCGGTCGAGCCAGAGCAGCCGGCGCGGGCCCATCGGCGGCACGAACGGGCTGATCGCCAGCACCCACGGGTGTTCGAGGATGATGCCGCGCTGGGCACGGGTCCAGGTGGCGAGGTATTCGCGCCATGGCCGCCCCGCCGGGTCGGGCGGCAGCGGAGCCACGGCGTCGGCCATCGCGGTGAGCAGGTCTTCCTTGCTGCCGACGTATCGGTAGAGCGCGGTCGCCGCGACCCCCACGCGTGAGGCGACGCTCGCCATCGACACTCCGCCGATGCCGTCGGCGTCGGCGAGTTCGATGGCGGCGGCGGTGATCATGGCCAGGTCGAGTCGTGGCCGCGGCCCCCGCCGGGGCGCGGGCTCGCGGCCCCACATCCGCCCGATGACGGGGGGCAGTGACCGTTCCTGGTCCATCGAGGTCCTCCCTTGACTCACTCCTAGGATTCTGCATTATCTTAAAACTATGAACGTCATACACAGTACGTCATTCACAGATGCCATCGTGGCGCGGGGCCTGGTGAAGTCGTTCGGGGACACGCGGGTGCTCGGCGGGATCGACCTGACCGTGCCCACGGGCTCGCTGCTGGCGCTGCTCGGGCCCAACGGCTCGGGGAAGACGACGACAGTGCGCATCCTGACCACGCTGCTGGCTCCGGACGGCGGCAGCGCGATCGTGGGCGGACACGACGTGGTGCGCGACGGCGTCGCCGTACGGCGGGCCATCGGCCTGACCGCCCAGCAGGCCACCGTGGACGACCTGCTCACCGGCAGGGAGAACCTCGAACTGTTCGCCGGCCTCTACCACCTCGGCCGCCGCCAGGGCCGGCGGCGGACGCAGGAGCTCCTGGAGCGCTTCGACCTGGCCAACGCCGCCAACCGCCGCGTAGGCACCTACTCGGGCGGCATGCGCCGCCGCCTCGACCTGGCGGCCAGCATGGTGTCGGCGCCACGCATCCTCTTCCTCGACGAGCCGACCACGGGCCTGGACCCCCGCAGCCGGGTGGAGCTGTGGGCGGTGATCCGCGAACTGCTCGCCGCGGGGACGAGCATCCTGCTGACCACGCAATACCTGGAGGAGGCCGACCAGCTAGCCGACCGGGTCGCGGTGATCAACCGGGGCCGGGTCGTGGCCGACGGACCCCCCGAGGCGCTGAAGCGCCAGGTGGGCGCCGAGCGCCTCGTGCTGCGCCTGGCGCCGGCGGACGTGCCGCGGGCGAGCGCCCTGCTGTCCGCTCCGGGCGGGGCGGACCCGGCCGAGATCACGCTGGCCGTCCAGGGGCCCGACCACCTCAGGCACACCCTGGACGAACTACACCGGGCGGGCATCCCCGTCGACCGCGTCGAGCTGCGCACGCCCACCCTCGACGACGTCTTCTTCGAGCTCACGGCGGTGGCGGCATGAGCGCGCCCCTGACCGCCGTGGCCGACCTGCGCCGCCTGGTCGCCCGCGACCTGCGCCGCGAGCTGCGCACGCCGGACAGCCTGATCGTCAACATCGCGCTGCCGGTGATCATCATGGTGTTGTTCGTGTACGTGTTCGGCGGCGCGATCACCACGGGGTCGAGCGGGCTTGACTACATCGACTTCGTCGTGCCCGCCGTCCTGCTGATGTCCTGCGGGTACGGCTCCGCCCTCACCGCCGTGGCCATAGCCGACGACATGACCGGGGGCATGATCGACCGCTTCCGCACGCTCCCGATCAGCGGCTGGACGGTGCCGGCCGGGCACGTGGTGGCCTCGATGGCGCGCAACGTCGTGGCGTCCGCGATCGCGCTGGCCGCCGCGGTCGCGCTCGGCTTCCGGCCCTCGGCCTCGCTCGCCGAGTGGGCACTGGTGCTGGCGCTGGTGGCGGCGTACATCCTGGCGATGTCGTCGCTGGCGGTGATCTGGGGGCTGGCCGTGCGCTCGACGCAGGCGGCGGGGGCGTTCAGCTTCGTCGTGCTGTTCCTGCCGTACCTGTCCAACGGGGTGGTCCCGGCCGAGACGATGCCGCCGGTGCTGCGCGCCTTCGCCACCCACCAGCCGGTCACGTCGGTGGTGGACACGCTGCGCGCGCTGCTCCTGGACCTGCCGATGGGCTCGGCGGCGGCGGTGGCGGCCGCCTGGCTCGGGGGCGCGGTCGCGGTCAGCATCCCGATCGCGGCCGTCCTGTTCAGGCGGCGGACCGCCAGGTGAACTCACCCCCAGCCGACGCCGCGTCCGGGGGTGAGGCGGGCCGAGAGCACCGCGACGGCGACCAGGGAGTAGGCGACCGCCAGCGCGGCGCACATGGCCAGGTCGAAGAACCACTGCCCGGAGGTGTGCGCCCACAGGGCCTCCCGCTTGCCGGGCAGGGCGGTCAGGGAGGCGGCGGCGGCCAGGCCCCAGCGGTCGGGCAGCAGCGCGGCGGTCACGGCGAGCGCGCCGCCGCCGGACAGGTCCGCGGTGGAGCCGTTCAGGGCGATCTGGGCGACCGAGGTGAGGGTGACGGCGAGCACGGCCTGCTCCAGCTTGCGCACCGAGACCGAGATGAGCAGCCCGAGTGACATGGCCGAAACCGACAGCACCGCCAGCACCACGAAGAGGTCCAGCGTGGGCGTCGTCCACAGGGACGCCGCCGGTCCCGGGCGGATCCAGGTGAAGACCAGTGTCATGATCAGCGCCTGCAGGATCGCCACGGCGGCGAAGACCTGCCATTTCGCCACGAGCACGGCGCTGACCAGGACACCGGTGCGGTGTTCGCGGGTGATCGTGCCCATCTCGGCGACGATGTCGCTGTAGGTGAGCGCCTGCCCGCTGAGCATCGCCAGCGTGGTGAGCAGGCTGATCGCGGTGACCGCGTCGCCCGAGGCGCCCTTGCCGAGGCCGTCGGGGCCGGTGACCCAGGCGGCCAGCGCCGCGGAACCGGCCGCGACCAGGAACGGCATCAACGCCACCGCCCATCTCCTGACCGGCCCGGTCGAACCCGCCCGTACGCCGCGGGTGGCCAGCAGCGCGACCTGGCGCGACAGCAGCACGCGCCACTGGCGGGTGAACGTGGCCGGCGACCGTCTGCGCTTGACACGCGGGCCCGGCCGGGCATCGGCGCCGCTCGCCCGGATGTGGGCGGCGGCGTCGCGGGCTTCGGCGTCGGCGTGGCGGCTGCCGTACCGGAGGGCGAAGGCGTCGGCCTGGACGTCGAGGTCCTTCATCAGCGCGGCCCAGCGCTCGCGCTCAAGGTCGGGCAGGACCCGCTCGGGCGGGCCGTAGAAGACGGGCCTGCCCTGTTTGACCACGACGAGGACCTGGTGGGCCTGGCCGAGGTGTTCGATGGCGTGTGTGACGATCATGACGGTGGCCTCGTGGGTCTCGGCGTAGTCGCGCAGGAAGGTCATCACCTCGTGGTCGAGCCCGGGGTCCAGGCCCGAGGTCGGCTCATCGAGGAGCAGGAGTGTCGGCTTGTTCAGCAGTTCCATCGCGATCGACACGCGGCGCTGCTGGCCGCCCGACAGGGCGCTGACGCGGTAGTGGCGGCGTTCGTCGAGCTTGAGGTCGCGGCAGACCTCGCCCACGCGCGTCCCGGCGCGGCGGCCCGGCCCGCGCAGGCGGTAGGCGTAGCGCAGGAGCTGGTCGACGGTGAGCGTGGCGAGCAGGTCGGTGCCCTGCGGCACGAACCCCAGCCGCTCCCTGATCTGCGGCCCGTGCGCGGCCGGCGACAGCCCCTCGAAGTACAGCTCGCCCGCGCTCAGCGGCAGCTCACCCAGCAGCGCGCTGAACAACGAGCTCTTGCCCGCCCCCGACGGCCCGAGTATCGCCAGCAGCGTGCTCTCCGGCTGCACGAACGACATGTCCCTGATCCGGTAGTACCGGTCGGTGCTCGCCTCCAGCCCGAGTGCGACGACCTTGCGTTCGCCGAGCCTGCTGACGTCGAGCGCGTCGAGGCCGGGCAGCACGTAGTAGCGGTACTCGCCGAAGTCGAAGTGGTCGCCCGGCGCGAGCAGCGCCTCGCGTACCGCGCCGCCGCCGATGTAGGGGCCGTTGCCCCGGCCGAAGTCGCGCAGCCGCAGGTGCTCGCCGTCGCGGGCGAGGCGGAAGTGCCTGGGCGCCGCATAAGGCTCCCCCAGCCGGTACGGCTGCGCCGCGTCGGCCCCGAACACGTTGTCCCCCGGCCGCAGGGCGATGCGGAAGGCCGGCGGGCGTACCGGCTCCACCTCGACCGGCGGCGCCACCGTGGCCGCCCGCCTGACCCAGGCCGGCGCCTGCCCGCCGAAGCGGAGCTGGTCGGCGACCCACGCCTTGTCCGGGTGGAAGCGCAGCAGGGAACGCAGGTAGGCGTCGAGTCTGCGGCCGTACAGGCGTTCGGCCAGCCGTACCCGGGCAGAGGCGACCTCCAGCGACTGCTCGCGCAGCGCCTCGGTCCGCACCAGGTCGGCGGTGGCCGCGTCGAGCGCGGCCCTGGCGCGCGCGGCCGCCTCGCGGGCGGCGGCGAGCCGGCGGGCGCGATAACGGCGGCGGCGCTCACGCACGGCGGCGTCGTCGAGCCCGGTGTCGCCGGGACGCCGCTCACGCTCCTCCTCCGCGGTGAGCGGACGTTCGAGCGCGGCCACCCTGGCGTCGGCCAGCCGGCACGTCTCGCGGGCGGCCGCCTCACGGGAGCCGGCCTCGGCGATCAGGCCGGGCAGCGGCGCGACCTGGCGCTGGTGGCGGATGTACTCCTGGTGGTAGACCTGCTGCGCCTCGCCGATGATGACGTCGCGGTGCGGCGAGCTGATCGGCTGGGGCCGCGGGACTTTCGGACGGTCGGGGATCTGGCGCAGGCCGTCGCGCAGGCCGTGCCACCAGTCGCTCCAGCGGGTACGCACGTCGTAGGCGAGCGGTTTCATGGTTTCTGGCATTGTTCCCGCCGGATGACGACCTTGCGGTTCTGGTTGGCCTTGGCCGGGTCGAGCCGGCCGTCGGGCAGGGTGTCGTCGACGTGGTCCGGCCAGTCGGTGGCGACGCCCCTGGCGGTGATCTTGTTCTCCGGGACGCCCAGGGAGACGAGGATCTGCTTGACCTTGTCCGCCCTGGCCTGGGAGAGCGGGCGGTTGATCGCGTCGCCGCCCTCGGAGGAGGTGGTGCCGATCAGCTCGACGGGCCGGGCGGCGCCGGCCAGGTCGGGGGCGAGCCCGCGCAGCGTGGCCGTGGCCGCGGCGGGGTGGCGGAAGTCCGCCCTGCCGCGGATGAAGCCGACGTCTCCGGCGTTCTGCAGGACGACGTCGCCGCAGGGCCGTATCGGCGTCGGCGTGGGCATGGCGATCGTCGCGACCGGGGGCAGTCCCGGCATGGCCGAGGGCTGGCCGGGGCCCGTCGTGATCTCGGCGCAGGCGGCGCCCGCGGCCGTGGCGGCCTTGGTCCAGATCTCGCCCAGGTTCTCGCTCACCCTCGGCGGCAGGTCGATCTGCGGGTCGGCGGCCAGCCCCAGCCCGTCGAACAGCACGCGCCGCCCGGTCAGGTCGGGCAGCAGCTTGCCGCCGACGAGATGGTCGGTGAGGTCGTCGGGGTCGGCGTCCAGCACGCCGTCCTGGGTGAAGTCCAGGTCGCCCATGGTGGCCAGCGCGGAGTCGACCACGACGACGCTGCCGCCCTCCCCCGCCATGCGGGCGGCCACCTCCAGCGCCTTGAGCACGTCCGCCTCCGCCTTCACGGCCCTGGCCTGCGCGTTGATCGCGGCGGAGATGTCGGTGACGCGCCGGTTCACGCTCGCCTCCAGCGCGGGCGTGTTGGCGGCGGTGGAGGTGAACCGGGTGGAGTAGATCGGCTGCGGGTCCCCGTCGAGCCGGACGGCGTACACGCTGTGGCGCGCCATGAGGACCTTCCTGATGAGGGCGTTGAGCTCGGGAGAGATCACGGGCGCGGGCGAGTTCGACCGGGCGCCGATCACCAGCGCCAGCGAGCCGCCGTCGCCCACGCAGGCCAGCGGCTTGGCGGGCGGCTGGTCCACGCCGCACGCGGTCAGCGCGGCCGTCATGGCGACGCCCGCGAGCACGGTTCTTCTCATGGGTCCTTCTTCCAGTGCGGGCGGTGGTCGGACTGGAACATCGCGTTGGTGGCGCTGGGATCCTGGTGGTAGGCCGCGTGGTGGACCCGGACCATCTGCTTCAGCTCCTCGGCGAGCGCGGCGCGGGTCCCCATCTCGGCCAGATGCCGCTGCCTGGCCTCGCGCAACTCCTCCGCGTACTGCGTGCGCTCGCTCTGCGCCCTGCTCAGCCGGGCGCTGGAGGCCGCGGCGGCCTCGGTGACCGTGCGCAGGTTGCGCATCGCGCGGGCGTAGTCGGAGCGGGCCGGATGCGTGGTCAGGTAGCCGCCGAGCGCGGCGACCAGGCCGGTCGCCAGGTAGAGCGCGAGGAAGACGCCGGCCGTCCCGAGGGCGGCGGGCAGGTCGGGCGCGGCGGCGGGGCCGCCGATGACGATCGCGGGCGGCTCGCCGGCGTCGCCGAAGAAGTAGCGCAGCGCGGCGGCGCCCACACCCAGCACCAGCCAGACCAGGAAGCAGAGCACGACCCATCGGATCCTCCGCTTGGTCCCGGCGCTCGCCTCGCGGGCCTGGACGCCGATCTGGTGGCTCAGGTACAGGGCGGTGGTGGTCAGCCCGGCCACGATCAGCGCCCCGGCCATCGGGGGCAGGTCCGCCAGCAGGATCTGCATGACCTGCCAGAACGCGGCGGCATCCGCGCCCGCGGCCATCACCAGCGCCACCACGTGCAGGAACGTCGCCGGTGAGCGCCCGGCCAGCAACGGCGGATCGGCGAACCCAGGCCGCGCAGGATCCTGGCCGGCCAGGCGGTCCCTGGCCGAGTCCACCGCGGTCCTGGCGTCGGCCAGGCGGCGCTGGAGGTAGGCGTCGCTCTTCTCGTACTGGGCGAGGGCCGGCTCGATCGTGTTGAGCCTGACCACGCTCTCCACCTGGAAACCCGCGTACTCGGCGGCGGCCTGGTGCTGCCACGTCTCGTGCCAGGCGTTGATCAGGTTGTCGAGCGCTCCCCCGGTCAGCTCGTCGGTGCCGGGCGCCAGCCGGTCGGCGTACGACTGGGTCAGCACCAGATGTCCCGCCCGGTCGACCGGCGTCGGCCGGAAACTGTTGCGGGGCGGTGGCGGCGCGTGCGCCTCCTGGAACGGCATGCCGCCCAGGCCGGTGATGCGCAGGTCCCGCCTGCGCAGCCACCACCGCCTGAGCGTCTGGAACACCCTCATGCGCTCTCCGTCGGTTCGTCGCGGATCCATTCGGGCAGTTCTGGCGCGCTCAGCTTGAGCAGCAGGTTGAGCAGCCCGGGATCGGGATGCCGGGCCAGCAGCCCGGTCAGATACACCGCGCGCCGCCGCCGGAAGTGCTCGTGCACACGCAGCGCCCGTGCCCGCGCCACACTCGGCCGCAGCGCCTGCCGCTCGGCGAGCGAGACGGCCCGCTCTCTCTGCTCGTCGAGGCTCGCGTGCAGGTCCTCGAAGGCGCGCAGCGCCCGTAGCCGAGCGTTCTCTCGTGCGGTACGGCGGCGCCGTTCGATCAGCGCGTCGGGATGGGTGAGCGGGTCGAGCTCGGCCGGTCCCCTGCGCAGGTCGTCCTCGGTCAGGGGCCGTGCGCACTCCTCCACGGCCAGGTGCAGCCGGCGCCTGGCCTCCTCCAGCTCCCTGGCCAGCGCGTCCTTGGCGGCCACGGCCTGGCCGTGCAGCTCGCCGAGCCTGGCCAGCTCGTCGTCCCTGGCGACCCGCTCGGCGGCGATGCGTTCGAGCGCCTCGCTGGTCAGCATGGCCAGGTAGGCGGTCTCGGGTGCGGGCGCGCCGTCCTCGCCCTTCTCGGCCACGTGGCGCAGGAGCTCGGCCAGAAGTTTGCGCCGGCCGTCGCGCTTTCCCGCGGACTGGTCGGCGCGCCGTGTTTCCGGCGGGTAGGGGATGGCTTCCTCGGGAGGGCCCGCCCAGCTCGCCGTGTCACCTATATCACCCATCAGGCTTATCTCTAACTTTAGGTCGATGTGACCTTATCAATCGGGCGATGTTTAGGTCAAGGTGACCTTAGGTATTCTCTTAGGGTGTCCAAGTACGACGGGACGGCGCCGGTCGCGGTGACGGTCGATCTGGTGATCTTCACGCTCCGCGAATCCGCCCTGCAGGTCCTTCTCATCGAGCGCGGCAAGCCACCCTTCATGGGCGGGCTCGCGCTGCCGGGCGGCTTCGTCCGCGATCACGAGGACCTGCGCGGGGCCGCGCTGCGCGAACTGGGCGAGGAGACCGGGGTCGACGGCGGCAAGCTCCACCTGGAGCAGCTCCGCACCTTCGGCACCCCGGGCCGCGACCCCAGGGTCCGCACCTTCACCGTCGCCTACCTGGCCCTCGGCCCCGACCTGCCCGCCCCCGTAGCCGGCACCGACGCCGCCCACGCCCGCTGGATGCCCGTGGCCCAGGCGCTGTCGCCGTCGGTCGAGCTGGCCTTCGACCACCAGGCGATCCTGCGGGAGGGGCTGGACCGGGCGCGGGGCAAGCTGGAGTACACGACCGTGGCGGCGGCCTTCTGCCAGGAGCCGTTCACGCTGGCCGACCTGCGGCACGTGTACGAGGTGGTGTGGGACCTGGACCTCGACCCCAGCAACTTCCGGCGCAAGGTTTTGAAGGCCGACGACTTCGTGGTGCCTACCGGGGCGTTCCGGGCTCCGGAGGTGGGCCGGCCCGCCGAACTGTACCGCCGAGGCCGAGCCGAAATCCTCTACCCCCCCATGGTCCGCACCACCACCCCACCCACCCCCACCTGACCCACACACCACCCACCTGCCCCCTCACCAGCGACACCTCACCCCGGCCACCGCTCCCGCCTTGGCCACCGGCCCGGGAGCGCCCGCTCCCAGCCCCGGCCACCCTCGCGACCGCCCCGACCCCCTGCTCCGTGTACTCCGCGGCCGGCACCCCTAAGCCGCCCGGGTCAGGTGGGGGTGGGTGGGGTGTCCAGGGCGCCCAGGGTGATCAGGTGGAGGACGAACTCGGCGGCGTTGCGGGCCGCCCTCGCCTGGTGGCGCTTGGTCTTGCCCACTCCCCAGTCGCTGATCGCCTTGATGACGATCCAGTCGGCCCGGTGTTTCGCGGCGGCGGCGTACACCCCGGCTCCTTCCATTTCGCCGCCCAGCGCGTCGGGGTGGGCGGCGATCAGGCGGTTCCGTTCCTCCTCGGAGTTGAGCAGCGTGTTGCCGGAGAGCATGACTCCTATGTGGGGCTTCACGGCGTCCACCGCGTAGCAGGCGTTGAGCAGTTTGACCGACGGCTCCGCGCGGGCGCCCCTCGGGATCTCGACCGGGCCCGACTCGCCGTCGACGATCTTCTTGAGGTCCAGGACCCGGAGCTGGCCGGCGACCAGTACGTCGCCGATCCGCTGCGGGCCCTTGCGCAGCCCGTAACAGATGCCGGTGAGGATGACGTAGTCCGGCCGCAGGTCCTCGATGAGGGTCTGGGCGGTGAGCATGGCGCCGGCGGTGGCGGTGGTGCCGGGTTCGGATCGGGCGAGCAGGATGGTGGCCTTGCTGACCACGCCGAGGTTGAAGACGACGTGCGGGCCACGGAAGTCCACCTCGGGCGCGTGTCCGGTGTGTACGCGCACCACGGCCTTGACCTGCTCGTACTCCACGCTGGTGGCCACCAGGAGCAGTACCTTCGTCGTGGCGTCCATCGCGGTCAGCTCCTTGTCGAGATTGGCGCGGCGACGGCGGCGGGCCGCCAGGTACCAGCGGCCCGCGGTCAGCGTGACCAGGACGCCGGCGAGGGCCATGACGCTGGTGAGCCAGCCGACGACGACCGCCTGGGGCGTCTGGGGGCTCAGGCCGGGCGGGTCGGTCAGCAGGACGCGCTGGGAGAGCCAGCGCACGGCCGCCCAGTAGGTGGCGGGACGGCCGGCGCAGTCGTTCCCGCAGGCCTCGGCCTCGAAGTCGGCCACCGGCAGCGCCCCGCAGAGCACGACGGTGATGCCGGCGAACACGTACAACAGGAACCCGGAGGCGGCGTCGCGTTCGGTGGGCTCCTGGGGGCGCGGCCGGGGCAGGGAGATCAGGAACGCCAGGCCGTCCCCCTGGTCGTCGAGACGGGCGTGCCGCGCCCGGGTGAGGAAGGCGGCGCGCATGGCGTCCGTGGTGACGCCGTTCAGCACGCAGACGAGGCTGCCGCGGTCGTCGCCCCAGCCTTTGGGCAGGGCCGCGAGACGGTCCACGATCTGCCTGATCAGCAGCTCGGCGTGCTCGGGCCGCGCCTGGTGGCAGAGCGCGACGGACCAGTGCTCGTCGCGCAGTTCCTCGGTGGTGACGCGGTGGTCGCGGCCGCGTTCCACGACCGGGCGTACGGCCTTCCACAGCAGGTTGATCGTCATGGCCAGCATGACGACGGCCACATGGCAGACGGCCAGTACGGGCAGGGCGATGACCACGACCGTCAACCCGCGCTGGGCCACCACCAGCGGGATGAACGCCAAGCTGAGCACGATCATCACCGCGGGCAGCACGAAGGCGACGAGCAGGTCCCAGCGCCGGTCGGCCCGGCGTAACCACCCGCCTCTGGTGCCGGGGGGCGGGCGGCGGCCCAGCGGGGGTTCCAGCACCGCGAACTCGTTCTCTCCGCGCCAGACGAGGCGGCCTTCGAGGGCGGCGCCGTACAGCTGGAGTGACAGCGGAGTGCGGGAGCGGATGGCGCCGGAGATGCCGCGCGGCCGGACGGTGCGCCGGACCTGGCGGCCGTGTTCGGCGGCGCGGACGGCTCTTGCGGCGGACCTTGCCTGGGCGAAGGTCACGGCGGGCGCGTAGGCGCGGCCCGTGCCTGGACGAGGGTCAGCGTTGTCCGCGGACATGGTCGATCGTAGGCATCAGACCTGCCCGTTCATGGTGTTTCTGATGAAGTGGGCGCCCAGGATCAGGGTTCCGCTCGCCTCGACCGCGATGAGCATCATGAGTCCGGCGGAGTGCGGGGCGTTCATCCAGGCGACCGAGAGTGCTATGAAGGCGGTGAGGCAGAACAGGGTGAGGTCCACGGCGAGCTGGAGGATCTTGCGCTGCCCCCGGCGCGGGTCGCCGCGGTGGCGGTGTTCCCAGGTGAACACGCCGTCGGGCGGGTGGCCGAGCCGTACCAGCTCGGGCGTGATCGCGTGCTGGATGTGCCGTCCGATGGCGGTGATGCGGTCGTCGTTGATGAGATAGGTCCAGCCGAGGATCATGCAGACCGGCGGGAGCAGGGTGAGCATGGCGGACGCGCCCGTCTCGATGGCCCCCGCGATCACCAGGGCGAACGCGCCGAGCGAGGTGTAGACGAGGTTGTCGCGGGTGGAGATGCGCAGCCGCTGCTCTTCTTTGAGGTGCTCGTACTCCAGGAGCAGCAGGCCCGAGTCGTCCCGCATGCAGCCTCCTTCCCGTTTTAGGTCAGTTCGACTATAAGGAATGCCGTACGATAAGGTCAAGGTGACCTTTAAAGCGAAAGGCGAGCCGATGACGTGGTGGCTGGGCGAGGACGGGTCCCCGCGCGACCTGGTGGTCGTGCTGACGGCACTGCCCCTGGAGGCCGACGCGGTCCGCCGCCGGATGCGCGACGTGGAACGCAGCACGCACCCGTCGGGCACGGTCTTCCACGTCGGCGAGCTGCCTGACGTGCGGACCAAGGTCGTGCTCGGGATCACCGGCGACGGCACCAAAGAGGCCGCGATCATCACCGAGCGGGCGATCGAGACGTTCCGGCCCGCCGCCGTCCTGCTGGTCGGCGTGGCCGGGGCGCTCAAGGACGGCGTCGAGCTCGGCGACGTCGTCGTGGCCAAGCGCGTGCACTGCTACTCCGGCGGCAAGGAGACGGCCGACGGGCTGCTGTCGCGCCCGCGCACGTGGGACGCGGGGTATCGCCTCCTCGCCCTCACCTACGACCTCGACGTCGACTGGCCGGGCGAGGCGCCGCGGGTGCACCACAAGCCGATCGCCTCCGGCGACACGCTGCTGGCCAGCCGCGTCGGCCCGCTCTCCGCCCTGCTGAACGAGCGCTTCGAGGACGCGGTGGCCATCGAGATGGAGGGTGCGGGCGTGGCCATCAGCGCGCAGCAGCGCGAGACCAACGCGCTGGCCATCCGCGGCATCAGCGACCGCGCCGACGAACGGAAGCAGGCGGCCGACGCGGGCGGCTCGCAGGAGCGCGCCGCCGCCAACGCCGCCGCCTTCGCCGTCGCCCTGATCACCGCCTACGCCGCCACGCTCAAGAAGGTCAAGAAGGTCAAGCCCGTGCCCGGCCACCTCGGCGGGGAGATCCTGGCGGCCAGGCTCGGCGGCGCGGTCACCAGCCTGTGCTTCGGACCCGGCCGTACGCTGCTGGCCGCCGCGCTGAGCGGGCCTATCCGCCGCTGGCGGCTCGACGACGGCGAGGAACTGCCCCCGATCCACGCGGCCACCTGGATGCCGCCGCGCTACGGCGTACGTGTGGCCGCCTCCCCCGGCGGCGGCCCGGTCGTGGTCCGCGACGGCTACCAGCTGCTCGCCCTGCGCCCGGACGAGCCGGATCACCCGCCGATCTCCCTGGGCAGCGTCACCTACCCCGGCGACCTCTACTTCGCCAGCACCGCCTCCTACGCGCTGCTGTCCTGGGCCACGATCTTCCGCCTCCGCTCGACCGCGACCGGCGCCGACCTGCTCTCCTTCACCGCCGTCGCGGCCTCGATCTCAGCCGACGAGAGCACGCTTGCCGTCGCGAAGGGCCTGGTCAGCGGCGGCAGGCACGTCCAGGTCTACCGGCTGCGGCCCGGCCAGGCCCCCGTGCCCACCGGGCCGCCGATCGAGCTTCACCAGGCGGCCGGCATGGCGCTGCAGATCGCGCTGTCCCCCGACGGCGCCATGCTCGGCGGCATGACCGCGCGCTGGGCCGGCGTCTTCGACGTGGAGCGCGGCGTGCCGATCATGCCGAGGTCGGGCGGCGGGGACCTGTGGAGCCAGTTCTTCCCCGAGGCGATGAGCCTGGTGTGCACCCCGCGCGGACGGCTGCTGCACATGAGCAAGGGCAAGGTGCTCCAGCTCGACGTCAACAGCCGCGGCGACGCGCCCTTCCTGCCCGGCGGCGGCGGGTACCGGCGCCTGGTCATGAGCCCGGACGGGCTGCTGGCCACCGGCGACGCGTCCGGCTGGGTCAGGGTGCGTCCCTGGCAGGACTGAACTCCGGCAGCGCGGCCAGTTCGGTGCGCGAGCTCACGCCCAGCTTGGGGAAGGCCTTGTAGAGGTGCTGGCCCACGGTCCGCGGGCTGAGGAAGAGCCGGGCGGCGATCTCCCGGTTGGCCAGTCCCTGCGCCGCGAGCTGCACGATCTGCCGCTCCTGCGGGGTGAGCGCGGCCAGCGGGTCGCGCGCGCCGGAGCGCGAAGTGGACCATCCGGCCGCGTCGAGCTCGGCCCTGGCCCGCGCCGACCACGGGTGGGCGCCGAGCCGATCGAAGGTCTGCAGCGCGGAGGTCAGCGGCGGGCGGGCGTCCACGCGGCGGCGGGCCCGCCGGAGCCACTCGCCGTAGAGCAACTGGGTGCGCGCCTGCTCGAACGGGCGCGTGTGCAGCGCGAGCGCACGCGTGAAGTGCTCCTCCGCCGGTTCGGCCAGGGCCCGGCAGCGGTGGGCGAGCGCGTGCGCCCACGGCTGGTCGAGGATGGCCGTCCACTCGGCGAACCTGGCCAGCGGCTCGACCGCCCGGGTCGGCCGGCCGCAGCGCACCGCCGCCTCCACCAGGTCGGGGACGACGCGCATGGCGGAGATCTGGTTGCGGGCCCTGCCGTACAGGAGGTCCTCGAAGGCGAGCAGCGCCGGCTCGGCGCGGCCGAGACCGAGGTCCAGCAGCGCCCGCGCCTCGCCGAATCCCGCGCACGCGCTCGCGTCGCCCTCGATCGCGCCCAGGTAGGCCAGCAGCGCGCCGGCCTGCGTCGCCCACTGCGGCTGGGCCGTGTCGCGGGCGATCCGCACCGCCTCGCCGGCGTGGGCGCGGGCGTCGGCGTGCCAGCCGAGCGCGAGCTGAGTGCTCGCCAGGTACGTCAGGGACTGCGGCAACAGGCCGACCCGGCTCTCCTCCCTGGCCTGGGCGGTGGCCCGGGTCGCCAGGTCGTGGGTCTGCCGGTCGGGCTGGGCCAGCCCCAGCGCCCCGACCAGCAGCAACCCCCGCCGGTCGAGCTCGGCCAGCTCGCGCCCGGCGGCCACCACCTCGGGCAGCGGCGGCAACCCTTCGGCGGGACGGCGCAAGGCGAGCGCGGCGAACCACCGGCACAGCTGGTACACCGGCGTCACCGGATCGTCCTCCGGCAACCGCAGGCCGGCGAGCTGCCGGTCGGTCCTGGCGGCCATGTCGCGGTCGCCGTCGAGCCAGACGAGCGAGGAGGCGTCGAGCAGCAGCCAGACCGCGGCCCGGGGATCGTCGCCGGCGAGGCGGTCGATGCCGATCGACAGCTGCGCGTGGGCGCTCGGCAGCAGTCCGAGCCCGTAGTCGGCGCAGGCGCGCACCCGGATCAGGCGGGCGGCCAGCGCCGGGTCGGCGTAGGCGCCGGTGGCGTGCTCGGCGATGGCGCGGGCGTGGTCGAAGCGCCCGCCGTACTCGGCCGCCTCGGCGGCCAGCGTGAGCCGCCTGGCGCGGTCGTGCGCGCCGGCGCTGAGCTCGGCGGCCCGCTGGTAGGCGGCGGAGGCGGCCGCTCCGCCGCCGCGCTCGGCCGCGCGCTTGGCCGTGCCCTCCAGCTCGTCGGCGAGTTTCTCGTCGGGCGCGGTCGCGGCGGCCGCCTGGTGCCAGGCCCGCCGGTCGGCGTCGCGCGGGTCGGTCAGGGCTCCGGCCAGGGCAGCGTGTACGGCCAGCCGTACCTCCTCACCGGCGGCGCCCTGAACGGCGGCCCGCACGAGCGGATGCCGGAACCCCAGGCGGCGCCCCTCGACCGTGATCAGCCCGCTCTCCCTGATCACCGCCAGGTCGGCGGTGGTGCCGCCCAGCTCGCGACCGGCGGCCAGCACGACGTCGAGGTGGCCGGTGCCGTCGAGGGCGGCCACGGTCAGCAGTGTCCTGGCGGCGGCGGGCAGCGCGTCCGCCCGGTGCTGGAACGCCTCCTGCAGCCGCCCGGTCAGCGGGTGCAGGCCGAGCGACTTGGGCAGTTCGACGAGGGCCAGCGGGTTGCCGCCCGCTTCGGCGAGCACGCGATGGCGCAGCTCGGACGGCAGGTCGCCGGCGGTGGCGTCGAGCAGGCCGGCGGCGTCCGCGGGATGCAGGGCGCCGAGCCTGACCTCGGACAGGCCGGGCGCGGGGAAGCCGGGCTCGCGGGCGGCGAACAGGAGGAAGACGCCGTCGGCGTCCAGGCGCCTGGCGGCCACGAGCAGCGCGTCGGCGGAGGCGTGGTCGAGCCAGTGGGCGTCGTCGACCAGGCAGAGCAGGCCGCCGTCCGCGGCCAGTTCCGACAGCAGGGACAGTACGCCGAGCCCGACGAGGAAGCGGTCGGCGGCGGCGGGACCGAGGCCGAAGGCGCCGCGCAGCGCGTCGGCCTGGGGCGGCGGCAGGTACGGCAGATGGCCGAGCACGGGCTGCAGCAGCAGGTGCAGCCCGGCGTAGGGCAGTTCGGCCTCGGCCTCGACACCGGCGCCGCGCAGCACGCGCATCGGGCCCGCGGCGGAGGCGGCGTGGTCGAGGAGGGAGGTCTTGCCGATGCCGGGGTCGCCGCGCAGCACCAGAGCGCCGCCGGCACCCTCGCGGGCCTCCGCCAGCAATTGGCTCAACGCGGCCTGCTCGCCGTCGCGCCCCCACAGCACGAGTCGCAGCCTATTACCTATGAGATGACTCATTCACCACATTTCGCCCGGGAACTAATGTCGCGGCCATGACGCCTTTCCGGATCGAGATCCCGCAAGAAGCCCTCGATGACCTGCGTGAACGACTGCTCCGTACGCGGTGGTCGCCCGAGCTGCCCGGCGCCGGCTGGGATCGCGGCGTACCCGTCGACTACCTCAAGGGCCTGGCCGACTACTGGGCCAACGACTTCGACTGGCGCAAGGCCGAGGCCGAGCTGAACCAGTGGCCCCAGTACCGGACCGAGATCGGCGGCCAGACGGTGCACTTCCGGCACCTCCGCGCCGAGCGCGAGGACGCGCTGCCGCTGCTGCTCCTGCACGACAACCCCGGCGGCGTCATCGGCCTGCTCGACGTCCTCACCCCGCTCTCTCGCGACTTCCACATCGTCGCGCCGACCATGCCGGGCTTCGGCTTCTCCACACCGGTGGCCGGCACCGGCTGGACGGTCCCGCGTACCGCCGGGGTGTTCGCGGAGCTGATGGCGCGCCTCGGCTACGAGCGCTACGGCGCCCACGGCGGAGGCGGCGGCGCCAACCTGTCCATGGAGCTGGGCCGCCAGGTTCCCGAGCGGCTGGCCGGGATCCACGTCAACGCCTACGTCACGATCCCGGCCGGGGA
Source organism: Nonomuraea sp. NPDC050540 (assembly GCF_044457485.1). Classification (NCBI taxonomy): domain Bacteria; kingdom Bacillati; phylum Actinomycetota; class Actinomycetes; order Streptosporangiales; family Streptosporangiaceae; genus Nonomuraea; species Nonomuraea sp. NPDC050540. The sequence continues at coordinate 434,285 of NZ_JBITHA010000008.1, forward strand.
CCTGCCCGAGCTGAACGAGGACGAGCAGCGGCGGCTGGGCCTCATCCAGCGCTTCATGCAGGACGGGATGGGGTTCAACATCATCATGACCACCCGGCCCCAGACCATCTCGCACGGCCTGCACGACTCCCCGGTCGGCCAGGCCGCGTGGATCGTGGAGAAGTTCAAGGAGTGGACGGACGGCAGCGCCGAGCTGCCCGAGGACGCCTTCTCCCGCGACCGCATCCTGACCGAGGTCAGCACCCAGTGGTTCACCGGCACCCAGGGCTCGATCTCGCAGAGCTACCGCGACGTCTCCGAGGACCCGAACGCCTGGGGCCCGAAGGCGCCTATCACGGTGCCGACCGCGTTCGCGGTGGCGGCCAGTGACGTGACCGTACGCGGCCTGGCCGAGCAGGAGACGAACGTGGCACGCTGGACCGAGTTCGACCGCGGCGGCGCGTACCTGGCGCTGGAGCAGCCCGACCTGCTCATCGCCGACCTCCGAGCCTTCTTCGGCTAAACGTCCTGGCCCTCGACCGGCTCGGCCAGGCGGAAGCGCATCCGGCACACCACCGCGTCGGTACGCCTGCGCAGCGCCCTGGCCAGGACGGCCCCGCGCTGGTTCTGCAGCAGCCGCTGCCAGGCGTGCTCCGGCTCCACCTCGGCGATCAGCACGAACACGTGCGCCTCCGGCACCTGCTTGAGGTAGGTGACCAGCGGGTCGTCGAGGCGGCGCCGGGCGTCGAAGAGCTGGACCAGCTCCACCTCGGGATGCCAGAGCTCCCAGTCGGCGACGAAGAGGTGGGCGGCCCCCTCGTCCTCGGGGTGGGCGATGTTGACGGCCACCACGCGGTCGCCGAGCGAGAGGGCGGCGGCCAGCGCGTCGCGGCTGAGCCGGTTGACCGCGTGGACCGGCACCACGACCAGCGAGCGGCGCGGGCGCGGCGGGGTGGGCGTGCGGCCGAGTTCGAGCCGCTCGCCGATCCGCGCGTACGAGTGGTTGACCCACGTCATCGCCGCCACCATCAGCGGCAGGGCGACCACGATGAGCCAGCCGCCCTCGGTGAACTTCGAGACCGTCACCACGATCGCCGCCACGAACGTCAGCAGGGCGCCGAAGCCGTTCAGCGCCACCCGCCACCGCCAGCCCGCCGGGCGCCCGGCCAGCCAGTGGCGGACCATGCCGGTCTGGGAGAGCGTGAAGCCGACGAAGACGCCGATGGCGAACAGGGGCACGAGCAGGTTCATGTCGCCCTGAGCGGCGATCAGCAGGACGGCGCTGGTGACGGTGAGGAAGGCGATGCCGTACCGGTGGACCTGGCGGTCGGCGCGCAGCGCGAACAGATGCGGCAGGTTGTTGTCGGCGGCCAGCAACTGGGCCAGCACGGGCAGGCCGCCGAAGGAGGTGTTGGCGGCCAGCGCGAGCAGCACGACCGTGGAGAACTGCACCAGGTAGAACAGCCACCCGTCGCCCAACGCCGCCCGCGTGACCTGCGCGAGCACGGTCACCCCCTCGGCCGGGGCGATCGAGAACTTCTCGATCAGCGCCGCGATGCCGATCAGCATGACGGCCAGCAGCACGCCCAGCGCGACCTCGGCGTTCTGCGCCCGCCTGACCCTGGGCCGCTTGAACGAGGGCACCGCGTTGGCGATGGCCTCGACGCCGGTCAGCGAGGCGCAGCCGTTCGCGAACGCCTTCAGCAGCAGGAGCACGCCGACCGTCTGCAGGCTCGTGGTGGTATGGCCGGGGTCGACGGCGGCCTCGCCACGGACCAGCCCGGCCACGATCACGAGCATGATCGAGCCGATGTAGATCAGCGTAGGCACGATGAACGCGCGGGCACTGTGGGCGATGCCCTTGAGGTTGATCGCGGTGATGAGCGCCAGCACCCCCAGGCACAGCCACACGGTGTACGGCAGCAGCCCGGGGAAGGCCGAGGTGAGCGCGGCGACGCCGGCCGCCACGGAAACGGCCACGTTGAGCACGTAGTCGATGATGAGCGAGGCCCCGGCCACCAGACCGGCCCCGCGTCCCAGGTGGGCCTTGGCCACGCCGTACGCGCCGCCGCCCTGCGGGAAGGCGGCGATGACCTGCCGGTAGGAGAAGGTCAGCACGGCCAGCAGCGCCGCGATGGTCAGCGTGACCGGGATGGTGAACCCGAGGCCGGCGCCGCCGGCGAGGGCCAGGACGAGCACGATCGCCTCGGGACCGTAGGCGACCGACGCCATCGCGTCCAGCGACAGCGCGGCCAGCCCGCCGATGACGCTCAGCCGATGCCGGTCACCGGAATGTTCTACTTCACGACTCACGGCCCCATACGAGCCCTATCGGGACATTTCACACAACCGTCATTGACGAGTTCGCGACGGCTTCTGCCCGGATAGCTGCGCGTCGTTGACACCTGGGGCGCGTCGCGTCAACGTTGCGGCCTGTCGCGTCGGGATCGCGTAGCGAACGCCCCCGGGGACTCGTCTCCGACCTAGCGTCACTGTCGTACGACGCATCCCAGGAGATGAAATGTCACTCTTTGTCCCGGTCCATCAGGGCCGGTTCAGCGCTTCGCTGCGACTGTTCCGCACCGCCTCGGGAAGGGCGACGGCGGTGGCCTTCAGCTCGCCGCTGCGCTTGGCCGCGGTGCTCGGCAGCGAGCAGACCTGGGTACGGCTCAGCGAGCCCGCCCTGCGCGGCATGCTCCGCGACCTCGACGTCACCGGCGTCGTCGTCGACCCCGCGGGCGTCATGGCCCGCGCCACAGCCGGAGCGGCCTGATGCGCGCCCTCGGCCGGGACCTGGCCGCCACGACCGAGACCCGGACCCCCCGGCCGTCGACGACGCTCTTCCGCGAGGAGCCGAAAGACCTGTTCCTGCGTGAAGTGGGGCTCTGATGGGCATACCGGAATATCTACCCACCCGTGTCGGAAGGAGCATGATGCGGTCGCAGAAGCCGCGCCCCGAAACGCTTGGGCTCCTCGTACTGATCGCCATCGCAGCGGCGATCACCCTCCTTGTGGAGGTTCTTCCTTAGCAATACCGGAGCCGCGCTCGTGAACTCACGAGCGCGGCTCCGGCGTGTTCAGGGCTGGAAGCGGTAGCCCATGCCGGGTTCGGTGATCAGGTGCGCGGGGTGGGCGGCGTCGGGCTCCAGCTTGCGGCGCAGCTGGGCCATGTACTGGCGCAGGTAGTGGGTCTCCTTGACGTACTTCACGCCCCAGACCTCGGTGAGGATCTGCCGCTGGCTGACCAGCTTGCCGGGGTTGCGCAGCAGGAGTTCGAGTATGTGCCACTCCGTCGGCGTCAGCCGTACCTCGCCCGAGATGGTCTTGCTGGTCAGGTCGACCAGGTGCTCGCCCACCTTGACGCGGGCCAGCTCCGACTCGTGCAGCGTGGTACGGCGGGTGACGGCCCTGATGCGGGCCAGGAGCTCGTCGATGCCGAAGGGCTTGGTGACGTAGTCGTCGGCGCCGGCGTCCAGGGCGTCGACCTTGTCCTGGTTGCCGGCCCGGCCGGACAGCACGATGATCGGGACGGTGGTCCAGCCGCGCAGGCCGTGGATGACGTCCACGCCGTCCAGGTCGGGCAGCCCCAGGTCGAGGATGACCAGGTCGGGGTGCCAGTCGGCGGCCTCGCGCAGGGCCGAGCCGCCGTCGTGGGCCACCGCCACCTCGTAGTGGCGGGCGACCAGGTTGATGCGCAGCGCCCGCAGGATCTGCGGCTCGTCGTCGACGACGAGGATCCTGGTCATGCCGCCGGCTCCTTGATGGGCATCGTGAGGATCATGGTGAGACCTCCCCCTGGTGTCTCGTCGGGGAACAGAGTGCCGCCCATCGCCTCGGCCAGGCCCCGGGAGAGAGCCAGGCCCAGTCCGACACCGGTGTGGTTGTCGCGGTCACCCAGTCGTTGGAAGGGCAGGAAGACACGGTCGTGGGCATCGGGCGGGATGCCGGGACCGCGATCGATCACCCGGATCTCCACGTGGTCGCCGTGCCAGCTCCCGGTGATGATCACCTTTTTGCCGGGCGGGCTGTAGCGGACCGCGTTGGACATCAGGTTGACCAGCACGCGTTCGAGCAGCGCCGGGTCGGCGATGATCTCGGGCAGTTCGATGGAGATGTCGCCCTCGACCCGCTCGCGCAGCGGGCCCAGGTCGTCGACGGCCCGCGGCACCACCTCTTCGAGCGCCACCGCCTGCAGGCCGACGCCAAGCACCCCGGCCTGCAGGCGGCTCATGTCGAGCAGGTTCGCCACCAGGCGGTCGAGGCGGGCCAGCGACTCCTCGGCCGTGGCCAGCAGTTCGCTGCGGTCCTCGGGGCTCCAGTCGATCTCGTCGTTGAGCAGGCTCTCCACCGCCGCCTTCGCCGAGGCCAGCGGGGTACGCAGGTCGTGGCTGACCGCGGCCAGCAGCGCGGTGCGCATCTTGTCCGCCTCGGCCAGCGGCTTGGCCTGCTCTGCCTCCTCCTCCAGCCGCTGCTGCCGCAGCGCCACCGCGATCTCCGCGGCGAACGACTCCAGCACCCGCCGGTCGGAGGCGTCCAGCAGCCCGCCCCGCGCGGCGAGCACGAGGTCCTCCTCGATCACCACGTCGGTGTCGCCGCCGGACGGCGTCGTGCACGGCGTGCCGCCGGTCGTGGCGACGATGCGCCAGGCCGCCGGGTCGGTGTGGTCGTCGGGCGCCCTGCCGGTGTCCGGCAGGCGTTCGAGCAGCGTGACCGAGGTCAGCCCGAACGTCTCCCGCACCCGCACCAGCAGCTCCGAGACCGCGGACTCCCCGCGCAGCACGTGCCCGGCCAACGTCGAGAGCACCTCCGCGTCCGCGCTCGCGCGCGCCGCCTCCCTGGTACGGCGGGCCGCCAGATCCACGATCGTGGACACGGCCGCCGCCACCACCACGAACACGATGAGCGCGAAGAGGTTCTCCGGATCGCTGATCGTGAACTCGCCCACCGGTGGCGTGAAGAAGAAGTTGAGCAGCAACGACCCGCCCACCGCCGCCGTGATCGCCGGCCACATGCCGCCGATCAGCGCCACTCCGACGGTCATGACCAGGAAGAAGAGGATCTCGCTCGGCAGCGACAGATCATCGCGGAACGGAATCAGCCCCGCCGTCAGCAACGGCATGCCCAGCACGGCCGTCAGCCAGCCGATCGACCGCCGGGTGCGGGTGAGCGCCGCCCTGGTGCGCTGGGGACGACGGCGGCCCTTCTTCGCCTCCTCGTGCGTGATCATGTGCACGTCGATGGATCCGGACAGCGCCGTGGTGTCCACGCCGACGCCGCGCGAGAAGATCTGCGCGAACCTGCCACGCCGCGAGGCGCCGAGCACCAGCTGGGTGGCGTTGACGCCGCGGGCGAAGTCGAGCAGCGCGCGCGGGATGTCGTCGCCGACCACCTGGTGGTAGGTGCCGCCCATGCTCTCGACCAGGGACCGCTGCCTGGCCAGGCTGGCCGGATCGCCGCTGGACAGGCCGTCGGCCCTGGTCACGTGGACCGCCAGCAGGTCGGCGCCCTTGGTACGGGCGGCGATGCGGGCGGCCCGCCGTACCAGAGTGTCGCCTTCGGGACCGCCGGTCAGGCAGACGACGACGCGCTCGCGCGCCTCCCAGGTGCCCTTGATGCCGTGGTCGCTGCGGTAGCGGTCGAGTTGCTCATCGACCTTTCCCGCGACCCACAGCAGCGCCAGCTCGCGCAGAGCGGTGAGGTTGCCGACTCTGAAGTAGTTGGACAAGGCGGCATCGACCTTCTCCGGGGCGTAGATGTTGCCGTGAGCCATCCGGCGGCGCAGGGCCTCCGGTGACATGTCGACCAGCTCGATCTGCGTGGCACGGCGGACCACCTCGTCGGGGACGGTCTCCCGCTGCGGGATACCGGTGATCTGCTGGACGACGTCGTTGAGCGACTCCAGGTGCTGCACGTTCACGGTGGAGATGACGCTGATGCCGGCGTCGAGGATCTCCTCGATGTCCTGCCAGCGCTTGGCGTTCCTGGAGCCGGGGACGTTGGTGTGCGCCAGCTCGTCGATGAGCGCGATCTTCGGCGCGCGGGCCAGGACCGCGTCCACGTCGAGCTCGGTGAAGGTGGCCCCCCGGTGGACCATCGTCCTGCGGGGGATCACCTCAAGCCCGTCCAGGAGGTCCTCGGTGTTGGGACGGCCGTGGGTCTCGACGAGACCCACGACCACGTCCCTGCCCCGCTCCAGCGCCCGGCGGCCCTCACCCAGCATCGCGAAGGTCTTCCCCACCCCTGGTGCGGCGCCCAGGTAGACCCTCAGCCGGCCGCGTGGCATGCCCTACTCCTTGTCGAGTGCCAGGTTGAGCATGAGCACGTTGACTCCGGGCTCGCCCATGAAACCGAGCGCGCGGCCGGTCGTGTTGTCGGCGATCAGCTTCCTGACCGCCTCGACGGGCTTGCCGCGCTCCTTGGCCACGCGGGCCGCCTGCAGCTGCGCGTAGGCGACCGAGATGTGCGGGTCCAGGCCGGACCCGCTGGCCGCGACCGCGTCAGCGGGGACCTTCACGTCGGTGACGTTCCCGCGCACCGGCACGGTACGGCCGGCCGCGTAGTCCTCACCGGGCTTGCCGCACTCGACCTTGACGCCCTGGTACTCGGCGACGAAGGGCTGGGCGGGGCAGGCCTGGTTGACGCTGACCGCCCGAGCCGGCGTGCCGATGGCCGGGAAGACCTTCAGCACGGCGCCGACGCCGTCGGCGGTGCAGAACGGCCGGGCGCCGCTGACGCCCTCCAGCTCGCCGACCGCGTTGGAGCGGGCGCAGACCTGGGTGAGCAGCGACCGCTTGCCCTCCTTCGCGGCGTCGTCGGCGCCGTTCGGGTCGGGCAGCACGTCCAGGACGTCCTCGGGGCCGAGGTTGCTCGCGGCGGTGGACAGCATGTCGTAGCCGTCACCGGCGGCCGACGGGCGGCTCTGGAAGTACTTCTTGACGGGGTTGCCGTCCTGGTCGGTGAACTTCTGGCCGATCAGCTCGCTGCCCTTGTCGGTCATCGAGCCGTTGGCCTTGTGGTTGAACACGGCCTGCGCCGCCCCGGTCACCAGGAGCGGGTAGATCGCGCCGGTGACCAGGGTCAGGACGACGACCGCGCGGACAGCCGCGAGGTGCTGGCGGATCCAGCTGGGCAGACGTTCCATTTAAGACATCCCCGGAAGGAACTGGATGAGGAGATCAATGATCTTGATCCCGATGAACGGGGCGACGATGCCGCCCAGGCCGTAGACGTAGAGGTTGCGGCTGAGCAGCTTCGAGGCGCTGGACGGCCGGTAGCGGACGCCGCGCAGGGCCAGCGGGATGAGCGCGACGATGATGATCGCGTTGAAGATGACCGCGGACAGGATCGCCGACTGCGGGCTCGCCAGGCGCATGATGTTCAGCGTGTCCAGGCCCGGATACACCGCTGCGAACATCGCGGGAATGATCGCGAAGTACTTGGCGATGTCGTTGGCGATCGAGAATGTGGTCAGGGCCCCGCGGGTGATGAGGAGCTGCTTGCCGATCTCGACGATCTCGATGAGCTTGGTCGGGTTGGAGTCGAGGTCGACCATGTTGCCGGCCTCTTTGGCGGCGCTGGTGCCGGTGTTCATGGCCACGCCGACGTCCGACTGCGCGAGCGCGGGGGCGTCGTTGGTGCCGTCACCGGTCATGGCGACCAGCCGGCCGCCCTCCTGCTCCTGCTTGATCAGCGCGAGCTTGTCCTCGGGCGTCGCCTCGGCCAGGAAGTCGTCCACGCCGGCCTCGTCCGCGATCGCCTTGGCGGTCAGCGGGTTGTCGCCGGTGATCATGACGGTGCGGATGCCCATGCGGCGCATCTCGTCGAAGCGCTCGCGCATGCCCGCCTTGACGACGTCCTTGAGGTGGATGACGCCCAGGACGCGGCCCTTCTCGGCCACCACCAGCGGGGTGCCGCCGCTGGCCGAGATGCCGTCCACGATGTGGCCGACCTCGTCGGTCGGGTGGCCGCCGCCGTCGCGTACCCACTTCATGACCGCGGTCGCCGCGCCCTTGCGGACCTCCCGGCCGTCAGAGCCCGATGCGCCCGGGTCCGGCGCCAGATCCACGCCGGACATGCGGGTCTGGGCGGTGAACGGCACCCAGGACGCGTTGTGCACGTCCCGCTCGCGCAGGCCGTACCTCTCCTTGGCGAAGACCACGATCGAGCGGCCCTCGGGCGTCTCGTCGGCGAGGCTGGACAGTTGCGCCGCCTCGGCGAGGTCCTGCTCGGTGACGCCGGCGACCGGGACGAACTCCGACGCCTGCCGGTTGCCCAGCGTGATCGTGCCCGTCTTGTCCAGCAGCAGCGTGGACACGTCGCCCGCGGCCTCGACCGCGCGGCCCGACATGGCCAGGACGTTGCGCTGGACCAGGCGGTCCATGCCGGCGATGCCGATGGCCGACAGGAGCGCGCCGATCGTGGTCGGGATCAGGCAGACCAGCAGCGAGACCAGCACGATCCCGCTGACGCCGTCGCCGGTCAGGGCGAGGGAGTCGGGGATGCCGGGGTTCTGGCCCTTGGCCCAGATCGCCATCGGCTGCATGGTGACGGTCGCGACCAGGAAGATGATCGTGAGCGCGGCCAGCAGGATGTTCAGCGCGATCTCGTTGGGCGTCTTCTGCCGGTTGGCGCCCTCGACGAGGGCGATCATCCGGTCGATGAAGCTCTCGCCGGGCTTCTGGGTGATCTGGACGACGATCCGGTCCGACAGCACCTTGGTGCCGCCGGTGACCGCCGAGCGGTCGCCGCCTGACTCGCGGATGACCGGGGCGGACTCACCGGTGATGGCCGACTCGTCCACCGAGGCGATGCCCTCGATCACGTCGCCGTCGCCCGGGATGATCTCCCCGGCCTCGACGACCACGATGTCACCCTGCTGGAGCTCCGTCGCCGGAACCGTCTCGCCGGACCGCCTGCGCGCCACCGTGTCGGTCTTGGCCTTGCGCAGCGTGGCCGCCTGGGCCTTGCCGCGTCCCTCCGCGACCGCTTCCGCCAGGTTGGCGAAGATCACCGTCAGCCAGAGCCACACCACGGTCGCCCAGGCGAAGAAGGAGGGCCGCAGGAGCGCCAGGACCGTGGTGAAGACCGCGCCGATCTCCACGATCAGCATCACCGGGTTACGCCACAGCGTGGCCGGGTTCAGCTTCTTGAACGCGTCCGGCAGGGACCGCACCATCTGCTGGGGATCGAGCAGGCCCCCACCGACCTTGCCGGTGCTCTTGGGGGGCTCGACCGTCTGGGTCGTCATGACAGGAGTCCTTCTGCGAGCGGCCCCAGCGCGAGCGCCGGGAGGAAGGTCAGGGCGACGAGGATGATCGTCACGCCGACGACCATGCCGACGAACTGCGGACGGTGCGTCGGCAGCGTGCCCGCCGTCTCCGGGACCGGGGTCTGCCTGGCCAGCGAACCGGCCAGGGCGAGTACGAAGATGATCGGCAGGAAGCGGCCGAGCAGCATGCACAGGCCGAGCGCCACGTCGTACCACGGGGTGTTGACGGTGACGCCGCCGAAGGCCGAGCCGTTGTTGTTCGAGGCGCTGGTGAAGGCGTAGAGGATCTCGGAGAAGCCGTGCGGCCCGCTGTTCAGCATCGCCGCCAGGCCCGCCTCGTTGCCCATGGCCAGCGAGGTGCCGACCAGGACGAGGATCGGGGTGACCAGGAAGTACATCGAGGCCAGCTTGATCTCGCGGGCGCCGATCTTCTTGCCCAGGTACTCGGGCGTGCGGCCCACCATGAGGCCGGCCACGAACACGGTGATCACGGCGAGGATGAGCATGCCGTACAGGCCCGCGCCGACGCCGCCGGGGGCGACCTCGCCGAGCATCATGTTGAACATCGTCATCATGCCGCCGAACGGCGTGTAGGAGTCGTGGAAGGAGTCCACGGCGCCGGTGCTGGTCAGCGTGGTGGCCGCGCCGAACGTGGCGGAGTTGGCGACGCCGAACCTGACGTCCTTACCCTCCAGCGCCGAGCCGATCGCCTGCGGGACGGTGGCGTCGCCCGCCAGCTCGAAGACGTTGGTCAGCGTGACGCTGACCAGCGCGATGACGCCCATGACGGCGAGGATCGCGTAGCCCTGGCGGATCTGGCCGACCATCTTGCCGAAGGTGCGCGGGAGCGCGAACGGGATCAGCAGGATGAGGAAGATCTCGAACCAGTTGGTCCAGCTGGTGGCGTTCTCGAACGGGTGCGCCGAGTTGGTGTTGTAGAAACCGCCGCCGTTGGTGCCGAGCTCCTTGATGACCTCCTGGCTGGCCACGGGGCCGCCGGTCATGTTCGTGGGACCGGTCAGGCCGGCGATCTCGTGCGGGCCGGTGAAGTTCTGCACCAGGCCGCCGGCCACGAGGATCAGCGCGCCGACGAAGGCGATCGGCAGCAGGATGCGGAGGGTGCCGCGCACCAGGTCCACCCAGAAGTTGCCGAGGGTGTCGGTGCCCCTGCGGGCGAAGCCGCGGACCAGCGCGATCGCGACGGCCATGCCGACCGCGGCCGAGACGAAGTTCTGCACGGCCAGGCCGGACATCTGGACCAGGTGGCCCATCGTCGACTCGCCGGAGTAGGCCTGCCAGTTCGTGTTGGTGACGAAGCTGACGGCGGTGTTCCAGGCGATGTGGTCGGGGACGGGGTCGAAGCCCAGGCTCAGGAAGAGTTTGTCCTGGAGGCGCTGCAGGCCGTACAGGACGAGGAGGGAGATGACCGAGAACGCGAGAACGCTGCGCGCGTAGACGGCCCAGCGCTGCTCGGAGTCGGCCTGGACGCCGAGCAGGCGGTAGATGAAGCGCTCCACCACGTTGTGCTTGACGCTCGTGTACACGCGGTACATGTGGTCGCCCAGCGGCTTGTGCGTGATGACCAGCGCGAGGACGAGGGAAGCGATGAAGATCCAGCCCACTAGAACCGCTCCGGGAACAGCAGGGCCGCGACCATGAAGATCACCAGGCCGACGGCCACGACAAGGCCGGTGGCATTGATCGCGCTCACAGGCGCTCCACCGCCTTCACCACTAGCCCCAGGATCACGAACAACGCGATCGTCAGGGCGACGAAGATGACGTCGGCCATCCCCACTCCTCAGCTCCGGAAAGTTGCTTGCTCCGTAAGCAAAGCGGGAGATTTATGCGTTTTTGCCGTTCTTGACGGGTTCCATACGCCCACAAGCCGCCTTTTGACACCATCCCGACGACGATCGCTTCCCGTCAGGGCGAACAACCCCTCCCCTCCGTTACGGCAAGCCTCCGCCCACTCCCCCCGCCGCCCCGGTACCGCCCGATCGTCAGGCGCTTCTCACGTCGGACGTGGTTCTCTCCGCCACGCCGTCCGCCTGGCCGGTTCCCGCGGCCTCGGGCGCGCGCCGCTGTCCCTCGTCGAGCGCGGGCCGCTCGCTTTCGCCGACCGCCCGGGGTTCCGTGGCCGTGTCCTGCTTGTCCGGTGGCGTCGCGGCCTGGGCGGCCTTGTCGAAGAAGCGGAGCAGTTCCACCGGCAGCGGCATGATCAGCGTGGAGTTCTTCTCCGCCGCCACCTCCACCACCGTCTGCAGCAGGCGCAGCTGCAGCGCTCCCGGCGTCTGGGACATGATGCCCGAGGCGTCGGCCAGCTTCTGGGCGGCCTGCAGTTCGCCGTCGGCCACGATCACCCGGGATCGCCGTTCGCGCTCGGCCTCGGCCTGGCGTGACATCGAGCGCTTCATCGACTCCGGCAGCTGAACGTCCTTGATCTCCACGCGGTCGATGTGGATGCCCCAGCCCAGCGCCGGGCTGTCGATCATCAGGGCCAGGCCCCGGTGCAGTTCCTCGCGGTTGGACAGCAGGTCGTCCAGTTCGCTTTTGCCGATGATGTTGCGCAGCGAGGTCTGGGCCACCTGCTCGATCGCGAACAGGTAGTTCTGCACCTCGATCGAGGCGCGCATCGGGTCCTGGACGCGGAAGTAGACGACGGCGTCCACACGGACCGAGACGTTGTCGCGGGTGATGCCCTCCTGCGTCGGGACGGGCATGGTGACGATCTGGACGTTGACCTTGGTCATCCGGTCGACGAGCGGGATCAGGACCCGGAGCCCCGGCTGCCGTACCCGCTGCTGCGCCCGGCCCAGGCGGAAGACGACCCCGCGTTCCACCTGGTTGACGACCCTGAACCCGGTCACCAGGACCAGCAGGACGAGGAACGCGGCGAGCCCCAGCAGGATGATGGTGGATTCCATGGCGGTGTCCCTTCCTCTTCGAGGCTAGATCCGTCCGCGCGCCACGGAAAGAAGGGGACGCGGCCCGGCCTCGATCGCCGGGCCGCGCCGGTGTCAGGCGAGCGCCGTGCGGCTGACGGGGCTCGTGTGGCGCCGCCCCGGACCAGCGGCGCACTGGTTGCCCGGTCTAAGGCGGTCATCCGTATATCGCAATTGTGCAACGGCAATTAATGTCCGGATACGGACGGGTCAACGGGCGCGCCACTGTGCCGAGACGGTTTAAAGTTCAGTCAAACCTAGAGACCGACAGGCGGGTGGCCTTGGACACGACCACGGAGCCGGTGACGAAGAAGCGGCGCCCGCGCCTGATGTCGTGGCTGGTGGCGGGGCTCCTGGCCGCCTGGGCGCTGGTCCGGCTGACCGGCCTGGAGGCGGGCTGGCCGCTCACCCAGCTGATGACGCTGACACCCTTCGGCGCCGTGCTCGCGCTGCTCTCGGCGGCGGTCCTGTTCTTCCGCGACCGGCTGGCCGCGCTGGTCGCCCTGGCCGCCGCCGCCGCGATGGTCGCCGTCATCGTGCCCAGGGTGGTCTCGGATCCGGCTCCGGAAGGCGGGACCGCTCTGCGCGTCCTCTCGTCGAACCTGTTCGGGCGGGCCGACCCCGCCGCGATCGTCGACCTGGTCACGCGCCTTGACGTGGACGTTCTCAGCGCGCTGGAGCTCAGACCCCACCAGGTCGCCGCGCTGGAGGCGGCGGGGCTGGGGCGGCTTCTGCCGTACACGGTGCTGGAGGAGGCGGAAGGCCCGGCCGGCAGCGGCATCTACTCGCGCTACCCGCTGACCAAGATCGAGGGGTTGTTCACGCCGATCGGGCACCACATGCCGGCGGCCAGGGTGGCACTGCCGTCCGGGCCGGTCGAGGTGGTGGCGGTGCACCCGAATCCGCCCCTGCCTCGCCTCTACGCGGAATGGAACGTTTCATTGGCGGCGCTACCGGATGCCGCGCCGGGGCGGATCCTCGCGGGCGACTTCAACGCCAGCCTCGACCACCAAGCCTTCCGGGCCCTGCTGAACCGGGGCTACACCGACGCCGCCGCCCAGGTGGGCAAGGGGCTCGTCCCGACGTGGCCGCGCGGCCGGGCGATCCCGCCGATCATCACGATCGACCACATCCTGGTCGATCGTTCCATCGGCGTGCGCCGGGCGGAGATCGTCGACGTGCCCGGCACGGACCACCGGGCGGTCTTCGCGGACCTCAGTATCGGACAACCGTAACTTCTAGTTTCGCGTGTCCTTTCCCGGGAGAGGTGGACGGAGTCACTCTCGGTCGCTAAACATGCGCCTGATGAAACCCCCCGAACATCTGCTCGTGCCCGCGGTCGCGCGCGCGGGAACGATCCTGCGCGAGTGCGCGCTCCAGGCGGACGAAACCCCCGAACTCGCCCCGCTGGCCGACGCCCTGCGCACCGCCGCGGCCCGGCTCGCCGAGCCCATGCGGCTGGCCGTGGCGGGCCAGATCAAACGCGGCAAGTCCACGCTGGTCAACGCGCTGCTCGGCGAACAGGTGGCGGTGACCGGCCGCGAGGAGCTGACGTTCAACGTGAACGAGCTGGTCCACGCCCCGCGCCCGAGCCTGACCGTGCACTTCCGCGACGGCCCGCCGCGACCGGTCGCGCCGTCGGAGTTCGCGCACTGGACCGTCCGCGACGAGACGCACCTGGCCGACCTCGTCCGCGTACGCAAGGTGGAGTACGGCCTGCCGAACCCCTTCCTGAACGACTTCCACCTCGTCGACACCCCCGGCCTGGGCAGCGTGTACGGCCGGGACTCGGCCAACACCCTGGCCACGATGGGCGTCCAGGACCCCGGCGTGCTGGAGCTCCTGGGCCGCGACCCGCAGACCCTCCACCAGGAGAGCATCGACGAGCTCGACCAGGCCGACGCCGTCCTTTACCTGTTCAGCCGCGACGTCAGCAACCAGGACGTGGCCGCGGTCTCCGCCTTCCTCGGCGACCGGGCCGGCATGCTGACGCCGTTCAAGGCGTTCGGCGTGCTCAGCAGGTGCGACCAGAGCTGGCCGCCGGTGCTCGGCGACCCGCTGGCCTTCCATCCGCTGCGCGACGGCGCGAGCCAGGTCATCGACGTCTACCGGGGCGCCACCGACCTGAGCCGCCTGTTCTACCTGGTGGTGCCGATCGCGGCGAAGGTCGCCGCCGGCGCGCAGGCGATGAAGGAACACCATCTCGGGTGGCTGCGTGCGCTGGCCGCCGTCTCCCCCGCCGAGCTGGCCGGCGAGCTGGGCGACCTGCGTGAGTTCCAGCACGCCGCCGGTCCGCTGCGGCCGGCGTACCGGAAGGAGCTCGTCGAGCTGCTCGGCGCCTGGGGCGTGCACCTGGCGTGCGGCGCGCTGCGCGACGGCCTGGACCCCGGGGAGCTCGCCGAGCACCTGGTCGAGGAGAGCGGGGTGGGCGGGCTGCGCCGGTTGATCAGCGGGCACTTCGGCAACCGCGCCGGACTCATCAAGCTGGACCAGGCCATGATCTCGGTACGGGCGGCGCTGGCGAGCTGCCGCGAGGGCCTGCCGCCGGACGGCGCCGCCAAGGCGGCCGCGGACGAGGTGGCGAAGCGGGTCGAGCGGTTCCAGCGCTCCGAGCACGGCTTCGCCGAGCTGACCGCGCTCGCCGCCCACTACCAGGGCGCCACCCGTTTGCGACCGGCGGAGGCGGAGCAGCTCCTGCAGGTCACCGGCGAGAAGGGCACCTCATGCGCGGCCCGGCTCGGCTTCGAGGACGACCAGCCGGTCAGCCGGATGATGCGACGAGCGAAGGAGCGAGCGCACCAATGGAACACCCGGATGAACGACCCCCTCACCGGCAGGGTGGACAAGCAGACGGCCCACACGATGGTGCGCAGCTACGAGCGGATCATGGATCGCCTCCAGGTGGCCCAGCGCCTGCTCGACCCAGAGACCTGCTGAGCAGGCTGGTCGACCCCCTGGTCAAACCCCGCAAACTCGCCGAGCAGCTTCTGGTACGGCTGGCCGCCCTCACCGGCCGCCGCCAGGACCCACCCGACCTCGGCACCGCCGCCCTGCTGGAGCACGCGCTGGCCGAGGTCGAGACCCTGGAACGGACCCAGCGCGAGCTGCGCGGAGAAGTGGACCGCCTGCGCCGCGCGGAAGGCGCGCACGAACCTCCCCCGCGCATGGTGAACGCCCTGGTGGACCTCGCGGAACGCCTGGACGAGCTGCGCGGCCGCGACCTCGCCACCGGCCCGGAGCCGCCGGCCAGGCTGGTCGGCTGGGTCGCCGACCAGCTCACGCTGATGCTGCGCGAGGGCGAGGTCGAGCCGCTGGACGACAGGGGCGAACTGGTCCCCGAGCGGCACCAGGTCGTGGGCGTGCGCCCCACGGCGGAGCCCGGCCTGCCGGGCACGATCGCCGAGACCGTCCGCCCCGGCTACCAGTGGCGCGGGCTGGTCCTGCGGCCCCAGCAGGTGCTCGCCTACGTCGAGGAGCCGGCGCGATGAGCCACGAGGAGCTGGCCAGGGTACGCGCCGACGTCCTCGCCCTGCACGAGCGGCTGGTCGCCGGCCTGGAACTCACCGAGGCGCTGCGGGCCAAGCTCGAAGAGAGCGTCCAGCGGGTCCAGACCGGGACGTACCAGGTCGTCGTCATGGGCGAGTACAGCCGCGGCAAGTCCAGCCTGATCAACGCCCTGCTCGGCCGCGAGCGCCTCCTGCCGGTGAACTCCGCCGTGACCACCTGCGTCGTCACCGTCCTGCGCTGGGGCGAGCGTGAGGCCGCGTTCGTCACCGAGAGCTCGGGCGAGCGGCGCGAGATCCCGCTCGGCGAGCTCGACCGGCACGTCGCCGACCGGGCGAACGTCGACCACGTCGTCACCGTCGAGACGCCGGCCGAGCTGCTGCGCGACGGGCTGGTCCTGGTCGACACCCCGGGCATCGGCGCCGTGAACAACGCCCACAGCGACGCCACCTACGCCTCCCTGTCGCGGGCGGACGCGATCCTCTATGTCGGCAGCAGCGAGGAGACGCTGAGCGTCAACGAACTGGCACACGTCGAGAAGGCGTTCGCCGCCTGCCCGGTCGTGGTCACCGCGATCACCAAGGTGGAGTCGGTCTTCGACCAGGACCACGAGGTCAGGGTCGCCCGCCGGAAGATCGCCGCGGCGACGGGACTGGCGCCCGAGGACCTCGTCGTGCTGCCGGTCTCCGCCCATCGCAGGCTGCGGGCGCTCCGGCAGGGCCGCCCCGAGTCGCCCGGCGAGTCCGGTCTGCCGGAGCTGGAACGGCAGTTGCGCGATCGCCTGGCCGCGACCTGCGGCGCCCGGTACCTGGAACGTGCCCTCGACCTCCTGGACGAGGTGCAGGCCGCGGCCGAGGCCCCGGTCACCAACGAGCTGGCCGCGCTGGTGGCCGGCGAGGAACTGGAGAGGATCGCCGCCGAGCTGCGGCAGAACAGGCGGCGGGCAGAAGAGCTGCTGGCCGGCCGGGCCGTCTGGCGCGAGGCGCTGGTGGCCTCGTTCGACGAGGCCGCCGCGCCCGTCGTCGAACGGCTGGCCGCGCGCAACCAGGCGATCCGCGACCGCTTCCTCGGCCACATTCACTCGCGCGCGGTCGTTGACGACGCCGAGGGCCTCATCAACGCCACCACGCGGGCACTCTCCGACGCCCTGGACACCGCCCGCGCCGACCTGCTTGCCGCCGTGGACCGCACCGGCGAGGAGACCGCCGCGGCCACCCGGCTGCCGATCGGCGTGCTCAACGCGGCGGTGCCCGGCTACCAGCCGAGGCTGGACGTCTCCGCCATCATGCTGCGCAAGCACGCCAGGGAGGGACGGCTGTCGTCGGTCAACTCCGGCGTGACCGTGGCCGGCGCCGTCGGCACCGCGATCTTCACCGGCGCCGGCGCGCTGCTGCCCGGCATCGGCATCGCGATCGGCGCGGTCGCGGCGATCGCGCTCGGCGCCCTCGGCGTCATGGCCGGGTTGCAAGAACACCGGCACCGCGTGCTCACACAGGTCAAACTAGAGCGGTCGGCGCAGTTCAGCCAGGCCGTGCTGCCCATGGTCGAGCGGAACGCCGCCAAGGCGGAGAAAGACCTCGCCGAGGCGGTCGAGGACTGCAAGGTGCTGATGCTGGAGCACTTCGACGACGTGCTGCGCCAGACGCGTGACGCGCTCGACCGGTCGATCGAACGGCTGGCCGTACTGCGAGAGGCGAGCGCGCGGGACCGGAAGCGGCGGATGGCGGAGCTCACGATCACGGCGGGGCAGTACGAGCGGGTGCGAGGGGAGCTGACCGCGGCGCGCGAGCGTGTGCGGCGGCTCGGCCACTGACGGAGGGATCAGCAGCGGTGGGAGTGGTTTACGGCATCGACTTCGGCACGTCCAACTCCTCGATCATGGTGGGGCTGGCGGACGGGCGGGTCGTCGTGGTGCCCGATCCGGAGACGCGGGGCGCGGCCGAGATCCCGACCGCGGTGCTCGCGACCCGCGGCAGGCTGTACGTGGGCACGGCCGCGAAACGGCTCGGGCCCGCCTACATCCAGAACTACCGGACCGAGTTCAAGCGTGACTTCGGCGACGACGCGCCCGTCCACCTCGACGGCCGCCGCTACCAGGTGCACGAGCTGGCCGCCGAGGTCCTGCGGTACCTGCGCGCGCAGGCGCGGCGCGTGGCCCCGGGCGAGCCCGGCACGGTCGTCATCACCGTGCCGGTCAGCTGGGACGCCGGCAACCACGACCTGATGAAGCAGGCCGCCCAGCTGGCGGGGTTCGACCCGGCGACGGTCACGCTGGTGTCCGAGCCCGTCGCGGGGGTACGCGGCGCGGTCACCGGGCAGCGCTTCTTCGACGAGCAGACGATCCTGCTCTACGACCTGGGCGGCGGCACCTTCGACTGCGCCCTGACCAAGGGCACCACGGACGCGGGCTTTCGCGACGTGGGCCGGCCGGGCGGCATCCCCACGCTGGGCGGGATCGACTTCGACCGGGAG
Organism: Nonomuraea sp. NPDC050540; assembly: GCF_044457485.1. Classification (NCBI taxonomy): domain Bacteria; kingdom Bacillati; phylum Actinomycetota; class Actinomycetes; order Streptosporangiales; family Streptosporangiaceae; genus Nonomuraea; species Nonomuraea sp. NPDC050540. The sequence goes on from NZ_JBITHA010000008.1 coordinate 452,452, forward strand.
ATCCTCACCGCGATCAGGGAGCGCCACCCCGAGCAGGTGGACGCGCTGTTCGCCGACCCCGAGCCGGACGTGCCCGTGCTGCGCAGGCGGCTCGGCCTCAGGGACACCTGCGAGAAGATCAAGCACGCGCTGTCGGAGCGGGAGGAGTATCGGGCGCTGCTGTCCGAGCTCGACCCGCCGGTCCTGTTCACCATGACGCGGGACGAACTGGGCGAACTCCTCGACAAGCCGCTGGCCGAGACCGTGGACGAGTGCGACCGGCTGCTCGGCGACCAGGAGCTGGCCTGGGACGACGTGACCAAGGTGATCCCGGTGGGCGGGAGCAGCCGGTTGCCGATGGTGCACGCGCAGATCTCCCGCCGGTCGGGGGTGACGGTGCTGAAGGTGGAGGAGCCGGAACTGGCCGTGGTACGCGGCGCCGTGCACCTCGCGATGGAGATACGGGACGCACAGGTGCTCCCGCGGGAGGAGGAGACCCCGGCGCCCGCGCCGGCCGCGGCGCCGGCGCCGGCGGTGCGGGTGCCGAGCACGCAGGCGGTGGTCCCCGGGCAGATGCTCGCGCTCAGCTTCGTCTGGCTGCTCAGCGCGGTCATCTACCTGACCGGTGCCCACCTCAATGGCGCCTGGCAGGTCCTTCTGCTCATCCTCATGTTCCTGCCGGCGCTGGTGGTGGCGCTCGGTCTGGCCGGGGACGCGCTCGACCGGCGGGACCCCGAGGCGGGCCTGCTCATGGCGGTCGTCGCGGCGGTCGCGCCCGTCGTGGCCGCGATCGTCGCGGAGTTCCGGCCCGCGTCGGACGCGGACGTGGTCATGGTCGGCGGCATGCTCCTGTCCGCGCTGACCGGTTGGTGGGGCGCGGGCCTCACCAGCGGGGAAGACCGGTACTTCATGATCGCCGGCGGCGGGTTCTTCGCGTTGGGCGCGGCCGGATTCTGGATCGGCGACGGCGCGAACGCGGTGGGAGCGGTGGTCAGTGGAGGGGTGATGGGACTGCTCGCGACGCTCGTCGGGTCGAGCGGCGATAGCCGTACGTCTCGTGGGTCTTCTTGAAGCCCAGCGCGGCGTAGAGCCTCCTCGCCGGGACGTTCTCCGCGTTGTGGTTGACGGTGACGGTGGTCAGGCCGAGGGCGCGCATCCGGTGCATGGCGTGCAGCATGGTCGCCCTGGCCAGGCCCAGGCGGTGGAAGTCGGCGTGGGTGCCGACCGGCTCGAAGTGGCCGATGGCGTTGCGCCGGTCCACCCAGTACACGAGGAACGAGGCGATCCGGCCGTCCGGCGACTCGGCGACGATCTCGCGGTCGACGTCGTAGCCGGGCTTGAGCATGACCTCGTCGCGGTACTACGCGCCGGTCCACTCTGAGTCGAAGGCGCTGTTGCGGGCGCGGGCCAGTTCGTCGGCGTCGGCCAGCCGGGCGGCGCGCAGCGTGAAGCCCGGGGGCGGGCTCGGCGCGGGCAGGTCGGCGAGTGCGGCCTCATTGACGTCGTCCCAGGTACGGAACCGGGTGAAGCCCAGGCGCTCCAGCACCTCGATCCTGGCCGTGTCGCAGTCGAAGACGTCGGTCAGCACCTCGTCCTCGCCCCGGCCGGTGGTCGCGCAGGCGGCCTCGATCATGTCGGCCTCGGCCTGGGTGCCGCGCAGGTCAGGGGCGGTGAAGACGTCGAAGGCGTTCTCGAAGCGGGTGTTGACCGTCAGCCCGGCCAGGCGGCCGCCGTCCTCCCAGACGTGCACGACCTCTCCGGTCGGGCGACGGCCCCTGATGTTCTCGTAGATGCGGTGGGGCAGCTCACCGATGTGGTCATAGGCGCAGCGGCCCGCGTCGGCGATCCACTCCGCGACGGTCTCCTGGATCCAGGGCAGGTCGGCGTCCGTGTATAGGCGCATGGTCAGCATCCGCCCATTGTCGTTGACGTTGCCGGAGGCGGGGATCATGCTATGTATTGGAAAGGCGTTTCACTATGCGAAACATGCAGCTCTCGATCGCCGGCGGCGTGCGTGAGTTCGCCGCGGCGACGCCGGCCGCCGTCGCGGTGGCCGACGACGGGCGGGAGCTGACCTTTCGCGCCCTGGACGATCGGTCGAGCAGGCTCGCCAACGCCCTGCTCAAGGCCGGGTTACGCACCGGCGAACGGGTCGCGGTGCTGATGGGCAACCGGCTGGAGTACCCGGAGGTGGCCTGCGGGATCGCCAAGGCCGGGCTGGTCATGGTGCCGATGAATCCCCGGCAGACGGCCGCGGAGAGCGCGTACATCCTCGATCATTCGCAGGCTCGGGCCATCGTGCTCGACGACGCCTTCGCCGGGGCCGTGGACCGGTTGCCGCGTACCGTTCTGTCGCTCGGCCCGTCCTACGAGGCGGTGCTGGCCACCTCGCCGGGTACCGACCCGCGGGTGGAGGTGGACGAGCGGGAGCCGTTCTGCGTCGCCTACACCTCGGGCACCACCGGGCGGCCCAAAGGCGTGGTCATCAGCCACCGCTCGCGCGCCCTCACCTTCTACGCCGCCGCCCTGGAGTGGGGGCTCGGGCCGGGACGCCGGACGATCGCGGTCGCGCCCATGTACCACGGCGCGGGCTTCGCCTTCGGGTACGCGCCGGTCCACACCGGCGGGACCGTCGCGATGCTGCGGGCCTGGGACCCCGAACGCCTGCTCGCCATGATCGCCGGGACGCGGGCGCAGTCGGTGTTCCTGGTCCCGGCGCACGCCCACATGCTGCGCGCGCACGGGCTCGGCGAGCACGACCTGTCCTCGCTGGACACGCTCTTCTTCAACGCCGCCGCGCTGCCGCGCACGCTCAAGGAGTGGGTGCTCGACGCCTTTCCCGGAGTCGGGGTGCACGAGCTCTACGGCTCGACCGAGGCGGGCATCATCAGCGACTGCCGCCCCGCCGACGCCTGGCGCAAGATCGGGTCGGTGGGGACGCCCTGGTTCATGACCGAGGTCAGGATCGTCGAGGGTGAGCTGTTCTCGCGCTCGCCGTACCTCATGAACGGTTATCTCGGCGACCCCGACGCCACCGCGGCGTGCACCACCGCCGACGGCTTCATGACCAGCGGCGACCTCGTCGAGCGCGACGAGGAGGGCTTCCTCTACATCGTCGACCGCAAGAAGGACATGATCATCTCGGGTGGCGTCAACGTCGCGCCGCGCGAGGTCGAGGAGGCGCTGGCCGCCTACCCCGGCGTGGCCGAGGCCGCCGTCGTCGGACTGCCGGACGAGCGGTGGGGCGAGCGGGTGACGGCGTTCGTGGTCACGGCGCCGGGCGCGGCGGTCGAGGCGGCGCGGCTCGTCGAGCACTGCCGCCGGCGGCTGTCGGGCGCCAAGCTGCCGCGGCAGATCGAGTTCGTGCCCGCGCTGCCACGGAACGCGGCGGGCAAGATCCTCAAGCGCGAGCTGAAGGAGTGGCATGCGTCCCCACGTTGAAGTGATCCAAGAAGACGACTACATCTGGCACGCGGCCGAACTCGTCGGCGGCGAGGGGCGGGCGAGCGAGCGGCGCCTGTCCGTGGACGAGGAGGACGGCTCGTCGTCGCTGCGCGTCGACTTCCACACCGGCTGGGGGCGCGGGCCGGGCGTGCATCATGCCGACAGCGAGTTCTACGTGCTCGAAGGCTCGATGACGTACGGCGGGCGGCGCCTCGGCCAGGGCGGCTACGTGTACGCGCCGAAGGGGGTGCCGGTCGAGGCGATCACGTTCGCCGAGGGAACGAGGATCCTCCACTATCGCGAGTACGGCGACGCCGGATTCGACGCCGGTGCCGCGCGCTGGGCGGAGGCCCGGGAGGACGTCATCGTGATGGACTCGGCGGCGATGGAGTGGGACGCGGTGCCGAACCCCGGCCCCATGCCCGGACTTTTTATCAAATACCTCCATGTGGACCCTTTGACGGGCTTCTACACCCGGCTGGTGCACGCGCAGGAAGGCTGGGCCGACCACCGGCTCGCTCACCATCCCTGCTACGAGGAGGCGTACACGCTTCAGGGGCACATGGAGTACAACTTCGGGACGCTCGACCTCGGCACGTACTTCTTCCGGCCCGCCCGGGTGAAACATGGGCACTTCACCTCGATGGAGGGCGGGGCCACCTGGTTGCTGCGGTCGGACGGGGAGTTGTTCAACTGGTACACGCAGAACGAGTGGGTCCGGTGGGGCGGTGAGGCGCTCAACTACGGGCCCGCCGGGCGGTGGTCGCAGTCCAGCCACGACCTGGGGGTGGGGCTGCGGGCGGAGGAGGAACTGGCGATGCTGCGGGCGTCGCTGGACTACTCACGGCAGACGGGCGCCACGGACGCCGACTACGTCCCGCACGGCCAGGGAACGGACCACAGCCTGCTCGCCATCGCCAAGGCCCGCGAGGCCGCCCGCCTCCAGGGCGGCCACACCCACCACGCCGATGAAGAGGCCATGGACTGGGGCGCCGACCCCGCCTCGCTGGAGCATCCGGACGAGCGCACGGACGCGGGCGCGCACAACTGGGGCACCGGGCGGGTGTGGAAACCGGGCGACCCGATCCCGGCGCCGATCGTCTCCAGCCTGCCCGTCCGCTCCCGCTCCCGAGGCCGCTGGGACGGCGACGGAATGTAGGCCGGCCCACCGAACCGGGGATGATGAACCGATTCGGTTGAGCGCATGGGTGGAGAGATGAGCATGTATCGCTGGCAGGTCATGAACAGGATCGCCGAACGCCGCATCGTCGGCATCGTCCGCGCCATCAACGCCGAGACGGCGGTACAGGCTGCCATCACCACCGTGGACGCCGGCCTGGACGTCGTCGAGGTGTCCCTGACCACACCGGGCGCCATCGACGCCATCGCCGAGATCGTCCGCTCCCGACCGGACGCGGTGATCGGCGCCGGCACCGTCCTGGACGAACCGACCGCCCGCCTCGCCGCCCTGGCCGGCGCCCGCTTCCTGGTGTCCCCTTCGTTGAGCCGGCAGGTCCTGTCCACCGGCCATCGGTACGGCCTGGCCGTACTGCCCGGCGTGGCCACGGCGACGGAGATCGTGACCGCGTTGGAGTCGGGGGCCGACGCCGTGAAGCTCTTCCCCGCCCGCGCCTCCTCCCCCGACGTCCTGCGCGACCTCCTCCAGGCCCTCCCCCAGGCCCCGGTGGTGCCGACCGGCGGCATCACCGTGGAGAACGCCCCGGCCTGGATCGCCGCCGGCGCCGTGGCCTGCGGCATAGGCAGCGCCATAACCTCCGGCGACACCACCACCGTCAAAACCCTCCTGACCACCCTCAACCCCACCCCCTAACCCCGATGGGGCGACCCCCGTCCCACTCGCGCCTCCGGGGCCTCGCGCCGTGTGCCGCGCAAGCCGGAAACCAGGGGCCGAGGGATGGCCGGGGCCGAACCGAAGGCCGCGACCGGGAGCCAGGGCGCCTCGGATCGCGGGTCTGGGGCGGGTCCGGTGACGGGGCCGGAACCGAGGGCCAGGGTCGCAGGGAAAGAGCGAGGGTGTGGCAGGGCGAGCCGTCGTGGGCGTGGGGCGCGGGATTTGGGGCCTGGAGCGCGGAGTTCGGGGGCGAGGGTGTGGGGTTTGGGGTGAAGGTGTGGGGTTGTGGGTGTTGGGTGGGTGGTGTGGCTGATGAGAGGTGGGTGGCGTGATGGGTGGGCGGCTTGAGGGGGAGGTGGTGCTGGTTACCGGGGGTGCCCGGGGGATCGGGGCGGCCGTGGTGGAGGTGGCTGCCAGGGAAGGGGCGCGGGTCGGGGTGGTGGATGTGCTGGCGGCTGGGCGGGGCTTCGCCGTACAGGCGGACATCACGTCGGGTGAGCAGGTGAGGTCGGCGGTCGCCGAGATCGCGCACGAGCTGGGGGCGATCTCCGTGCTGGTCAACAACGCGGGGCGCAACGCCTACTACGACCCGGTCGAGATGACCGAGGCCGAGTGGGACGAGGTGTTCGCGATCGATCTGAAGGCCGCGTGGATGATGTCGCAGGCGGTGCTGCCGGGGATGAAGGCGGCGGGGCGTGGGGCGATCGTCAACGTCGCGTCCATACACGCCCGGCTGACCACGCGCGGGATGTTCCCCTATGCGGCGGCCAAGTCCGGTCTCGTGGGGCTGACGCGCAGTCTCGCGCTGGAGGTCGGGCCGCATGGTGTGCGGGTCAACGCGGTCAGCCCCGGCTGGACCGCCACCCGGCTGGTGGAGGAGTACCTGGACAAGCACCCCGATCCGGGTGAGCGCGCCAGGGTGGAGGGGCTGCATCCCATGGGGCGGATGGGGTCGCCGCACGAGGTGGCCGAAGTGGTCTGCTTTCTCGCCTCGGACGCGGCCGGCTTCGTCACGGGGGCGGAGTGGGCCGTGGACGGCGGGATGAGCGCTCGGTTCCCCTGAACGCCGTGGAGAAGGCCCGGACTCCGGCGGAGTCCGGGCCCCGGGACTATCCGGCGGTGGTCACCGCCACCGGCGCGACCGCAGCGGCGCTGTGCTGCGGGATGCCGTTCAGGTTGAACGCGTACCGGGCGGTGGAGTCGGCGATGGCGTCGGCGTCCACGTCCAGGGCGGTCATGTTGATGTTGGAGATGGTGTCGCAGGCCAGGTGGTAGCAGACGTCATAGGCGACGCCCGCCTGCCCGCCGAACAGCGCGGCCTCGGCCGGGGTCTTGATGCCTTCGGCCCCGGTGAAGATGCCGCCGGACGGGATGCCGACCGCGATGAACGGTCCGTAGTCGGAGCGCCCGTCGAAGTCGGTGCCGACGGTGGCCAGGTTGCGGGACTTGAAGAACTTGTCGAGCTGCTTCTCGATGTGGGCGCTTCCGGGAGGCCCGGCGGGCGAGCCGGTGGCGTCGGAGTCGTCGCCGTCGTAGAGCTTGAAGGCGTAGTTGGGCGAGGCGACCATGTCGAAGTTCAGGTACACCCTGATGCGCTTGCGCTCGGCGGCGCTCAGCCGTTCGACGTACTGGTCGGAGCCGAGCAGCCCGATCTCCTCGCTGGTCCAGAAGGCGAAGCGGACCTTGTTCTTGACCGGGAAGTGCGCGAGCTGCAGCGCGGTCTCCAGGATGGCGGCGCTGCCGGAGCCGTTGTCGTTGATGCCGGGCCCGGCTTCGACGCTGTCGAGGTGCGCGCCGACCATGACGACGTTGCGCGGGTCGCCGCCGCGGGTCTCGGCGATGACGTTGTCGCTCTTGCCGAGCGTGAGCGTGGCGTCGACCTTCAGGCGGACGGTGGCGCCGGGGGTGGAGGCCAGTTCGTTGCCGACGGCGAAGTCGGCGAAGACCATGGGCACGCCGCCGCGCCACTCGCCGATGTCGAGGGGGAAGGCGTCGGTGCGTCCGGGCTGGCCCTCGTTGAAGACGATGATGCCGGAGGCGCCGGCCCGGCCGGCGTTGCGGATCTTCTGGGCGAAGGCGCAGGTGCCGCGCTGGATGAGGGCGATCCGGCCGGCGACGAAGCCGTTGAAGTCAGCCGCTTCGCAACCGCTGGTGGAGGTGGGGGTGGGCGTCGGCGGGAGCGTGAGGTCGACGCCCTGGACCTGCGCGGTCACGTCGCCGGGGGGCGACGGCTGGAACGTGAAGAAGTCCT
>NZ_JBITHA010000009.1:0-428770 GCF_044457485.1 Nonomuraea sp. NPDC050540
CAAGCGGTTCCTTCATAGACGGCGACTCCACGGCGGTCTCGGACATCGAGTGTCTCTCCCATGATCATCAGATCCGCCGTTAGTTTTACAGTCCCTAGCCATGCCGCTGCGGGCGTCTCTGGTGCGGCGATGGCTCGGTGGCGGGGGCAGGTTTAGGGATTCTTGACCGATGGAGACGTCCGATCTCGCTCGTTCGAGGCGGTATTTGGATAAGTAAGAGGCCGCGTCGAGCTGGGTGAGGTGTCTCGTTTGGTGACCTGGTTGCTGTGCTTGACATGCCCCATAGAGGTTGGGGTCGATGATGCCCGCCCCCTGGCCGGGGCATGGCAGGGCGGGAATGATCGCCGTGCGCTTTGATGTGAGCGATCCACCACAGATCGACTTCGAGCTGGTGGTCGCTGAGTCGGCGCTTGATGATCAGCTTCGCCATCAACAAGCTCAAGTGATCGCGGAGGTACTGCAGTGGCTCATGGTCAGCCGCCCATCCCACTAAACGAGCTGGTCGCGGGAACCAGAGGTGTCAATGCCAGACGGGTAGGACGGGGGCCTTTCACCGGGGCGTTGCGTGTTGCGTTCGCAGGGCGCACCTCGACCGAGGATCAGCAGGACCCGACGCTGTCGATCCCGCGTCAGCTCGCCAACAGCCGGGCCGCCCTTCCCGCACACGCTCTCATTACAGCCCACTTCTACGACATCGAGTCCGGACGTAAGGACCTTGCTGCCCGAGGGCGCGGACGCGGCCACGAGCACATGGACATCCCAGTACCCCGGGACGGGGGAATCACCGACCTCCTCGCGGAAGCGGCCCGCCCGGACAGGCGCTTCGATGCGGTGATTTGCGAGTCGATCGACCGCATTTCCCGCCGCACGTATGTAGGAACGCTGATCGAGAACCAGCTGGAGCAGCTTGGTGTGCTGCTGCTGGCCTCCCGATGAGCCGATCATGTTGAACGGGAAGCGGGCCACCCAGATCCTCACTCGCCGGGTCAAGCAGGGCGTCGCTGAGTGGTAACGTCCTGGAGTTGCTGGAGAAGTCCTGGGACGGCTTTGAGGCGCACATCGGGCAGGGCTTCAATATCGGCAAGCCGCCCTACGGGTACCCAGGCAGCCAAGATTCCGCACCCTGTCCCAGCACGTCGCGCCGAGGGGGCAACCAAGCACCGTCTTGTGCCCGACCCGGTGCGTGGACCCGTGGTCACCCAGATCTTCGCCTGGCGCATCGGTGAACGGCTCAGCTACACCCACATCGCTGATCGCCTCAACTTGAGCCTGGAGCGCTGTCCGCCTCCGGTGCCGCCGGATCCGGCCAGGGCATTGGGGCGGTGGAGCGGCAGCGCCGTACGCGACATCCTGACCAACCCCAAGTACACCGGCTACATGGTGTGGAACCGGCGCAGTACCAAGACCGCCTCCGGCAAGGTGGATCCGCCCGAGCAGTGGGTGTGGTCTGACCAGCAAAGCCACGAGCCGCTTGTCACCCGGGAAGTGTTCATCACAGCGCAGCGGATCGCCAAGAGCCGTGAACGCTCTCGCAGCGAAGCGGGGCCCAGTGCGCATGTGCAGACCAAACGCTCCTATGCGCTGCGGTCGTTTATCTTCTGCTCGTTGTGTGATCGGCGCATGTTCGGCAAGACACGCCGGGAGACCGCCTACTACACCTGTCTGCCCGCGCGTGGCTACCGGCCCGAAGGGCATCCTCCGACCGTCTACGTGCGCGAAGACCGCCTGATGGAGGGCATCACCGAGTTCTTCGCCCGCAATGTCTTCGGCCCGGCTCGAAAGGCGCGCCTGAGCAGCGCCCTCATCCAGGCCAGCGAGCGAGAGGTCGACGCACACGCTCAAGGTTGCAGGGCGTTGCAGCGCCTTATCGAGGACCTCGATGCGCGCAGAGCCCGCCTCATCACCACCCTGGAGATCACTGACGATCCCACGGGTGACCTCGCTCGCGACATTCAGGAGCGTATGGCCGCGCTGGCCAGCCAGAAAGCCGACAAGGTGGCGCAGCTGCGTGATCTGGAGAGGAAACCGCCGGTGCGTCAGGCGCCCGATCTCCTCGACGCTCTGCCTACGGGCGTCCCAAGCCTGGACGGATTGCCCGAGGAACTGCTCCGGAGGCTGTTTGATGTGTTTCGCTTGCGGGTCCGCTACGACAGGGCCACGCACATAGCAACCTGTACAGTAACCCTGACAGGTGACGCCATCGACGTGGCGAGAGCTACCTCGGAGGGAGCCCTGGAAAAGCCAAACGGGCTCGTCGCCGCGCCCGTTTGTATGGTGCCCCCTGTAGGATTCGAACCTACGCACCCGGCTCCGGAGGCCACTCCCTGATCGCGCTCCCGCCTGACGATCCCTCCCTTGCGCTGCTTCCGCTGCCCGCCTATAGCCCGGAGATCGCTGGGGTAGCGTCGCTGACTACTCCATGCGCGCGCCCGCTCGGCGGCGCGGGACGGTTACTCCTCCTCGGAAGTCTCGGTGGCACGGGCTGGTGATACCAGCATCTTCCTCCGGTCGCGCAGACCTGAGTTGTAGGCCGTAACGATGTTCTCGGCCAGAGGGAGGCTGCGGGAGTTCGAGCCGCCACCCGAGGTCGTCATCCGGACCGCGTGCATCTTCCAATGACCTACAGGGGCTTTCTGTAGGGTGCGGGCCAGGCGGTCGAGCTGCACTGTGTCCCAGTTGGTGTCGATGACCATCCCTACGGCCCGAATGGCCATGTTGTCCCACGTAGAGCGGTCCTTCGTCCAGGCTTCGGCCAGAGTGTTCAGAACTTTGGGCAGCAGCCCTTCCCGCTTGGTGCCCACAGCCATGACGGCCTGGACGGCACCGATCTGATTGGTCGAGGTGCTGCCGGTCACGGTCAGTCCGCAGGACAGCACCTCGTTGTTGATCCGGGTCACCAATTCATCCATGGCGGTCAGCGCTACCCGGAAGTTGTCGACCGGACGGACAGCTCTCCTGTCGCGGTTGGCGGCGAGGAAAAGAGCGGCTTCCTCTGCGCGGGTCAGACCCTCGTAGACCATGCAGTGCCGGGCGAAGTTCGGCCCGTGCTTATCCATGGCCACCTTTGTGGAGTGCTGGCCGTCCAACAGGTAGTACCGGCCGTCCTCCCGCTTGGAGACAATCGCGGCGAGCAGGACTGCAGGGTTCCAGATGCTCGCGAGCTTGTTGGCCCAGGGACGCTGGAACATGCGCTGCGCGTCTAGCAACGGGTCGACCTCTAGGCGGCCCACGGGAATCAGCTCGTGGTACACGGGCCGTTCGTCCTTTGGCGGTACCACGTACTGGGGGGGCGTGTTGCTTCGCTGCTTGCCGCCGGCCCTCTTTGCCGGGGCGGTCTTCGTTGCCAAGGTAGCTCCCCTGGGGTGAAGGCATCGTGGGCGTTCAGTAAAGCGTAGATATTTCTCGCATGTCAAATGTTCTCGCACCACGATTCTTCTCGCACTCGCAGAATTCTCGCATCGCCCCTGGTGGGCGCCGGTGAGCCTGCAAGACCAAAGGGGCCGCGCGTCACAGTGGAGTGGTGAGCCAGGGTTGGTGATCAGCCTCCAACCTTGGGCGTCCACCGGGTCGAGAAACTCGTCTGCAGCGCTCAGGTCACTGATGTACCTCCGTCCACGGCCGGAGATTTCCGAGGCTCGGCGCCTGGCCGTGTTCTGGATCTCGATCTGACACTAGGGCAGGCCGAAAGGCGCAGCGGAAGCCGAACGCCTGCCATGTCAACGCCCCGCCGCATCGCTGCCCGCTTGAAGCACCGGGCTCAGACGTAGAGCCAAGATCGGAGATGTCCAACGCTGAGGGCGCCGTCGGCACACTAGGTTGCCAAGCGCCACCCCACGCAGGCTCGACCGTCAAAGGTTCGCTCAAAGAGTGGCACGAGGGGCAGCGGCGCGAGAAGCTTGGTTGCATGGCCAAGGTCACCATGACGGCACAGAGATGGGATCAACTCACGGCTCTACTGAAGGACGAGCAGCGTCTTCAGGCCGAATATCCCAAAGTAGCTGAGTATCTAGATGTGGCGGAGGGGCTTTCAGGAACCGGTGACGATCAGGTAGACGCCGCGTTTGACCTACGGTTCGTGCACTATATGACGGGTGGAAGCACAGTCAGCTCGAACCCATACTGGGACATCGTTGAACCTCTTGTGTCCGAGCATGAGGGCCGCCAGGTAGCGAACGGTGGTCGGTTGAAGGGGAGTGCGCGACTCGCGTTTGCACAGACGATCCTGCAGGCGGCGTACGCCTACGCGATCCCTTCCCCGAAGACCATCGAGTGGGTGTCCGGCTTCAGTGCTGATCTCCCGATAGTAGAACTGGGAGCTGGCCGGGGATATTGGGCAGGACAGCTGTCTCGCGCCGGAATAGCTGTTGAGGCGTATGATCTGGAGCCGCCTGACAAGGCCAAGAACGTCTCGTTCCTCGGAGCGGCTGGCCAGATCGATGTTTGGCACCCGGTGGGTTCTCTCGAAGAGTTTGCAACGCGCTCCCGATCAATGAATTATGTACTGTTCCTCTGCTGGCCCCCTGGATGGGGCAACACGATGGCATCTGAGGCGCTTCTGTCGTTCGAGAAAGCCGGAGGGGAGCGGCTCATTTACATTGGCGAGCCAAAGGGTGGCATAACTGGAGATGATGCCTTCTTTTATGCACTCTCGGAGCGCTGGAGGCTGGACTCCACAGACCAGCATTTCGTTTCATGGTGGACGTCGGCAGACATAGCCCAGAGCTGGATTCGAAAATAGACCACCAAAAAAAGGAGGGGTATCGCGTCATCGATACCCCCCTTTTTTTTGATGGTCTATTTGAGGCGCATGCGGAAAACGAAGGCGTCGTAACGGTCGCGCGGATATGAAATATCAGAAATCATCATGGTTCGCCTATCGGCTGCAAAGAACCGTTGGTGGACCGTCTGGACGAGATCTCCTGGTGCCGTACGCAACCAGGTTGCGTGCGCCTGTGCCGGCAGTTGATCAGACAGAGTCTCCTCCAGGTAGACGGCTTCCGATGTGTCGGTGAGGTCCAACGGATGATAGGTGTCTGAGATCGAGATGGGCCGGCCGTCCTCGGTGGCTCGGGTAACGACGTGCATGATCTGCTCACCCACCGAGACGTCGAACGCTTCGGCGAGTTCGTCGGTCGCGGCGATCTGCGTTACCTCGCGCTCCACTGCGACATCTCGGTCGGATTCATTCTCGAAGGAGCGCTCGGCTGTCTCCATCTGGCGCTCGGGTGAGACACGAACGAGGTTGGGCCGGTGCGCGACGAAGATGCCACGGCGCGGGACGGATCGAACGAGCCCCTGACTTTGAAGCAGCTGGACAGCCTGTCGGACCACGATGTCCGAGACGGTGTGCTGTTGGGCGATCTCGGCGTAACTGGGCAACTGTATGCCTGGCGGAAGCTCTCCCGCTCGGATCTGTCGGGCGTACTCACCTGCGATGCGAACGTAGGCCGGCTCTGCCATTTGGTGATCACTCCTTCGGGGAAGTTTTCCGCGACACGACCAGCGTATACGCATCAATGTATACCTAGGGCTTGTGCGTATACGCAACTGCGTATACGTTAGAGAACGTCAAGGCACGCCACTGAACGCCGAGAGCCCCAGTGAGCTCCGACTCGCCGGGAGTTAGCGATCTTGAGAACTGAAGAGTGACGTAACGGCCAGTTTGGGCCGGAGATCTAGGTTGACGAACCACAAGGCGCCTTGATCTCGGGTCGGTACGGCTGGCAGCACGTGCAGCGCTTGCGCTGCCTGTCCGGCACGAACCCGGCCACTTCGGTAGGGCGGGTTCGTGGCGGGCGGAGAACGCAAGCCCCCAGCCCGTGTTCATGAGGAGACGCCCCGTGCGCTCGAACGGTCGATCCATCCTGGCGAGCACTCTGCCGCCAAACGATCTCAACCTGCACCCCGGGGAACGGCTGACCATGGTCTGCCCCGATTGCCGCAGTTGGCGCGTGATCCGGCGCGGCATGATCTGGCCGCATCGCGCTGATGACGGCATGACCCGCTGCCCCGGCAGCGGTACTCGCCTGGTGGTCGATTTGACGTCCGTGGAATGGCAGAGCGCCATGGTCGTAGCCGTCCGGCAGGCCGCAACCCGCCATGGCAGCCGGACGCACCGCAAACCCGCCCCGCCGACGCCCCAGCCGCTCCACCGTATTGCTGCCGCCTGACAGGTCGGCACTCCCGTCCCGGCGCCCGATCGGACCCAGATACCAGGTCCGGCCGGGCGCTTTCTCATGCCCTCACACCCGAGGAGTCTCCCGGTGCCAGCCAATGACGGTCGCGCCCGACGCTCGGGCCAGGAGTATGAGCTGCTGATGATCGCTGCTGAGCTGGTGGTCACCGCTCAGTACGGCTCCCCGCGGATGCTCGCCCGCAAGCTCCGCATGCCCCTCGCTGGGGCCGAGTTGTTCATGGACGAGTTAGAGCGTCGTGGTGTCGTCGGCCCCAGCACCGGCGCAAAGGCGCGCGACGTGCTGGTGAACCCCGCCAGCCTGGACGTCCTCCTCGCTGGCCTGCGGCAGCGCGCCGCCGCCTAATCCAAATCCCACCCTGAGCGCCCGGTCGGACTCCACGCGGATGTGGCCGGGCGCCTACTCATGCCCAAGCAGAAAGGGGCAACCAATGACCGACAGCTATGACACGCACTCCTCGACCGTCGAGACGCATCGGGGCTGGGCCGGGTGGGAGCTGAACGAGGCACTCGGCTACGACCCGGACCTCGCTACAGCCGTCGACCGGGCGCAGTTCGACACCCGGATGCGGGTTGCCGAGCTGGCCGCGCGGCTGGCCCAGGTCGACGCGCTGGAGCGCATCGCCGGCACGTTCGACCAGGTCCTGAACGAGCTGCGCAGCCAGCGGCGCGCGGGCGGTCCGTCATGATGAGCCGCGCCCGCTTCGACGGTCTGCGGGAGCACACCCAGGCCGCGCTTCTGGTCAACGACGCCGCCGAACTGGCCGGCATCGTCGACGAACTGCTGGCCGAGGTCGCCAGTAGCCGCGTGCGGGAGAGCCTGACGCGCGCCGACTACATTGCTCTGCTGGCTGCCGCTCGCGCCGCCATCGCCGCTGATGGTTGCGGGGAGGCCGCTCCGCTGACGTTCGTGCGGTGGGAGTTGGAGCGCCACGGTCAGCTGCCGGCCGACGGTGTCACCGCGGCGCGCGTGCTGGCCGACGCCGCGGCCACCCGAGCCCTGCTTGACGGTTCCCTCCCCGATGTCGTGTGCCCGCCCGGTGTCGGCTGGAGCTGCCGGGGCTGCGGCCACGCGATGCTCACCGCAGGTATCGACGTGCAGCCGCCGGAGGCCCGGCTGTGCCCGCGCTGCGTCCGCCCCGCCGACAGCAGCCAGACCGGAGTCCGGCTCGTCCGCATGGAGATGGGCACATGACCCCGCACAACCTGGCCGAAGCCCGTAACAACGCGCGCCACCGGCTAGAAGCCGCAGTCGTCGACCTGGTGGCCGAGACCTACGGCCAACAGGCCATCGCTATACGGCCGATCTTCCCGGGCGCCTTGTCTCACGATCGGGTCGCCGATCCGCTGCCCGGATTGTGGGCGGCCAAGCTGCTGGCCGCACTGGCCAGGGCTGAGATCGGCCGCCAGGCGCGGCACGCTCGCGAGGCCGGCCACACCTGGCACGAGATCGGCCAAGCCCTTGAGCTGCCCAATGACGACCATCGCGCGCTCAGCGAGGCCGCGTTCGAGTACATGACCGAAGGCGGTTACGGCGATCCCAATGTCACCTGGCGCTGCCCCGACCTGGCATGCGGGCAGCTGATCCTCGACTACGGCCCGTACAACGGCCACCCCGACGACTGCGAACGCGGCCACGCCACCGCCTGCGAACGTCACGGACGAGAACTGGCCGCCTGGTATGACGAGCGGGAAGGCGAGTAGTGAAGCTTCACCCCTACAGCGAATACGCCCGGCAGGCTCGCTCCTGCCTGTCCGATGCACGGGATTGGCTCAACTCCGACTGGCCAGACGGGCATGGCCCAACATCCGAGCAGGCACAGGGCAGACGGGACGCCATGGTGTTGATGGCGTACGCCAAGGAGGCCATCGAGGGCCGGTGGCTGCTGACCGATGAAGCGCGCGATGCACTGGCACGAAGCGCCGAGCACTAACCGATGAGCGTGCGGCTGTCCGAGATACCACAGCCGCTCGGGCTGATCGTCCTTCTACCGCCCCGATGGTCGCAGGCAGGGTTCGACTCCCTGCCGGGGCACTTCGGCAATCTCCCGCACTCCCGCATGCACGCCCGGCCTGGCGTGCGCCTTCTTCCGTGTTGATCGGAGCTTCGTCATGCGTACATTCCTGCGCCTTGCCGGGCTGGCCATGCCCGGCATCACTCCCGTCATCGCCGGCTACCTGGTCATGGGCTGGCGCGTCGTCATCGTGCTCGGCGCCGTTGCCGCCGTCGCCCTGACCATCGTCATGGTTGCCGTCCCGATCGGCATCCGGCACGAGGACCGGTACGGCACGCTTTCCGGCCGCCCGCCGAGCCTGGCCGCCCGCATCGCTCGCGGCGTGCTGAACACCCACGTGCGCTTCCCCGCCCCCAACAACATCGGCGACACCGCCGATGACGCCAACCCGAACCGCTTGCAGGAGACGTCATGAACACCGACCTCGACCGGGTGTGGCAGGACCTGGCGTTGTGCCAGGAAGTCGACCCCGAGCTGTTCTTTCCCGACCAGGGCGACCACGCCGGCGCCGCCGCGGCCAAAGGGGTGTGCGCCGCCTGTCCGGTCCGCTTCGAGTGCCTGACCGACGCGCTGGTCCGGCGTGAGCGGTGGGGTATCTGGGGCGGAATGTCGGAGCGCAAGCGGCGCGCAATCAAGCATCTCCCGCACAGGTGCGAGCACTGCTTGGGTCCCGTCCTCGACCACGGCAGCACCTCCTGCGGTGAGTGCGCCCACCCGCAGGAGAGTGCCGCATAAGCTCCCTTCGCCTGACATCGAGGTCGTCGCCCTGCTCGGGTGGGTCGACATCCACCCGAGCAGGGGACTGCTTCGGCGTCAGCGCCTGAGCTTGGCGAACGCCTCAAGGAACGCGACGGGGTCGAACCCGTTGGCGATCAAAAACACCGAGGCGATCGTCACAGCGATGGCGATGACGGCGCCTGTCGAGCATGACAGCGTGAAGGTGAACCGTTCCTCGGTCTTGTCGGGGGGCGGCTTGGACGGTGCTTTGGTAGGCACCTAGCCTCCTGAAACGCAGTTACAGGATGGGATGCCGGACGGCGAAGCCGCTTTGCTCACGCGCTGGGGGCAGCTACCGTGCACCTGTACAGGTAGGTAACGACCCCTGGGTTGTGGACCGGCCGTGGTGTCGCGTCGAACGGCCAAAGCTCGAACCGCTGCAACGATTCGAGCGGCCGTTCGCCGCAACTCAGGGAGCTCGTTTAGGGCCCAGCGTGCGGGTGGCGCACTCTCATCGGGCACGGATATCCCGGCGGAGAACGCGCTCGCGCGTAGGTCAAGGCTCTAGAAGAAGAACTTGTCACGGGTACTGCGGTATCCCCTCCCCTCAGGCCAAATGATCACGATGTTCTGGGCGTCGGCGAGGTCGATCAGGTCCTGACGCTTGGGCTTAATGGGCAGCAGGATCGCGCGGGTGGCCTCAGGGAGGAAGCGGCCGTAGTCGGCCAACTGGCCGATCGCCATCCGTAGGTTCTCTCGGGTGACGCTGCCCTTCGCCTCCACCAGCAGCTTCAGGTCATGGTCATACAGGTCGGTGAACAGCGGCCGGCTCTCGCCTGCGGGCAGAATCTGCTGCCGACCGACGACGTGGCCCAAGTTGCGCAAGTAGTCGGCCAGCGCCTGGACCAAGCTGGCCTCCTTCCGCTCAGCCTCATAGACCTCGCCCGCCGGGTTGACGAAGGTGCGCTCGGTGAGGTGCTGCTCCAGCGGCAGCTCCAACACCGGTTTCTCCGGCGGCGGAGCCTCGCTGAGCAGCCGCGCAAGACTGGTCTGCGGCGGCTGCACGACGGCATCGATAGGGCGCAGCCGAAAGACGATCACCCGACGAAGCAGACCACCGCCCGTCTCCGGCGCGTCCGCCTCATACCACGGCTCATCTTCGTCAACCTCGAACTGCCCCAGGTACGTCACGGTCCCCCGGGCGCCCTGGAAGACGCGCAGGGCACGGCTGTCCCGCTTGTGGTTGAGGATGCTGGAGTTCCCGGACAGCATCCGCTGATCGCCGTACTGGCCCTCGCCGCTGTAGTGGAACAGGCCGTCCGGCATCCAGCCGTCGAAGTAGCCATGCTTCTCGCCCGCGATCGGGTCGGTGAAGACGAACACGTTGGGCGTGCGGCTGGAAGGGCCGATGCCACCCTGAGTACGTCCACCGAACTGTTCGTGCAGCGTCTTGCGCTCGATCCGCTCGCTCGGCTCCAGGTACCACGCAGGCGCGGACGAAGCATCGGTGTCGGCCATGTCTCTCCCCATGAAGATCTTCCTCAAGAGGAAGCATACCGAACCCAGAGCTGGCATATACGAATCGGATGCCGTTTTTTTGCATCCGATTCGTGTGTTAGGTCACTGGCTCGTGTGTTGGCTCGATGTCCCGACATCGCGGTACTCGAACAAAGCGCCAGGTCGACATGCTTCCGCGCCCCGACGCGTCACTCTGCGATCTCGCCATCCACCTCTACGAACGGAGAGTCTCTATGTTCACCTCACCCACATCCCTGCCCGGCGAGCGCCACAATCTGCTCGCCACCTACACCGCCCTGACCGCGCTGACCAAGCATCTAGCACGAGCGGCCGGCCTGCCGGCGGTCATGCTGGTCACCGACCCCGATCAGCCGTCCACGGTGTCTGTCGAGCGCACCGACGAAGACAGTCCCATCCCGATCATCACGGTCGGCGAGCACCTGCTGCACGGCGATGCCGACACTCCGCTCGGGCGGATGGCAGCCGGCACGCTGGCCTATGCGCTCGTCAGCCACGAGTGGCAGCCCACCATCTGGCAGCGCTGGACCAGCCGTCTGACCATGGTGGCCTTCACGGTCACCGTCACCGGCATGCTGGTCGCGCTGACCTCGGGAAGCGTCCGGACGCTGCTGCTGGGGAGTCTGGCCTGGGGCGTCGGCACGCTGGCCGACCTCGCTCTGCAGCGGCGCGGCGAGTACGGCATCGACCGGGCCGCCGTGCGCCTGCTTGAGCAGGCCGGGCTCGACGGTTTCGGCTGCATGCATGCCATGCTGACCGATCTCGCCGAGCGCGAATCGACCTTTTACCAGCGTGCGGGCTGGATTCTGTCCACCGTTCCGACGGCAGAGGACCGCGCCCGCGCCCTGGCCGCGGCGAGCGAGCACACGCCCGGCCGGAATGGGCGCCAGCGGTGAACCTCCGTCTCACGTGCGCGCCCGGCCAGGTCGATGCCGCCATGGCAGCCCTGGCCGGCGCGCTCGACGTCTGTCGGGCCGGAGTGTTCCCCAGCGCGGCCTTCTCGCACCCCTACTTGGGGCGCAGCCATGCGGACGATGTCCGCGTCTATCTGGAGGTGACCCCGAATGGCGACCCTTAACGATCTGTTGTCCCTCGTGCGGGCCGACCCGGTCACCGCTGTCGCGTGGCTCGTGCTGGCCGGGCTCAGCATCGGGTCCGGCTGGCTGGCCTGGCGCGTGCTGCGCAAGACCGGCGCGACTCCGGCCGACCGGCTGACCGTGCTGTCGGCGCTGGTGGCCAGCGCGGTGGCCGCCAGCGGAATGTGGGAGTTCTTCGACGAGAAGCTCCCGCGCCTGCCAATCGCCCTGCGCGTGGTGTTCTTCGGCTTCCTGGAGCTGGCCGTACTCACCTCCGCCGTGCGCGCCCGTCAGAACATCCGCGACGCAGACGGGCCAGGCACCGCCGGTGTCGACGGGCTGGCCGTGTGGGTGCTGACCGGCCTGTCCGCAGTACTGTCCGCGCTGGCGGCTGACTCCTTCGCCGTCGACGTGCTGCGACTGGCAACCCCGTTCGTGGCCGCGTGGTTGTGGGAGCGCGGTCTGGCCGGAGAGCGGCGCAAGCGCGCCGGCGCTCAGCAACGCGAGCGGGTGTATTGGCGGTTGACCCGCGAACGCATTCTGGTCCGGCTCGGGCTGGCCGAACCCGCTGACCGCGCCATCTCCGAGGTGGCCGCCCACCGGCGGGTCACCGCGGTGGCGCGGGCCGCTCATCGCGTCCAGCTCACCGCCGGCGCCCGGATCGCCGGAGGCTGGCGGCGTTCGCGTGCTCTGGCGCGGCTGCGCAAGAGCATGAACGCGGCGATCGAGCACGCCGCCCTCGCCACCGATCCCGGCCAGCAGCGAACGCTGATCTCCCAGATCGGCGCTCTCACCCACGCGGCCAGCCTGACCAGCGCTGGCATGCCCGCCCCATGGACGCGCGTACTCGCCTCACTGACCGTCGACCAGATCCAGCCCGATCCGGAGGTCGAGCAGGCCAAAGCTGTACTCGACTCCTGGGCCAACCTGTGGAATGGCCCAAACGCGCTCGGCTCCCACCCACGGCAGCTGTTCACCGACCCGCCGCCTGCGCCCCCGTCGCTGACCCCGGCTGCTGACCCCACTGCCCCTCCGACCCCCGGCGCTGGGGGTCACCTGCCCGCGCCTGACCCCGCCTTGCCCCTGCTCGGTGACCCCGCGTTGACCCCACGTCCGAGCCACCTTGACCCCGGACCCGATCGGGTGACTCCACTCACGGAGCAAGCTGCCTTGGTCCCGGTGATCGCTGATCTGTCGCAGGCCGCGCACGACTCCCAGCGCATCCGCGTGGCTATCGACGCACTCGGCACCGCCACGAGCCCCGGCGACATCGTCGCGTGGCTGGCCGCGCACGGCGTCACCGTCACCGCCTCCAACGCCAAAACCGTGCTCAAGCGCTACAAGCGCAGCAGCGCCGGACCGACGTCTCCCGGACGGCCCGCCGCCTGACCCGCGCCCCCAACCAGGCGCCCCGCCCTGCAGCCCACCGGACATCTCCTGTCCCCCGGTGGGCTGTTTCGTCCCTGCTCACGGAGGAGAACCGCTCATGGAAGCGGGCAAATGGATCATCTTCGCTGCGCTGGCCGGCGCCGTGCTGGTCGGCTTCAAGTCTCGGCAGCTCAAGACGTACGAGTTCATCGTCTGTGGCCTGTTCGTGCTGCTGCTGGATGGCCTGGTGTTCAAAGGCCAGATCAGCAAATGGGTCGGCGACCTCGGCTCGAACCTGCCCGAGGTGGCGAACTCGATCACCACCTCCAGCCTGGCTCTGTGGCTCACCCCGAACGCCCGGCACCGCCTGATCGCCTTCGGGCGGGCGATGTGGGCGCACCGTCCCGGCTGGGGCGACTACCTCGTCTGCGCCTCGCTCACGGTCGTCGCCCACTACCTGCTGGGCATGTCCTGGTGGTTCGGCCTGCTGCTGGCCAGCGTGCTGGCCGCCGCCACCGCCGTCAACGCCCTACTGGCCACCCCGAAGGCAACCGTGGAGGGCGAGGAGGCCACCGAGAACAACGACGGCCCCGGCCAGTACGGCCACGCCGAAGGGGATGAGCGCCGTGGGTGACCCCGTCACCCTGCTCATCGTGCTGGCCGCGGTCATGACCGTCACCAAGACCGGCCGCGGCATGGTCGGCAACGCCGTGCGCTCCGGCTACAAGGCCACCGGCTGGCGCACCCCCGGCAAGGCGCTCATCCACCACTCCGGCCGCGCCGGAGCGTGGACCGGCCGCGTCACGGCCAAGACCGCCCACGCCGGCCGGGCAGGCGTCCTCCGTCGGCTCAAAGCGCGGTGGGAGCGACGCAAGCAGGCCAACCCCGAACCGACCCCGCTGTTCAGTCGACGCCCCCGCGACCCCGACCCACCGCCACTCGACCCCACCCCACCGCAAGACAAGCCCAAGCCCGCACCGGGTACGGCTCCCGCCCCGGAGACCGAGCCGCCGGCCAGTGCCACATCTGAGCAGGCCACGCCGCCCCAACTTCAGCACCAACCCGCGCCCACCGAGGCAAGCCCCCAACCGCCTGCGCCGCCCGAACCCACTACTTCCTCCGGAGGAAGCATGTCCAACCCCCGCAGAGTCGTCCTCGATCTGGATGAGCCGAAGTCCGACGCCGAGTTCCTCGATGACTGCCACGCCATCGCTTCCTTCCTGCGGTCCAGCGCTCTGGCGATATCGGAATGGGCTGAGGTCGTAGCCCGCAGAAAGCTGCCGAAGCACATCACCCAGCCGTTGATCGGCATCGGCGAAGGTCTGACCGAAGCCGCCAACTCCGCAATGACCGCCGCCACCCGTTTCGAGGAAGAGTTCGAGGAAGCTCGCGACGTCGCCGCCGCCGGCATGACGATCACCGGCCGCGACGCCGCTTGAAGAGCACCCCGGCACCGCCACCATGCCCCTGTTGCCCGATCCCTGCGAGCGGGCAACAGCCCGGCGGCCGAGACGGAGCCCACCGGCCCGGCCCACGCAGAACCCCGCCCCAAGGCAGAACCGCCCTCGCATGACCAGGCGCCGGGCTGGGCCTTGCGGGAAGTCGACGCCGCCCTGTCGGAACTACCTGCGGACTTCGCCTCGGTGACCGGCGAACGGCTGGTCAACCTCATCACGCGGTTTCGTGACCACCCCGGCCTGGAGCACCTGCTCAACCGGCTGGACGAGCGCGAACGCCGCCACAACCCGGCCTGGGACTGGCGACAGCTCGAAACTGACCAGGACCGGCAGATTACCAACCTGATCGCCTCCGGTATGGATCAGCTGGACGCCTACGCCCAGGTCTACCGGATGGACGTCGACGACCTGCACCGTCAGCAAGCCCGAGCGCACCTACACGCTCAACGCCTGCCCGGCGAAAGAGTCGACGCCCTGGTCCGGCGCCTGTACGGCGAATGGATCGAAGCGCAGTTCCTGGCCGCCGAGCATGCCACCCGCGGGGTGCTGGTCAACAAGCGCGGCCGAGCCCAGGGCGTTGACGGTCGCAGCCTGCTGCACGGCAGCCCGCGCCGCGCCGCCGCCTACGCCAGCGAGGAACTCAAAGCCTGGTGGCACGACCATCCCCGCCTGACGTTGACCGAGTTCCGCGCCCAGCTACTGCACCGCGACGCCGACGTCAAAGCCGCCCGCCGTCACCAAGAGGACCGCACATGACCATCCCCGAACGGGACCGCCGGGCGGCCATCACCTCCGCCATGCTCGCCGCGACCCGCGGCCTGCCCGCGACGACCTGCCCCTACGACCCCGGTGGCGACCCGGCGCAGGCCGCCCTGGCTGTGCTCTGGCTGCGCGCCTACCTCAGGTTGCTCGGCCGCGCATAAACACCAGCCCCTACTTCGCCCCAAGGATTTCGTGAGGAGAACTGCTCCATGGCGCGGCGCAACCCCCGGCGCGACCGTTCCCACCGCCCCCGACACGACGGGCGATGGGGCGATGAGGCGCCCCATCGATCGTCCGGCTATTACCGCGACCGGATCACCTTCGGCCGCGTGCTCGGTGCGGCTATGCGCGGGTACGCCCGGTGGGTTGCCCGCTCCCCGGACACCCGCGGCCTGGCCACCGGCCTGACCGCCCTGTATCCGGCAGGCCAGCTCGCCCACCTGATGCAGCTGCCCGACCCCTTGTGGGTGGCCGCTCCGTCCGCGCCGCTGGCCCTGGCCGCCTGGACCGCCACCTACCGAAAGCACCGCTCCAAGAGCTACTCCGCCACCGTGGCCGCCACCGTCGCGGCGGTCCCAGGCTGGCTGGCCTTCGCCGCCCACGCGGGGGCTTTCACCCTCCCCACTCTGGCCGTCTACAGCGGCGCAGCCGCCCTTGCCTGGTCGGCCTACACCTGGTCCGACGTGCTGCGCGAGCGCCGCAACTGGCAGGCCGAATGCGCCGGCTGGGAGCACCTCGCCCAAGCAGCAAGCCTGACCGATTCGCGGCTTATCTCGGTCAAGGATGTCCGGTTGGGAAAGCGTTACCGCGTCGACATCCGTAAGACCGGCAAGCGCGCCAGCCAGCTGGCCGGCAGCAACAACGCCATGGCCGAAGACATCGCCGGCGCGCTCGCCCTGCCGCGCGAGCGCGTCAAGGTCACCGACTATCACAAGCACGCCGGAATCATCATCGTGGACGTGCACACAGTCGACCCCTGGCAGGGCAAGGTCGAAAGCCCCGCCCTGACCAGCCAGACGGCGCCGACGCCCCGGCGTTCCATCATGGACGGGCCGCTCGTGATCGGCTTCGACCCCGACTCCGGCCGCGACATGCCCCTGGTGGTGTTCGATCGTGCCGGCGGCCACCACACGTTCATCGTCGCCCCGACCGGCAGCGGCAAGACCGTCTTGTACTGCAACATCATCGAACAGGCCACCGCCTGCCGCGACGTCCTGGTGTGGGGAATCGACCTGGGCAAGGGCACCCTGGGCGCCATCTGGGGCGACGCCCTGGACGCCTACGCAGGTATCGACGAGTACGACCGGGCGTTGCAGATCCTCACTTGGGCCGACCAGGTCATCAAGTACCGGTCGCTGAAGTCGGGCGGACGTAACCACGTACCGTCCCCGAGCGAGCCGTTCATCCTGATCCCGATCGACGAGCTGGATGAGCTGGCAGGCTACAACTCACCCATCGGACACAAGGCGAAGCCCCTGTTCGAGACGATTTACCGGCGTGGCCGCTCAGCCGGCGTCGGGGTGGCCACCGCCTCCCAGCGCGGCGTGGTGCAATACACCGGCACCAAGGACCCGCACGCCAACGCCGACAACAAGATTGTGCTGCGCCTGAATCGCGCCAGCGAGATGGGCAACGTCATCCCCGACTGGCAGATCGACGGCATGCCCAACATGGTCAGCTACGCCCGCGGAGTCAAAGGCGTGGCGCTGGTGGTCGACGGCGAAAACCTGTGGTCGGCCGGCCGCGTCCGCAACATGTCCGACCTGGACGCCGTCGAAGCCCTCGCCCACACCCGCGGCGCCCCGGCCGCGACGCTGGAGCCGGACCTGGCCGCCGCAATGGACGGCTACGCCGACCGCCGCCGCGTCCGCGCCGCCGCCGGAAGCGGCACAGGTCGCGGACCCACCCCTGCTCCAAACTCGGGCTGGGGGATCGACCCCGCCGACCCGGGCGCCGTCGAGCGGCTCGCCCACGACCTGGTCGCCGACGTCGAATCCCGCCTCGCCGGCATGCCCGACCCGCCCGAGCATGCCACCAGTCTCGACGACCTGGTCGCGGCCAAGCAGCTGTTCGACAACGCCGAAAGCAACGACCCGGGCCTCAACCGCGGCATCACCATCCCGGCCCACATCGCCCAGCCCGTCCTGACGCTGCTGGACGAGCGCGGCCCGGAGGGGGCCAGCCCGGCCGATCTCGTCAAGGCCACCGGCAAACCCGAATCCACGGTCCGGCGGTGGCTGGCGATCATGCGCGACCAAGGGCTGACCATCAGCCGCGGCAGCACTCGCGCCGCCCGGTACTACCTGCCCGAGCACGCCCCCGATGATCACGAAGAGTAGCCAACTTCGGGGCGTTTCCGCTCGCTGATTCCGCTCACTGATTCCGCTCACCGGACCCCTATGTGAGGCCACATGAGCGGAAAGAGCGAAATCCCGGCCTCCGCCCGGCCACTACACACCGTCACGGGCGCCCCCCGCCGTTAGGAGCTTTCGTCGTGCACCCACTTCTTGCCTTCGTCCTGTCCGCGCCTGCTGCTGAGGCGGGCGACCCCACCTTTGGTTGGCTATTCCTGGCCGGGCTCGCCGCCCTCTACAGCGTCGGCTACACGATCTCCATCCGGCTGCACCCCTACCGCAACTGTCGACGCTGCCAGGGCTCCCGCAAACACCGCGGCGCCATCTTCACCCGCTCGTTTCGCGCCTGCGACCGCTGCGACGGCACCGGCCGCGAACTACGCCTGTTCGCCAAACACCCCTAACCCGGCCAGCCCCTGCCCCGTGTCCCCAACAGGCTTCTGGAGATGATCGTGAAGATCCGCATTGTCGGCCTGCCCGACGAAGTCGACCGCGCCGCCGCCGAGATCGCCCGCGTGCTGACCGTGATCGAGACCTCCGCCCCCTACCCGAGCCGCGGCAACTCGCGCCAGGTGCGCCTCTACCTAGAGGTGCGCCTGCCATGACCGGCACCATCTACCTGCTGCACTTCGCCGAGCCCTACCGGCACGCCCGCCACTATCTGGGGTGGACCTCCGACTTGCCGACCCGGTTAGCCGAGCACGCGGCCGGCCGCGGGGCGCGGCTGCTGGCCGTCGTCCGGGATGCCGGGATCAGCTGGACGCTGGCGCGTACCTGGCCAGGCAACCGGGCTCGCGAACGCGCGCTCAAGCGCCAAGGCGGATCGGCCCGCCGCTGCCCGCTGTGCGGCGTGCAACCTCGCACCTGCCCAACGCCGACGCACGCGGTCGTCTCCGTGCCGGCTGCCGTCGTTCGGCCGCGGCCCGGCGACGAACTCATGCTTGCCCGGGTGGCGGATGCGTTCCTCGACGGCGAATCCCTGCTGACCGTCGATGAGATCGCTTGGCGGCTCCCAGTCTGCCCCAACGGGCCCCGCTTCGGATGGGAAGCCTCCGTCATGGCCGCCTTGCTCGGTCGCAACGGAGTGAGCGTCCGCCCTCACAGCGATCATCCCCGAGTCGTGCTGCTCTCCGACGTCCGGACCGCTCTGACCTTTTCGGCCTGACTCCCCCGGGCTCGTCCCCGGGGAATATCAGGCCGTCCCCGGCGTCTGACGTCCCCGCACAAAGCAAAGGGAGAACGACCGATGCCCACCCCCAACACCCTGCGATACGCCCTGGCCGCCGCCGCTCGCGGCTGGTGGGTGTTCCCCCTCACCCCTGGCGACAAGGTGCCGCTGTCCGGGATGAGCTGGAAGCGACTGGCCACCACCGACCCAGCGGTGATCGCACGGATCTGGGCCCGCCGCCCCTACAACGTCGGGATCGCCTGCGGCCCCAGCCACCTGGTGGTGATCGACCTCGACACCCCCAAGCCGGGCGAGCAGCCGCCCGAGCGCTGGCGCCAGCCCGGCGTCCACTCCGGCGCCGACGTCTTCGCGCTCCTGTGTGAGCAGGCAGGGCAACCCGTGCCCTGGGAGACATTCCAGGTCAGGACCAGGCGCGGCGGCCTGCACCTTTACTTCACCGCCCCGAGCGACGGCCCGCAGTTGGGCAACACCTCCGGTGACCAGGGCAACGGGCTCGGCTGGAAAATCGACACCCGCGCGGCCGGCGGGCTCGTCGTCGGTCCCGGCAGCCACGTCGACCTGCCCGACGGCACCGGCAGCTATCAGGTGCTGCACGCCGCCGCTCCGGCGCCACTGCCGGGGTGGCTCGCCCAGCGCCTGCGACCTGAACCGGTCCCTGCCCGACCCGCCGCCCCCGTCACCCGGCGGTCTGGAAGCCGCGGCGCCTACCTGGGCGCCGCCATCGCCGGATGCCTGGACCGCATCGCCGCGTCCCAAGTTGATGGCAACCGCAACGCCACCCTGTGGGGCGCATCCGTCGCGCTCGGCCAGCTGGTTGCCGGCGGCGCCCTCGACGAAACCACGACCGAGACCCAACTGCTGGAAGCCGCCCTGCAGACCGGCCTATCGGCGGGCGAGGCGTCCAAGACCATCCGGTCCGGCTTCCGACACGGTGCACGAAGGCCCCGGACGGTTCCCGCATGACCGCCCCGCGGCCTCACTCTGTCGAGGTCGGCTCCGGCCCGGAGACCATCCGCGTGTTGAAGGCCGCGCTGGCTGACCGGCTGCTGCCCGACACCTACGTCTCCGCTGGGGATCTGGTCCACATGGAGACCGTCTCCGGTGGGCATGTCAGCCCAGCCGCGGACGAGGATTCGCCCCTGCCCGTCACCGCCAGTCCGCTGACGCCTGCCACGCTGGCAGGGCTGCTGGCCGAGCACGCCTACGTCTACCGGCTGCGCTCCCGTAAAACCAAGAGCGGCAGCGCAGAGATCTACGAAGAGGAGGTCACCCCGCCCCGCGACACCCTGGCCTCCGTACTAGCCGGCAAGACCTGGCCCGAGCTGCCGCCGCTGCGCGGGGTCATCGGCGCCCCGGTGCTGCGCCGCGACGGCACCCTGCTGCAGGAGGTCGGCTACGACAAGGCGACCGGGCTGTATCTGGCAGCCAAGGTCGCCTTGCCCCCGATCCCGGACGAACCCACCGCCGACCAGGTGGCCGCCGCCCGCGCCTTCCTGCTGGAGCGATTTCTGCGCGACTTCCCGTGGTCCAGCCCGGCCGACCGGGCCAACTACGTGGCGCTGCTGGCCACCCCGATCCTGCGGCATTTCACCCGCAGCCTCACTCCGTTCGCCCTCATCGACGCCACCATGCCCGCCTCCGGCAAAAGCATCCTCACCGGCGGCCCCGGCATGCTCTACGGCCAGCGCGTCATGCCTTGGCCGTACGCGGAGGAAGAACTACGCAAGGCCATCACTGCCGTGCTGACCGAACAGGTGGGCGTGGTGGTCTGGGACAACCTGGCCGAAGGCACCGTGATCGACTCGCCCACCCTGGCCCTGCTGGTCACCGCCGGCGTCTGGTCCGACCGGCAACTCGGCGCCTCCCGCAACATCGCCACCGTCAACGACCGGCTGTGGATGGCCACCGGCAACAACCTCCAAGTCGGCGGCGACATGGCCTCACGAACCGTGCGCGTCCACCTCGACCCCGACATGCCCCGCCCCGAACAGCGCGACCAAGCCCAGTTCGGCATCCCGCACCTCGACCAGTGGATCACTGCCCCGGCCAACCAGCACACCGTCCTGTACCACTTGCTGATCCTGGTGCTGGACTGGACCCGCGCCGGCGCGCCCAAGGCCGCGACGCTGGCCATGCGCCAGTTCACTCCTTGGGCCCAAGCCCTCGGCGGGTTCCTGGCCCATCACGGCATCACCGGGTTCCTGGCCAACGCCGCCGACGTGCGCGCCATTGACGAAGACGAAACCCGTTGGCGCGCGTTCCTAGCCTGCTGGCACACCTTGCACGGCACCGAGCCCATGACCGCGGCCGAGCTGCGCCGATCGGCCGAACCCGACTTCTTCGCCAACCAGGAACACGACCGGTGGGACGGCCAGTTCATCACCACCCATACCGGTCGCCTGCCCAACGCCCTGTCTCTCGGTCGCCTCCTGGCCGGCCAGGCCGGGCGCTGGCGCGGCGACTACGTGGTGCGCTCAGGCAAGAACGACCGCGGCGACCGAGCCGTGTTCTGGGTGGAGTGCCATGCGAGCGCCTGACCGAAACCCATCGTCCGAACGAGAAGCGCTGAAACATCTCCGCATCTCCGCATCTCCGTAAACACAACTGTGACCAGGGAGAACGCTTGCGGAGATGGACCGAGTCCAA
Organism: Nonomuraea sp. NPDC050540; assembly: GCF_044457485.1. Classification (NCBI taxonomy): domain Bacteria; kingdom Bacillati; phylum Actinomycetota; class Actinomycetes; order Streptosporangiales; family Streptosporangiaceae; genus Nonomuraea; species Nonomuraea sp. NPDC050540. The sequence continues at coordinate 21,314 of NZ_JBITHA010000009.1, forward strand.
AATCGCTATCTCCGCATCTCCGCCGATTCTGCGGAGATGGAGGCCGTTTGCGGAGATGGAGTCACTCCAGGATTTCTATCTCCGCAAGCATTTCCCCAGGTCAGACATGATCATGCGGAGTTGTGGAGATGCGGAGATGTTTCAGCCTCCGCATGTAGGAGCGCACACAATCGCCCCCGCACTCCGGCAAGAGCGACGCGATAGTTCCCGCCCGAAACGGCCCCGGCGAGTCAGCGTCTCCCGACATCCAGCCCGCCCTCCCGAAGGAGCACTTCGCCATGCCCGCAACCCGTTCAACGAAATACGAGTGGCTCACAGTCGGTGAAGTATGCACCGAGCTGCGGATCTCCCGGCGCTCGTGGGACCGCTGGCGGGAGCAAGGAACTGGCCCCAAGGCCGTCCGACTCGCGAGAAACGGCCCGATCCGCGTCCGCCGTGACTGGCTGGACGCCTGGCTTGACGCCCAGGCGGCTGCATGAAGAGCTACCAGGTCCGCTTCTGGAACATCCAGACCAGGAAAGGCCGTCGCCGCCCCCACATTGTCCGCTGGGTGGTGGAGAGCTTCGAGTTCAACGAGGCATTCACCACGACCGGCCTGGCCGACTCCTTCCGCTCCCAGCTCGTCACCGCCGCACGCGCCGGGGAAGCGTTCGACACCGAAAGCGGCTTACCCGACTCCATGCACCGGGAAAAGCAGGCCGTTACGTGGCTCGTCCACGCGGTCGACTACGTGGAGATGAAGTGGCGCAAGGCGTCACCCAACTCCCGACGCTCCATCATCGAAACGATGCTCGCAGTGTCGCCCGTGCTCGTTCTCGACAAGCGCGGCGCACCGGCCGTCCCGATTTTGCGTGCGGCCCTGAGGTGGGCGTTCATCCCCTCCCGGGACGAGGAGCAGGCGCCCGAAGAGCTGCAGACTGCCTTGGCATGGCTCCGCCGTAACTCGATAGCGATCACCGAGTTGACCGCCCGCCGCACCCTGGACAGGGCATTGACGGCCTGCAGCACCAAACTCGACGGCGGCCAAGCGGCGCCCGAGTACCACCGCAGGATGCGTCGCGTGTTCTACAACAGCCTGCGTTTCGCGGTTGCCCGCGAGCGCCTGCGGGATAACCCGCTCGACTCCCCCGCGGTGAAACAGGACTGGGCGCAGCCCAAAATGGACCTCGCCGTCGACCCGCGGGTTGTCGGCAATCCGCGCCAGGTCCGCCAGGCGCTCATCGCCTGCAGTTACGTCGGCCGGCGCCAGGGGGGCCGGTTCGTCGCGTTCTTCGGCTGCCTGTACTTCGCGATGATGCGGCCCGCGGAGGCCATACGTCTGCGCGATGTGAACTGCACACTCCCGCAGATCGGATGGGGAAAGCTCATGCTGGACGCCACCACACCCGAGGTGGGCAAGGACTACACCGACAACGGCCGGCTGCACGACGACCGCGGGCTCAAGAACCGCCCCAGGAAAGCCGTCCGGGCCGTTCCGATCCCGCCCGAGTTGGTTGCCCTTCTCCGCCGGCACATCGAACGGTACGGCGTCGCCTACGACGGCCGCCTCTTCCGGTCCGAAAGCGGTAAGCCCGTCCCCAAGTCCACCTACTCCAGGCTGTGGGCCAAACTGAGGCCCCTCGCGCTCACCCCCGAGCAAGTCGCATCCCCCCTCATGGCAAGGCCGTACGACCTGCGCCACGCCGGCGTCACCTGGCGGCTGACCGCCGGCGTGCCGGCCGCCCAAGTCGCAGAGTGGGCCGGCCACAGCGTCGAAGTGCTGCAGAGGATCTACCACCGATGCATGGCCGACTACGACGACCTCTGGATCGACCGCATGAACCAAGCCCGTGACGACCTCGGATGATCTCTGCCCGTGGGCTGCCCGTGGCGGTCGTCATTTGGCGTCTACGGCTGTCGCAACATGGCATGACCGATATCCCGGCCGATCAAGCAAAAAGCCAGGTCAGACGATGTCTGGCCTGGCTGGTAATGGGTGCCCCCTGTAGGATTCGAACCTACGCACCCGGCTCCGGAGGCCGGTGCTCTATCCCCTGAGCTAAGGGGGCTCCAACGAGCCCTAAGGCTATCAGCATCCCGCCACCACTCCGCACACGATAAAGCTCCGGGCACACATCCATCGAAAACCGCACGTGACCACCCCGTCACGGGTTAGCTTCGTGGCCGTGGGCGAGGTACTGGGCAGAGTTCTGGTTGTCGATGATGACGAGGTCATCAGGCAGCTCATCGCGGTCAACCTGACCCTGGAGGGGTTCGAGGTGGAGACGGCCACCGATGGTGCGGACTGTCTGGATCGTGTGCTTGATGTCATGCCCGACGTGGTCACCCTGGATGTGATGATGCCGTGCCTGGACGGGTGGGTTACGGCGCATCGGTTGCGGAGTGATGAGGCTACGAGCCATATCAAGGTGGTTCTGATCACGGCTCGGGCGCAGGATGATGATCGGCGCCGGGGGCTGGGGATCGGGGTGGACGCCTATCTGACCAAGCCGTTCGATCCGGCTGAGCTCATTCAGGTGGTTCGCGATCTGGCTGCTCGGGCTCGTAGCTGAAGATCGGGTTAGGCGGGTTGGTCGGAGAGCAGGCCGCGGGAGCGGGCGGTGGCGGCGGCCTGGGTGCGGGTGGAGGCGTCTAGTTTGCCCAGGATGTTGGAGACGTGGACGCTCACCGTCTTCTGGGCGATGTAGAGGCGTTCTGCTATCTCGCGGTTGGTGAGGCCGTCGGCGACCAGGCGGAGGACTTCGAGTTCGCGGGCGGTCAGGGAGCCGTCGGTCGAGGCGGTGGTGAAGCGGGCCCGGCGGGCGAACTCCTCCAGTGCCGATGCCAGCGGGACCGCCTTCAGGTTGTCGGCGGCGTCCCGGGCGAGCAGCCAGGTGGCCTGCGCGGATTCACGGTCGCCGGTGGAGAGCTGGGCTTCGGCCAGGCGCCAGCGGACTCGGGCCGTCTCGTACACGAAGCCGTAGTCGAACGCTTCCACGACCCTTTCCCACAGGGCCACGTCGTGGCGGCCCTGCACGCGTACCCATTCGGCTTCTACGCGCAGCGCCCACGCGCGGCCCTCCAGGCCCATGGGTCCGCGTTTGCCGTCCGGGCCCGCGACGGCGGTGCGGGCGCGTTCGCGCAGGTCGTCGGCTTCGTCGGTACGGCCCAGCTCCGCCAACGCCCACAATCCGGTGGCGCAGATCCGCAGGTTGGCCGGGTCGGCGGGGATGAGCTGGGACAGGCAGGCCCGTACGTGTTCCCACGCGGCGGTCGGGTCGCCCTTCCACAGGGCGTCCTCGGCGGCGAGGCCGCGCGCCATGTAGGTGACGAGGTCGTTGGACCAGAAGGGGCGCAGCCAGTCGATGCGGGGGCCGACGGCGGGTAGTCCGCGGCCCACCTCCACGAACAGGGCGAACGACGACAGGATCGCCTCGGGGACCGTTCCGACGCGGGCGCCGAAGGTTCCGGCCACACGTTCGGCGTCGTCCCATTCGCCGGCCACGTAATGGATGAGGAAGCGAAGGAAGCGCAGGTCGGTGCCGTACGTACTCCAGTTCAGCCCGTTCTCCTCCGCCAGCCGGATGCCGCTGTCGGTGGCGGAGGCGGCCTCGACGAGGTCGCCCTGCTCGTACAGCAGGCGGGCGCGGGCGAACTCGGCACGCAGGTCCATGGCGAGGATGCCGGAGGTGCGGGAGGTGGCCTGTTCGTAGCGGGCGGCGGCGGTGGAGAAGTCGCCGTCCAGCTCCGACAGCAGGGCGAGGCTGATCAGGGCGCCCTTCTCCGCGTCGGGGACGCCTGCGGAGCGGGCGACTTCCAGGGCTCGGCGGGCGCGGGGGGCGACTTCGGCGTGGCGGTCGGTCCAGGCCAGGGCGCGGGCGCTGGTGGCCAGGGCGCGGGCGAGTTCCGCGGGGGTTCGCGCGGTTTCCACGGCGGTCTCGCCGGCTTGGACCGCGGCGTCGTCCTGGCCCAGTTCGGCCAGGTAGTAGGCCAGGCGTTCGTTGACCTGCGAGGTCTGCGGGAGGGCACGGAGCTGGGTGACGGCGCGGTGGTTGTCGCCGCTGTCGGCGGCCATGATGGCGCTGCGCAGGGCCAGGTCGGCGCGGCCCTCGCCGGCCAGGGACTCGGCGTCGGGAACGCGGTCCCAGAGGCTGAGCGCCTGGTCGTAGTGGCGGTGGGCTTCCGCGGGCGCGCCGAGGCGTTCGGCCTGGCGGCCGGCTTCGGCGGAGGCGGTCAGGGCACCGGACAGGTCGTGGCCCGCCAGGTGGTGGTGGGCCAGTTCGGCGGGCGCGGTGAGCAAGGTGGCGAACGTGGCGTGAAGCCTGGTGCGCTCGCCTGGCAGGAGGTCGGTGTAGACGGCCTCCTGGAGGAGGGCGTGGCGGAAGGCGTAGCCGTACCCGTCGACTCTGAGCAGTCCGCGCGAGACGATCTCGCGCACGGCCTCCTCGAAGTCGGCGAGTGGCAGGCCGGAGACCTCGCGCAGGAGCACGTCCTCGACGCGGCGGCCGGCGACGGCGGCGGCGCGCAGGACGCGCTGGCCGGGCTCGGAGAGGACCTCGACGCGCGACATCAGCAGGCTGGCCAGGCCGTCGGGGAGGGTCTCGCCTTCGGAGAGGGCGGCGTAGAGCTCTTCGGCGTAGAAGGGGTTGCCGTCGGCGCGGCTGACGATCTCGCCGAGTTCGCGACTGTCTATGTCACCGAAGGTGGCGACATAGTCGGAGATTTCGGCTGAGGGCATGGGGCCCACGTCCACCGCGGTCACCGAGGGCAGGCGCTTGAGCTCGGCCAGGACGGAGCGCAGGGGGTGGCGGCGGTGCAGGTCGTCGGTGCGGTAGGTGCCGACGAGGCAGACGCGCTCGCTCTGGAGCATGCGGCTCAGGAACACCAGCAGGTCGCGGGTCGAACGATCGGCCCAATGCAGGTCCTCGATCACGAACAGGACCGGTTGCACCGCGGCCAGCAGGCCCAGCAGCGAGCCGAACAGCCTCTGCTGGGTGAGGCCCGACGACGGCGCGGTCTCGCTGCCCGGCAGCAGCTGCTCCAGGACGGGGCGCTCGGCGATGGCGGCGCGCAGCGTGGGGCCGGCGCCGCGCAGGGCGTCGGCGAGCGGGAGGTATGGGAGGGCATCGCCCAGTTCGGCGCACTGGCCGATCATGACGTTGAAGCCGCGCTCGCGGGCCTGGGCGACGAGCTCGCAGGTCAGGCGGGTCTTGCCGATGCCCGCGTCGCCCCCGACGAGCGCCACGCCGGCGGTGCCGTCGCCGGCGGTTTCGAGCACGCGAACGAGTCTCCTCAGCTCAGCTGAGCGTCCGATAAGAAGACTGTTCACCTCGGCAACTCTATAGGTAACAGAATCATGATTCTTTACGGCACAGCCCCACCCCCGCCACCCGCCGCCGTGCGCCGGCGCCGATCGGGGGGATCGCTTCTCACGTCGGACGGGGCTGGTCACCGTCACGGCCTGTGTCCACCCCCTAAGTGGTCCCCTCTTTACCCCCGACCAGCAAGGCAGACCGGGGCCGGAGGGGTGGACCCCAGGACGCCTACGACCAAGCCCCAGAACGGATGGCCGAGACGGAAGGCCGAGACGGAAGGCGGGGAGCGGACGGGCTCGGAGGCGGATGGGCCGGAGGCGGGGTCCGAAAGCCGCTGGCAGGGGGGCGGGCCCAGGCGGAGGGACGAGGCCGAAGGGCGGCCCGGAGGGGCGGGCGGAGGTACAGGAAGGGAGGGGGAAGCGGCCGGCGAGGAGGGGTGGGGTGGGGATTTGGTGACATATACCCGCAGAGTGGGGCGCGCTTTGCTCGTGGAAAACCCGACGACTTGGACACTGCTGGAGGAAGGGCCAGGAGAACGCTGAGGAGCCCCGATGGATGGTCCGCTGGAGAAGACTGAGCGCGGCCCCGAACCCGCGAAGCTGTCCCTGTCCGTCAACGGCGCCACCCTGGTGGCCGAGGTGGAGCCGCGGGCCAGTCTGCTGGACACCCTGCGCGAGAGCTTCGATCTCACCGGCACCAAGAAGGGCTGCAACCAGGGCGCCTGCGGCGCGTGCACCGTCTGGGTGGACGGCCGTCGAGTGGTCTCCTGTCTGACGTTGGCGGTCGCGTGCGAGGGCAGGGAAGTCACCACGATCGAGGGTCTGGTCGAGCACCCGATGCAGGACGCCTTTCTGGCCTGTGACGCGCTGCAGTGCGGCTACTGCACGCCGGGGCAGATCATGTCGGCGGTCAAGCTGCTGGAGGAGGGCCACGCCGGCGACGACGCCGAGATCGCGGAGTGGATGAGCGGCAACCTGTGCCGTTGCGCCGCCTACCCGCACATCCGCCAGGCGATCCGGGAGGTGCGTGATGGCGGGCACCAATAGACCGGCGCACACCACCCAAGCGCACACGCCCACACATCAAGGCAGGTAACCAGTGCACGCCATCAGTTACGCCAGAGTCGGCGACGTAGCCTCCGCGCTGGCCGAAGGGGCCGATCCGGGGAGCAGGTTTCTGGCCGGCGGGACCACCGAGGTGGACATGCTGCGCATCGGTGTGGCCCGGGAGCGGCGGCTGGTCGACATCAATGATCTGCCGCTCGACACCATCGAGGACCTGCCGGGCGGCGGCCTGCGACTGGGGGCGCTGGCCAGGATGAGTGACGTCGCCGCGGCCCCCGGCGTGCGGGAACGGTTCCCGATGATCGCGCAGGCGTTGGAACTGGGCGCGTCGGCGCAGTTGCGGAACATGGCCTCGATGGGCGGCAACATGATGCAGCGGGTCCGCTGCGGCTACTTTCGCGAGGCCGGCATGCCGTGCAACAAGCGGGAGCCGGGGTCCGGCTGCGCGGCCGAGGGTGGGTTTCATCGGGGGCATGCCGTGCTCGGGACCAGCGAGCATTGTTTCGCGACGCATCCGTCCGACGTCGCGGTGCCGTTGGTGGCGCTGGACGCGGTGATCCACCTGCAGAGCCGGTACGGCGAGCGGTCGATGCCGCTGGAGGACTTCTTCCTGCAACCCGGAGACGCCCCGGAACACGAGCACCCGATCGAGCACGGCGAGCTGATCACCGCGATCGAGGTGCCCGCCGCCCCGGTGGCGCGTACGTCGTTGTACTGGAAGGTGCGTGACCGCGAGTCGTACGAGTTCGCACTGGCCTCGGCGGCCGTGGCGGCCACGGTCACCGACGGGGTCATCCGCGAGGTACGGCTGGCGCTCGGCGGCGTGGCCACCCGCCCGTGGCGGGCCAGGGCGGCGGAACAGCTGCTGACCGGCGGTCCTGCCATCGGCGACGCCTTCGAGGCGGCGGCCGCGGCCGAACTGGCCCCTGCCGTGGGCCACCCGCAGAACGCCTTCAAGATCGAACTGGCCAAACGCACGATCGTGCGGGTCCTGGAAAGGGTGACGGCGGCATGAACAGGACCGCTCAAGCACTGGAAAGGGTGACGGCGGCATGACCACCACGCTCATCGGGCAGCCCGTCACCCGGGTGGACGGCCGTGCCAAGGTGACCGGCGCCGCCAAGTACACCGCCGAAATCTCGCTGCCGGGCATGCGCCACGCGGTCATCGCCGGTTCCGGGATTCCCGCCGGACGCGTCACCGGCATCGACAAGTCCAGGGCCATGGCCGAGCCGGGCGTGCTGGCCGTACTCACGTATGAGGATCTTCCGAAGGTGGCCGCGCAGCCGGTCCTCACGCTCTCGCTGGCCGGCACCGTCGCCCACGGCCAGAGCTTCTTCCCGATGCAGGACCCGGTCATCCACTACGCGGGCCAGCCTGTGGCCATCGTCGTGGGCGAGACGCTGGACGCCGCCACCCGGGGCGCCAAACTGCTGGACGTGAGCTACGAGCGTGCGGAGTCGATCACCGTGATCGACGAGGGCCGCGACCAGGCCTACGTGCCCGAGCGGATCCTGGCCGGCCTGGCACCGGGTCAGATGGGCCGGGGCGACGTGGACGCAGGACTGGCGGCGGCCGAACTGACGGTGGAGGCCACGTTCACGTTCACGGCCAACCACCAGAACCCGCTGGAGATGTCGGCCTCGGTGGCCTCCTGGGACGACGGGCAGCTCACGCTGTGGGACGCGACCCATGGTCCGACCGCCACCCAGATGACGGTCGCGAACCTGCTGGGCATCCCGGCCTCGCGGATCCGGGTGATCACCCGGTTCGTCGGCGGCAGTTTCGGGGCCAAGGCCATGATCTGGGCGCATCCGACGCTGGCCGCCATGACCGCCCAGATCATGCGCAGGCCGATCAAGCTGGCGCTGACGAGAGAGCAAATGTTCACAGGGTGCGGGCTGCGGGAGGACAACGAGCAGACGATCACGCTCGGCGCCGCCGCCGACGGGCGGCTGACCGCGATCCGCCATGAGAAGGTGTCGATCACCTCGGCCTACGACGACTGGGCCGAGCCCGCGCTGAGCGGTTCCGGCGAGCTCTACGCCTGCGACAACTTCGCGGCCGTCTACCACCTCATCAAGGGCAACACGATGACGCCCACGTTCATGCGCGGACCGGGTGAGACGGCGGGGCTGGCCGTACTGGAATGCGCGATGGACGAGCTGGCGGAGCGGGCCGGGCTGGATCCGATCGAGCTGCGGCTGCGCAACCACGCCGACGTCGATCCGGTGAGCGGGCGGCCGTGGTCGAGCAAGGGGCTCAAGGAGTGCTATGAGCGGGGCGCCGAGCTGATCGGGTGGGCCGATCGGGACCCGCGTCCCGGTACGCGGCGCGAGGGCGACTGGCTGATCGGCATGGGAATGGCCACGGCGATCTATCCCGTCTATCCGCTGATGAATCCGCAGCGGGCGCGGGCCCGGCTTTACGCGGACGGCACCGCCGTCATCCAGACCGCCGCGTCCGACATCGGCACCGGCGCGGCCACGGTGCTCACCCAGATCGCCGCCGAGGGGCTCGGGCTGCCGCTGGAGATGGTCAGGGTGGAGTACGGCGACACGTCCCTGCCGTTCCTGGCGGCCTCGGTCGGCTCGACCGGGTCCACGGCGGGCGGCAACGCCGTGCATCTGGCCGCGACGGGCCTGCGGGAGCAGCTCATCGCCCAGGCGGTCCAGGACGAGGGCTCGCCGCTGCACGGCGCGGACCCGGAGCTGGTCGAGGTCGTGGACGGCGTCATGACCGGGCCTTCGGGGTCGGAGAGTTACGGCGAGATGCTCAGCCGCAACTTCGTCCCGGAGACCGAGTACCTGGGCACCTACCAGCATCGCGTCGACGAGGAGCACGCGCTGCTGAACTTCGGCGCCCAGTTCGCCGAGGTGGCCGTGGACGCCGATCTGGGGGTGGTGCGGGTGCGCAGGATGGCCGGGGTGTTCGCGCCCGGCCGCGTGCTGAACCAGAAGACGGCGCGCAGCCAGCTCATGGGCGGCATGATCTGGGGTCTGTCCCAGGCGTTGCTTGAGGCCACGCACATGGACCCGCGCTACGGCCGCTGGGCCAACCCGAGCCTGGGCGACTACCTGGTGCCGGTCAACGCCGACGTGCCCGAGGTGATGGTGGAGACGGTGGAGGTGGACGATCCGTTCGTCAACCCGCTGGGGGTCAAGGGCATCGGGGAGATCGGCATGGTGGGGATGGCGGGCGCGATCGGCAACGCGGTTCACAACGCCACGGGCAGGCGGGTGCGTTCGTTCCCGATCACCATCGAGTCACTGCTCTGACAGCACGAGGTCCGCGCAACGCTCCCCGATCATGATCGCGGGAGCGTTGGTGTTTCCCGAGGTGACCGCGGGCATCACCGAGGCGTCGGCGACGCGCAGTCCGTCGACGCCGAGCACGCGTAGGCGGTGGTCCACGACCGCGCCCATCCGGCAGGTGCCCGCCTGGTGGTGGTAGGTGACGAGCGTGCGCTCGATGTAGGCGGAAAGATCGTCATCGCGGGGGTAGAGCTCACGGCCCAGCTCGGCCCCGATCTCCCTGCACAGTTCCACCGCCGCCCGCATGCACCGCCGGTCGGCCTCCTCGCGCAGGTAGGCGGGGTCGGCCAGCAGCGGCGCCCCCGGGTCCGCGGAGGTGAGGCGGAGCGTGCCCCGGCTCTCCGGCCGGATGATCCCGGCCATCAGCGTGAACGCGTCCGGCGGCCCGCTCATCGTCTCGTCGTACAACGGCACGTGGAAGAAGAGCGGCTGCACGTCCGGCGCGGGCAGGCCGCCGCGGCTGCGCCAGAACAGCTGGCTGTGCATCACGGGCAGCCCGGCCACCGGCGGCGGCACCGGCCCGCGGGCCGCCACGATCACCGGGACCAGCGCGTGGTCGTGCAGGTTCGCGCCGACCGGCAGGTCCGCCCGCACCGGCACGCCGAGCCGGCGTAGCTCGTCGGCCGGTCCGATTCCGCTGAGCATGAGCAGCCGGGGCGACTCCAGGGCGCCCGCGCTCAGCACGACCTGCCCGGCGTACACGCGCTCGCCCGGCCCGACCTCGACCCCGACGCACCGCGACCCCTCGAACAGCAGCCTGGTCACGGCCGCTCCCGTTCTGATCCGCACCCGGCCGCCGCGCAGATAGGCCGCCGCCGTGCTGTGCCGCCGCCCGTCCTTGACGGTGAGCTGGCAGAAGCCCGCCCCGTCCTGCGCCGCGCCGTTGCAGTCCTCGTTGTACGGCAGGCCGAGCCCCACAGCCGCCTCGACCACGGCAGCGTTGACCGGATGCGGACGGTAGTCGGACATCACCCGGACCGGCCCGCCCACGCCGTGATGCTCGGAGGCGCCCCGGTCGAAGTCCTCCAGCCGCTTGAAGACCGGCAGCACCTCCGGCCAGGTCCATCCCGGTCCCCAGTCGTAGTCGGCCGGGTTGCCGCGTACGAAGATCATGCCGTTGAGCGAGGAGGAGCCGCCCAGCACCCGCCCGCGCGGCCAGCGCAGCCGCCGCCCGCTGAGCCCGGCCTGCGGCGTGGTGAGGTAGTCGTAGTCCTCCGCGCCGCCCCACAGCCGGAAGACCCCGCCCGGGTCGTGGATGTCGGGATTGCCGTCGGGACCGCCCGCCTCCAGCAGCAGCACGGACAGCCCTTCGACCTCGGCCAGCCGCCCGGCGAGCGCCGCCCCGGCCGACCCGGCTCCGACGACCACCACGTCAGCGCTCTCCATCGGGACAGCTCCTTTTCGGACGATGAGGAAAGCTATATGATTTCATAGACGACTTCATGGAGGAAGGATTGCCATGACCGGCAAGAACCTGGACGCCGTCCGTGAGTCCTACGCCGCCTCGGCCCGCGGCGACATCGAAGGCATCCTGGCCCTCCTCGCGCCGGACGCCCGCTGGACCGAGATGGCCGGATTCCCGTACGCGGGCACGTACGTGGGCCGTGAGGAGGTGCTGAAGGGCGTCTTCTCCCGCCTGGGCGCCGAATGGGCGGACTACCGGGCCGACCCCGAGGAGTACGTGGACGGCGGCGACACCATCGTGGCGATCGGCTTCTACAGCGGCGTCTACCGGGCCACCGGCAAGGCGATGCGGGTCCGCTTCACCCACGTCTGGAAGCTGCGGGACGGGGTGGCCGTCAGCTTCGAGCAGTTCACCGACACCGCGCTGGTGGCCGAGGCCCTGAGCGCGTAGGGCACTTCACGCACGAGAGGTCCCATCGCCATGATCGCTTCCAGGACGCTGTCCGTCTTACTGCTGGCCGCCGTGGCGGGCTGCGGGCTCGCCGACACCCCCACCACCGGCCGCGACGGGCCGGGCACGGGCGTCATCCGGGTGGGCGCGGTCAGCTCGCTCAGCGGTCCCGTCACCTTCCCCGACTCCTCCGCCGCCGCGAAGGCGGTCTTCGACCGGGTCAACGAGCAGGGCGGCATCAACGGCCAGAAGATCGAGTATCTGGTCGCCGACGACAAGGGCGACCCGGCGGCCGCCGCGCAGGCCGCCCGCGACCTGGTCACCAACCAGGGCGTGGTGCTGCTGGCCGGCTCGGCCAGCCTGCTGGACTGCGCGGTCAACGCGCCCTTCTACGTCCAGTCCGCGATCGTCGCGGTCCAGGGCACCGGCGTCGACCCGACCTGCTTCGAGTCGCCGGCCATCTCGCCGGTCAACACGGGGCCGTACCTCAACATGGCGATCAACATGTACTACGCCTCCGAGGTGCTCAAGCGGGACAAGGTCTGCATGTTCCTGGCGATCCTCGGCAACACCAACGACGCCTATGGCGGCGCCGTACAGAGCTGGTCGAAGCTCACCGGCAAGAAGCTCACGCTCGACGACCGCACGGTGAAGCCCGACTCCGACCCGACCCCGTTCGTCCTGCGCGCCCGCTCGGCCGGCTGCCAGGCGGTCCTCTACAACGGCACCGAGCCGATGGCGATCGCCTGGATGAAGGTGGTCAAACAGCAGAACGTCACCGGCATCGACTGGCTGCTCACCACCGCCCCCTACACCGAGGCCGTCGGCAAGGCGCTCGGCCCCGACGGCGAGGGCACCTACGCCAACGCGGAGTTCGAGCCCTTCACCGACGCCGGCTCGGCGGTGCTGAAGGACTGGCGCGAGCTGATGGCGGCCAAGAAGGTCCCGCTGACCTCGTTCGGCCAGGGCGGGTATCTGGCCGCCACCTATGTCGTCGACACGCTCAAGGGCATCAAGGGCGCGATCACCCGCGAGTCGGTCGGCCAGGCGTTCAAGGCGCTCAAGCCCATCCAGAATCCGCTGGTGGGCACGGCGTACGAGTTCGGCGCGGCGGCCAAGCACCGGTCCAACCGGGCCGGGAAGATCGTCCAGCTGCGCGGCGGGACCTGGCGGGTCGTGACGCCCGAATGGGTGCGTTATCCGGGGACGCTCGGCTGATGCTCCAAGGTCTCGTCTCCGGGCTGGCCGCGGGCGGCACCTACGCCGCCCTCGGCCTGCTGCTCACCGCCATGTACCGGCTGACCGCCACGGTCAACCTGGCCGTCGCGGCCACCGGCATGGCCGGGGTCTACGTGATGGCCGCGCTGGCCGAGACGGGCCTGCCGTACGGGATGGCCGCGGTCGCCGGGGTGGCGGCGGGCGCGCTGACGTCGGCGGGGTGCGGCGCGGTCATGGTGCGGTGGTTCGCCGGCAGCGGCGCCCAGCTGCGCACGGCGGTCTCCATCGCGCAGCTCATCGGGATCATCGCGCTGGCCTACATCCTGTTCGGCGACACCCCGCGGGTGCTGCAGAACCCGGCCGGCGCCCCGGTGGCCACGCTGGCCGGGGTGGTGATCACCTGGGGCACTCCCGCGCTGATCTCGCTGGCGGTGCTCATCGGCGGCGGCACCCACCTGCTGCTGGTGCGTACCTCGCTCGGGCTGCGGCTGCGCGCCATGGCCGAGCGGCCGGTCACCACCGAGCTCCTCGGCATCGGCACCCGTGTACCGGCGGTCGCGCTCTGGGGGGCCGCCGGCGCGCTGGCCGCGCTCGTGCTGCTCCTGGTCGCGCCGGTGCGCTCCAGCGACATCCTCTCGCTCAGCATGCTCATCGTGCCCGCGTGCGCCGCGGCGCTGGCGGGCGGGCTGACGCGGCTGCCGGGGGCGCTGCTGGGCGGGCTGGCGCTGGGCCTGCTGGAGGGTCTGCTGGCCGGTTCAGCGGCGGTGCGCGAGTACCGCGACGCGGTGCCGTTCGCGGCCATCCTGCTTCTGCTGCTGTGGAGCCGGCGCGGGGAGGTGTGGGATGCCGCGCGCTGACCGAGCCGTCCGCTGGGGACTGGCGGTGCTCGCCCTGGCCGTCCTCGCGTACGGCCTGGCCGCCGCCCTGCCCGCCTACTGGGTCTTCCTGGCCATGTCCGCGGTCATCTCCGGCGTGCTCCTGCAGAGCCTCGGGGTGATCGCCGGACAGGCCGGGATGGTCTCGCTGTGCCAGGCGGCCTTCGCGGCGATCGGCGCCTGGAGCACCGCGCAGCTCAGCCTGTGGGGCGTGCCGGGCGGGCTGTACGTGTGGCTGCCGCTGGCGGGCCTGGCGGCGGTGCCGTTCGGGCTGCTCATCGGGCTGCCCGCGCTGCGCCTGCGCGGGGTGCACCTGGCGATCGTCACGCTCGGCTTCGCGGCGACCGTGGACATCGTGCTGGCCGCCGCCTCCTTTCCCGGCGTGGACCTGGGGCTGAGCGTGGGCCGGCCGGCGGGGCTGAGTTCCGAGCGGCAGTACTTCCTGTTCTGCGTCGGGGTCTTCGCCCTGGTCGCGGTGGGGCTGGCGGTGGTGCGGCGGACCAGGTTCGGCGCCACGTGGTGGGCGTTGCGCGAGTCGGAGCGGGCCACCGCGGCCGCCGGTACGAGCGTGCCGGGGGCCAAGCTGAGCGCCTTCGCGGTCAGCTCGTTCATCGCGGGGCTGTCCGGGGCGCTGCTGGCGGGGCAGCTCGGCATGCTGCTCGCGCGCAACTTCGACCCCGGTCAGTCGCTGACGGCGTACGCGGTGGCGGTCATGGCGGGGGCGCACCACGCGGAGGGCGCGCTCATCGGCGGCGCGCTCGGCGTGCTGGTCGCGGAGCTGCTGAGGCGGTTCGGCATCCCGCAGCAGTGGGCGAACGTGGTCTTCGCGGTCGGCGCCATCCAGGCCTTCACCCAGGGCGCGGGCATCAGCGACGCGCTGCGCGCGCTCTTACGGCGGCGCAATGGGCACCGGGCGGTGGCGCCCGTTCCGCTCGTGGAGAAGGCCGTTCCTCATGCCGCCACCGGTACGGCGTTGCGGATCACCGGGCTGAGCGTGCGCTACGGGCAGGTGGCCGCCGTCCAGGCCGTCTCCCTGGAGGTGCGGGCGGGTAGCGTGCACGGGCTGGTCGGGCCGAACGGCGCGGGCAAGTCCTCGCTGGTCGACGCCGTCACCGGCTTCACCACCTGCACGGGCGCGGTGGAGCTCGCCGGGCACGACCTGAACGGCCGGCCCGCCCACCTGCGGGCGCGGGCGGGCCTGCGCAGGACGTTCCAGCAGGACCGGGTGCCCACCGGCCTGACCGCCGGGGAGTACCTGCGCTTCGCCGCCCGCCGCCCCCTGACCGCCCGCGACCTGGCCGAGGCGCTCGGCGACCTGGTCGCGGTGGATCCCGGGCGGACGATCGCCGACCTGGACGTGGGCACCAGACGCCTGCTGGAGGTGGCCGGGGCGCTGCTGGCCCGGCCCGAACTGGCCGTGCTGGACGAACCGGCCGCCGGACTCGGTCACGCCGAGACCGAGCGGCTCGGCCGGTGGCTGCGCGCGGCGCCGGAGCGGTTCGGCTGCGCCGTCCTGCTGATCGAGCACGACCTCGACCTGGTCCGGGCGGTCTGCGCGCGGGTCAGCGTGATGGACTTCGGCCGCGTCATCGCCGAGGGCCCGCCCGCCGAGGTCTTCGCCGACCCGCGGGTGCTCCGCGCGTACCTGGGCGAGGAGGTGACGGCGTGACGCTCTCCCTCCAAGGGCTGACCGTGGCGCGCGGCGGGCAGCCGGTCGTGCGCGAGGTCACGCTGCACGCCGGGCGCGGGCAGGTGAGCGTGCTGCTCGGGCCGAACGGCGCGGGCAAGACCACCTTGCTGGAGGCGGTCTCCGGCATCCTGCCCAGCCGTTCCGGCCGGATCACGCTCGGCGGACACGACCTGACCGGACGGCCCCGCACCCGCAGGGCCCGGCTCGGCCTGGCCCACGTCGAGCAGAGCCGCGCCGTCTTCGCCACGCTCACCACCCGCGAGAACCTCCTGCTGGCCGGCGACCCGGACCGGGCGCTGACGCTCTTCCCCGAGCTCGCTCCCCGCCTGCAGGTGCGGGCCGGGCTGCTGTCCGGCGGCGAGCAGCAGATGCTCGTGCTGGCCCGCGCGATCCTGCGCGAACCGGCCGCGCTGCTGCTGGACGAGATGTCCATGGGCCTGGCCCCGGCGGTGGTGCGCCGGCTGCTGCCGGTCATCCGCGCGCTGGCCGACGCCGGGTGCGCGGTGCTGCTGGTGGAGCAGTTCGCGCACGCCGCGCTGGCGCTGGCCGACACCGCGTACGTGCTGTCGCGCGGCGCCCTGACCTACAGCGGCGACCCCGGGCCGCTGCGCGAGGACGACTCCGCGCTGCGGCGCGCCTACCTGGGAGAGGACCGGGCATGACGAGCGCGGATCTGGTGCTGGTCGACGGGCGGGTCCTGACCATGGATCCGGCGCTGCCGTACGCGAGTTCGGTGGCGGTGCGCGGCGGCGAGATCGTCCACGTCGGCGAGCGGGCCGCGCGGTGGGCAGGACCCCGCACCGAGGTGATCGACCTGCGCGGCCGGCTGCTGCTGCCCGGCATCAACGATTCCCACCTGCACGCCGTCGGGTACGGGCTGCACCGGCCGCCGTTCTGCCTGGACGTCGCGCTCGGCTCCGTCGCCGCCGTCCAGGCAGAGGTCGCCCACGCGGTACGGCACGCCAAGCCGGGCGCCTGGATCAGGGGCATCGGCTGGCATCCCGGACGGCTGGCCGAGGTGGCGGCAGGCGGGACGATGAGCGCGGCCGACCTGGACACCGCGGCGCCCGAGAATCCTGTGGTGCTGCAGGACTTCTCCGGCCACGCCGTCTGGGCCAACAGCGCGGCGTTACGCCTGGCCGGGGTCGAGTCGTCCGGAGGAGTGCTGCACCACGGCGAGCAGAGCCTGGTCATGCGGGCGGTGCCGCATCCTGAGGGCGGGCTGGCCGCGGTGGTGCGCGACGTGGTCGCCGAGCTCAACCGGCTCGGCATCACCGGCTTCACCGAACCCGGACTCGGGCCCGGCGGCGAGGAGGCGTTCGCGGGCGGCATGAGCGGCGCCGCGCTGGACGCCTACATCGCGCTGGCGCGCTCGGGCGAGCTGACCGCGCGGGTGAGCGTGCTGGGGCTGCCGAGCCCGATGTCGGGCGCGTCGGTGGCCGACACCCGGGCGTGGCTGGCCGATCCGCCCCGGCTGGACGGGGTCGATCCCCGGGTGCTGCGGCTGCTGGGGGTCAAGGTGTTCGCCGACGGGATCCCGCCTTCGGAGACGGCGTGGATGCGGGAGCCGTACCCGTCGGGCGGGCACGGCGCGCTGTGCACGCGCGGGGACAGTGACGCCGAGCGGGTGGCCGAGCTGGAGGAGATCATGCGCCTGGTGCACGCCGCCGGTCACCAGCTGGGCGTGCACGTGGTGGGCAGCCGGGGCGTCGACGCGGTGACGGCGGCGCTGGCGGCGCTGCCGGGCGGGGCGCGGCACTATCTGATCCACGGGCAGTTCGCGAGCGAGGCGGCGCTGGCCACGCTCGCCGGGCTCGGCTACGGCATCAACCTGCAGCCGGTGCTCCAGGCCATGGAGTCGGACACCACCCACGCCCTGTTCGGCGCGGACTGGGCGGAGCGGGAGTGGCCCGCGCGCTCGGCGCTCGCGGCCGGGGTGAACACGGCGTGCAGCTCCGACGCGCCGGTGACCGGCCCCGACTGGCGGGCCGGCGTGGCCGCGCTGGTCGCCAGGCAGGGCCAGGGGCTGACGCTGGAGGAGGCGCTGGGCACCTACACGCGCGGCGCCGCCTGGCAGGACCACGCGGAGGGCTGGAAGGGCACGGTCAGCGCCGGCAAGGTCGCCGACCTCTGCGTGAGCGCGGCCACCGCGCCGGACGAGATCGTCGACGCGCCGGTCGATCTCACGGTCTTCGGCGGCAGGATCGTGCATCCGGGCTGAGCGCGTGGATACCGTTCGAGCATGGGTGCGGACATCTGGGCGGTCGGGGATGCCTACGAGGGCTACATGGGCCGGTGGAGCCGGCCGGTGGCGGCGGCGTTCGTGGCGTGGCTGGGCGTCCCGGCCGGGCGGCGCTGGCTGGACGCCGGCTGCGGGACGGGGGCGCTGACCGCCGCGGTGCTGGCCGCCGCCGGGCCGGACCGCATCGCCGGAGCCGATCCGTCGGCCGGGTTCGTCCGGCATGCCCGGAACCTGGTCGCCGACGCGCGGGCCGGGTTCGCCGTCGCGGACGCGCGGGCTCTGCCGTTCGGGGACGGGCGGTTCGGCGCGGCGGTGAGCGGGCTGGTGCTGAACTTCGTGCCCGATCCGGCGGCGGCCGTCGCCGAGCTGGCCCGGGTGACCGCCCCGGGCGGCACGGTCGCGGCCTACGTCTGGGACTACGCCCGGCGGATGGACGTGATCAGGGCCTTCTGGTCGGCGGCCGTGGAGCTCGATCCCGACGCCGGAGCACTGGACGAGGGCGCCAGGTTCCCGCTGTGCCGTCCTGAGCCGTTGCGGGCGCTGTGGGACGGTGCCGGGCTGACCTGGGTAGAGGTCGCGCCGATCGACATGGACGCGGTGTTCCGGGACTTCGACGACTACTGGCGGCCCTTCCTCGCCGGTCAGGGGCCGGCCCCTGCGTACGCGGCCGCGCTGCCGCGGGCGCGCCGGGCGGCGCTGCGGGAGCGGATCCGGGAGCGGATGCCGGTGGCGGCGGACGGCTCGATCACCCTGCGGACCCGCGCCTGGGCGGTACGCGGCGAGGTATTGGCCCACTGAAGCACCACCGCATTGGACTCCGTTCGTGGACCAAGCCTCCTCTACCGTCAGAGGCATGATCGCCCTTCCCACCCTGGCCCTGTTCGCCGTCACCGCGCTGGCCCTGGTCGTCATCCCGGGGCCGAATCACCTCTACATCGCCGCCCGAGGCCTGGCCCAGGGGCGCTCGGCCGCGCTGGCCAGCGCGTTCGGGGTGGAGGCCGGCACGCTGGTGCACATACTCGCCGCCGCCGCGGGTCTCTCCTACGTGATCACCCAGTCGGCCGCGTTGTTCTCGATCGTCAAGTGGGCCGGCGTCGCCTACCTCGTCTACCTGGGCATCCGCGCGCTCACCAGCAAGGACGAGCAGCACGCACAGGCGCCGGCGCCGCAGCCGTTGCGCAAGGTGTTCCTCGAAGGCGTGGTCATCAACATCCTCAACCCCAAGGTCACCCTGTTCTTCCTGGCGCTCCTGCCGCAGTTCGTGGACCCGGCGGCCGGCTCCCCCGCGCTCCAGATCGTGGTGCTCGGCGCCGTCCTGATGGTGCTCGGCCTGCTCTCGGACATGATCTACGCGTTCACCGCCGGCGCCCTGGGCCACCGGCTGGCCGCCAAGGCGCGGGCGCTGCGCTACTTCTCCGGCGTGGTCTACCTGGGACTCGGCGTGGTCACCGCGCTCACCGGGAGAAAATAGCCCGCATGGCACCGAGGAAGCAGCGGGAGATCTTCGCGGCGACGCTGCGGCTACTGGCCGGCAAGGGCTACGACGGGCTGACCGTCGAGGGCGTGGCCGAGGCGTCGGGCGTCAACAAGACGACGATCTACCGCTGGTGGCCCTCGAAGGCCGCCCTGCTGGCGGCGGCGCTGGTCGAGGCGGACATGCTCGACTTCGACGTGCCCGACACCGGATCGCTGCGCGGCGACCTGGTGGCGCTGGTGGAGGCGTTGGGTGCGCTGCTCACCGAGCCGCCCGGGAAGGATGTGGCGGTGGCCGCGCTCGGCGCCGCCGTACACCATCCCGAGATCGACGCGCGGCGCTTCTTCGCCGACCGCCTCGCCCGCGAGCGCGTGGTCTTCGAGCGCGCGGTACGGCGCGGCGAACTCCCCGAGACGGCCGACCCGATGCTCGTCATGGACCTGCTGGCAGGGGCGATGTGGGTCAGGGCGGTGTTCAGGGGCCTGCCGCTGGGCGCGGACTTCGCCGCCGAGGCGGTCGCGGCCGTGCTCGACGGGGTCAGCTAGCCTCGTTCAGCGCCGCCGGGATGCGATCGAGCACCGGGTGCGGCACCAGCCCATAGGCGTAGAAGTCGACCGCCGCCGCGCCCGCCGCCTTGGCCCCGAGCGCCTTGGCCACGAGCCGGTCGGTGGAGTCGCTGTCGGGGTAGCCGGGGCGCAGCACCGCCCGTACCTCCCGGTCCTTGCCGACCGAGCGGAGATAGGCGCCGACGTCGTCGGCCACCCGGGCGGCGTCGCGGGCGTAGGCGAGCACGCCGAAGGCGGGCACCAGGTCACCCAGGGCGACCAGGTCGACGCCGAGCTGCCAGGCGTCATGGGCGGCCAGACCGGGCGAGGGCAGGCCGTCGCGGTAGCCCTTGACCGAGCCTGTGTAGTCGATGAACACCAGCTTGGAACCCTCCTCCGCCACCGCGGACGCCACCTCGGACACCAGCGTGGTCACGGTCTCCGAGCGGGCGCGGGCGTAGGCCACGACGTCGGGACCGGCGTAGGCGGTCAGCGCGGCCCTGGTCACCTCGCCCTGGGCGGCGGGGTCACCGTCGAAGACGCCGCCGACGATCCTGGCGCACTCGTCGCGCGCCACCTCGGCGTTGACGCCCAGGTCGGTGGCGCGGCGCATGCAGTAGTCGCAGAAGCACAGGCCGAACAGGTAGTTGTCCATGGGGCCGAGCGGGACGAAAGAGCGCTCGGGGCGCAGCGGCCTGAAGTGCAGCGACTCGGCCACCACGCTGTCGACGCCGAGCCTCGCCACCGACCTGGCCAGCGCCACGGCGTACTCGCGCACGTCGGGGTGGGCGGGGCACAGGTCGGTGAGCGAGCCGCGGTCGCCGAAGCAGTCGCGCACGGTCACGTCGGGATGGCGGGTGCCGAGCGTGAGGTTGCGCAGGAACACCGTCCAGCCGTGGAGCTTCAGGCCCCGCTTCGAGCAGGCCTCGCGGACGCCGTCGAGCGCGTCGGTGTAGCCGGGGACCGGCGTGAGGCGCAGCCCGGAGAACAGGTCGTGCGGCGGGACGAAGTGGGCGCCGTCGTGGCGCAGGGTCAGCCTGGACAGCCCGTGCGGGGTGACGTCGCGGGAGCCGTGGTGCACGGCGCCCACGGTGATGCCGGCCGTGCCGTATCCGGCGACACGGTCGAGCACCTTGTCGACGCCCTCACCCCGGAGGTCCTCGACGAAGACGTATACCGAACTGTCCACGGGTTGACCTTACGCGCTCTTGTGCGCGACGAAGTCGATCTCCACCAGGATGTCCATCAGGTCGGATCCCACCGTGGTGCGGACCGGGAAGGGCTGGTTGAAGTACGACTTGTACACCTCGTTGTAGGCCGCGAAGTCACGCTTGAGGTGCTGCAGGTGCACGGTCGCCTTGACCACGTCGTCGAAGCCGAGCCCGTGGGCGGCCAGGACGGCGCCGAGGTTCTTCATCGTCTGGTGCGTCTGGGCGGCCACGTCGTCGCCGACGACCTCGCCGGTCACCGGGTCGAGCGGCCCGGCGCCCGAGGTGTAGACGAAGTCGCCGACCACGAGGCCCTGGGAGTAGGCCCCGACGGGAGCGGCGCCGTCGGTGGTCCTGATTTCCTTCTTCACGAGATCTCCTAGAAATGCGTGGTTATGGTGCCGACCTGGCGGTAGTCAGGGTCGACGAGGGGCAGCGCGCGCCACTTGTCGAAGGCGGTGCACGGGTGCGAGATGCCGAAGGAGAGCACGTCCCCGGGACGCAGGCCGTCGCCGTGCACGACCGTGTGCTGGTCCTGCATCTTGGCGATGGTCAGGCCCTCGCGCCTGGGCACCGGCAGCCCCTCGTCATAGGGCGCGTCGCGCTTGCCCATGCCGACGATCGCCAGGCCGGGCTCGGGGGTGGACAGCACGTGCGCGAAGATCTCGAAGGCCGGGCGTAGCTCGCCGTCGATCCGGTTGAAGGGGGTGCGCTCGCGGTAGTAGCCGTCGTCGTGGGTGACGTACGCGCCGCTGCGCAGCACCACCGTGGCCTGGGCGGCGACCAGTTCGCGCCCGATGACGTCGAACCACTGGCTGCCGCCGACGGTCAGGATGGGGTTCTTGACCCGCAGGTACTCGACCGCGTCCTGGAGCAGGCCCAGATATTTCCGGACTTCTCCGGCTGAGGTGAGCGCACCTTCGTACCCGGCCACGCCGGCCAGCGACACACCATCCGCGGTCTGGATATATCCGGCCAGATCGACGACCTCGTCCACCGACCGGCAGCCCGCGCGCCCACCGGCGTGCCCCAGCTCCACCAGCACGCGGAACCCCCGCGACGGCGCGTGCGCGCGCAGGATGTCCACGCCCTCGCGCGAGTCGGCGAAGCACAGGAAGTCGAACCCGGGGTCGCGCTCCAGCTCGGCCGCCAGCCAGTCGAGCCCGACCGGGTCCACGACCTGGTTGGCCACCATGATCCGGCTCGCGCCGAAGCCGCGGACGATCCTCGCCTGCCGGGAGTTGGCCACGGTCAGGCCCCACGCCCCGGCGCCGAGCTGCATCGCGGAGATCTCGGGCGACAGGTGGGTCTTGGCGTGCGGCGCGAGCTCCAGCCCGTGGCCGCGCGCGAAGGCGGCCATCGTGGCCACGTTGTGCTCCAGCGCGGCGCGGTGCACGACCATCAACGGCAGCTCGGACTCCGCGAGAATTCCCTGCACGATGCCCCCATTCATCCGCGTTGACCCTATCAACGCGAGCGCAGCGCCCGGCCTGGGGTGGCCCCGGTCAGCTCGCCTCCGGCCAGCACCTGGACACCCGAGACGAACACGTCGTCCACCCCCGTGGCCGGCGTGCGCGGCGCGGCGTAGGTGGCCTCGTCGCCGACCTTGGCCGGGTCCAGGACGATCAGGTCCGCCGCCGACCCGGCGCGCACCAGCCCGCGCCCGTCCAGCCCGAAACGGCGGGCCGGATGGGAGGCCAGATGCACGGCCGCCTCCTGCCAGGTCCAGTCACCGAGCTCGCGCACGTGCCGTCCCAGGAAGCGGGCGAAGGCGCCCCAGCCGCGCGGGTGCGGGTGGCCGCCGACGTAGATGCCGTCGGAGCCGCCGGTGTGCACGGGGTGGCGCAGGATCCGGCGGACCGACTCCTCCCCCTCGGGTCCCTCGTCGGGCCGCGCGGTCACGCACCCGGCTTCGAGCCGCGTGTCGATGAGCAGCTTCTTGCAGAACTCCGCGGGCGGCAGCCCGGCGCGGGCCGCCGCCTCGACCATCGTCAGCCCCTCGGCCCAGGCGGAGCCGGGCGCGTGCGAGATCGTCAGCCTCGGCCAGGTGTCCTCCAGCGAGGCCCACCAGGAGTCGAAATCGGGAGAGGCGAGCATCTCGACCGCCCGGTCCACCTCGGCCCCCGGCACCGACGGCGGCAGCACGACCATCGCCAGGATGGTGCTCCCCCGCAGGTAGGGGTAGGTGTCGAAGGTCAGGTCGACGTCCTGGGCCAGCGCCCGTTCCACCAGCGGCAGCAGCACCCCGGCCGGGCCGTGCAGGTGCGAGACGTGCACCGCCGCCCCCGACAGGCGCGCGATCTCGCCGACCTCGTCCATGCCGATCGCGGCCTTCGCGCCATAGGCGCGCATATGGGTGACGTACGGCAGGCCGCCCAGCGGAGCACAGAGCGCGGCCAGTTCCTCGGCCGAGGCGTAACGGCCCGGCAGGTACTCCAGCCCGCTCGACAGCCCGACGGCCCCCTCGCCCAGCCCGCGCTCCACCCTGGCCAGCATCGCCGCGATCTCGGCGGGCCCCGCCGCGCTGGGCGAGGGGCCCATCACGTCGTAGCGGATCGTGCCGTGCGGCAGCAGGTAGGCGGTGTTCAGCGCGACCGTCCGGTCGTAGCCGCCGAGCAGTTCACCGACCGAGAGCGGCCCCTCGTGCGGCAGCCGCCCGTTGACGGCGGTGAAGTACCGGGTGGCATAGGCGACGGTCGCGGCGGAGCCCGGCGCGAACGACAGCCCGTCCTGCCCCAGCACGAACGTGGTCACCCCCTGCCGCAGCGCCGCGAGCTGCACCGCCGGGTCGAAGACGGCGGCCTCGCCGTGCGCGTGGCAGTCGACGAACCCGGGCGCGACGAACCGCCCGGCCGCCTCCACGACCCGCGCCGCCCGCGCGCCGTCCAGCCGGCCGACCGCCGCCACGCGATCGCCGCTGAGCGCCACGTCGGCCCGATACGGCGGAGCGCCCGTCCCGTCAAGCACCCGGGCACCGCTGATGATCACATCGAAAGCCACTCAAGGATTAAACCTGATTTGGCACCCAGGCTGCCGTTCTCATACCGTCTGGCGACTCATCAGAAGGGACACCCATGCGCCGCCTGACCATCCTTTCCCTCGTAGTCCTGATAGCGGGCGCCACCGGATGCGCGGGGGCGCCGCCTTCGGCGAAGCCCGCCGCCACCGGCCCCGCCTCCATGGAGCAGCCGGTGCCGTTCGGCAGTCACCGCGTGCCGTACGCGCAGGGTGTGCTGCGCCCGAAGGGCGACGCGGACGGGCAGGTGCGCGACTACTACGCGAAGTGGAAGGCGGCCTTCGTCACCGCGAAGTGCGGCTCGCTGCAGGTGATCTCACCGGACGCCGACCACCCGTACGTCGCGGAGGCGCAGGGCTACGGCCTGGTCATCGCGGCCACGATGGGCGACAGAGAGCTCTTCGACGGCATCCTCACCTACGTCGAGGCGCACCCGTCGGTCAACAACCCCGACCTGCTCGCCGCCGAGCAGGACAAGAACTGCATGAGCGTCAACGGCTCCGACTCGGCCACCGACGGCGACCTCGACGTGGCCTACGGCCTGCTCATGGCCCAGCGGCAGTGGGGTGGCGGCTACCGTGACAAGGCGGTCAAGCGGATCGCCGCGATCAAGGAGTCGGAGGTGAACCCGGACACCAAGCTGGTCAAGCTGGGCGACTGGGCCACCCAGGACGACCCGCTGTCGAAGGTCTCACGCACCTCCGACTGGATGATCGACCACTTCCGGGCCTTCGAGAAGATCGACCCGGCCTGGGCGGAGATCCGGCAGGCGCACCAGAAGCTCATCGCCGAGATCCCGAACGAGACCGGCCTGCTGCCCGACTTCGTGAAGAACGGCAAGCCGGTCAAGGGCCAGGTGCTGGAGGACGCGCACGACGGCGACTACAACTGGAACGCCCTGCGCGACCCGTGGCGCATCGGCGCCGACGCGGTCACCAGCGGCGACGCCGCCTCCACTGCCGCCGCCCGCAAGATGAGCACCTGGATCTCCAAGGTCGGCGACCCGGAGAAGATCGCCGGCGGCTACACCCTCGACGGCAGGCCGCTGGAGGAGGGTCCGGAGCCGGCGTTCGTGGCGCCGTTCGCGGTGGCCGCGCTCGTCCAGCCGGACGGGCAGGCCTGGCTGGACAAGCTGT
This sequence comes from Nonomuraea sp. NPDC050540, assembly GCF_044457485.1. Lineage (NCBI taxonomy): Bacteria > Bacillati > Actinomycetota > Actinomycetes > Streptosporangiales > Streptosporangiaceae > Nonomuraea > Nonomuraea sp. NPDC050540. Next base: position 46,245 of record NZ_JBITHA010000009.1, read on the forward strand.
GGGCGTACCTGACCTCGCGGGAGATCGGGAAGAAGGACTACTTCGCGGCCACCGTGCAGCTCCAGTCGATGATCGTCGCCTCCGGCAACCACTGGGTGCCCTAGCTGCCCCTGGTTCCGGGGGGGCAGCTGGCCGTGACGGTGACCGGTTGCCGGGCGAGCAGCTCCCTGGCCTGCGAACGGGCCAGGTTCCAGCCGTTCCACGGGTCCGGCCGCTCCAGGCCGTTGGCCTTGACCACGTTGAACAACACGCAGCTGCGCTGGGGCTCCGGCAGCCGGACGAGCGCGGGCACGGCCTCCGCGCCCAGGTCGCCCAGGTAGTCGGAGTCCATCTGCGCCACGCCGCGCACCGCCACCTGGGTCTCGGCCACGCGCAGGTCCGGGTTGACCATGGCGAAGGCGCCCAGGCCCAGCGCCGTCACCAGGACGATCGTGCGCGGCAGCCAGCCCGAGCCGCGGCCCGCCAGCCGGGCCGCCCCGGCCAGCAGGACCAGCGCGAACACCACGCCGAGCCACCAGACCGTGGCCTGGACCGAGATCCGCAGCCGCGACAGCCCGTACACCTCGGTGTAGAGGTCCATGCGGTGCAGCGCGGAGGCCAGGATGACCAGCGTCAGCGCGCACAGCACGCCCAGCTGACCGGCCAGCACCCAGCGCTCGCGGCGGCCGGTGCGCAGCACGCCCCCGACCACGGCCACGATGCCGAGCACGATCATGCTGACCAGGACGAGCTGGAAGAAGCCCTCCCTGGCGTACTCGGCATAGGTCAGGCCCTCGGTGTTGCGCACCGTCGCCGCGCCGCCGAACAGGAACCTGATCTGCACCGCCACGAACGCCCCGAACAGCAGGTTCAGCGCGGTCAGCGGCACCAGCCAGACCGACCGCGCGACCGTGACCTTGACGCCGGGTCCGACGGGGTCCTTGACCGGCCGCAGCGCGACCAGGACCAGCGCCGACAGCAGCGCCCCGAACACCGCGAACAGCAGAACGCGCGACGGGAGCGACTCCATCCAGTCGGGCGTGGCCGTCAGCCGTTCCAGGTAGCGGGCGAACACACGGTCGGCCGAGGCGAACAACAGCCCGAACACCCCGACCAGCACCACCGCGATGCCCACGCCCGCCAGCGCCGGCATGATCCGCCGCCGGGCGACCAGGTGCTTGACCGGCCCCGACAGCAGCCAGGGCACCGGGCCGAGCGCCAGCACCACCGACATGCCGCCCCTGATCACGCCCAGCCAGCCGGTGCCCGCGCCCGAGACCGCCAGCGCGATCAGCCCGGCCCCGGCCATCACCATGATCAGGACCAGCCAGTCGGCGTCCCTGACCACGGCCGTCGAGATCAGCCAGTAGCCGGTCAGCCCGAACGCCAGCGTCCACGGCGTCGCCCTGCGCAGCACCGCCGGGAGCGCGCCGGCCCCGAGCACCAGCGCGACCAGCACCAGGCCGAGCCCGGTCTGCGCGTCCGGCAGCGCCACGGCGGCGAACACCCCCGCGCCCGCCGCCGCGGGCAGCAGCCAGCGCGGCGTCTCGGGCAGCTCGGGCCTCGGCAGCAGCGGGGGCGGCTGGTAGGGGGGTGGCGGCGGTCCGTAGGCGCCCGGCGCGAGCGGCTGCGGAGGTCTGCGCTGCTTGTACGGCTGCCGCGCCGCCGTGTCGGCGGCCACGACCGAACCCACGGCGCCGCCCGCGGCCGTGGCCAGGATCAGCGTGATCAGCGCGGCCACGCCCCCGAACGCGACACCCATGACGACGGCGGCGAACAGCCCGACGAGGAACCCGGCCAGCAGCCCCAGGAAGATCCCCCAGAACAACCGCCCGAACCAGTTCCCCGGCTGCCGCTGCCCACCCCCTGGCCCCGGAGACTGACCCACCCCGTCAACCGCCACAGGCCACGCCCCACCCGGCACGGCCCGCGCCGCAGCGTTTCCGGCGACCGGCGTAGGTCGTGTGGCCGGGGCCTCGACCGGCACGGTGAGCGGGCCGGTGCGGGCGACCGCCGCCGCCTCGGCCGCCACGACCCCCTCGGCCGTCACGGCCACCGCCACGCCGTCCTTCACCGTCGCGGGCACGCCTCCGGGCCGCGCCTCGGCCGTCACGACCGGGACCGCGGTCGTCGCCTCGGCCGCCGCACCGTCCCGCGACGCGGCGGCCGCGCCGTCCTGCGGCACTGCGAGGACGCCGTCCTGCGACATCACGAGGACACCTCCGGCGGCCATTGCCACCCCGTCCTGCGGGACCGCAGCCGCGCCTCCGACGGCGGCCCGCTGGTCCTCTCCTGCGGGCGCGTCCCCCGCCGTCGCCCCGGCTGTCGCCTCTGGCAGCCCCTCGGCCGTCACTGCCGCCGTCGCCGCGGCCGTCGTCTTGGCCGTCACGCCCGCGGTGGCCCCCGCCGTCGTCTCGGCCGCCACGACGGCCGGCTTGGCCGTGACCGCCTCCTGGGGTGGGTGGGCCGCCCGTTCCTGCGGGCGTTCCTCCCCGGTCCCGACCGATGTTTCCGCCATCGTGGTCCTCCCCGGTAAGTCGACGACCATCCGGCATCCGGTGCCGTCGCCGATGTGAATGGAGCCGCCGTGCAGCTCGACGATCTCCTTGACGATGGCCAGACCGAGCCCCGAGCCGCCCGAGTCGGCCGCCCGGCCGGAGTCCAGCCGGGAGAAGCGTTCGAACACCCGCGCCCTGGCCTCGGCAGGGATGCCCGGCCCCTCGTCGGCGACGGTGATGCGGATCCCCGCGCCCTGGCCCGCGCCCGCGATGGTGACCAGGGCGCCGGGCGGGCTGTGCCGTACCGCGTTGTCGAGGAGGTTGGCCAGCACCTGGGCCAGCAGGTCGGGGTCGGCGCGCACCACGAGGCCGGGCGGGATCCGCCCCTCCAGCCGCACGTCCTCGCGCGCCAGCCCCGCCTCGCGCAGCGCCTGTTCGAGCAGCGGCCCGAGTTCGATCGCCTCGGGCTCGATCAGGCGGGCGCCGGAGTCGAGCCGCGACAGGTCGAGCAGCTGGGTGACCAGGCGGCCCAGCCGTTCCGTCTGGGCGAGCGCGGTGCTCATCGTGACGGGGTCGGGCGTGGAGACGCCGTCGACGACGTTCTCCAGTACGGCCCGCAGCCCCGTGATCGGCGTGCGCAGCTCGTGACTGACGTTGGCGATCAGCTCGCGGCGCTGCCTGTCGACCTCGGCCAGGTCGGCGGCCATCGCGTTGAACGCCCTGGCCAGCTCCCCCACCTCGTCACGCGAGGTGGCGCGGACCCGGAGCGCGTAGCTGCCCTTGGCGACGGTCTGCGCGGCCGAGGCCATCTCGCGCAGCGGCTTGGTCATGCCTCTGGCCAGCCACTGAACCATGATCAGCGCGAGGAGGGCGGCGACGGCGATGCGTACCTCGCGCGAGTAGCCGGAGTTGATGCCGACCTCGTTGACCACGAACGCCACGCCCACGGCCAGGACGATGACGAGGCCCAGCTTGACCTTGATCCGGCCGAGGAAGTCGAGTGGCCTCATCGCCGCACCAGGGCGTAGCCCACGCCGTGCACGGTGCGCACGACGTCCGGGCCGAGTTTGCGGCGCAGCGCCCGTACGTGGCTGTCGACGGTCCTGGTGGCGGCGGCCTCGGAGAAGCCCCACACGTCCGACAGCAGCCGGTCGCGCTCGAAGACCTGGCCGGGACGCTCGGCCAGGCGGCGCAGCAGGTCGAACTCGGTCCGGGTGAGCTGGGCCTCCTGTCCCCCGACGAACACGCGGCGGGCGGCGGTGTCGATCTCCACCTCGCCCACGCGGATCACCGTGTCCTCGGCGGCCAGCTGGGCGGCCCGTTCGACCCGGCGCAGCAGCGCGTGGATCCTGGCGACCAGTTCGCGCATGCTGAACGGCTTGGCGATGTAGTCGTCAGCGCCCACCCCCAGCCCGACCAGCACGTCGGTCTCCTCCCCGAGCGCCGTCAGCATCAGGACCGGAACCGGGCGGGCCGCCTGCATCCGGCGGCACACCTCAAGCCCGTCGAGACCGGGCAGCAGGCGGTCGAGGATCACCAGGTCGGGCTCGGCTCTGCCGTAGGCGGCCATGGCGCTCTCGCCGTCGCCGGCCACCTGGACGTCGAAGCCCTCGGCGGCCAGCCGGTCGCGTACCGCGCGTGCGATCGTCTCGTCGTCTTCGACGACCAGGACCCTTTTCACGACTCGAAGCCTAGAAGGGGACTGTGCAGACGACACTCGGCAATTTGTGGACATCCCGTGCAGACTTGTGCTCGTGAACGTCGCCGCTTACCTCTCCCGCATCGGCCGCCCCGACCTCCTCAACGCCCCGCCCAGCGTGGACCACCTGCGCGAACTCCACATCGCCCATATCGAACGGGTCTCCTACGAGGCCCTGCAGATCTGGCTCGGCCGGCCGACCACGGTCGACCCGCAGGAGTCCGCGGCCCGCATCATCGGCGGCCGGGGCGGCTACTGCTACCACCTCAACGGCGCCTTCTCCCTCCTGGCCACTGCGCTCGGCTACGAGGTCACCAAGCACTTCGCCGGCGCCCAGCAGGAGTCCGCCACCGGACCGCACCTCGCCGGCAACCACCTGGTGCTCACGGTCCGCCTGCCCGACGGCGAATGGCTGGTCGACCTCGGGCTCGGCGACGCCATCCGCGAGCCGCTCCCCCTGGTCGCGGGCACCTACCGCCAAGGACCCTTCGAGTACGGCCTGCGCCCCTCGGAGATCGCGCCCGGCGGCTGGCGCTTCGACCACGACCCGCGCGGCTCGTTCATCGGCATGGACTTCGGCCCGGCTCCAGCGCAGATGTCCGACTTCGCCGACAAGCACCGCGAGCTGACCACGTCGCCGGATTCGGGCTTCGTCCGGGTCGCCGTCGTGCAGCGCCGCGACGCCGGCGGCGTGGACACCATGCGCGGCCTCGTGCTGACCAGGATCGGCGACCGCTCGCTGCGCACGACGATCACCACCCAGGCGGACTACTTCGCCGCGCTGGCCGACGTGTTCGGGCTCCCCATGGCCGACGTCAGCGCGCGGGAGCGGGAGAAGTTGTGGCGCAGGCTCCAGGAGGCCCAGGAGCGCTGGGTCAGCGGCAAAGGCTCCCCGGTTCAGGAAGAGCGCCCTTGAGCAGGTAGGCGTCCACCGCGGCGTCGACGCAGGCGTTCTTGCCGCCATAGGCGCCGTGGCGGTCGCCGTCCCAGGTGAGGAGCCGGGCCGAGGAGAGTTGCCCGGCGACGTCGGCGGCGTACTCGTAGACGCCGTCGGGGTCGCCGGTGTTGCCGACGACCAGGATGGGCGGGGCGCCCGCGCCGCTCAGGCGACCGGAGTGCGGGTCGGCGGACTTGGGCCAGTAGGCGCAGTTGAGCAGCGTGGGGTCGGCGGTGAACGCGGTAGCCAGGTCCTCCTTGGTGAGGCACCGGACGGGGTTGCTCTCGCCCACGCCGCGCGGGTCGTACCCGATCAGGTCGTGGCGCTCGCCGAGGGTGTCGTGCGCCGCGGTCAGGGCCCGCGGGAAGTCGAGGCCGGTAGCGCCGGGACCGCCCGGGTTGAACACCAGGCTGCCGAGCCGCCTGCCGGGGTCGCGGGCCGGGAGGCGGGTGAGGGCCAGCGTGATGCGTTCACCTTGGGGCCGGGCGTGGTCGAGTGGCACGTCCAGGGTGCCGCACTCACGCGGACCGCACGGCGTCCACGCGATGCTGGTGTCCGTCCTGGTTTCGGATGTCCGGGGTACGGCCGGCGGTGCGGCCTGGCAGCCGGCGGCGAGGATGAGGGCGATGGGAAGGAGTTTCCGCATGCTGTCGAGGGTGCCGGGAAGGCTGGGCACCAGCCCACCTCACCAGGCACGATTCCGGGTAAACACATCGGTGTACCCCCCGCGCATGGCTATGCCCGGAGATATCCCGCTATCGTGCGTTTCGAAATGGGAGAAAGCATGAAGCTGGGCGGGCGCTATCGGCTGCTGAACCCCTTGGGCGAAGGCACGGTACGGCTGGCCTTCGACGAGGTGGCGCACCGTGACGTCGCCGTCAGGGACATGCGGGCGCAGCCGGCCGAGGAGGCCCGGCGGGCGCTCGGACTGCGGCATCCATCGATCGTCCCACTCCTCGACCTCGTGGAGGAGGAGGGCGGGCCGTGGCTGGTCACGGAGTTCGTGTCCGGGGCGTCGCTGGCGCGTACCGTCGACGCCAAGCGGCCCCTGCCGGAGCTCCAGGCCGCCCGCGCCGGGCTCTGCCTCCTGGAGGCCCTGACGACCGCGCACGGGGCCGGGATCGTGCACGGCAACCTCAACCCCGGCAAGGTCATGCTCACGGCGACCGGCCGCGCCGTACTGACCGGCTTCGGCCTGCCGCACCCCGGCCTGCGCCCGCCGGCGGACCTGTGGTCACTCGCCGCCACCCTGCACTTCGCGGTGGAGGGCCGCCCGCCGGGCACCGCACCGGCCACCGACCCCGAGCCGTTGCGCGCCCTGATCCGCGCCATGCTCGACCCCGCCGGACCGCCGTCCCTGGACGACATCACCTCCACCTTGACCCGCCTGGCCCTCAACCACCCCATCACCACCACCCACCCCCTGTCGGTCCCCACCACGGGCAGCTTCCCCCCAACCCCGGCGACACCCCCCGGCCCGTCGGTCACCCCACCCTTCGGCCACCCGTCGCCCGCCCTCGACCACCCCGCGACGCCCCCCGGCGACCCCGCGCCCCCATCCCTCGGCCACCCGTCGCCGCCCACCTCCGACCAACCGGCGGGCCCGGCTCTCGGCCACGCGGCAGGCCAGGACTTCGGCCAACCGCCAGGCCCGGACTTCGGCCACCCCGGTGACCCTGCGCCGCCCGTGCTTGGTCATCTGGCTGAGACTCCGCCGTTGGGCACCCCTGTCGCCCCGCACGTCGGCGGCGAAGCGCCGGCGCACCCCGGCGACCAGAGCGGCCCGGTGCCCGCACCGCAGGACGAGCCGCCCAGCCCGCCCGCCAAGTCCCGCCTGCTGGGCCTGCGCAAGGTGTTCGGCCGACGCCGCCAGTCCCCGCCCGCCCCCGAGAACCCGCCATCCACCGAGCCGCCGCTCACCGCACCGCCCATCATCACCCCGGACACACCTGTCGAGCACCCGCACGCCCCCTTCCCCCACCCGCAGAGCAGTCCACCCCAGAACACCCCACCCCAGAGCACTCCACCCCAGGACGCCCCTCTCCACAACGGCCCCTTCCCGCAGCCCCCGAACACGCCACCGCAGAACGCCCCCTTCGGGCACCCCCTGGACGCCCCACCGCAGTCCCCGGACGCCTTCCCCACGCCGCCGGACGCCCCCTTCCCGCCGCCTCCCGGTCCCGGGGCCTCCCCGGCGCCTCCGGCCGACGACTCCTACCCGACGCCACCGGTAGCCGCGTTCCCCACACCGCCCGGCGGGACCTTCCCGGCCCCGCCGTCCGACGGCTTCCCCACGCCGTCCGCCCAGAACTTCCCGACGCCACCCGCACAGAACTTCCCGACGCCACCGGCCGACTTCCCGACACCGCCCGTAGAGCCCGCCGCGCCGATCAGTGACGTGCTGTACCCGTCGCCCTCCTGGCCGGTCGCCTACGACCCCACGCCCCCGCACAGACCGCGCCACGCCGCCCCCGGCTCCACCCCGACGGACCGGGCGCTGGATCAGGTGATCGGCACCACCGGCCCGCTTCCTCCGGTCCAGGTGGCCGCGATCGGGCTGGCCGTACTGGATCAGCTGGTGGGTCTGCACGCCCGAGGCGAGCACCACGGCGACATCCGCCCAGGCAACATCCTGCTGTCGCCCTCCGGCCAGGCCATTCTCAGCCCGCCGCTGATGCCGAACGGGATCTCCGCCTACACCGCCCCCGAGGGCGCGACGGGGCCGGCCGCTGACATGTGGTCGCTGGGTGCGACGTTGTTCGCCGCGGTCGAGGGGTTGCCGCCGGCTCCGGGCGCGCCGCTGACGAGGGCGGGCGCGCTGGCGGCGGTACTGTACGCGTTGCTGGCCGGCGACCCGGCGGCCAGACCGGCCCCGGCGCCCCTGCGCCAGGAGTTCCTGACCATCTCCCAGAGCCTCGATCCACGCGACATATCGTGAATGGAACCCCACCGGTCCCCCACTCGTTGGACCGAAGACGCACAATGTGAGAGAGGCGGGGCGCGCGCTCCGCGTTCGGAGGAAGTTGAGGATGTCGCCAATCCAGAAGTACGCGGTAGGCGCGGGCGCCGCCGTACTGCTCTCGCTGATCTTCCTGCCGGGTTGGCTCACCCTGCTGGTCGTCCTCGGCGTGGTCGCCGCTCCGGTGGTCGGCTATTTCATGCTCGACCCGTCTCAGCGCGAGCGCCTCAAGCGCGTGCGCAGGCGCGGCATCGGCAACTGAGCCAGGAGGAAGTGCGGCGAGGGCCCGGACCAAGACCCTCGCCGTGCTCAGGCCTGCGCCAGGGCTGCCTGAACACGCTGGGTCACCCTGCGCTCGACGTAGAACGACAGGAACGGCACCGTCCCGCCGAGCATGATGCCCAGCATGTACGGCCAGCTCCATCGCGCCTTCATGCCCAGGTTCATGACGGTGACCAGATAGATCATGTACAGGAACCCGTGCACCTGCGCGATGATCAGCCCCGGCCACCACGTGACCCGGACGACGTAGTTGAGGAACATGCCCACGCAGAGCACGAGCAGCATCACGCCCACCATGTAGGCGAGCACCCGGAAGGGCTTGAGGGCGGACTCCACTAGTTTTCCTAACCTTCCAGAACCATCTCAGGGGACTGTCGAGCACGGCCCCGATCACCCCGTACGGCGTCGCGTACGAAGTGGAACCACATGAAGACGGCGAACCCCGCGAAGATCCACCAGTTGGCCGCATAGGCCGCGTTGCGCCACGTGAACGTACCGCCGACGACCGGCGGCGCCACCGAGACAGGGGCGAGCGCCCCGGAGGCGGGCTGCGCGACGACGAACCCGTTGCGCACCTTCTCGCCCTTCCACAGGTTGATCAGCTCGCCGGTGGAAACGGTCTGCACCTGCCCCGCGGGCAGTCCTTCCGCGCGCCGCTGCACGCTGTCGGTCCCCTGCGGCGGCCGCAGCCGCCCCGACACGTTCACGTTCCCAGCCGGTACGGCGGCGCCCGCGTCACCGGCCGAGGCCACCCACCCGCGCACGACGGGCATGAGCGTCCCGTCGGCGAGCCGGAGCGGCGTGAGCACCCAGAAGCCCTCGTCCCGCGCGACGTTGCCGCCCGGCGTGTCCACGCTGGGCCTGCGGTCTGCGACGAGAAGCTGCCGTCCCCCGTCGTAGACGCCCTGCGCGGTGACCTTCCGTCCCACGGCCGCGTTCTCGAACCCGGCGCCCACCTTGGCCAGGCCGTCCACGGCGACCGGGGCGGGATCGGTGGCCGCGTGGGGCTTGCCGGAGTCCTGGAAGACTCCGAGCTGCCAGCGACCGAGCAGGATGAACGCGGTCAGGACCCCGATCGTGAGCAGATGCAGCCCGATCAGTCGCGGGGAGAACAGGGTCCTGAGCATGCTTCAAAACTATCCGCCGGACGGTGTGGTCCGTCATCAGGGGCACCCACACCAGTCCTGGCAAAAGGTGCAAACGGCTCACCCGTTCCGGCTAGAGTGCTGCGCATGTCTGACCAGCATCCCGACCCGGCCGGCAACACGCAGCAGTTCCGCGCGTTCGCACAGCAGAGCGAGCAGGATGGCGCGCGCAAGCGCTCGGCGGCCCTTCCCATCATCGCCGGTGTGGTCGTCCTCGCGATCATCGCGGTGGCGGTCTACCTCGTCCTGAAGTAACCCGACTCCGACATAGCCAAGCGCCGACGGCCACGCTCTCGGCGCTTTTCGTGTGCCCGGAACGGCCCTGCCCGCACGTCAGCCCGGCGGCCCCGGACGCACACCTTCCCAGCGCGCACCACAGCGGCCCGCGCCCGGCCTGAGCGGCCGCCCCCGCGAACGCGCGCGTCTCGCCACCACCCGCACCTCCGGCGGGGAGCAGGCGACCACCAGCATGCGATGTGACCCGGCTCACTCTGGACCGGGCAACTTCGGCTGACTACATTGGACAATGTGTCCAATAAGACTGCGGACCTCGACCGGTTCCGCGAGTTGCAGCAGCTCGCCTATCGGGGCGCCGAGCATGTCGCCGCGCGGCTCGAACCCGGAGTGACCGAGCGCATGGCCGCCACCGCCCTGCGAAAGTGGCTGGAGCGGCACGGCGCGGACGACTGGTTCCACGTGCCGTTCGCGTGGTTCGGAGACCGGACGGCATTCCGGAAATTTCGTGTTCCGACCCAATTCCTGGCTACCTCGCGGAGGCTCGAAGAGGGCATGCCCTTCGTCCTGGACTGCGCGCCCGTCAGGGACGGGTTCGTCGCCGACATCGGGTACTCGGGGCGCTTGGGGGACAACGCCGGCTGGGACCGGCTGGATCGGGATCTGGCCGGGTTCCGGGGGAAGATCCTGGAGCTGGTACGGGCCCGCCGTACCTTTCGCGATATCTACGCGGAAGTCGACCGGCTCATCGCCGAACTAGGACATCGAAACCGGCACAAGGTTTATCCCGGGCGGGTGATCGGGCATCAGGTCGCCCGTATCCGCCTGGGCGGGCCGCGTTTCGTGGTTTTCCAGTCCTTCGGGGTCAGGACCCTGCGTACGATCGGGCGCGAACTCGTCAAGGAACGCCTCGAAGGCCGCTCACCGCTCTGGGCAGGCGGCAAGGCCAGTGAGCATCCGCCGACCCCAGGGCTGTGGGCCGTCGAGCCGCATCTGGGCACCGCCGGTGACACGGTCGGCGCCAAGTTCGAGGAACTGCTGGTCGTCACCGAAGACGACGCCTACTGGCTGGATGACGACCTTCCCCACGTCCGCCGCTGGGAGTCCCGATGACCGACACCTCGATCAAGCCGCGCCGGGTCAGGTTCTCGTGGGAGGAGACGCCGCTGCACTGGGTGCCCGGCGACCCCTTCACCACACACCTGATCAACGTGCTGCACATGCTGCTGCCCGCCGGTGAGCGCTGGTTCGTGCACGTGTTCAAGCAGGCTCTGCCGTACATCCAGGATCCGCGGCTGAAAGCCGAGGTCAAGGGGTTCATGGGGCAGGAGGGGACACACGCGGTCGCGCACCAGCGCGTGCTGGAGCACATGAAGGAGCAGGGGCTCGACCCCGGGCCGTACGTCGAGAACATCGAGTGGATCTTCGAGCGGATGCTCGGCGACGACACGATGCCGCCGATCGCGCGGACGTACTGGCTGAAGGAGCGGGTCGCGCTGATCGCGGCCATCGAGCACTACACCGCGGTGCTCGGGCAGTGGATCCTGGACGCCCGGCCCCTGGACGACGCCGGCGCCGACGCGGTCATGATGGACCTGCTGCGCTGGCACGGGGCCGAGGAGGTCGAGCACAGGAACGTGGCGTTCGACCTGTTCATGCACCTCGACGGCTCGTACGCGCGGCGCACGCGGACGATGATGGTCACCGGGCCGATGATCGTTCTGCTGCTGAAGCGGGGCGCCGGATTCCTCATGGCCAACGACCCGATCCTGCGCGGGCGGCTGCGGGCGAAATGGACGCATTACTTCTACCGCGCGCGCCAGGGGCGCGTGCCCACGTTGCGCAGCCTGGCGCTGGCCGTGCCGCGCTATCTGCGGCCGGGCTTCCACCCCAGCCAGGAGGGCGATCTCCGGCAGGCGCTCGACTACATCGCGATCTCTCCCGCGCACGCCGAGTTCGAGAGCTACAGGAGGGTCCAGTGACGAAGCCGGGGATCGTGATCATCGGCTCGGGGTTCGCCGGCATCGGGATGGCGATCAAGCTCAAGGAGGCCGGCTTCGACGACTTCGTCATCCTCGAAAAGGCCACCGACCTGGGCGGGACCTGGCGGGACAACGTCTACCCCGGCTGCGCGTGCGACGTGCCGTCGCACATGTACTCCTTCTCGTTCGAGCTGAATCCCGGCTGGTCGCGGATGTTCTCCCCGCAGGATGAGATCTGGGAGTACATGCGGGCGTGCGTCGACAAGTACCGCATCGGGTCGCATATCCGGTACGGCAAGCAGGTCGCCGGCCTGGAATACGACGACGAGGCCAGGGAATGGCAGATCACCACGGAGGACGGCGCGACGATGCGGGCCAACGCCGTCATCTCGGGCATCGGCGCCCTCCATATCCCGAAATTTCCTGAAATCCAGGGACGTGAGGCCTTCGCCGGGCCGTCCTTCCACTCCAGCGCCTGGGACCACTCCGCCGACCTGGCCGGCAAGCGCGTCGCGGTCATCGGCACAGGCGCCTCGGCCATCCAGTTCGTCCCCCAGATCGCCCCCCTGGCCAGGGAACTCCTCCTCTTCCAGCGCACCCCGCCCTGGATCCAGGCCAAGCCCGACTTCGCCATCCCCGGCGCCATGCGCAGAGCCCTCGGCCTGCCCGGCGCCGCCCGCCTGCTCCGCAACACCATCTACTGGGGCCTGGAGACCCGCGCCCTGGGCTTCGCCGTGGACCCGCGCCTGATGAGGATCCACGAGACCATGGCCCGCAGGCACCTCGCACGCCAGGTCCCCGACCCGGCGCTGCGCGCCAAGCTCACCCCCGACTACACCATCGGCTGCAAGCGCATCCTGCTGTCCAGCGACTACTATCCCGCCCTGACCAGGCCGAACGTCTCCCTGATCACCGACGGCATCACCGAGATCCGTGACCGCTCGATCGTCGATGCGACCGGCGCCGAGCACGAGGTCGACGTCATCGTCTACGGCACCGGCTTCAAGGTCACCGACTCGCTGCAGGAACAACGCATCGTCGGCAGGGGCGGCCGCAAGATCCAGGACGCCTGGCAGGACGGCATCGAGACCTACTACGGCATCACCACCGCCGGCTTCCCGAACCTGTTCTTCCTGCTGGGCCCCAACACCGGCCTCGGGCACAACTCGGTCGTCTTCATGATCGAGTCCCAGGTCCGCTATGTCATGAACTGCCTGCGCCTCCTCTCCAAGACCCAGGCCAGAGCCATCGACGTCAAACCCGGCCACCAGCGCGCCTTCCAGGACCGCCTGCACCGGCGCCTCGACCCCCTGGTCTGGAACTCCGGCGGCTGCGAGTCCTGGTACCTCGACGAGCACGGCGTCAACCGCACGGTCTGGCCCGGCTTCACCTTCGAGTACTGGGCCCGCACCCTCCGCGTCGACCCCACCGCCTACGACCTCATCTACTGACTCCAGGCATACGAACGCATCTCCGAAAACTGTCGGTGACGATCTTTACAGTCTTCCGCATGACGACTGGGGCATGGGAGGCGGTCCGCAAGGCCGTCGACGCCTATGACATGCACGCGGTGGCCCTGCTGGCCGCCGGTTTCGGCGACGACGAGCGCCGCGAGGTGGCCGCGGAGCTGACGGCGTACCTGCCGGTGGCCCGCAGGATCGGCGAGGAGGACGACGAGCGCCGCCTCGACCGCCACCACGAGAAGTGGGACGCGCTCCAGGCCCGCGCCGACGAGCTCGACACGCCGGTCCACAGCCTCCCCGAAGCCCAGCACCTCATGCGGCCCTGGATCTCCGAGCGCTGGATCGAGCCGATGCGGGTCGCCGGCGCCGCCACCCTGCCGGGCGCGGCCGCGGTGACCGCCTGGCTCAACCGCCGCGAGCTGCGCCGCCCGCTTGGCGGCTGGCGGGGAACGATCGACGACGTCCCGCAGTTGGTCGCGGTCCTGTCGGCCCGTCCCGCCGCCTGGCAGTCCGATCTCGCGGTACGGCTGGCGCTCCGGCTGCGCGGCGCCCGGCCGGAGGCGGACAACCAGGTGCGCCTCGTGCTGGAGATGCTGCGCCGTACCGGAGCGGAGCCGCCCGAGCACGACCCGCTGACGCTCGCATGGCTGGCCGCCGCCACCCCGTCGTCGTCCGCGACGCTGGCCAAGGACGCGCTGCTCGACGCGATGGTGCCGCGGTTGTTCGAGGCGGAGGGCGTGGGCAGGGCGCTGCGCGACTCGACGGACTGGCCGAAGGCGCTGCACAAGCTGACCGCGAGATCGTTGACCGGCGCGGCGCGGGTGTCCAGGAAGGCGCTGCTGTCGGGCTGCGTGCGCCGGTTCCTGCGCGGTGGGCAGGCGGCCGACCTGCGCTTCTTCGTACGGTTGCACGACCTGCTCGACCCCACCGACGGCGAGGTGGCCGAGCACGGGCGCGACTACCTGCGGTTGCTGCCCACCGCGCCGGGCAACGTGGCGGAGCCGGCGCTCAAGCGGGTGCGCAGGCTGGGCGAGCTGCCCGTCCACGAGGCGAGCGAGGCGGTGCTGGGGCTGCTGTTCCGGCAGGAGAGCAAACTGGTCGGCTCCGGGCTGAGCTGGCTGGAGCGGCTGCTGCGCGACCCCGCCCACGACCTCGACGACTACGCCTCCGCGCTGGCCACGGCGCTGGCCGGTGAGTCCGCCGTCGTACGTGAGCGCGCGGTGAAGCTGGCGGTCAAACACGCGGCCCGCTTCAGCCCGCTCGGCGCCGAGACGATCAGGCAGGTCGTCGAGCTCCTGCCCGCCGACCAGGGCGGCGCTCTCGCGACCGCGTTCGGCGGCGAGGCCGGCTCCCCCGACCAGGCTCCCGCACCGCTGCCGCCCCGGCCGCTGCCGCCCGCTCCGGAGCCGGGACCGTTCGCCGCCCCGCCGTCCACGCCCGGGGATCTGGCGGTGTTCCTGCCCACGGAGTTCGACTGGCCGAGCCAGGAGACGTGGCTCGACGCGTTCGTCCGGCTGGCCGCGGGCGACCGCGCCGCACTGGCCGCCGGGCTGGCGGGACTGGCCGCCCGCTGCAAGGACCTGGAGTACTGGACGTCGCCGTGGTGGGAAACCGCCGACTGGGCCGCCGCCATGGCCAGGGAGCTGACCGAGCCGGGCGCGGAACGCACCGCACCCTCCCGGGCCGGCCTGGCCGCGACCGCGGGGAGCCCGGTGGGCGAGCAGATCCTGTCCAACCTGGGCGGCGTTCCCACCCGCACGATCGCCGAGCGCGTCCCCGGCCCCACGGAGTGCGACGCCTCGAAGTACCTGCCGCTGGCCCGCTACGCGGAGGTCTACCAAGCTCTGCTCGACGAACGGCTTCCGCCGTACCTGCTGGCCACCCCGAGCCGCGAGGACGGCGGGCTGGACGCGGCGGTGCTGGTGGAGCGCCTGGCGACATACCCGGACGGCGTGCTCCCGCTCCCCACCGACCTGCGGCAGGCACTGCTGCGGCTGCGAAGGACGGCGAGCGAGGGGGTGGTGGCACGGGCCCGGCGACTGCCCGGCGAGGCAGGACGGATGGTGGCCGCGCGGCTGACCGCGCGGCCCGCGGAGCCGCAGGTGACGCTGCGGTGGACGATGCACGGCGACGACCCGCGCGTCGTCGCCGACATCATCCCGGCGCCGGAGGATCGCGACCTTTTCCGCGACCTGCTGACGGTGCGGACACATGGTGAGTCGTGCGGACGGATGCTGGCCGTGCTGGCCGGCTACCGGGAGGTGGCGGCGGCGCGTTCGGTGTACGGGCTGCTGTCCGCCTGGCCGATCGCCCGGCCGGACACGGACGACCTGCGCCGGCTGGCACGCGCCGACGGGCCGGCCGGGCCGGGCATCGCGTTGCTGCTGGCCTGGTCGCTGTTGCGCGGAGACGGTGGCGCGGTGGCCAAGAGGCCGTTCCTGTGGCTGGCGGCCTCGGGCGACCTGCCGGGCGAGGAGATCGGCAGGCAACTCGCCGCCCTGCTCCCCCACCTGAGACGCGACCTCCCCGACGCGCTACGCACCCTGCGGGAGCTGGCGGAGCTCGGGGCCCATCAAGAGGTATGGCAGGTGATGACCGGCCTGCTCCCCGTCTACCTCCAAGCCGAACGCGCCACGACCACCCACACCCGCCTGGTCTCCTTCGCCGCCGACGCGGCCGCCTGGGCGGGAGCACGCGGCGAACTCCCCGCCATAGCCGACCTGGCCACCAGAACCCGCACCAGCGACCTGGTCCGCCAGGCCCGCCGCCTCCACACCTACCTGACCACCCCAGCCCCCAACCCCTAAAGGAACCCCACCCACCCCCACAACCCCAGGCCCCGCCCCCGGGCTCGCCCTGCGCCCCACCCCGGACCCCGGACCCCGCCCTGCCCCCGACCCCGGACCAAGGACCCCGCCCTGCGACCCGGCCTTGGGGCGTGCCCAGGGCCGCGGCCCTGCACCCCGGCCCGGAACCCGGTGCGGGAGACAGCGCCGCCTCGTGGGAGGCGGCGCTCGGAGCACTGTCTGTGGGGCGCGCTTTGGGGACAACAGCGAGCCCTGGGATGTGGCGGTCCCGGGACGCGGCACCCGGTACCTGGGCGCGTCCAAGGAGCGCGAGGCCTTGGCGTGCCGTGGGCGAGGTGTGTCCTGGGGGTGCGGCGTGCTCGGGACACGCGGCGGTGCCGTGCCGGGCGGGCGTATGGGTGTGGGGGGCCGGGGTGTGGGGGGCCGGGGTGTGGGGGGCCGGGGTGTGGGGGGCCGGGGTGTGGGGGGCCGGGGTGTGGGGGGCCGGGGTGTGGGGGGCCGGGGTCAGGGTTGGCGGGCTTTGGTGGCGGCGGTGCGGAAGGCGGGGAGGGCCTGGGCCAGGGCTCGTTGGTCGCGGGCGCGCCAGCTCACCCCCGCGAACACCGCGAGACGGCCGCGGAGGCGGGCGCGGACGCGGCGGGCCAGTACGGCCAGGTCACGGCAGTGGTCGGGCAGGTGGTCCCGTGGTGGCTGGGCGGCGGCGGTCGTGTCGTGGGCGGGGTCGCCGCCGGAGGACGGCGCGCCGCCCAGGGGGAGGGCGTAGCGGGTCAGGTCGGGTAGGTCGGTGCGGGGAGCGGAAAGCGTCAGCAGCGTGTCGAAGCGGCCCGCGGCGGCGTCCCTGGTGGTCAGGGGCGGGCGGTCGGGGGCGAACAGCGCGCGGAGCGTGGCGGGAACGCTGGCGTGCTCCATGGGGGTGGTGCTCATCGTGCCCTTGGGGATCAGAGGGGAGACGATCACGGCGGGGACCCGGGCGCCGGAGGAGGAGAAGTCGAAGGCGGCGCTCTTCTTGTGTGCCAGCAGGCGCAGCAGGCGGGCCAGCAGGCCGGGGGAAGAACCCGGGTCGGGCAGGCCGGTCAGCGGCGGGGCGTGGTCGTAGAGGCCGCCGTGCTCGTCGTAGGTGATGACGAGCACGGTCTGGCCGAACGCCTCCGGGTTGGACTTCAGCGCCTCGTACACGGCCGCGACCAGCGACTCGGCGCGGGCGAAGTCGGTCGAGGCGCCGACCTGGTCCTTGATCTGGTTGTTGCCGGGATGCTGGCTGTTGGACGGGCGGTCGTTCAGGCGGACCGGGGGGCGATGGTTGGGTTCGATGAAGGAGTACGCGGGCAGCTCTCCGGCCGCCGCGTGGGCGGTGAACTCCGAGATGTCGAACCAGCGGGCGATCCGGTCGGCGCCGTTCCACAGGTTGGAGAACGCCCACACCTGCGGCACGTCGTCGTGATAGACGTGCCAGCCGTGTCCCGCCGCCTCAAGCGTCTCGAAGATGGTCGGGTCGGTGTAGAAGCGCGGCTGGATGTTGGTCATCCCGTCGGAGGTGGCGGCGTGCAGGTAGTTGCGGTTGGGCCAGGTCTCCCCCGGCACCGAGCAGTGCCACCGCGTGCACACCGCGAACTCCAGCGCCAGCGTCGCCAGCACCGGCACCCCGGCGGGGTCCTGGCAGCGCATCACCTCGGGCCCGACCCCGAAGATCGGCTCCTTCTTCGCGAACTTCGGATACAGCCACCCGATCAGCGGCCCCAGCAGCCCGCCGAACCGCGGCTCCGCCAGCCCGCGCGCCTTGCGTTCGTGCGCGCTGACCCAGCCGCCGCCGAGTTGCTCCATCGCCGCGTCGTGCGAATGGTCGAAGTCCATCGTGGCGAGCGGCCCCGCGTCCGCTGAGGCCGCCACGGGCGGGCCGCCGTCCCAGCCGGGGCTGGTGTACGGCCCGCCGCCCCGCAACCCGTCGTACCCGGGGTCGGGATGGACGAGGTAGCCGAGCATGTGGTCGAACGACCGGTTCTCCAGCATCAACACCACGACGTGCCGCACCTGAGCCTGAGCCTGAGACCCAGGCTCGGGCCCCGGCCCAGGCGTGTCACTCTCGGATTCGCTCATCGCGACGGATGCACCACCAGCGCGCTGCCGCCGCCGCGCCGCGCGGGCTCGGCGACCGCCTGTACCCGTCCCCGGCCGAGGAACTCCAGTCCGGTCGCCGCCCCGATCTCCGGGTTCGGCGCGAACACGTGCCCACGCGATTCAAGGGCGGCCCCGTGCTGGGCGAGGAAGGCGGGCTCGGCCTGGGTGGCGGCGGTGTTGCGCTGGGTGGCGCGGGGCGCGGCCAGCGCGTCGGGCAGGTTCATGCCCAGGTCGTAGCGGTTGACGAGGATCTGCAGCACGGTCGTGATGATCGTGGATCCGCCGGGCGAGCCGACGGCCAGCACCGGCTTGCCGTGCTTGAACACCAGCGTGGGCGCCATCGAGGAGCGGGGGCGCTTGCCGGGGGCGGGCAGGTTCGGGTCGCCGGGCGCGGGGCCGAAGGTGAAGTCGGTCAGCTCGTTGTTGAGCAGGACGCCGCGGCCGGGCACGACGATGCCGTTGCCGCCGGTGGACTCGATCGTGAGGTTGTAGGCCACCACGTTGCCCCACCTGTCGGCGACCGTGAGGTGGGTGGTCTCCGGGCCCTCGTCGGCGATGTCGGGGGCGGTGCCGGTGGGCCGCTCGCAGTCGGAGTAGGAGCCGTCGGGCGAGCCGGGGGCCGCCGGGTGGGCCATGGCGCGTTCGCCGACCAGGCACGAACGTTCCTTGGCGAAGCCGTCGGACAGGAGTTCGCGCAGGGGGACGCCGGGGATGTCGCCGACGTACTTGCCCCGGTCGGCGAAGGCCAGCCGGGAGGCATCCAGGTACTCGTGCAGGCCGACGCGGGGCAGCGCCTCCAGGATGTTGAGCGCCTCGCCGACCGTGGAGCCGCCGGAGGACGGGGGGGCCATGCCGTACACCTGAAGGCCCTTGTACTCGACGTGGGTCGGTTCGCGCATCAGCGCGCGGTAGGCGCGCAGGTCGGACACCTCCATGAGGCCGGGCCGCACGTTGCGCGTGGTGCCGGGGGTGAGCGGCGGCTTCTTGACGGTGGCCACGATCTCCTGGCCGAGGCGGCCGTCGTAGAGCCAGTCGGTGCCGCGTCTGCCCAGTTCGCGGTAGGTGTCGGCGAGTTCGGGGTTGCGGAAGACCGTGCCCACGGGCGGCGGCGCGCCGTTCGGGAGGTAGAGCTTGGCGGTGGAGGCGATGTCCTTGAAGCGGGCGGCGTTCGCGGCGGTCTGGTCGTGGAAGGTCTGGTCCACGACGAAGCCCTTGGAGGCCACGTCGATGGCGGGTTTGAGCGCCTGTCTCAGGCTGATGGTGCCGAAGCGGCGCAGCGCCGTCTCCCACTGGGCGACCGTGCCCGGCACGCCGGCCGACAGGCCGCTGGTGACGCCCTCGTCGAAGGGGATGCCTTCGAGCGAGGTCGAGGTCATGGCGCGCGGCGCGGTCTCGCGGCCGTCGATCGTGTAGACCTTACGGCGGGAGGCGTCGTAGTAGACCATGAAGCCGCCTCCGGCCAGCCCGGAGGAGTACGGCTCGGTGACGCCCAGGACCGCGCCCGCGGCGACGGCCGCGTCCATGGCGTTGCCGCCCTTCTTCAGCACGGCCACCGCGGCCTTGCTGGCGTCGAGGTCGACGGTGGACACGGCGCCGCCGTACCCCTCGGCGACCGGGACCTTCTGCTGGGGCTCAGCCATGGCGGGCGGCGCGGTGGTGAGCGTGACGAGGACTGCTGCTGCGGGAACGATCACTCGGCGCATGGTGTCCACGATGGACCAGGTACGCCTCCGGTGGTAGGGCCCCCTGCCACATCCAGATGATGCGCTGGTCAGAGAGCTGAAATAGCGTAGGACCGTGAAGTCCCGACTCGACCCTTATCTGGCGCTCGTTCTGGCCGTCGCCCAGGTGGTGATCGGCCAGGGCGCCGAGTGGGGGCAGCGCTTCGATCGGGCGGCGCTCGACTGGTACGCCTACTCCCTGCTCCTGATCGGTCCGGCGCTGATCCTGGTGCGCCGCCGCTACCCCGTCGCCACGACCGTGATCACGCTGCTCGTGACCGCCGCGTACCTGGCCGGCGGCTATCCCTACGGGCCGATCTTCTTCACGCCCGGCGTGATGCTGTTCTGGCTGGTGATCGACGGCCGGCGGCTGGTCGCCTGGCTGCTGGCGGCGGGCATGTTCGGCTTCTTCGAGGCCTACGCCTGGGTGATCGGCAATCGCAGCCTCTTCCACGCCGTGTGGATCTCCACGGCGATGATGCTGCTCATGGTCGTGGCCGAGCTGGTCAGGATCCTGCGCGAACGGCGGGCCGAACGGGCCAGGGCGGAAGAGGAGGAGGCCAGGCGGCAGGCCAGCGAGGAGCGCCTGACCATGGCGCAGGAGTTGCACGACGTGCTCGCGCACAACATCTCGCTCATCCACGTGCAGGCCTCGACCGCGCTGCATCTCATCGACGACCAGCCCGACCAGGCCAGGACGGCGCTGGCCACGATCAAGACCGCCTCCAAGGAGGTGCTCGGCGAGATGCGCTCGGTCCTGAACGTGCTGCGCGAGGGCGCCCCGCGCTCCCCCACCTCGGGCCTGGACCATCTGGACAACCTCATCGAGCGCTCCGGCCTCGACGTCACGCTGAAGCGCGTGGGATCACGGCCCCTTCCCGCGCAGGTCGAGCGGGCGGCGTACCGGATCGTGCAGGAGTCGCTCACCAACGTCACGCGCCACGCCCCCGGCGCGAAGGTCACGGTCAGGCTGGAGTACGGCACGGCCGAGCTGACCGTCCGCGTCACCGACACGGGCGCCGTCTCGCCCGCCCCGCTGTCGGAGGACGGCAGCGGCAACGGCATCCCGGGCATGCGCGAGCGGGCCGCCGCCCTGGGCGGTTCGCTGGTCGCCGGCCCGGTCGGCAACGGCTTCCAGGTCGAGGCCAGGCTGCCCCTACCTGAGGAGAACGCATGATCAAGCTGCTGCTCGCCGACGACCAGGCGCTGGTGCGCGCGGGGTTCAAGGCGTTGCTGGACGCCCAGCCCGACATGAGCGTGGTGGCCGAGGCCGCCGACGGCGCGGAGGCGGTACGGCTGGCCGCCCAGCACACTCCCGACGTGGTGCTGATGGACATCCGGATGCCCGGCACCGACGGCTTGACCGCCACCCGCCAGATGCCGCCGGGTCCGAAGATCATCATCTTGACCACGTTCGAGCTGGACGAGTACGTCTTCGAGGCGCTGCGCGGCGGCGCCAGCGGCTTCCTGGTGAAGGACACGGAACCGGCCGAGCTGATCCAGGCGGTCCGGGTGGTGGCCGACGGCGAGGCGCTGCTGTCGCCGAGCGTGACCAGGCGGCTGATCGCCGAGTACGCCACGCGGGCCAAGGCGCCGGTCTCGACCGAGGGCCTGGACCAGCTCACCGACCGGGAACGCGAGGTGCTGGCGCTGGTGGGCACCGGGATGACCAACGACGAGATCGCGAGCAAGCTGTTCATGTCACCGGCCACGGCGAAGACGCACGTGAGCCGGGCGATGATGAAGCTGCACGCCAGGGACCGCGCGCAGCTCGTGGTGATCGCCTACGAGTCGGGGCTGGTCAAGCCGGGCTGGCTCTGAGGACAACGGTCAGGTCAGCGCCTCGATCAGCCGCAGGACGTCGGCGGTGCGGCCGGGGCCGCCCAGGATGATCACCTTGAGCGTGGCGCGCTCCTCGTTGTAGACCATCTCGACCCGCAGCCCGGTGGCGGTCGCCATGACGGCGGTGTTCAGCCGGTCCAGGTCGTGCCGGCCGACCGCGTCCACTTGGACGATCGTGGAGACCTCGACGTAGCGGTCCTGGCTGGGGCGGGAGGCGAGGGGCGCGCCGGTGAAGGACTCCAGGTCCACCCTGGAGATCCGGTACTGCTTGCCCACCTTCACGGCCTTCAGCCGGCCGTCGCGGACGTAACCGCGCACGGTCTTGACGTGCAGATCCAGCAGGTCGGCGACCTGGCTCACGGTGAAATCCACTCCCTATCACTCCCCTCAAGGCGGGAGTATAGGGATACGGCCAGCGATGTACAGGGGAGCGCGACCGGCGTCTGATTCGCCTGCCCGGTTTTCGGTCGACTCTGGAGGTACGACACCGAAGGAGGAGAGCGACATGTATGGACACTTTTTTCCGATCTTCCCGGCTTTCTGGGGACTGTTCTGGGTGGCCGTGGTCGGGCTGGTCATCTGGGCCAAGCGCACCGGCCGGTGGGGGCCGCGCCGTACGGTGGCGGCCAGTCCCACGGCGTCGGCCGAGCAGATCCTCGCCGAGCGGTACGCCCGCGGCGAGTTGAGCGACGACGAGTACATGGAGCGCATGTCGGTGCTCCGTTCCTAAGCGCTCCACAGAGTGAAAGAAGTGTCACTGGCCGCATTTGACAGGCGCGGGTTACGCTGCGTCCATGCGGCCCGACACCCCGGCCCCCTCACCCTGAGCATGGGGCCGGGCGCACTGTTCGTCAGTGGCCTCGCCGCCGGACTGGTGGCGGGGACCGCTTCCTGTACGGCACTGCAGGGCGGCCTGCTCGTCGGCCTCACCGGCGGCGGATGCCGCGAGGACTGCGGCCACGGCAGGACCCGGCCCTGGCTGGTGGCCCAGTTCCTGACCGGACGGCTGGCGGCGTACGTGCTGGCCGGGACGCTGCTCGGCTGGCTCGGCTCCGCCGTTCAACTGCCACCGCAGGCACGCGCGGGACTGCTCGTCGCGGCCGGGGTCGTCGTGATCGCCTTCGCCGTCCGGCTGATCCGGCGGCGCGCGGCCTGCGCGCAGCACCGCACCCCGCGCCGGGCCGCCGCGCCGGTCATGGGCGCCGCGACGATCCTGCTGCCGTGCGGCGTCACGCTCGGCACCGAGATGGTGGCCGTCTCCACCGGCTCGGCGCTGTCGGGGGCGGCGGTGATGGCCGGGTTCGTCGTGGGCACCTCACCGGCGTTCGCCCTGCTCGGCTACATCCTGCGACGACTGTCCCGGACCCGCCTGGCCGCCTTCGCCGGGGCCGCCGCGATCGCCGTCGGCCTCTGGACGATCGGCTCCGGCATCAGCCTCGGCGGCTGGCTGCCCGCCTCCCCCGCACCCGCCCTGGCCCTGACCGCACGCGGCGAACAGAAAGTGGACATCTGGGCCATGCGCGACGGCTACCGTCCCGCGATGGTCGAGGCCCGCGCGGGCGTACCCGTGGAGGTCACCTTCCACCTGGCCGACCAAGGATGCACCCGCACGGTGACGCTCGCCGGCCGCGACCACACCCTCCCCGCCACGGTACGGCTCCCGCCCCAGCTCCCCAGCACCCTGCGATACGTCTGCTCCATGGGCATGTACACCGGTTTCATTCGCTTCTCCTAGAGCACCAGCTCCGCGATTACATTCCGCAGTCGCTTGATTACATGTCACGCTGAGTGGATGGCGTGGTGGCAAGGAGAGGTGGCGGAGGCGGCCGTTCCGGCGCCCCGTACCGGAGACGAACCCGAGCTGATCGCGGAAGCCCAGTCAGGCGACCCGCAGGCGGCCCATCGCCTGGGCAAGCTCTACGCCCAGCGCGGCGACCGCTCGGCGGCGCGGCACTGGTGGGAGCGCGCCGCGGCGGCCGGCAACATCGACAGCGCCTACAACCTGGGCGTCTGGCACGAGAAGCACGGCAGCCTGGAGGAGGCCGTGTCCTGGTACGAGCTGGCCGCGGGCACCGGCGACGCCGAGGCCGCGCTCAACCTCGCCACGCTCCTGCTGGAGCAGCGCGGCGACCTGCCCGGCGCCAAGGCCTGGTACGACAAGGCAGCCCGCGCCGGTTCCCGCACCGCCGCCCGCCGGCTCGCGCTGCTCTGCGAGGACGCCGGCGAGCAGGCCGCGGCCCGCGACTGGCACCGCAGAGCCGCCGTGGACGGCGACGTCGCCTCCGGCCACGACCTCGGCTTCCTCGCCTACTCGGCGGGCGAGGACGAGGAGACCGTCCAGTGGTGGGAGTTCTCCGCGCGCGGCGGCCACGCCGAGGCCGCCTACCACCTCGGCCTGTTCCTGCAGGCCAGCCGTGACCCCGAGGGCGCCGAGGCCTACTACCGGCTCGCCGCCAAGAGCGAGCACCCCGGCGCCGCCTCCCAGCTCGGCGGCATCGCCCTGTCCCGGCGCGACCTGCGCACGGCCCGCGCGTGGTTCGAGCGCGCCGCCAACGCGGGGCGGCTGGAGGACCAGCGGATGGCCGGGTTCGTCTGCGTCGAGCTCAGCGACTCGCCGGCCGCGAGCCACTGGTTCGGCCGCGCGGCGGCCAGCGGCGACGCCGAGTCGGCCTTCAACTTCGGCCTGCTGCTGATCGCCGAGTTCGGCGACCTGGCCGGAGGCCAGCACTGGTTCCGCCAGGCCGCGCTGTCCGGGCACCACAGGGCGGCGATGGAGCTCGGCGGCCTGCTGTCGGCGGCCGGCCACAACCACGAGGCCGAGCAGTGGCTCGCCGACCCGCCCCAGCCCACCTGGGACCGCCTGGCCGAGCCCGAACTCCACGCCCGCGCCGAACTCGCCGCCGCCGCCACCGGCCGGCGCAGCGGGGTTCCACTGAGCGTGCCCGAGCTGACGGAGATCCTCGGCACCTGGGACCTCGTCACCCGTCCGCTGCGAGACCACGCCGACGTGGTGGTCTGGCTGGTCGAACGCAGCGGCCTGCACGCGGGCGCCATCGACCACCTGGCCTCGATCCGCACCACCCTGATCCGCCCCGGCTCCGCCCCGTGGCCGAGCCCCGGCGAGGTCACCCACGTGCTGGCCACGGCCCGCGACCTGCGCACCCGTCTCGGCCTGCGCTGACCCCGCCGCCTGAGCGGGCGCACAGATCGCTTGGGCGGGCGCACAGATCATCAGGTGATCACCCCCGGTTGTGAGCCCGGAGACGGGTGTGGCGCGTCATAGGGAGGGTGAGCTT
Organism: Nonomuraea sp. NPDC050540; assembly: GCF_044457485.1. Lineage (NCBI taxonomy): Bacteria > Bacillati > Actinomycetota > Actinomycetes > Streptosporangiales > Streptosporangiaceae > Nonomuraea > Nonomuraea sp. NPDC050540. Next base: position 71,204 of record NZ_JBITHA010000009.1, read on the forward strand.
GTGATCTTAGGTGGGATTGATGATCAGATATTTCGTGATCCTGGTGCTTTTGGCCGCGGTGGTACCGGGCGCACGGAACGAGGCGGGGCCGTCGGCGTCCTTCGAGGGACGGGCGGAACGGGCACTGATGAGCTGGCGAGCGGGTCCGGGAGCGGTGTGGCAGTCCGGCTTCAACCCGCGCCAGGACTTGACGATCATGTCACCCGAGGTCGCCGCGGCCAGGTTCGGAAACCCTGATCTCGGCCTGGTCTACGACAAGCCCACCGTGACCAGCCCGGCGACGGGGACGGTCCGCTGGGCCGACGGCCGCACGCTGGAGGTGCCGCTCGTCCCGGCCGACATCGCCGCCTACCAGGTGGCCAACCCACGGGAGATTCCCGGCAGGCCGTCGGTGAACCCGGTGTGCCAGGGCGGGATCACCGAGGAGGAGCGGGAACGGCGAAGCGAGGAGACCGGTGGCGACCCTGCCAAATGCGAGAAGGCGAAGGTGACCCGGGTGACCATGGAGACGGTCACCGTGCGCACGCACCGGGGCCCGGCCGAGGCGCCGGCCTGGCGCTTCGACGTGGACGGGCTGCCGGGACCGATCCGGCGGGTGGCGGTGGCCGACGCGGCGGTCGACCCGATGCCGCCCGGTCTCGGGCCGACGACACCGTTCGACGGCAGCTTCGAGGAGGCGCCGGACGGCGCGCTGACGATCCACCTCATCCACCTGAAATGCGGCCGCCTGCTGGGGATGAACGTCCGCGAGGAACCGGACGCGGTCGTGGTCGAGCCGCGTGTCCAGCCGTACGGGCCGGCGTGCTCCGGATGGGCGTCGATCGAGAAGCGCCCGGTCGAACTACGCACCCCTCTGGGCGACCGCCCCGTCCTCGACGCCAGAACCGGGCTCCGCCTGTTCTACGGTCCCCTGTAGCCAAGCCCTTTCACGAAGGTTCGGCATGCCGGCTTCGCGATATCCGGCCCGGAGCGGAGTTGTCGCGGCGAGGACCCCGTGAGCCTTCACGACCATCGCTCGACAGCCGCGCGCCCATGCCGGCGGGGCGGGTGGGCGGGGCGGAGCCGTAACGGAAGGTCGGCCCGAACCCGAGCGGGCAGCACCAGCAGCCGCAACGGGAACCGGATGGAAGCGGTCATCGCTGGCTGAGGTGGAAGCGGTGGCCTTCATTGTCGAGGAAGACGGCGGACCAGCCCCAGGGCTCCTCCTTGGGCGGGGCGTCGAACGTCACGCCTCTGGCGGCCAGGCTCTCGTGGGTCTTGACGATGTCCTCGGTGTCGAACAACACGTAGTTCGGCTGGTCCTGGCTGAGCGTCGGCCAGCCGGGGCCGGCCTTGAACAGGACGAGGCCGACGCCGCCGCCGGGTGGGGAGACCTCGATCCAGCGGGTGTCGGGGCCGTACGGCTGGTCGGTGGTGACCTCGAAGCCGACTTTCCGGGTCCAGAAGTCGAGGGCGGCGGCCTGGTCCTGGACGTAGAGCGTGACCTTGTTGACGTTGATCGTCATTATGCTCTCCTTGGTTATATCCAGTTCGGATATAACCACTGTGGTGCTATGGTGTCAAGCATGCTCACCACCGCCGGGTTCCACGTGCTCCTGGCATTGGCCGGCGAACCCGCCCACGGCTACGCGATCATGCGGTTCGTCGAGCACGTCAGCGGCGGAGCGGTCAAACTGGGTCCGGGCACCCTCTACCGGACCATCAGCAGGCTGCTGGCCGACGGACTGGTGGAAGAGACGGAAGAAGGCGATCCGGCAGCCCCCCACGACGCCCGGCGCCGCTACTACCGGCTGACCCAGGCGGGCGAGGCGGCCGCGCGCGCCGAGGCCGAGCTCATGGCCCGCATGGTGACGGCCGCACGAGAGGCTGGACTGGTCACGTGACGACGATGAGGCCGCAGGGGCTGAGCCCGCATCTGTTCGTGCTCGACACCGAGAGCGCGATCACGTTCTACAAGGCCGCGTTCGGGGCGGTCGAGGTGTTCAGGAACACGCTGCCCAACGGGGCGATCCTCTTCGTCGAGCTGCAGGTCGGCGACGGGCGGCTGCTGGTGAGCGAGGAGACGCCCGAACTGGGCGCGCTGGCGCCGCCGACGGTGGGCGGCAGTCCGGTGCTGATCCTGCTGGAGGTCGACGACCCCGATGAGGTCGAACGGCGGGCCCTCGACGCGGGCGCCGCCTCGGAGATGCCGGTGCAGGAGGCGTTCTGGGGGGAGAAGTACGGGGTCATCCGGGACCCGTTCGGCCACCGGTGGGCGGTGACGACGGCCCGCGAACAGCTCACCCCTGACGACATCCTCGGCCAGACCCCAGAAGACCCCACCCACCAAACCCCCGAAGAACCCGGTTGACAACGGGCGGCACACCGCGACCAGCCGTCCATGGCAGGCGAACCCCGGTCGGCAACACGCGGGCAGAGACGGCCGGTAGGCGCCGGACGACCGGTGCCGAGCGAACCCCGGCCGGCAACACGCGGACAGCCGGTGGCCGGTGGATGCCGAAGGGGCCGGCCGGCGGTGCGCGCGTTGCGGTGGCCCGCCACGCGCGGCCTGCCTGCCGTTCCCCTGGAATGCCCCCGACCCCGTGCGGGGGGTGGGGGCAACCGGGCCTGCCGTACCAGAAGGAACTACGCGGCGAGAACCTCGGCGAGAGGAACAGACGGGATGCCGAGCGCGACGCCGACGGGAGCGTTGGTGAGGGCGCCGTTGTGGGTGTTGAGGCCGAGGGCGAGGGCCGGATCGCTCTGGAGGGCTTCCTTCCACCCCCGGTTGGCCAGTTTGACCGCGTACGGCAGGGTCGCGTTGGTCAGCGCGTAGGTGGAGGTGTTGGCCACCGAGCCCGGCATGTTCGCCACGCAGTAGAACACCGAGTCGTGCACCATGTAGGTCGGCTCGGCGTGCGTGGTCGGGCGGGAGTCCTCGAAGCAGCCGCCCTGGTCGATGGCGATGTCGACGAGCACGGAGCCCGGCTTCATGCGCGACACGAGCTCGTTGGAGATGAGCGTCGGGGCCTTGGCGCCGGGGATGAGGACCGCGCCGATCACCAGGTCGGCCTGCAAGACCTCGCGCTCGATGGCGTAGGAGGTGGAGACCAGGGTCTTGAGCCGGCCCTGGTAGATGGCGTCGATGAAGCGCAGGCGGTCGACGTTGGTGTCGAGGACGGTGACGTCGGCGCCCATGCCGACGGCGATCTGCGCCGCGTTGAGGCCGGACACGCCGCCGCCGATCACGACGATCTTGGCGGGCGAGACGCCGGGCACGCCGCCCGGCAGCACGCCGCGCCCGCCGTTGAACCGCATCAGGTTGTACGCGCCGACCTGCGGAGCCAGCCGACCGGCCACCTCCGACATCGGGGCGAGCAGCGGAAGGGCGTTGCCCACCTGGACGGTCTCGTACGCGATGCCGGTGACCTTGTTGTCCAGGAGGGCCTGGGCACACTCCCTGCCCGCGGCGAGGTGGAGGTAGGTGAACAGCACCTGGCCCTCGCGCATGCGGTGGTACTCCTGGGCGATGGGCTCCTTGACCTTGAGCACCATGTCCGCCTCGCCCCACACGGCGTCGGCCGTGTCGAGGATCTTCGCGCCCGCGCCGAGGAACTCCTCGTCGGTGATGGACGAGCCGAGTCCGGCACCACGCTGGACGAAAACCTCGTGGCCACCGCGGGTGAGTTCGTGAACTCCTGCGGGGGTGGCGGCGACGCGATACTCGTGGTTCTTGACCTCGGCAGGCACGCCGATCTTCATGGGTCGTTCCTTTCGTTCTCCGGCACCACGCTGTGCCGGACGGAGGGTGTCAGAGGCGTTTCCACGCCTCGGTGAGGACGGAGCGCAGGATCGACTCGATCTCGTCGAACTCCTTCTCACCCGCGATCAGCGGCGGCGCGAGCTGGATCACGGGGTCGCCCCGGTCGTCGGCGCGGCAGTAGAGGCCGGCGTCGTAGAGCGCGTGCGACAGGTAGCCGCGAATCAGCCGCTCGGACTCGTCCGCGTCGAAGGTCTCCTTGGTGTCCTTGTCCTTGACCAGCTCGATGCCCCAGAAGTACCCGGCGCCGCGGACGTCGCCGACGATCGGCAGGTCCTTCAGGCTTTCGAGCTTGCCGCGGAAGACGGGCTCGTTGCGGGTCACGTGGCCGAGCAGGTCCTCGCGCTCGAAGATGTCGAGGTTGGCGAGGGCGACGGCGGCGCTGACCGGGTGGCCGCCGAAGGTGTAGCCGTGGGCGAACATCGTGTCGCCGCTCTTGAACGGCTCGAACAGCCGCTCGTGCGCGATCATCGCGCCGATCGGCGAGTAGCCGCTGGTCATGCCCTTGGCGCAGGTGATGATGTCGGGCACGTAGTCGAACTTCTGGCCGCCGAACATCGTGCCGAGCCGGCCGAAGGCGCAGATGACCTCGTCGGAGACGAGCAGCACGTCGTACTCGTCGCAGATCTCGCGCAGGCGCTGGAAGTAGCCGGGTGGGGGCGGGAAACAGCCGCCCGCGTTCTGCACCGGCTCGGCGAAGACGGCGGCCACGGTGTCCGGGCCTTCCATCTCGATGGCCTGGGCGACGCGGTCGGCGGCCCAGCGGCCGTACTCCTCAGCCGTCATCCCGGCGACGCCGGAGATCTCCTCGGCGCGGTAGTGGTTCGTGTTGGGGACCCGGATCGAGCCGGGTACCAGCGGCTCGAACATCTGCTTGAACGCGGGGATGCCGGTGATCGACAGGGCGCCCTGCGGGGTGCCGTGGTAGGCGATCTGGCGGCTGATGACCTTGTGCTTGAGCGGCTTGCCGACGAGCTTGTAGTACTGCTTGGCGAGCTTCCACGCGGTCTCGACCGCCTCGCCGCCGCCGGTGGTGAAGAAGACGCGGTTGAGCTCGCCCGGCGTGTGCTCGGCCAGGCGCGCGGCCAGCTCGATCGCCTTGGGGTGCGCGTAGGACCACAGCGGGAAGAAGGCCAGCTCCTGGGCCTGCTTGGCGGCCGCCTCCGCCAGTTCGCCGCGCCCGTGCCCGGCCTGGACGACGAAGAGCCCCGCGAGACCGTCGAGGTAGCGCTTGCCGTGGATGTCGTAGATGTACGAGCCCTCACCGCGCACGATGGTGGGGATCTCGTTCTGCTCGTAGGCGCTGTGCCTGGTGAAGTGCAGCCACAGGTTGTCTTGCGCGGCCTTGAGGATGTCGGATTCCGGCTGCGTCATGGTTATCTTCCCTCGTGTCTGAGCTCCCAACAGTCTGCCCTTTCACCTGGGGTATTGCCAAGTGAAAGCGTCGCACCAATATGCAAGAAAACCGAGATCCGTAGAACCTATATGTAACGGCAACGAAATCCGCAGGTAGATTAGCTTGGTCGGTTTCCACCCTGTGGAACCTTCTGTGATCCAATGAGTTGTACTGTTAGACCGACCCGGGGGACCGTCCCGTGACTCCTGACCAGATCGAGAGCGCCGTCGCCGCCGCGATGCCGCAGGCCGTCGAGGAACTCAAGCGCCTCGCCGCCATCCCCTCCGTGGCCTTTCCCGGGCACCCCGCAGAGCCGGTTCACGCCGCGGCTGCCGTAACCGAGGAACTGCTACGCTCCGCCGGCCTCCCGCACGTCCAGCAGATCGCGGTCGAGGGAAGCTTCCCCGCGGTGTACGGCGAGGCCCCCGCGCCTCCCGGCGCCCCCACCGTCCTGTTGTACGCGCACTACGACGTGCAGCCCGCAGGTGACCCGGCGGCGTGGCGTACCCCGCCGTTCGAGCCGACGCTCATCAACGGCCAGCTGTTCGGCAGGGGCACCGCCGACGACAAGTCCGGCATCATCAGCCATGTCCTGGCGCTGCGCGCCTTCCAGGGCCAGTTCCCCGTGGGCATCAAGGTCATCATCGAGGGCCAGGAGGAGTACGCCGGCGAGCGCCTCGAGGCCTTCGTCGAGCGCAACCCCGACCTGCTGCGCGCCGATGCCATCGTGGTGGCCGACACCGGCAACCCGAAGATCGGCGACCCGTCGGTGACCACGTCGCTGCGCGGCATGGCCGCCTTCACCATCGAGGTGCGGACGCTGAAGGAGGCCGTCCACAGCGGCTCGTTCGGCGGCGCGGCGCCCGACGCGCTCTCGGCGCTGATGCGCATGCTGACCACCTTGCACGACGACAACGGCGACATCCGCGTCCCGGGTCTGCCGCGTGGCACGTTCCTGGGCCAGGGGCCGTCGGAGGACGAGTTCCGCCAGACCGCCGGCGTCCTGGACCACGTGAGCCTGGTCGGCTCGGGCAGCCTGGCCGACCGCCTCTGGTCGTCGTACGCGATCACCGTCACCGGTCTGGACGTCCCGTCGGTGTCGGGCGCGGTCAACGCCGTCCAGCCGGCGGCCAGGGCGCGCGTCACGGTCCGGATCCCGCCGGCCGCCGACCCCAAGACGACCGTGGACGCGGTCGTCGACTTCCTGCGCCAGGCGACTCCGTGGGGCGCGCAGGTCGGCTTCACCGACTTCACGGTGGGCTCCGGCTTCCAGGCCGACTCGGGCGGCAAGGCCCGCTCCGCGCTCAACCGCGCCATGGACCGCGCCTTCGGCCGCCCGCCCCGCGACGTGGGCGCCGGCGGCTCGATCCCGCTGGTGAACACGCTGCTCAAGCAGTTCCCCGCGGCGGAGATCCTGCTGTTCGGCGCGGAGGACGAGGACGCGGCCATCCACGCCCCGAACGAGCGGGTGGACCTGGAGGAGCTGCGCCGCATCGCCACGACGGAGGCCCTGTTCCTCCACGAGCTGAGCCTGCCCTCCGCTCTCGGCGTCTAGCCGTCAGGGGCCCGCTCCCCTTCCGGGGGGCGGGCCCTTCGGCTCTGTAGCACCTCTATCGCAGCGCGCGGTTGACGGCCGCGACGTAGGAGTAGAAGTCCTTGGTCCGGTGCGCGGGGTCCTCGACCCAGGCCCTGGCCAGCTTCCCGCCCTCGAAGAACCGCTCCCGCTGCCCCCTGCTGATCTCCAGCTGCACGCCCATCCCGCGCCGGTTGCGGTTGGCGATGTTGCGGGGATCGTCGCCGCCGATCTCCTGGGGCACCTCGGCCGCCACGCGGAACCCGGCCGCCCGCAGCGCGCCGCTCACCTTCTTGATCAGCGCCTTGTCCCGGCCGCCCACGTACGTGGTGACCTTGTCGCCCGCGGCGGCGTGCCAGGAGACGGTGGTGCCGACCGCGCCGACCAGCTTGAGCGCGCGCGGCTCGTCGAAGCGGGTCGAGGTGATGTGGAGCTTGCTGTTGCCGTCGGGCTTGAGGCCGACGAAGGAGTAGAAGGCGTACCTGGAGCCGGCGGCGTGGTCGGCCAGCTGGGTGGTGGGCGACTCGATCGCGCCGCCGTGGATGGCGATGTGCGCCACCTTGGCCCCGCTCGGGAATCGCTGGATCCGCCGGTAGTCCGTCCCCTCGCGCTCGTGCGCGGCCAGGTCGGCGTAGTTCTTGTAGGTGTCCGCCGCGGCGGCGGGCGGGGCGAGGAGCGCGACGAGGCTCACTGCGGCGACGACGGCGGGCAGGGCTCTCTTCACGTGACACCTTTCAGTTGGAGATCATCACCAGCAGGCTAGGGCATCCTGCTTTTGGAGGAATGTCAGGCTGACTGAATCCCGCGATGATGGTTCCCATGCGCTCCACGGTGTCCCAGACGTCACGTTCTCGCCTCGCCTTCGCGGTGGCGGGCGGCGCCCTCTTCGTCCTGGCGTACGGCTGGCTGGTGCTGACCGGCCACACCGAGATCGTTCCGTCGTCCGGCGCCGGCGCGCCCGGCATCTCCCTGTGGTCCGCCTTCGTGCCCGCGCTGGCCGCGATCGTGCTGGCGATGCTGGTGTCACCGAAGACCGAGCCGTCGCTGCCCTTGCTTGAGTTGCCCCGCGCCCGGCTGGTCAGGGAGACCCAGGTTCTGGTGGGCGCCGCCGTCCTCATGGCGATCGCCGCGCCGTTCGCCCAGGGGCTTCTCTACCACGTCGCGAAGATCGTCTTCCTGCTGGTCATCCCGCTCGTGGCCTTCCGGCTGATCCGGGGCGGCGAGCCCAAGGCCAGGGCGATCCCGAAGCCGGTGACGTGGCTGGCGCCACTGCCCGCCGTGGTGGCCTGGTTCGTGCTGTCGCAGATCGGGCCGCTGGCGCCGCCGCCGCACGGTGAGCTGCCGGACATGGTCACGCTCGTGGTGCTGTCCCTGCTCACGCTGCTGACGGCGAGCGTACTGGAGGAGTTCTTCTACCGGGCGTGGCTGCAGACCCGCCTGGAGGTGCTGTTCGGCAGGTGGCCGGCGATCATGGCCTCCTCGTTGCTGTTCGCGTTCATGCACACCTCCCGGATCAAGCCCGACGACCCGCTGCTCGGCATCGCCACGATCATCGCCTTCCAGGGGGTGTTCGGGCTGCTGACCGGATACCTGTGGTCGCGCTACCGCAACCTGTGGGTGCCGGTGTTCATCCACGTGGTGACGAACCTGGTCTTCGTCCAGATGCTGCTGAACGCGCTGTGACCGCCTGCCAGGATGGGGCACATGGCCACTTTCGCACGGTGGTGCGGGCGGTCGGGCCGCCTGGCCGGACGTGCCGACCCGGTTCCTGCTGTGCCGGGAGGACCGGTGGTTCGAGGCCGCGTTCATGCGCCGGATGGCGCGCGAACGGCTGGGCGTCGTCCCCGACGAGATGGACGGCGGCCACTCCCCCATGCTGTCGCGCCCCAAGGACCTGGCCGACCGCCTGGAGTCCTACCTCTGACCGGCCAGGGGCTATCCCTCGCGCCCGTCCGGCGGGATGATCCCGGCATGGCAGGTCACGACGCACTGGCGGCAGCGGTGATGGCCGCCGAGCGCGACGCCGACGCCGAGGGGTGGAACGGCGGGCGCCGCCTGTATGCCCTGACCGACCGCGACACCTATCTCAACACCGCCTACCCCCTGGACGAACTGACGGACCTGCCACCGGACGCCCTCCTGGCGATCCCGCTCACCCCGCTGCCCGGGGGTGACCTCAAGACGGTACTGACCAAGGTGACCTGGCCGGACGATGTGCTCGGCTGTGTGCTGATCGCCGAGATGGTCATGAGGACCAGCCTGGCCAGGCGGCCCCGCGGCATGGACGTCCGGTGGCGCCTGGCTCACCTGGCCATCGGCGTCCTACGCGACGGCTCTCACCTGTCCCTGCTCAGATTGCGGGAGACCGACGAATGGCGCTCCGGGCCCGACGACCTGGTGCCCTCACTGCTGGCGACGTTCGGCACGGACTGATCCCAGACCGTCACCGCTCCCCGGCCGTCGGGTGGCGCGGCGTGGACCGTGTCGGTGCGCACGTTGCCCGTGCCTATCGTGATCCCGCTCGCGCGGTAGATGCGCTCGACCGGTGCGCCGGGCTCGCGGGCGATCCGCTCCACGTGCTTCTTCGCGGTGATGAGTTTGGCCAGCATCGCGCCCAGGTCCCGGTCGGCGCTCCGGTCGCCCGGCCTGCCGTAGACCTTGGCGATGCGCTGCAGCGCGGCCGAGTTCTGGGCCAGGGATCTGGCCAGCAGCGCGTCCGGCCGTTCGAGGCGGTAGTGGAAATGGTTGTTCTGGACGTTGCCGCGGCCGATCACGACACCTCGCGACCGGTGCACCACGATGTCGCCGCTGGGACCGAGCACGCCTGTCAGGCGGGCTCGTTTGGGTTCCGACCTGGTGCTGACGGCGCGTTTGCCGGACAGGAGCCGGTCGGCCTGCCGTTCGAGGAGCGCACTCATGGCGCGTGTGGAGCGGGCGTCCGTGGGGTCTTTGATGAGGTTGGCGAGCGCGCGCTTGTGGGCGGGGGTCGCGGTGAGCAGTTCCGGCAGCGAGACCGGGCGGTCGGCGACCTCGTAGTGGAAGTGATTGTTCTGCCGGTTCCTGTCGCCGATCACGATGCCGCAGGATCCCCCGATGTCCACTCTGCGGGTCCGTCCGTCCAGCACGGTCTCCTCGACGGTGACGCCGCCCGCGTCCTGCCGCCCGACGGTCAGTTCCTTCTCCGCGTACGGCGACGCCGGCGGGGTGATGACGGCCTCAAGCCGCCCTTTCAGGCTGGACAGCTCGTCCTGAGGCGCGGGCCAGGACGGGCGCCGCCGCCGCGCCGGCCGGGCCTCCTTCGCCAGGCCTTTCACCTCGGTCAGAAGCCGCTGTGCCTGTTCGGTTCTGCGTGGCGCCGGTGGCTGCTTCTCCACCTCGCGCACGGCCGCACGCAGCCGCGGGAGCGGGTCGGGCGGCGGCGGCTCTGCGAAGGGCCGGCGCAGGACGCCTTTTCCGGAGGGCGCGGCTTCGAGGCGTGGAAGGTCCTGCTTGGGCTGCTCGTTCTCCTGCTCGGCCGGCTTGCTCCGCGGCCGCGTGACCTGGCGTTGAATCGGTTCCCTGTACATGCCGGCCCATCCCCTCGGTCGGCGGCACTCCACACTTCCCGCGCGTGCCCGCAGCCGTCAAGACGACATCTCCGTATCGGCATGCTGCGCCGTGTAGGCCAGGGAGAGGGTGGCGAGCAGGGCGGCGGCGCCGTACATCCAGAGGGTTCCGGCGCTGAGGGCCAGGCCGCCGAGTACGGTGCCGAGCCCGATGCCGGAGTAGATCGCCGAGGAGTTGAGGGAGACCAGGAGCGCGGCCTCCGCCGGCGCGGCGGCGATGAGGCGGTGCTGCTGTGGCGGGGTCTGGCACCAGCTGCTCGCGCCCCACGCCGCCATCAGGACGCCCACCAGCACCGGCAGCCGCGCGCCCGACGCGGCCAGCCAGGCCAGGGCGGCCATGGTGAGCGCCATGACCGTGTATCCGGCGGCCAGGACATGGCGGGCGCCCCACCGGTCGGTGGCGTAGCCGGACAGCAGGTTGCCCGCCACGGCGCCCGCGCCGTACAGGAAGAGCATCGGCCCGACCGCCCCCACCCCGACGCCCGCCAGCGCGGGGACGCTGTAGGCGTAGGCCGTGTACGCCGCCCCCATCCCCAGCACGGTCAGCGGTAGCACACGCACGACGGCGGGGCGGCGCAGCACCGCCAGCCGCTCGCGCAGCGGCACGCGCGGGTTGCCGGGCAGCTCGGGCAGCACGGCGCGGACCGCGGGCGCGGCGGCCAGCGCGAGCACGGCCACCAGCGCGAGCGCGCCACGCCAGCTGAGCTGCTGCGCGGCCAGGCTGCCCAGCGGGACACCGAGCGCCGTGGCGATCGTCAGCCCGCCCACCACCACGCTCAACGCCCGTGCCCGGTGTCGCGGCGCGGACAGGGCGGCCGCCGCGGCGCCCGCGTTCGGCGTGTACGCGGCGGCGCCCAGCGCGGCCACCACCCGCGTCACCATCAGCACGCCCAGATCGGACGACAGCGCCGACCCCAGGTTCGCCAGCCCGAGCACGGCCAGCGCGGCCACCAGCAGCCTGCGCCGCGGCACCCGGGCCGTCAGCGTGGCCAGCACCGGTGAGCCCAGCGCGTAGGCGACGGCGAACACGGTCACCGACTGCCCCGCCGCGGCCTCGGACACCCCGAGGTCGGCGGCCATCTCCGGCAGGAACCCGGCCACCACGAAGGCGTCGGTCCCGACCGCGAACGTCCCGAGCGCCAGCACCCAGCTTCTAATCGGGATAGTAGACATCCCTATTCTCCTCACGAAAAACTACAGACGTGCGTACCGCTGACGCATCCGGGCCGCCGCGCCCGGCGGCGCCGTGGCCACGAGGTCGGCCACGGTCTGCCCCGCCAGCTCTCGCCGCCAGGCCAGCTCCGCCCGTCGCATGGCGGTGGCCACCCCGCACGGCCGGGCGAACTCCGGGGACGGCTCCACCCCGCGCTGCCGGATCTCGGTGCAGCGGAACGCCTCGTCCGGCCCTTCGAGCGCGGTCACGACGTCCATCAGCGTGATCCGCTCGGGCGCCCTGGCCAGCAGGAATCCCCCCTTGGCCCCCGGCGCCGAGGTGAGGACACCGGCCCTGACCAGCGCCTGAAGCCTCTTCTTCAGGTACGCCGGCGGCAGTTCGAACAACGTCGCGAACTTGGCCGTCGACACCGGCTGCTCACCGAGCCACGCGAGCGTGAGGCAGCAGTGCAGCCCCCACTCCACTCCTTCACCGATCCGCATAATCGGGATATTACACGTCCCGGTTACCGCACCCTGCCGTGCAGAAGCTCGACCAGCGTCGCGTGCGTCTCCTCCAGCGGACGATCCGGGTGCATGACCCGGCGTTCGATCGAGACCGTCAGCACCATGCCGAAGATGGCCGTGGCCGCCGTCTCCACGTCGAGGTCGGCACGGACCTCGCCGCCGTCGGCCGCCTGGCGCAGCACCTCGGCGTAGACGCCGAGCGCCCGCGCGCGCAGCTGGGCCACGGCCTCCTGCCAGGCGGTACGCCACATCTCGGCCAGCAGGACCCGGGCGAACGGGCCGTACTGCTCGAAGAAGCGCAGTTGCCCGAGCACCACCGCGTCCAGGCGCTCCAGCGCGCTCGCGCCCACCGCCGCCTCCGACAGCGCCTCGGCCAGCTTGCCGATCGAGTGCTCCAGCAGGGCGCCGAACAGCCCTTCCTTGCTGCCGAAGTTGTAGAACACGGTGCCCTTGGCCACCCCGGCCCGCTCGGCGATCGCGTCGACCGTCGTGGCCGAGTAGCCCTGCTCGGCGATCAGCGCGACGGCCGCGCCGAACACCTTCATGCGGGTGTCGGCGCGACTCACAGCGACAGCTCCGGGTGCAGGCGCTTCACGGACCAGACGCGGCTGCGCTCCACGGCGAGCGCGGTCAGCGCGAGCGCGAGCAGGAGGAATGCTGACAACACCCCGCAAGCCTGCCACACCACGGTCAGATCGCCGCCGCTGATGAGCCGGCGCAGCGCCGAGACCACCCAGCTCATCGGCAGCCACGGCGAGATCGTCTGGAAGAACCCGGGCGAGGTCTCGATCGGGTACGTGCCCGCCGCCGAGGTCAGCTGCAGCATGAGCAGCGCCAGCGCCGCCACCCGGCCGGGCGCGCCGAGCAGCGCGTTGACCGCCTGGACGATCGCCATGAACGCCGCCGCGGTCAGCAGCAGCAGCCCGGCCACGCCCGCCCAGTGCGCCGCCTCCAGGCCGAGGGCGAACCTCAGCACCGCCAGCAGCACGCCCACCTGGGCCGCGCCCAGCGCGAGAGCGGGCAGCCAGCCGGCCATGACGATCCGCAGCGGGCCCGAGGCGCCGGCCAGCAGCCGCTGGTTGAGCGGCTTCAGCACCATGAACGCGATCATCGCGCCCACCCACAGCGCCAGGGGCAGGAAGAACGGGGCGAATCCGGTGCCGTAGTTCGGCACCTCGTTGTCGACCGTCTTGGCCAGCCGCACCGGATCGCTCATGACGTCGGTGCGGGACTCGCGCTGCTGCTCGGAGTAGTCGGGGATCTTCTCGGCGCCGTCGCCGAGGCCGTCGGCCAGGTCTTCCGAGCCCTTGGTCAGCTTGGTCATGCCGTCGTCGACCTTGCCCGCGCCGTCGTGCAGCTTGCCGACGCCCGAGTGCAGCTGGGTGGCGCCGTCGCCGAGCTTGACCAGCCCGCCGCCGAGCTTGCCGATCCCGTCGGTGACCTGCTGGGAGCCGTCCTGGAGCTTGGTGGCGGCGGTGTGGAGCTTGGTGACGCCCTGCCTGGCCTTGGTGGCGCCCGTGTCCAGCTTCGCCGCGCCGTCGGCCAGCTTGGCCAGGCCCGCGTCGAGCGCGTTGACCTGCTCCCTGACCCGGTCGAGCTTGGGGCCGAGTTCGGGGGCCAGGGCGGCGATCTTGCGCGCGTTCCCGGCCAGCTCGCGGGCGCGTTCCGGCAGGGTCGAGGTGCCGCCGAGGCGTTCCTGGAGCTGCCCCGCCTGCTCGGCGGCGCGCTCCGCCGCGTTCGCCGTGCTCCTGAGCAGACCGCGCAGCTGTGGGTCGGAATCGCCGTCCAGCAGGTCGAGGGCGGCCCGCGCCTGGGAGGCGGCCTCCTGGGCGTTGCCGCCGGCGCGTCCGGCCAGCCCTTCCAGGCCGTCAGCGAGCTGGTCGGCGGCGTCGGCGACCGCGTTGGCCGACTCGGCCACCATGGGCCCGTACTCGTTGAGCACCGGCACGTACGTGTCGGCGAGCTGGTTGACCGTGCCACGCTGCGCGTGCACCTGCTCGTACGCCTGCCGGCTCCCGTCGGCCAGCTTCCCCGCGCCGTCGCCCAGCTCGTCCAGGCCCTTCTTGAGCTTGCCCATCGCGCCCGTGGCCTTGCCGATGCCCTGGGTGACCTTGGCGGAGCCGTTCTGGAGCTTGCCGGTGGCGGTGTTGGCGCTGCTGAGTCCCACCGAGAGCTGCTTGGCGCCGTCCTCGGCGCTGCCGAGGCCGGTGTTGAGCTGGGAGACGCCGTCACCGGCCTTGACCGTGCCGTCGTGGAGCTCGCCCGCGCCGTCGGCGGCCTCGGTGGTCTTGTCGTGGATGTCGCCGATGGAGACGAAGACCTTGTCGAAGTAGTCGCGTACGGCGGTGCGCGCGGCGGCCGAGCGCACCTCGTTGAAGACCGCGTCGGAGATGGTGCCGACGATGTAGCTGCGCCCGGTGTCCACCCGCAGCCCGAGCTGGGCGGGAGACGGCGTGCCCTTGTCGTCGGAGGGCGAGGCGAGGTTGGCGCTGAAGTCGCGCGGGATCGTCAGCGACAGGTAGAAGCTGCCGTCGTTGACGCCGTCGGCCGCCTCCTGAGCGGTCGTGCGGCGCCAGTCGAAGACCTCGCGCCCGGCCAGTTCGTCGGCCAGTTCCTTCCCGGCGTCGACGGTCTTGCCGTCCACGGTGGCGGGCCGGTCCTCCATGACCAGCGCCACCGGCACCCGGTCGAGGTTGCCCTGCGGGTCCCAGAACGACCACAGGTACAGGCCCGCGTACAGCAGCGGCAGCACCACCACGGCCGCCAGCGCCGCCCTGGTCAGCCGGGAGCGCAACATCGCCTTCATGACAGCTCCACCACGGTGTCGACGCGGGCGGGGGCTTCGACCGCCGAGGCCACCACGGTGTGCCCGGCCGCGGCCAGGTCCCGCAGGGCCTGCCAGACCGCGAGCCGCCGGTCGTCGGGCAGCCCGAGGTCCACGTTGTCGGCGACGATCACTTGGGGCTCGTCGAGAAGGGCAAGGGCCAGGCCGAGCCGTACACGCTGCTCGCGGTCGAGCTCGCGGGTGAGCGCGCGCTCGTCCGCGACCACGCCCGCCCTCTTCAAAGCCAGGGTGTACGGCTTACGCCGCCGCTCACGCAGGTGCTCCCGGACGGTGAGCGAGCGGTCGAGGTCGGTCACCCCGTCGACCAGCGCCAGCGCGGCGGCCTTGCGGATGGCGCGCGGCCGGGTGTGCCCGGCGACGCTGAGCGTGCCCCCTGTCGGCTTCATCCGGCCGGCCAGCGTGAGCAGCAGGCTCGTCCGCCCGCTGCCCGCCGGACCCGCGACCACCGTCAGAGTCCCTTTCCCGGACTCGAACGTGACCTCGGGAAACACCCCGTCCACCGCCAACCCTCTGGCGACAATCACGACACTCACCTCTTGAACTGACCAGTCAGTACAAATTTCAGCGTACACCCACGAAAGCGCGCTGCAACTCCGCGGGGTTCTCATTCGTCGGACAGGTAGCGACACGGGGAGGCTGGGGTGTACACACCGACTCAGCGGCGCAGGCGCCGGTTAGGGCGCTTCGTCGTCGTGGCCGTCCTGGCCGGCGGGCTCGTCGTGGCGCTGCGGGTGATCCTCGTCGGGGTCGGGACGGACGCCGCGCCGCGACCGGACCGGCAGCACGCCTGCGACGAGAACGGCGGCGCCAAGCTCAGGGTCCTCGCCTCGCCGGAGAAGTCCGAGCTGCTCGAAAGGATGGCCGCCGCCTACAACCGGCGCGGCTCCGGCGGTTCGTGCACCGACGTGATCGTCGTCACCAAGGCCAGCGGCAGCGCGCTCACCGCGCTGGCCACCACCTGGGACAAGCGCCTCGACGGCCCGCGCCCCGACGTGTGGTCACCGGCGAGCAGCAGCTGGCTGACGCTGCTGCGCCAGCGCGCGTCCGCCGCCGGCAAGCCCTCGCCGGTCGCCGCCGACAACCCGTCGATCGCCAGGACACCGCTGGTCATCGCGATGCCGCGGCCCATGGCCGAGGCGCTGGGCTGGCCGGACAAGGCGCTCGGCTGGTCCGACATCCTCGAACTGTCCGGGCAGGGCTGGGCCAAGTACGGCCGCCCGGAGTGGGGCAGCTTCCGCCTCGGCAAGACCAACCCGAACTTCTCCACCTCCGGCCTCAACGCGACCGTCGGCGCCTACTTCGCCGCCACCGGCCTGTCCGGCGACCTCACCGAGAAGAACGTGGCCGACGCCGGGACCCGCAGGTTCGTCCAGGCGATGGAACGTTCGATCGTGCACTACGGCGACACCACGCTCACGTTCCTGTCGAACCTGCGGCGCGCCGACGACGCCGGCGCGGGCCTGACCTACATCTCGGCGGTGACCGTCGAGGAGAAGTCGGTGTGGGACTACAACCAGGGCAACCCGACCGGCGACCCGAAGACGCTGGGCAAGCACGCCAAGCCGAAGGTCCCGCTGGTGGCCATCTACCCGAAGGAGGGCACGCTCTCCTCCGACAACCCCTTCGCCCTGCTCAACCAGGCGAAAGCACAGGCCGCCGCCGACTTCGTGAAATATCTCCAGGCGCCCGAACAGCAGGCCCGGTTCGCCGAGTACGCCTTCCGCGGCCACGACGGCACTCCGGGCAAGCTGATCACCGAGGCCAACGGCCTGCTGCCCCGCCAACCGGCCACCGAGCTCAAGCCACCCGCGCCGGACGTGCTCGACAAGGTGCTCCGGAGCTGGGCCGAGCTCCGCAAGCCCGCCAACGTGCTGCTCGTCATCGACACCTCCGGTTCGATGGGCGCGCCCGCGCCCAAGACCGGCAAGAGCAAGCTCGAACTGGCCCAGCAGGCGGCCGTGAGGACGCTTCCCCAGTTCGGCCCCGCCGACCGGGTGGGGCTCTGGATGTTCTCCCTGAAACGCGACGGCGACAAGGACCACCTGCGCCTGGCCGAGATCGCGCCGATGACCCCCGAGCACCGCGACGAGATCGAGCGGCGCATCCAGGGCCTGGTCCCCGAAGGCGGCACCGGCCTGTACGACACCGCGCTCGCCGCCCACCGGCAGGTGTCCGGCACCCAGAGCCAGGACGCGATCAACGCCGTGGTCTTCCTCACCGACGGCCAGAACGAGGACAAGAAGAGCATCTCCCTGAAGAACCTGCTGCCCAAGCTGAAGACGGAGCAGGGCGCGGAGACGGTCCGCCTGTTCACCATCGCCTACGGCAAGGACGCCGACCTCGGGGTGCTCAAGCGGATCTCCGAGGCCACGAACGCGGCCGCCTACGACTCCCGCAAGCCGGGGAGCATCGACCAGGTGTTCACCGCGGTGGTGAGCAACTTCTGACGCCCTTTCCCGTGCCGTTGCGGTGGTGCGTTTGTCCGACGTGAGAAGCGACCCCCACGATCGGCGCCCGCCCGCGACGGCGGGTGGCGTGGGGGCGGCTTGCCGTACGGGATGGAAGGCTTGAAAAAGAGAGGAGAAGTCACGCCTTCACGGCGCCCGCGATGGCGTCGACCACGTAGCGCTGGGCGACGACGAACACCACGACGATCGGCGCGAGGGAGATGATGGCGGCGGCGCAGAGCAGGGTCCAGTTGGTGGAGGTCTGGCTGGTGAAGGCGTACAGGCCCACCCCCAGCGTGCGGAGCTCCGGCTTGCCCAGGGTGAACACCAGCGGCAGGAAGAAGTTGTTCCACGAGCCGATGAACGTGAACAGCCCCAGCGTCGCCGCCATCGGCCGCGACAGCGGCAGGATCACCCGGAAGAACAGCGTGTTGTAGCCGGCGCCGTCCACCCTGGCCGCCTCTTCGAGCTCCTTGGGCATCGCCTGGAAGTACGCCATGAACATGAACGTGCCGAACACCAGCCCACCGCCGACCTGCACGAGGATCACGGACCAGATGGTGTCCAGCAGCCCCAGGGCCTTCACGATGTCGAAGACCGGGATGATCGTGTACCCGTGCGGCAGCAGGAACGTCGCGCCGATGACGAACAGCAGGGTCTTGCGGCCGGGGAAGGTGTGCCGGGCCAGCGCGTAGCCGGCCATCGCGGTCAGCAGCAGCGTGAAGGCCACCGTGACGAGCGAGATCACGAGCGTGTTGACGAAGTACGTGCCGAAGCTGGCCTGGTCCCAGGCCTTGGCGTAGTTCTCCCACCGCATCTCGGCCGGGATCAGGCTGAGGCCGCCGTCGAGGAAGTCCATGGGCGTCTTGAGCGAGCTGCCGAGCGCCCACAGGAACGGGTAGACGTAGGCGAGCCCGAAGCCCAGCAGCAGGATGTGCCGTGTCACCTTCATGCGCGCGCCGCCTTCCGTGCCCGCATGACCTTGATGGCCCACATCTGTCCCAGCGTGAGCACGAGCAGGATGATCCCGAAGAAGAATGAGGCCGCCGAGGCGTAGCCGACGTTGGGTTCCGCCGAGCCGCCGCTGCCGATGCTGCCGCCGAAGGCCTGGTGGTAGATGTAGGTGTTCACGACCTCGGTCGCGAAGTACGGCCCGCCGCCGGTCAGCACCATCACCAGGTCGAACACCTGAAGGCTGCCGATGATGGCGAGGAAGACGATGACGACGCCGACGCCGCGCAGGCCGGGCACGGTGACATGCACGAACTGGGCGACCTTCCCCGCCCCGTCGATCTGCGCCGCCTCGTACTGCTCCTTGGGGATGGTCTGGAGCCCGGCCAGGAAGTAGACCATGTTGTAGCCGAGCGTGTTCCAGATGCCGATGACGATCACCGCCCACAGCGCGGTGTCGGGGTTGCCGAGGAAGTCGAGTGGCTGGTCGGTCAGGCCCACCGCCATCAGCGGCCGGCTGAGCACGTCGCTGAAGTTCGACAGCATGAGCTTGAGCACGATGCCGACGATGGCCACCGAGGTGACCGCGGGCAGGAAGTAGACGGCCCGGTAGAAGGTGGAGCCGCGCAGCTTGGGGTTGTTGAGCACGAGGGCCAGGGCCAGCGCGAGCACGAGCTGCACCGGTACGAGCACCAGCGTGTACAGGGCGGCGTGCCGGAAGGAGCTCCAGAAGAACTCGTCGGCCGCCACGTCGGCGAAGTTCCGCAGCCCGATGAAGTCGGTGGGATCGCCGAGCCCGTCCCACTCGTACAGGGTGTAGCCGAGTGAGGCGAAGATCGGGTAGATCACGAAGACCGCGGTCAGGATCGCGAACGGGGCGAGGTAGACGTAGGTCCAGCCGTGGCGGCGGACGGGGCCGGGGCGCTGGGTCGTGGGAGTGGGGGCGCTCACCCGGGTGAGCTGTGCCGTCGCCATTCCTACTTGGCGCCGATGTACTCGGGGATGTCCCACTTGTAGGGCTTGGTGAGATCCCAGTCGGCGAACACGTAGTCGTCCAGGCTCACCTTGTGGCCCTTCTTCCTGGCCTTGTCCAGCGCCTCGGTGAACACGCGCTCCTGCTCTTCCGCGAGCTTGGCCAGCGCTCCGGCCACGTCCTTGATCTGTCCGGTGTAGAGGCCGGTGGTGATGGCGTCGAAGTCCGGGGTGATCTTCTTGGGTACGACGTTGGCGGTGGCCGGGTTGCGCAGGGCCGGGCTGGGACCGGGCAGGATGAGCTTGGCCATGCCGACGTAGGCGGCGAAGGGCGCGAAGTCGATCTTGCTGGGGTCGTTGGCCTCGGGGTGCGAGGACAGCCCGCCCTTGAGTTCCTGGACCCACCTGCTTCCGGCGTCGAGGCCGTGGTACCACGTGAACCACTCCCACGCCTGGTCCGGGTTCTTGGTGGTGGCGGAGATGGCCAGGCTGTACTTGCCGGGTCCGTGGTAGAAGAAGCTCTTCTGCTGCGCCTCCGGCGTGATCAGGGTCGTCACCGAGTAGTCGGTGAAGCCGAGCTCCGTCCAGCCGGGCTGGTTCCAGACGCCGCCGACGATCATGCCGAACTTGCCCCGGGCGAAGTGCTGGCGGGAGATCTCGTCGTCCACGCTGAGCGCGTTCGGCACGACGAAGCCCTTCGTCTTCCACTCCAGGAACAGCGTGAGGAAGTCGCTGACCACCCGGTCGGTGCTCCGGGTGAACTTCCCGGTACGCGGGTCGAGCCCGCCGGGGAAGCCGGACGGCATCGAACCCGGGTACCCGGCCCCCGCCGTGAACAGCTCCGTCCACCACGGGATCATCGCGAACGCGCTGTTGCCGAACCCGATCCCGTGGACGCTCCCGTTGCCCTTCTTGACGATCTGCTCGGCGAACAGCGTCACCTCGTCCCACGTCTTCGGGATCTTGACGGTGCCGTCCGCCTCGACCAGACCGGCGTCCTTGAACACCTTGTTGTTGACGTAGAGCTGCACCCAGGGCGCCTCGCCGTCGAACGGCGCGCCGTACACCTTGCCGTTGATGGCGTTGACGCCCTCCACGAACGAGTACGCGGGGAACGTCTTCTGCCACTCCAGCGTCGCGTACTTGTCGAGGGCCAGCACGCGGCCCTCCTCCACGTAGTCGTCGAGCTTGTCGCTGGGCACCTTGAAGACGTCCGGCGCGTTGCCGCCGCGCCAGGCCAGGTCGAGCAGCTTCTCCAGGTCGCCGCTGGCCTGCTGGGTGCGCTTGACCACGATGTCGGGGCGGGCGGCCTGGAAGAGCTCGATCTCCTTCTTGATCCACGGCTCCTGGCTGACCATCTGGTCCCAGTGGGTCAGTTCGGCGCCTTTGCCGGACGAGGCGCTCTTCTCGGAGGTCCCGCAGGCGGCCAGGGCCGAGGTGGCGAGGGCGCCGGCGAGGAAGCCGCGCCGGGACAGGTGACGGGATTCTGACATGGGGTTCCTTCGGTGTTAGGGGGTGACCCGCACTGGCGCGGTGGAGGCCCGCACGATCAGCTCGGGCGAAGGGGGGTCGGGGTCGGCCGGCCGGCCGTCGATCCTGGCCAGGAGCAGTTCGGCGGCGATCGCGCCGATGCCGATCGGGTCCTGGCGGACGGTGGTCAGCGGCGGGTGCAGGTGCGCCGCCTCGGGGTTGTCGTCGAAGCCGGTGATGGAGATGTCGCCGGGCACGTCCAGGCCCTTCTCCCTGACCACGGACATGCCGGCGATGGCCATCAGGTCGCTGGCGTAGACGATCGCGGTGGGCCCGTGTTCGAGCAGCCGCCTGGTCGCGGCCGCCCCGCCGTCGCCGGTGAAATGCCCGGCATCCCGCAGTACGGCGGGCAGCCCGTGATCCTCCATGGCCCGGCGCCAGGCGAGCAGGCGGGAGGTGGAGTGCCGGTAGGCGGGCGCGCCCTCGACGAAGGCGATGCCGCGGTGGCCGAGCCGGACGAGATGGCCGACCGCGGCGGCGATGCCGTCGCCGTCGCGCACGCCCACGGCGGGCATGTCCCCGTAGTCGGCGCCGGCGGGACCGACCGCGACGGTGGGCAGCCCGAGTTCGCGGAGGAGCGCGGGGCGCTGGTCGCCGTCGCGGATGTCGAGCAGGAACGCGCCGTCGATGCGCCGCTCGGTGACCAGCCGCCGGTAGGCGGCGGCCTCGACCTCCTCGTCCTCGCCCACGACCTGCAGCACCAGCACCGACCCGCTGCCCTGCAGCACGGTCTCGACGCCGCCGAGGAAGCCGGCGAAGAACGGATCGACGGCCAGGTGGCGGGTGTCGCGGGCGAGCACGAGCCCGACCGCGAACGCCCGTGAGCTCAGCATCGCCCGCGCGTGGATGCTGGGACGCCAGTTGAGGTCCTGGGCGGCCTGCTTGATGCGGCGGCGGGTCTCGTCGCTGACGCCCGGCTTGTCGTTGAGTGCCAGGGACACGGCGCCCTTCGACACGCCGGCCAGGCGCGCAACGTCGGCAATCGTCGGAGGTGTCTCGCTGGCCATGGCACCCCTGGGTTGGACGTAGGGAACTAAATGCATTTAGTAGTCCCACACGTCGGAGGATGTCAAGAGCCGCTTACTGAAACGGCGAAGGGCCGCCCGGGTGTGCTGGGCGGCCCTTCGGGTCTTTCCGCTAGCGGATCGGCAGGTCGTAGTAGCGGCGGACGCTGGAGCCGAGCCTGCCCACGTCGGCCCCGTAGACGTGGAGGGAGACGCCGATCTCGTCGCTGGTGTTCTCGACCTTGTGGATGTCGCCGGGCGGAGCGAAGCCGCTGACCTCGCCCGGCTGGTTGGCGGCGCGGCCGATCTCCACCAGGTGGTCGCCCATGTCCCGATAAAGCGTCTCGTATTCCACGCCACTGAGAATGCCGAACGTACACCAGGACACATGGTCGTGGATGCGCGTCTGCTGGCCTGGCCGCCACACGACGGCCACGACGGAGAACTCCTCCTGCGTGTGCAACGGGAAGGAGCGATAGGTCTCCGGGTCCCCCGCGCGCTCCTCGTCGGTGAGCACGTCGAGGCCCGGAAGGTTCAGCCGCAGGAAGTCCGCTACGGCGAAGGCGGTGTCTCTCGGTGAAAGGTCCTTGGCCACGATGTCCCCGACTCCGGACACGAGCTGGTCGAGTCCGGGCCTGGCCAGCATGATTTCCATGGTTTCCCCCTAGGGAATGGTGTTATTCCGCCTTCCCCTTCTACAGTGCTCTAATGAGATTCATAGGTCCAACAGAAGTATTTGGGGATATTCATAGACATGCTTGATGTCACCCGGCTAAGGGTCCTGGTCGCCGTGGCCCGCAAGGGCTCCGTCACCGCCGCCGCCAAGGAACTGCACTACTCGCAGCCCTCGGTCAGCCACCACCTGGCCCGCCTGGAGGCCGAGACCGGCGCCCAGCTCATCCAGCGCGTCGGGCGCGGCATCCGCCTCACCGAGGCCGGGCACCTGCTCGCCGACCGCGCCGCGGAGATCATCACCCGGCTTGACGCCACCGCGGAGGAGCTCGCCGCCCACGTGGGCCTGCGCTCCGGCCGCGTACGGCTGGCCGCCTTCCCCTCCGCCCTCGGCACCTTCGTCCCCAGGGCGGTCCGCCGCCTGTCGGCCGAGTACCCCGGGCTCCAGCTGAGCCTGATCGAGACCGAGCCGCCCGAGGCCCTGCGCCTGCTCCGCGCCGGACGGGTGGACGTGGCGGTCATGTTCCGCTACGACGACACCGCCCCCGAGGACACCGGCCTCCGGATGCTGCACCTGCTGGACGACCCCAGCTACCTCGTCTCCCCCGAACCCCCGGGCCCGCTGGCCGAACACGCCGACTCCATGTGGATCGCGGGCTGCGACCGGTGCCGCAGCCACCTGCTCGACATCTGCGCCAAGGCGGGCTTCGAGCCGCGCATCTCCTTCACCAGCGACGACATCGTGGCCGTCCAGGCGCTCGTGGCGGCCGGGATGGGCCTGACGGTGCTGCCCGGCCTGGCCCTGAGCGCCCACCGGAGCGCGGCGGTGGAGGTGGCCGAGATCCCCGGCTCGACCCGCCACGTCTTCGCCGCCACCTACGGCGACCCGCCCTACCCACCCGCCACCCAGGCCCTGCTCGCCGCCCTCACCGACGCCTGGCCAGGCTGAGACCGGAGGCGACGCCCGGGGGTGATGCCCGTCGGGTAACGCCCGTGGGGACGCCCCGGGTGGTGACGCTGCGCGGTCAGGACTGGGGTAACGCCCGCGGGGACGCCCCGGGGGTGACGCGCAAAGGGGTGACGCCGCGCGGCCAGGGCGGACGTTGACACCCGGGGGGTGACGCGCGGAGAGGTGACGCCGTGCGGTCAGGGCGGGGGTGACGCCGGGGGGACGTCCCAGGGGGTGACACCCGGGGTGACGCTCAAGGGGTGACGCCGTGCGGTGAGGGCGGGGGGCCGCCGGAGGTGGGGCGGGGGCGGGGCGGAAATCTGTGGCGGTTGTGGGGGTGGGCCCCTACCCTCGGGTTATGCCGGACATCTCGACTCTTGCCCTGTTCGCGGTGGCCACGCTGGCCATCCTGGTCGTCCCGGGACCCGCGGTGCTGTTCATCGTGACCCGGAGTGTCGCGCAAGGGCGGGCGGCGGGGATGGTGTCGGTGCTCGGGGTGCACGCGGGCTCACTGGTCCACGTGGCCGCCGCCGCGCTCGGGATCAGCGCGCTGCTGGCCGCCTCGGCCACGGCCTTCACGATCGTGAAGTTCGCCGGCGTCGCGTACCTGCTCTTCCTCGGCATCAGGAAGCTGCTGTCCAAGCCGGCCGACGAGGAAGCGGTCGAGTTCCCCGTCCAGTCGCGCCGGCGGATGTTCTGGGAGGGGTTCGTGGTCAACGTGCTCAACCCGAAGACGGCCATCTTCTTCCTGGCCTTCCTGCCGAACTTCACCAGCCCGGAATCGGGCCCGATCGGGCCGCAGATCCTGCTGCTCGGCGCCATCTGGGTGGTCCTGGGCCTGGCCTCCGACGGCGTGGTCGCGCTGGCCTCCTCGGCGCTGGCCGGGCGGATGCGCCGTTCGATCAAGGCCAGGCGGCGTCTCGACGTGGGCAGCGGCGTGATCTACATCGGCCTCGCCGCGCTGCTCACCGGCGAGAAGGCATAGGCATCCCGTACGTGCGCGCCAGCAGGTGCGCCCGCAGGGTGGGCAGCGAGGTGTAGTGGTGGGCCTGCATGCCCTCGGCCAGCGCGCCCGCCACGTTGGCCGGGCGCGCGTCCACGAACATGATCCGGTCGGCGGGCAGGCCGAACCGCTCGACGCACCAGAGGTACGCCTCGGGTGAAGGTTTGGCGTGGCCGATCCGGCTCGACAGTCCCAGGACATCGAAGATCTTGAAGACTTCGGCATGATAAGTCGCGAAATAGTGGGACAAGTCGCTGGGGATGTTGGATAGCAAACCTACGCGAATGCCACGGTTGGCCAGGGTCCGGATGTAGGCGATCAACTCGGTGTCCACCCGGCTCCAGCTTGCCACGTCCAGCGCGACCAGCGCGTCCGCGTCGTCGAACGATCTTCCCAGCCGCTCGCCCACCGCCCGCCAGTACTGCCGCCCGGTCAGCTCACCCCGGTCGTAGCCGTCGCGCGCGTCCCAGTAGGCGTTCCAGAACACCGATCCCTTGATACCCGCCGCCGCCTCGATCCCGGCACGGTCCTGCGCGGTCTGGCCCGGCGCGATGACCCCGAACAAGTCGAACAGCAGCGCGTCCACTCTTCCCCCGACATAGATGACTGTTTCGGGGGGTCATGGAACTCTATAGAGGCTTTGCCGCGACGGCGCTCACCGCCACGCCTGTTCGGCCGTCTCGCGTGCCCAGCGGTAGTCGGCCTTTCCGGCGGGCGAGCGCATGATCTCCTCCACGAACGCGTAGGTCCGCGGCACCTTGTAGCTCGACAGCCGCTCCCTGCAGTGCGCGTCGAGGTCGGCGGAGGCCACCTCGACCCCCGGCCTGGGCTCGACCACCGCGGCCACCCTGCTGCCCCAGCGCTCGTCCGGGATCCCGGTCACGACCGCGTCGAACACCGCGGGATGCCCCTTGAGCACCGCCTCCACCTCTTCGGGGAAGACCTTCTCGCCGCCGGTGTTGATGCACTGGGAGCCGCGGCCGAAGATGTTGACGGTGCCGTCGGCGTCCACGGTGGCCAGGTCACCGGTCAGCAGCCAGCGGGTGCCGTCGGCGTCGGTGACGAACGTGCGGGCCGTCTTCTCCGGGTCGTTGTAGTACCCGAAGGCCACCCGGCCCGACTTGGCCACGGTGCCGAGCTGCCCCTCGGGGACCGGCTTGAGGCTCTCGTCGAGCACGACCAGGTTGGCGGTGGCGTTGGGCTGGTAGCGCAGCCCCTTCTCGGGTGTGGAGCCGGCCACGCCGGAGGCGGTGTAGCCGGACTCGGTGGAGCCGAAGTTGTCGAGGATCATCACGTTCGGCAGCAGTTCCTGTAACCGGTCGCGCACCGTCCCGCTGAGGATCGCGCCGGTCGAGCTGATCACGAACAACGACGACAGATCGTAGGAGCCGCCCGCCAGCGCCTCGGCCAGCGGCCTGGCCATCGCGTCACCGGTGATGTTCATGGTGAACACCCGCTCGCGCTCGGCCGTCCGCCACACGTCCCCGGCCTCGAACCTGCGCACGTACGCGATCGTCGCCCCCATCCACCAGGCGATGAACGTGCCCATCTGCGCCGCCCCGTGCATCAGCGGCGGCGCCGCCATCATCACCATCGGGTTCGCCTTGACCGCCTCGTCGACGACCTCCTGCGGGGTCGCGCGCGGCTCGCCGTACGGATTGCCGCCCCCGAACGCCATGAACAGGTCCTCGACGTGCCACATCGCGCCCTTGGGCATGCCCGTGGTGCCGCCGGTGTAGATGATGTAGACGTCCTCGCCGCTGCGCTCGGGGAAGCCGCGCGTCTCCGGCTGACCTTCCAGCGCCTTCTCGTACGGCACCGCCCCCGCGACCTCCCCGCCCACCGAGATCAGGTGGCGCAGCTTGGCCGCCTCGGGCGCCACCGCCGCCACCCGGCCCGCGAACTCCGCGTCGTAGACCAGCGCCACGATGTCGGAGTCGTTGTAGAGGTAGAGCAGTTCGGCCTCGACGTAGCGGTAGTTGACGTTGATCGGCACCGCGCGCAGCTTGAGCGCGGCCAGCAGCCCGGCCACGTACTCGACGCCGTTGTACAGGTGCAGGCCCACGTGCTGGCCGGGGCCGACGCCCAGGCTCTCCAGGTAGTGCGCCAGCCGGTTCGCCTCGGCGTCCAGCTCGGCGTAGGTGCGGCGCTGGTCGCCGCAGACGACCGCGACACGCTCGCCGATCCGGTCCACGAGCGCTTCGAACAGGTCCGCGTGGTTGAACTCCATCAGGGCTTCTCCCGTCCGACGACCCACATCGCGAAGAACTGGGCTCCCCCGCCATAGGCGTGGCCGAGCGCCCGCCGGGCGCCGTCCACCTGATGCTCCCCCGCCATCCCCCGGACCTGCTGCGCCGCCTCGGCGAACCTGATCAGCCCGGAGGCGCCGATCGGGTTGGACGACAGGACGCCGCCCGAGGCGTTCCACGGGATGTCGCCGTCGAGCGCGGTCGCGCCCGACTCGGTGAGCTTCCATCCCTCGCCCTCGGCGGCGAAGCCGAGGTTCTCCAGCCACATGGGCTCGTACCAGGAGAACGGCACGTAGGTCTCGGCCACGTCGATGTCCCTGCGCGGGTCGGCGATCCCGGCCTGCCGGTAGACGTCGGCGGCGCAGTCCTTGCCGCCCTGCGGGTTCACGGTGTCGCGACCGGCCCGGAAGATCGGCTCGGAGCGCATCGCCGTACCGTGGACCCATGCGGGCGTGCCGGTCACGGCCGACTCCGACGCGAGCACCATCGCGCAGGCGCCGTCGCTGGACGGGCAGGTCTCCAGGTAGCGGATGGGCTCCCAGAGCATGGGCGTGGACTCGACCATCTGGCGGTTGATGCCGGGGATCTTCAGGTGCGCGTAGGGGTTCTTCAGCGCGTTCTGGCGGTCCTTGACGGCGACGAGCGTGCCGATGTGCTCGGGCGCGCCGGAGCGGCGCATGTACTCGCGGATGTGCGGCGCGAAGTAGCCGCCCGCGCCCACGACCAGCGAGGCGTTGAACGGCAGGTGCGTCGACAGGGCCCAGGTGGCGTTCGACTCCGACTGCTTCTCGAAGGCGACGACGAGCACCCGGTCGTGCACGCCGCCCTGGATCAGCGAGGCGCCGACCAGCGCGGTGGAGCCGCCGACCGATCCGGCCGTGTGCACCCGCATCATCGGCTTGCCCGCGGCGCCGAGCGCGTCGGCCAGGTAGGCCTCCGGCATCATCACGCCCTCGAACAGGTCGGGCGCCTTGCCGATGACGACGGCGTCGATGTCCTTGAACGTGAGCCCGGCGTCCTCCAGCGCGCGCAACGCGGCCTCACGGACCAGCCCGGCGATGGAGACGTCGCGCCGCTTCGTCGTGTAGTACGTCTGCCCGACGCCGATCACCGCGCACGAGTTGCCCATCACGCCTCCAGAACGGTCACGAGGTTGTGCTGCAGGCAGGGGCCGCCGGCGGCGTGGCCGACGGTGCGCGCGGCACGGCCGTCGAGGATGTGGCTCGCGGCCTCGCCGATGCGGATCAGGCCCGTGGCCATGACGGGGTTGGCGGCCAGCGGGCCACCGCTGGGGTTGATCACGGTCTCGGCGGGCAGCTCCAGCGCCCGCCTGAGGATGATCTCCTCGTGGGCGAACTGGGCGTGCAGTTCGGCGACCTCGACCCGGCCCTTGCCGACCCCGGCCGCGCGGGCGGCGTCCGCGGCGGAGACCGAGCGGGACAGGTCGCGCATGCCCGGGTAGTGGGGTTCGATCCGGTGTGCGATGCCCCTGATGTAGGCGGGGTTCGCGCAGAGCTCCCCGGCCCTGTCACCGGCCGCCAGGACCACCGCCGCCGCGCCGTCCGTGATGGGTGGCTCGCCGCCTTCCAACGGAAGGTCCAGCGCGTAGGGGTTGGCCCGCCCGTCGGTACGGCTGCGCCGTACGATCTCGTCGAGCTCTTCCCGAGGCGCGCCCAGCGCCGAGGCCTGCAGGCCCGCCATGGACAGCTGGTCGAGCCCGAGCGGTTCGAGGTAGTACGGGTCGAGCTGGAGCGTCATGATCGTGCGCAGGTCCCCGAGCGACGACTTGCCGAAGCCGTAGACGAGCGCGGTGTCGACGTCGCCGTGCTGCAGGCGTACCCACGCCTCGTAGAGCGCCCAGGCGCCGTCCATCTCGACGTGGCTCTCGGAGATCGGCGGCCAGGCGCCGAGCGCGTCGAGCGCGGAGACGAACGAGAACGGCGCTCCGGCCAGGTAGTCGCAGCTGCCGGAGCAGGTGAAGCCGAAGGCGCGCAGCCCGGTCTTCTCGCGGATCTCGTCGATGACGGGCAGGATCAGCTCCGGCTCCGAGACGCCGGTGTCGTGGTCGGTGTGGTGGGTCTGGGCGAAGGCGACGACGGCCACATCGCGCATTAGAGCTCCGCGTCTGGTTCTCCGGTGGGGGTGAACCACCGGATGTTGGACATCGACAGGGTGCGTTCGGCCTCGGGCACCCACACGGCGCGTACCCGCATGCCCTGGCGGACCTCGTGGGCGGGGACGCCGCCGACGAGGGCGATCATGGGGATGTCCGCGCCGTCGAGCAGGATGTAGGCGGAGACGAAGGGCACCTCGGGGGCGCGCGGGTCGGGCAGGTTGTTGATGGCGAAGGTGGTGATGGTGCCGGAGTCGGGCAGCTCCACCTCGTCGGTGATCGCGTTTCCGCATTCGGGGCAGGACAGGCGGTAGGGGACGTACACCTTGTCGCAGGTCGTGCACCGGCAGCCGACGAAGACGCCGCGTCTGATCCCTTCGAGGAAGTGGGTCAGCGACCTGCTCGCGGTGATCTTGTAGGCGGCCTTCACCGGCGAGACGATCTTCGTCACCTCAGGGGCGAAGTGGGAGATGTCGGTGATGTGGCCCTTGCGGGTGGTGCTCCAGACGGGCCGCACCCGCGTGCCCGCCTCCAGCGCCTTCGCGTTGCCCGCGTCCACGGCGTGCACCAGCGCCGTGTCGGCGCCGTCCAGCCGGATCAGCGCCCAGGCGAAGGGCCGGTCCAGCGGATGCTGATCCAGCGGCGTCTCCACCCAGGTCCAGGCGGTGACGGTGCCGGCCGGGCCGACCTCCACGTACTCGCCGCTGACCGGGTCGCCGCTGTCCGGGTCGTACTCCAGCGGCGGCACCAGCACCCTTCCCTCCGCCGTGCGGACGCCGACGATGCGCCCGTCACGCAGTTCGGTCAGGAACCTGCCGATGACCGGCCCCGTCGTACGCGTGTATCCGCCGGGGAACTCCAGGACGTGGTCGGCGACCAGGGGCTCAGATGGCACGGCCGTGTCCCTCCCAGTAGGGCGCGCGCAGCTTGCGTTTGAGTAGCTTGCCGTTGGGTTCCCGTGGCATCTCGGCGATGAAGTCGACGGACTTGGGCCACTTCATCCGCGCCAGCCGTCCCTCCAGCGAGGCGAGGATCTCCTCGGCCAGCTCGGGGCCGGGTTCGCAGCCTTCGGCGGGCTCGATGACCGCCTTGATCTGCTCGCCCCACTCCTCGTCGGGAATGCCGAAGACCGCGACGTCGGCGACCTTGGGGTGGATCATGAGCTCGTTCTCGATCTCGGCCGGGTAGATGTTCGCGCCGCCCGAGATGATCATGTCGGCCTTGCGGTCGCAGAGGAACAGGAAGCCGTCCTCGTCCAGGTAGCCGATGTCGCCGACGGTGAAGTGGTCCTTGAGGCGGTTCGCCGCGGTCTTGTCGGGATCGCCCTTGTACTCGAAGGAGACGCCCATCATCTTCATGTAGATCGTCCCGGGGGTGCCCGTGGGCACCGGCTGGCCGGAGTCGTCCACGATGAGCAGTTCGCTGATCGGCCAGGCCTTGCCGACCGTGCCCGGATGCTCCTTCCACTCCTGGGGCGTGGCCAGGGTGCCGCCGCCCTCGGTGGCCGCGTAGTACTCGTAGACCACCTCGCCCCACCAGTCGAGCATCTGGTGCTTGACCGGGACCGGGCAGGGGGCCGCCGCGTGGATCATCCACCTGAGCGAGGACAGGTCGTACTTCTCCCGCGTCTCTGCGGGCAGCGCGAGCAGCCGCTTGAAGTGGGTGGGGACCATGTGGGAGTTGGTCACGCCGTGGCGTTCGCACAGCCGCAGGGTCTCCTCGGCCTCCCATCGGTCCATGTAGACGAGGGTGTGGCCCATGTGCAGCGCCGTACCGCCGAACTGCGTGACGGCGGTGTGGTAGTTCGGCGCGGTCACGAGGTGCGCGTTGGGCCGGCCGGGCGTGATGCCGAACAACGTCAGCAGGAACGTCATCAGCTCCGCGCCGTCGTCGGGGTCCAGGCCGCTCAGCTTCCGCCTGACGCCCTTGGGCTTGCCGGTGGTGCCGGAGGTGTAGTGCATCGTGGCGCCCGCCGTGCGGTCCTGCGGCGCCGTCGTCGGCCGGCCTTCGGTCAACTCCTCGATCGGGCGGAACCCCTCGATCGGCCGTACGGCGAAGCGGCGGTGCGGCTCGATGACCTGGGCGCCCCTGGTGCCCTCGGCCGCGTAGCGCGGGTCGACGACGAAGGCCTTGGCCTCGCTGTCCTCGA
Source organism: Nonomuraea sp. NPDC050540 (assembly GCF_044457485.1). Lineage (NCBI taxonomy): Bacteria > Bacillati > Actinomycetota > Actinomycetes > Streptosporangiales > Streptosporangiaceae > Nonomuraea > Nonomuraea sp. NPDC050540. The sequence continues at coordinate 102,141 of NZ_JBITHA010000009.1, forward strand.
CGATGTAGGCGATCTCAGGGCCGGTGAGATGCCAGTTGACCGGGGTGTAGTACCAGCCCGCCTGGAGCGCGGCGAGGTAGAGGACGAGTCCGTCGGCGCCGTTGGGCACCAGTCCGCAGATGCCGTCGCCGGGCTGGAGCCCGAGTTCGCGCAGGCCGTGGACGAGCTGGTTGGAACGGGCTAAGAGGTCACCGGCCCGATGCTCGGTGCCGTCGGGGTCCACGGCGGCGATCCAGCCGGGATCCGCCTGCGCCAGCCGCCAGAATCCGAGCGTGCCCATCGCGCTCCCTCGTGTCGGGGGGTAGAGCTTCAGGCGAGCGTAACGCGCTGACAAAGCCCCGAGCAAGCGCTTGATTTCACACGAGTCCCGCCACGTCCCACGACTCCGCTAGAGTTACCGCTTTGGGCTCTTATCTGCCTAGACGTAATGAAATAGTCAAGAAACTTGGCTTTTGTCCACTTTTGTCACTTCCGTCACTTTTGTTGCGAGATGATGTTCGTCGCGAGGCGGCGTGTTCCCGAGCACGGGGGTCTCCTGAACCCCGCGCCGCCTCATCGATTGGGAGAACATGCGCTTCAACAAGTCCCTGGCGGCTGCCGGTGCCCTCGGTCTCGCCGTACTCACCGCGAGCCCCGCTCTCGCGGACACCCCCACGGACCTCCCCGTCGCCCCGGTCGAGACCAGCTCTCCCGAGGCGCCGGTCGAGACGCCCAAGCCCTCCGAAAAGCCCTCAGAGAAGCCATCCGAGAAGCCCTCTGACAAGCCCGCGGCGAAGCCTTCGGCCAAGCCCTCGGCCAAGGCTTCGGCTTCCACCAAGGCCCCCGAGAAGAAGGAGGTGGAGCAGAAGGGCTCCATCACCCTCAGCTCCACGACGGCCAAGCCCGGCGAGATCATCACGGTCTCGGTCACCTCCACGCGCGAGGCCATCACGGCCATCACCTCGCGCGGCTTCAACCCGCCGTCCTGGAACGTGCCGGGCAAGCGCACGGACTACCGCTTCCAGGTACGCGTGTCGCAGACCCCCGGCGAGTACCCGGTCGACGCCCACTTCGCCGACGGCTCCTCCGCCCGCGCGGTGCTGACCGTCGAGAAGCCGGCCGCCGCCAAGACGAGCATCACCGTCGACCGGTCCAGCGCCAAGCCCGGCGACATCGTCAACGTGAGCGTCAAGTCGGACGGCCCGGATGTGAAGGCCATCACCTCGCGTGCCTTCTCCCCTGGTTCGTGGAACGTCCCCGCCGGCCACAAGGAGTACCGCTTCCAGGTCCGCGTCTCCGGCGAGCTCGGCGAGCACCCGGTCGACGCGCACTTCGCCGACGGCTCCTCCGCCCGGACGACCCTGACCGTCGAGAAGTCGGTCGACGTCAAGTACGGCGTCGCCGTCAGCCCGAGCGCCGCCGAGCCCGGTGACAAGGTCTCCTACACCGTCACCGGCAAGGCCGCCGACGCGTACATCGAGTCGCCGGCGTTCTGGGCGAAGATCACCGAGAACATGACGCTCGGCACCACCAGGACCGGCACCGTGCCGATCCGCCCGGACGCCAAGCCCGGCGTCTACCCGGTCGATGTGGTGTTCAAGGACGCCGCCGGCCGTACCGTGGGGACCGCCTCCACCACGATCACCGTGAAGGGCCCGGTCAAGCCGGTGCCGGTGACGGGGCTGGAGCTGGACCTGTCGCCGAGCAAGATCGTGGCGGGCCAGAGCTACTACGCCGGCGTCACCACCACGAACGTCAAGGCCGGCACCCCGGTCACCATCACCGACCCGGCCGGCCGCAGGCACGTCGTGCGCGTCGACTCCTGGGGTGAGGCGGGCGTCAAGCTGACCTCGCCCAAGGGCACGCGCCCCGGCGCGTACACCGTCCGGGCCTCGCTGGACAGCGGCCAGAGCACTTCGGCGCGCCTCACCGTGGTCAAGCGGCACCCGCACACCCAGCTCGCGCTGATCCTCGACCCGGACAAGGTGTACGCGGGCGGCAAGTTCACCGCCATCGTCGCCACCTCGTCGTTCGGCAAGACGACGAAGGCGACGATCACCGACCCGTCCGGCAAGCGGTTCACCGTGAAGGTCGGCAAGTCGGGCGTGGGCGCGAAGAAGTTCCACGTGCCCTCCAGCACCCGCGCGGGCACCTACTGGTTCAAGGCCAAGCTGGCCAACGGCGCCACCGACTGGGCCAAGCTCACCGTCAAGCCCCGCTACCGGGCCAGCGGCTTCACGCTGACCCCCAAGGGCGGCGCGGACACCGGCGGCGGCCTGCCCGAGGGCAACGCCAACTTCGGCGGGGTGGCGCTCGGCGGCATGCTGATCGCGGGCGGCGCGGGCTCGGCCCTGTTCGTCCGCCGTCGCACCGACGAGGCCTGATCGTGGAGCGCGCCCCGGCTCAACGCCGGGTCGCGCTCCTCAGAGGCGCGGCCCGTCCCGGCGGCGGGCCGCTCTTCTCGGGTACGGCCCGGCCGCCTGGCCTGGCCGTTCCTCGGGGGGTACGGCCCGGCAGCACGCGGGCCGTACCCCTTCCTTCCTTCGTCGACCGATCGGGGAACAGTCATGATCAGGAGCACGCTGGTCCAGGCCGCGGCGGCCGTACTGGTGTTCTCCGGCGGCCTGGCGGTCGCCGGTTCGTTCAGGGGCGAGCCTCTGCCCGCTCAGGCGGCGGAGACTCGCCCGGCCGCGGTGCCGCGGCAGGCGCCGATGTTCGCCGACGCGGACGCGGCCATGAAGAAGTCGGAGCCCGTCAGCGTCTCGATCGGGAGGATCGGGGTGAAGGACGCGCCGATCGACCCGGTGGGGCTCAAACCCGACCAGTCGGTGGAGGTGCCGCCGCTGGACCGGCCGGAGCTGGTGGGCTGGTACAAGCACCGGCCGACGCCGGGTGAGGACGGGCCGGCCGTACTGCTGGGGCATGTGGACGCGCACGGCAGGCCCGCGGTCTTCCACAAGGCCGGCACGCTCGGACAGGGCGACACGATCTCGGTCAAGCGGGCGGACGGCTCGGTGGCGGAGTTCGCCGTGGATGCGGTGGAGCGGGTGGACAAGGACGCCTTTCCCACCGAGAAGGTGTACGGCGCGACAGAGGGGGCGGAGTTGCGACTGGTGACCTGCGGCGGCGCGTTCGATCCCGCGACGGGCCACTATGAGGACAACGTCATCGTCTACGCGCACCTCACCGTGTAACCTAGCAAGCGCTTGATACTTCAGCGCCTCCGGAGGTTGCCCCGTGGAACTCCTGCCGATCAGCACCCCGCACTGCCGGATCGAGCGCGACGGCCACGTCGTGATCGTCACCATGAACCGGCCGGAGGCCCGCAACGCGCTCTCCTCCGACATGTTGATCGGCCTGGCCTCGGCCTGGGCCTACGTCTCGGCCGAGCCCGGCGTACGGGTGGCGGTGCTGACCGGGGCGGAAGGCACGTTCTGCGCCGGAGCCGACCTCAAGGCGATGGGCCAGCCGTCCCAGGACCCGGACGTGCAGGCCCGTGCCGCCCAGATCCCCAACTTCCACTGGAAAGGGCTGCTGCGGGAGGACCTGCCCACCAAGCCGATCGTCTGCGCGGCCGAGGGCTACGCGGTGGCGGGCGGAACCGAACTGCTCATCGGCACCGACCTGCGCGTCGTGGCCGAGTCGGCGACGCTGGGGCTGTTCGAGGCCAAGCGGGCGCTGTTCCCCATGGGCGGGGCGGCGATCCGGCTGCCACGCCAGATCCCGTACTGCCACGCCATGGACCTCCTGCTCACCGGCCGCCCGGTGACCGCCGCGGAGGCGCTGTCGATGGGCCTGGTCAACCGCGTGGTCCCCGACGGAGAGGCGCTGGCGGTGGCCAGGGAGATGGCCGACGACATCGCCGGGTCGGGACCGCTGGCCGTACAGGCGATCCTGCGGACCTACCGCGACACCCTGGGCCTGCCCGAGCCGGAGGCCCTGAAGGTCTCCGACGAGTACGGCTGGCCGGTCATCGGCTCCGAGGACGCCCGAGAGGGCTCCCGCGCCTTCAAGGAGAAGCGCCCCGCGACCTACCGGGGCGTGTAACCGCCGGTAGGGTGGCGGGGTGGAGGAGGCGGAGCGGTACCGGCGTGAACTGCACGTGCACTGCTACCGCATGCTCGGCTCCTACACCGAGGCCGAGGACGCCGTTCAGGAGACGATGCTGCGCGCCTGGCGCAGGGCCGACACCTACGAGGGCCGTTCCACCTACCGCGCCTGGCTCTACAAGATCGCGACCAACGTCTGCCTCGACCTTCTCGCCAAGCGCAAGGACGTGGTGCTGTCGGAGGCGCCGCTGTCGGATGTGCCGTGGCTGGAGCCGTACCCCGACCAGCAGCTTCCGGAGGAGCTGGCCGTCGCGAGAGAGACCATCGAGCTGGCCTTTCTGGCGGTCATCCAGCATCTGCCCGCACGCCAGCGCGCGGTGCTGGTCATGCGCGACGTGCTCGGCTGGCCCGCGGAGGAGACCGCCGAGGCGCTGGAGATGACGGTGCCGTCCGTCAAGAGCGCGCTCCAGCGCGGCCGGGCCACACTCCGCAAGCACCTTCCCGAACGGCGCGGCGACTGGGCGGCCGCCACCGAGCCGAGCCCCGAGGAGCGGGCCGTTCTCAAGCGCTTCGTCGAGGCGTCGATGAAGGCGGACATGCGCACGCTGGCGACCCTGCTGCGCGAGGACGCGCTGCAGGCCATGCCGCCGGCGATGATGTTCTTCCCTGGACGCCAGGCGATCCTCGACATGTGGGCGCCGGTCATGGCGGGCCAGGAGGCGTGGGGCGAGTGGCGGGCGCGTACCACCACCGCGAACAGGATGCCCGCGGTGGCCAACTACGTGCGGCGGCCGGGCGAGGACTTCTTCGGCGCGGTCAACCTCGACGTGCTGCGCATCGAGGACGGCCTGATCGCCGAGATCACCACGTTCGGGCCCGAGACGCTGCCCACGTTCGGGCTGCCGGAAAGAATCTTCGACTGAGACCGATTCCTTTCCGCGCGCCGCCCGGTCATACGGGCATGAACACTTACGACAGGCTCATCGGCACCTGGAAAGTCTCCGGCGGCACCACCGGCACGATCACCTACCGCTGGCTGGAAGGCCGCAACTTCCTCGTCCAGGACATCGCGATGGACAGCGAGACCGGCCCCGTCCTGGGCATGGAGGTCATCGGCAGGGAGATGCCGTTCGGCGCGGACAAGCCCGGCGACGAGGTCAAGTCCCGCTACTACGGCTCCGGCGGCGAGACCTACGACTACGTCTACGAACTCGAAGGCGACACGCTGACGATCTGGGGCGGCGAGAAGGGCTCGCCCGCCTACTACCAGGGCACGTTCAGCGCGGACGGCGACACCCTGACCGGCGCCTGGCACTACCCGGGCGGCGGCGGGTACGACTCGGTCTCCGTCAGGATTCCGTGATCCCGTCGAGCCGTTCGATCGCCTCGACATACTCCTCGACCAGCCCGAACATCACCTCCTTGACCGGCCGGACCTGATTGGTGATGCCGATGATCTGACCCGCCGGGAACGTGGCCAGCTCGGCGGCGTCGGATCTCCCGATCCGCCGCAGCGCATCGGACACCAGCATGAACTGCAGCGGCATCGGCAACGTCCCCGGGGAGTCCGCGGCTTCCCAGGCGTCGGTCCACTCGTTCTTGAGCAGGCGCGCGGGCTTGCCCGTCCAGCTGCGCGAACGGACGGTGTCGCGCGAGGTGGCTTCGAGGATGCGCGCCTTGGCCATGGCCGGGGTGTCGGCCTCCTCGGCGGTGAGCCAGAGCGAGCCGGTCCACACGCCTTCCGCGCCCAGCGCCATCCCGGCCGCCATCTGGCGGCCGTTGCCGATGCCGCCCGCGGCCAGCACGGGAACGTCCACGGCATCCACGACCTGCGGGATCAGCACCATCGTGGAAATCTCCCCGGTGTGCCCGCCGGCCTCGGTGCCCTGGGCGACCACGACGTCGACGCCCACCTCCACCTGCTTGAGCGCGTGGCGGGGCGTGGAGGCCAGCGCGGCCACCTTGACGCCGTGCCGGTGCGCCAGCTCGACGACGTCGGCGGGCGGCGGCCCGAGCGCGTTGGCCAGCAGCGCGATCGGATGCCGCAAGGCCACCTCGACCTGCGGCCTGGCGGTGGCGTCCGTCCAGCCGAGCAGGACCCTGCCCGCGTCGGCCGACGATTCCGGGACGTCGTGGCGCTGGAGCAGGTCCTCCACGAACGCCCGGTGCCCCTCGGGGATCATCCCCTGGAGCTTGCCGACGAGCTCCTCGGGCGCGAAGTCCGCGCCCTCGTAGGAGGCGGGCATGACCACGTCCACGCCGTACGGCTTGCCGTCCACGTGGTCGTCGATCCATTTGAGCTCCATCTCGAGCTCTTCCGGCGTGAAGTAGAGGGCGCCGAGGACGCCCATGCCGCCCGCCCGGCTGACCGCGGCGACGACATCCCGGCAGTGGCTGAAGGCGAAGATCGGCAGTTCGATCCCGAACATCTCGGTGACACGGGTCCGCATGGCCTGACGTTAATCCCGACTTCAGGTTAATTGCAACACGTTCTACTCTAGAACATCACGTCGGTACTGGTGGGTAACATCATGCAAGAACGTGTTCTAACTACGCTTCGTGGTGAAAACGAAGGGCCCGCCCCTGCCCAGGGACGGGCCTTTCGGGAAACCGGGTGTCAGCGCTCGGCGCGGCGGCCCACCAGGACGCCCACGAGCACGAAGGCGATGCCGACGATCAGCAGCACCAGCGGGATGATGTTCTTCAGGAGATTGATCTGGCTCTTGCTCTTCTGGGCGCTGGAAACCAGGTCGGTGACGGTCTGGTCGGTCATCTTCGCCGTGGCCACGAAGGCCAGCGAACGCTCGACGCCGTCCTGGGTCTTCAGCACCTCGTGGCGCTGCTGCTCCTGTTTGACCGGGGCGCCGGTGGCCGGCTCGATCCAGAAGGTGACCTTGCCGTCGTAGTAGCGGTCGACCTGGACGTCGCCCTCCTCGGTCATGCCGAGCACGGAGGCGGGGGCGGTCAGGGTCTCGGTCTTGGTGGAGGGGATCTGCTGCTCGAAGACGTAGACGGGCAGGCCGTTCACCGACTCCTCGCGCACGAACGTGGCGTCGAAGGCCTTCTGCACGCTGGAGTTGAACACCTTGTAGGTCTTCTTCTCCACGCCGAACGGGAACTTGTAGATCTGGCCCTCAAGGGTGACGGGGGCCTTCTTGACGTTGACGGCGCAGCAGTTCACGCCGGCGCCGGTGTACTTGTCGAACGCGCTGCGGCGGTCCGACAGGTCGATCTGGGGGCGCCGGTTCGTCACGTCGTTGACGACGGTGGCCTCGTCCCAGACGACCACGTCGTCCTTGGACTCCTTCACGTCGCCGCGGGTCGTGACGATGATGTCGAGGTCGGCGGTGAGGACCTTGAGGTCCTGCTTGGAGAAGTACTGCGCGCCCGTCGCCGTCAGCCGGGTGATGCCGAACTGGTTGGCCGGGGCGGCGATGATCTTTTCCGCCGCCCAGAACTTCACCAGCGGGGCTAATGCGATGAAGAACGCTCCGACCCCGATGAGAACAAGCGTGGAAATGCGACCCATCAACGGCTCCTAGAACGTGTTGTCGTATGACCCGGCGCTAGGGGACCAAAGTATGACAGTGAGTGACATGCGTCACCGGGCGGTATAGAGCCGCAACCAAATCGATAGAAACAGGTTCTAACGTGGGTTGGGTTATGGGAGACACTCCGGTGCGCGCCGATCTCGCGCGGTCCTTACGGCTGTTCCGCGCCTTCCGCTCCGAACAGAGCGACGGGGACGCCTACTACACGACGCTGGCCGCCGACACCGCCGCCCAGCTCGTGGGGTACGCGGACCTGGACGGCCGGACCGTGCTCGACGTGGGCGGCGGCCCCGGCTACTTCGCGCGCGAGTTCCGGCGCAGGGGCGCGCGCTGCGTCTGCGTCGACGTGAACGCGGGCGAACTGGCGGGCGGCGGGCTCCTGGGCAGCGCGATGGACCTGCCGTTCCGCGACGGCAGCGTGGACGTCTGCTTCTCCTCGAACGTGCTGGAGCACGTGCCGGACCCGTGGCGGATGGCCGCCGAGATGGCCCGGGTGACAAGACCGGGCGGCCTGGTCTTCCTCGCCTACACGAACTGGCTGTCGCCGTGGGGCGGGCACGAGACGTCGCCGTGGCACTACTTGGGTGGGGAGTTGGCCGCCCGGAAATACCACGACAAACACGGCCAACCGCCGAAAAATCGGTACAAGGAGAGTCTGTACCCCGTCTCGGTGGCCGCAGGCCTCCGCTGGGCCCGAACCACCGCCGAGGTCGAGCTGGTGGACGCGATCCCGCGCTACCTGCCCTGGTGGTACCGCCCGATGCTGAAGGTCCCGATCGTCAGGGAGTTCGCAACGTGGAACCTGGTGCTCGTCCTGAGGAAACGCCCGTGAGAAAACCCCCCAAAGACAAACTGGTAGCCGGCCCCCCACCCCCACCTTCAACCCCGCCCCAATCCCAAGCCCCCCACTCACCCCCAAACCCCCACCCGCGACCGACCCCCGAACCCCCTACCAACCAGTCGGCACCCACCGCCGCACCCCACTCCCCCGCCGCACCCACCAACCAGTCGGCACCCACCGCCGCACCCCACTCCCCCGCCGCACCCACCAACCAGTCGGCAAGCGGCAGCACGTCCGAAGGCTCCGCGCCTACCAACCGGTCGGCAAGCAGCGGGCCAACCCCTCACGCCACCGAACCCACCGAGCAGCCGCCAGACACCTGGCCAGCGCACCACCGCGCCGAGCCCACCGACCAGTCGGCAGGTGGCGAGGCGTTCGAGAGCTCTGCGCCTGCCAACTGGTCAGCAGGTGACGCGGCTCACCGGTCAGCAGGTGAGGCGGCTCCCCTTCCCCTCGCGCATGCCCCCGCCACCGCCTCGCCAGGGGGCGGCGCAGCAACCCCACACGGTCACACCACCAACCGGTCGGCAGGTGGGGGTGGGCGGGACGCGGCTCTGGATGGGATTCGGGGGTTGGCGGCGCTGGGGGTCTGGCTGTTGCATGTGGGAGGGAACACGGGGGTCATCTATCGGGATGGGATGTTCGCCTGGATGACCACGCGGCTCGGGATCGCGGTGCCGATCTTCTTTCTGCTTTCCGGGCTGCTGTTGTTTCGGCCTTGGGCCAAGGCCTTTGTCGAGGGGGCTCGGGCGCCTGGTACGCCGCGGTATCTGTGGCGGCGGCTTCTGCGGGTGTTCCCTGCCTACTGGCTGGTGACCGCGCTGGCGCTGTGGGCTTGGGGTTCGCTCGACGGGTACGGCTGGGCCACCTGGATGCTGATGCTCCAGAACTACACCGGCCAAGGTCAGGCCCCTGACGGGCTCTATCAGATGTGGACCATGCCGATCGAGCTGGCCTTCTATCTGGCTTTGCCGCTTATCGCCTGGTGTCTGGGGGTTTGGGCGCGGCGTGGGAATCGGGCGGTTCGGCTGTTGGGGGGCATCGCCGTACTGCCGGTGATCTCGATTGCCACGGTGGTGGCGGCGCATGTGTGGGATCAGCCGCAGATGGCCTTGTGGCTGCCGCATCACCTGATCTACTTCGCGGCTGGGATGGCCATGGCTGTTCTGTCGGTTTGGATCAAGGAGTCCCGGGCGCTGGACTCGCTGGCGCCGCAGTTGCTGGTGCTGGCGGTGCTGCTGTACGCGATGCTCAGTACGGAGCTGGCGGGGCCGCGTACGTTGACGTTGCCTTCGTTGTCGCAGTCGCTCTGGCGGATGATGTTGGAGACCGCGGTGGCGGTGCTGGTCGTGGCGCCGTTCGCGTTGGCGCCTCGTACCGACTCTTTGCGGCATCGGGTGCTGGGAAATCCCGTGTCGGCATACCTGGGGCGGATCTCCTACAGCGTGTTCCTCTGGCACGCGCCGGTGATCACTTTGTATTACAAGGTGACGGACGCGGAGCCGTTCAATGGGAACTTCTGGCCTGTCGCGACCTTCACGCTGATCGGGACGCTGCTGATCAGTGCGGGGAGTTACCACCTCGTTGAGGAGAACGCCCTGCGGCTCAGCGGGCTGCGGCGGCGAGCTCCTGCTCCACCACCGGGACCTCCGGCTCGGGAACCGTCCGGGGCGGCACGGTGACCAGGGCCCCGAACAGCGCTCCCATGGCGGCGCAGGCGATCAGCTGAGCCACCTGGTCGGTCAGGACCGGCAGATCGAGCCGGATCCCGGCCGCCACGGCCGCCGCCGCCAGCACGAACAGCACCGCTCCCAGCCACGGCGACGCCACCATCCCCGCGATCCGGCCGCCCCGGCCGTGGGTCGCCTCGGGTACCTCACCCGGAGCTGGGGCACCCGTGCCGGGCAAGGACGCGGAGACGGAGACGACGGCCGAGCCGCGCAAGGGCACAGACGCCGGTGCGGTGGCCTGGGGTGTCGGGACGGGCGTGCTCTCAGGGCCGGGCGAAGGGGTTTGGGCCTGCGGGGACGGGACGGCGCCGTGGGCGGGCTTGGCGGGATGGCCGTGGGCGGGCGCGGGAGTGTGGGCGGGCGGCCGCGCGGAAGCGCCGCCATAGGCAGGCGTGGGGGTGTGGCCGGGTGGCGACGTGCGGTCGCTGCCGGGGGCGGGAGCGGGTGACGGCGTGGTAACTCGGCCGTAGGAGGGGGTGGGTGTGCGGGTCTGGGTTGTGGTGGGGTGGAGGCGGGTTAGGAGGACCAGGGCGGTTGTCGCCAGGACGGCGGCCATGCCGGGCCAGCTGGCCACCCAGCCGCCGAACGCCAGACCCAGCACGATCACGTACGGCACCCGCCACCGGTCCAGCCGCGACCGGTGAGCGGGCGCGGTCCGCAGGACATGCTCAGGACGTGGCCCACGCATGACGAGCGCCAGCAACGCGAGCCCCGCGATGCCCGCCAGCCCCGCCGCCAGCGCCAGCCAGTAGGTCCGGTCAGGCCCGTATGAGAGGCGTACGGTCCCGGTGGTGCCCGCGGGCAGTTCCCAGGCCTGCTTCCAGCCGTCGATCCGCACCGGCCGCAGTGTCTGGCCGTCGAGTTCGGCCCGCCACCCCTCGTTGAAGTTCTCGTTGACGATGAGGAAGGAGTCCTTGGGCGCGGTGACGCGTACCTCGCGCAGGGACGGCGTCCAAGTGCCCTGGACGGCGGCGCCGGCGACGGCGGGTGAGCCGGGCTGGAGCGAGCCGACCATCAGGCTGGACACCGCCCAGGGCTCCCAGCCGGGGATCCTGACACGGTTGGCGCCTGGGGAGATCGCGGCCTTGGCGCAGCTGACGAAGCGGACGGGCCGCTGTTCCAGCAGGTCGGCGTAGGTGCCGCTGACCTTGGTCTGGACCTGCTCGCCGTTCAGCTGAAGGGTGGGGCCCTGCCCGCAGCCCAGGCGGAACGGGATGCCCTCGGGGCGGCTGGCCGGGGTCACTCCGGGGATGATCAGCTCGGTCACCTGGAGGCGGCGGGAGGCGGCGAAGAAGCGGAGTTTGAGTGTGCGCGTGGTCATGGGCTTGAAGACCAGGTTGCCGCCGGCGTCGACGCGGGCGCCGCGGGTGGCGCCCTTGTCGCCGGTGACGATGACGTCCAGGGGTTCCTTGTCGCCGCCCGGCCGGGCGATCTGGATCCGGGAGAGCGTCTTCGGCTTCTTCCAGCCGATGGTCAGGGCGGGCTCGGCGTCGGGGCCGGCGGGGATCCAGGTGGTGCCGGCGTCGGCGTCGAAGGCGGAGCGGGGGGCGACGACCGGGTCCTTGCTGACCTGGGAGGTGCCTTTGACGGTGGGCAGGTCGTCGGTCAGGCGGGTGTAGCGGTCGACGAGCGCGGGGTCGCGCAGGACGGCGAAGCCGCTCAGCCCGCTCTTGGCGTCGTCGGCGGCGGTGAAGGTGCGGTCGAAGCCGGCCCCTTCCTCGCCGGGGCGTTCCAGGAGGGGGTTGCAGACCCAGCGGGCCTGGTTGCGCATGCAGCGGGGGCGTTCGTCGACGCCGCGGTCCATGACGTAGACGTCGCCGGTGGCCTGCGGCAGCCGGATGGTACGGCCGGGCAGCAGGCCGGGGATGGCGATCTCGCTGATGCCGACCCGCTCGACGAAGTTCCAGGAGCGGCTCGTGGTGGCGACGACCTTGATGCGTAGCCAGCCGGTGGCGCCGGACGGGACGCGCAGGCTCTGCGGGCTGTTGGTCTGCTGGACGTCCTGGACGATCCGCCCGTTCTCGGTCTCCACGGCCACGGTCTTGATGGACTGGCCGAGCAGCACGTTGTTGGTGAAGGTGACCTTCATGCCGGGCAGCGCGCGTTCGGCGGGGAAGTCGAGGCGCAGCCACTCGCCCACGGGCGGTTTCCAGCCGCTGGTCTCCCAGTTGGTCTCGTAGTCGCCGTCCAGGGCTGCCCACGGGCTGCGTCCCGAACTGCTGATGCCGGGTACGGCCCCGGCGTCGGCGGCGGAGGAGGAGGCGGTCACGGCGGAGACGCCCTCGTACTCGGCGGTGGCGGTGTCGTCCAGCCAGCCGTCTTCGAGCAGGTCGAGGGCGCGTACGCCGGTGAAGTCCTCGCGGTGGTCGGCGGTGAGCGTCTGGGTCCAGTTGGAGCGGATCTCGCCGAAGTGGCGCTCGCGCAGCCGGAGCGCGTCGCTGACCACGGTCGGCGCCTCGCGGGTGCCGGCGTCGCCGTTGACCAGGACGGGCGAGTCCCCCAGCAGGCCGAGGTCGCCCATGGACAACAAGGAATCCGGCCCACCGCGTACGGCCAGCGCGTCGCCGGCCGGAAGCACCCCGACCGCCCCTGAACTTCCCGACACCTCATACAGGTCCAGGGCGGCGAAGGGCCAGTCGACGGAGTTCTCGGCGTCGTCGGTCTTGGTGTCGCCGACCTCGCCGCCGAACGACTGCAGCCGGGTGATGCCGGGTGACTCGCGCAGCGCCTCGTAGATCCTGGAGGGGTAGGCGCCGGCGATGGCGGCCCGGTTCAGGTCGTTGCGGACGAGCAGGTAGCGCACGCCCATGCGGCGCAGGACCTCGGTCAGGCCGGGCGAGCCGTGCCCGGCCGCGAAGCGCTGGTCGACGGCGTCGAGCAGCCGGCTGAGCCCGATCGAGCCGGCCGCCGTCACCTGCCTGGTCGTCCAGCGGGCGGCGAACATGGGCTGCATGGGGTCGTCCATGGGCCGGCCCCACAGGTACTCGCCGAACTTGGCGCCGGGCACGACCAGGACGCCTTCGCCGCCGGCGTTCTCGTTGACCCAGGCGGCGGCCTGGCGCCAGTAGAGCGGGACCTCCTTGAAGTGCCCCGGAGCGCCCAGGCCCTGGTTGAACACGGGCAGCACCAGGCAGGCGAAGGCGGTCGCGGCCACGGCCTTGACCGGCACGCGGACCTTGAGGAGGAGGTGGGCCAGGCCGAGGGCGAGCGGCAGCCGTACCAGAGGATCGAATTTGCGCAGGTTGCGCAGCGGGGCCAGCGGACCGTCGAGCAGCCAGCGCACGGGCTCGGCGACGACGGGCTCCAGCGCGCTCATGTGGCCGGCGGTCAGCGCGGTCACGCCGACGAGGAAGAGCGCGATCACGAAGCCGCGCGCGGGCAGGTCGCGGTGGGCGAGGCCGGCCAGGCCGAGCGCGGCGATCACGCCGGTCACGACGATCATGAGCGCGGAGGTCGCGATGGCGAAGCTCGCGGGCTGGGTGTCCACGCCGTTGACGGTCAGGAAGCGCACCCAGTCGGAGGCGCCGCGCAGCACGTTGGTCAGCGAGGTGACCTGGGTGGTGGCGGTGGAGGTCTCGGTGTAGGGCAGGAAGGAGAAGGCGTACCGGCCCACGAGCAGCAGCGGCAGCCACCAGAACAGCGTGGCCACGCCCACCGCGCCGCTCCACCAGGCCAGCATGCGCCAGCGCGGGACGGGCTTGGGCCTGGTCACGATGTAGAGCACGGGAGCGATGAGCACGGCCAGCACGGCGACGGCGTTGACGCCGCCGCAGAGGGCGACGGCCAGGCCCGATCTGATCGCCGCCCTGGCCCGCTGGCCGGTCTCGGCGGCGGTCAGCAGCGGGAGCAGGATCCACGGCAGCATCGCGGCGGGCAGCCACTCGGCGGAGATCTCGCCGATGATCGACAGCACGCGGGGCGCGATCGCGTACGCCAGGGCGCCCGCGACACGAGTGCCGGGGTTGCCGATGCCGAGTTGCCTGGCCAGCCGTTCCACACCGAGGAACGCGACGCACATGAGCAGTGTCAGCCAGAGCCGCTGGGTGATCCAGGGGTCCAGGCCGAGCAGCTCGCCGAGGGCGAAGAACGGGCCCATGGGGAAGAGGTAGCCGGCGACCTGGTTCTGGAGCTGGCCGAAGTGCTGGAGGTCCCAGAGGTGGGCCAGGCGTTCCAGCCAGCCGACCGGGTTGAGCGCGAGGTCGATCTTGGTGTCGGCGATGATGTCGCCCGGACTGGTGGTGAACGCCAGGACGGCGAAGCCGAGGCAGCAGATCGCCAGCCAAAGCCGGTGCCTGGCCCGCCCGCTGACCGGGGTGTCGTTCACGACGGCTCCCAACCGAAGACCCGCATCGGAGCGACCGGACGGCCGAGGGCCAGCGTGGCCAGCCGTTCGGCGCTGTTGTCCCAGCGGAACCTCGACGCCCAGGTGCGGCAGCTCGCGCTCTGGGCGCCGTCGAGCTCGTCGAGCGCGGCGGCGATGCCCTTGGCCAGGTCGGCGCCCTCGGACACGAGCCAGCCGGTCTCGCCGTGGCGGATGGCGTCCCTGAGCCCGTCCACGTCGAAGGCGACCGTGGGCACGCCGAGCGCGGCGGCCTCCAGCACGCACAGTCCCCAGCCCTCGCCCTGGGAGGCGTTGACCTGCAGCCACGCGGTCGAGATGAGCCGTTCCTTCTCCTCTTCGGACACGTAGCCGTGAATGGTCACGCCTTCCGGCAGCCGCGCGCGCAGCCGTTCCTCCTCTGGGCCGCGGCCGACGATGTCCACGGTCAGCTCGGGCCAGCGTTCGCGCAGCTCGGGCACGGCGTCGAGCAGCAGGTCGACGCGCTTGTGCGCGACCAGCCTGCCCACGCAGACGAGCTTGGGCGTACGGCTGCGCGCCGCCCGGTGATCCGTGCCCGGTTCGACGCCGTTCGGGACGATGTCGATCGGGCCGTGCCAGCCGAGCCGTTCGCGCATGGCCGCCACCGTCGAGGGGGAGACCGCGACGCTGCGCCGCCCGCGGTAGGTCCAGCGCGAGGCCGGGCCCTCCAGGAAGCAGCCCAGCATGGCCAGCCACCGCGGCAGGTGCACGTCGAACTGCCGGTCGTGCACGTGGTGCACGACGCAGATCACTCTGGTACGGCGGCGCAGCACCCACGGCGTGAAGAACGGGATGCCGTTCTGGCAGTCGAGCACGACGTCGAACCTGTTCCTGCGGCGCAGCAGCCAGGCCAGCACCAGCGGGTAGACGGTGAACAGGCCGCCCATCCTGGCCAGCCGTACCCCGTCGACGGTCTGGTGGCGGGCCTGGCCGGGCGCGCGCGCCGTCACGAAGCTCACCCGCGCGCCCGCGCGGGCGAAGCGCCTGGCCATCTGCCAGGCGTAGGTCTCCGCGCCGCCGGCGGCCGGGTGCCACGGATCCCGCCAGTTGACGACGGCGACGCGTAGTCCTTCGAGTTCGGACGGGATCACGAATATCCGACGGGGTCGGGCGCGTGCTCCCACGCCGGGCGTACGACGCCGCGTGACTCGGCGCGCAGCCGCAGCCAGATCCCGCCGAGTTCGAGCAGGATCCCGGCGCTGTGGCGGGCCGGGGAGAAGCGCGATCCCGGCATGTCGTGCCATTGGATGGGGATCTCCATCGCCGCGGAGCCCAGCGCCGCGCACCGGGCGAGGAACTCCACGTCGAAGGCGAACCCGGGCGTGCGCATGCGTGCGGCCACCTCGCGGGCGAGCCGGCCGTCGAAGAACTTGAAGCCGCACTGCGTGTCGCTCACCCCGCGGACGAGACGGCGGGCGAGCGCGCGGAAGCCCACGGCGCCCAGTTCGCGGACACGGCTGTGGCGGTTCTCGACCTCGGAGAACGTGTGCGCCCGCGAGCCGACGACCACGCGCTCCCCGGAGAGCAGCAGACCGACGGCCACGTCGACCGCGTCGAGGTCGGTGGCCATGTCGGCGTCGCAGAACCCGACCAGCGGGGCCCGCGTCTCCAGTAGTCCCGCCCGCACCGCGGCGCCCTTGCCGGGGACGGGGCAGGCGATCAGGCGGACCGGAACCTCGCCCTCCGGCCACGTCTTGACGATCTCGGCTGTGGTGTCCGTGCTGTTGTTGTCGACGACGATGACGGCGGCCGGGAACGGCATTTGGGCAAGCTTCGCGCACAGCTGCAGGAGGCCCCCGGGGAGTCGTCGTTCCTCGTTGTAGGCGGGGACGACGATCTCAAGCAGTGGTGTACGGCTTACCCGCGCGTCCCCTCGGCGGGACGGCGGCATGACGTGCGGCTTACCGGTCGCCGTAGTTGTAAAGCGGCCTGTTGACAGGTGTCGCGGTAGAACCCGTGAGCGAGACGGTTGTCACCGTCGTCACCAGAGCGGCCACGGCGATGCCGATGATCGCTGCTAAGAGGATCTTGATCACGGGGGGTTCCTCCTCTTGCGGGCTGTGATGTGGGGGCCGTCACAAACCTAGAACCAATTCTAGCTACTCGGAAGTAGCTAGACGGAATCTTAATATTCCGGACTTGTCTACCAGGGGTGTCAACCTCATCCGTAAACCCGGCGACGCCACTGCCCTTGACGGGTGAATGTCCAGGCCTGCACGCTGCCGGAGTACCAGATCCTCGCCGCGTTCGGACGATGAGGCGCTGCTGGCCGAACTGGCCGCCGCCCGTTCCCTGCGCCGGCTCGGAGCGGGAGACCCTGGAGGCCCTGCGAGCGGCGGGCTACACCCCGGCGCTGGAGGCCGAGAGCGAAGCCACCGTGCTGGAGCTGGACGAAGTCACCCGCGCGCCCAGGCGCTTCTCATAGCTCCAGGGCGTAGAGCCGCAGTTCCGGGCGGTCCATAAGGAGCCTGGCGCCGGGAAGATCCGGACTTCCGGAATCCACCACCACATACCGGATGCCCTCCTCGGCCAGCCGCCGCGGGTCGCCCAGCACCGCGGCGACCCGCTTCGCCCGCGCGTCCTCGGTGCCGACCACCAGATCGCCGACCCTGACCGAGTCGTTGACCACCACCTCGCGGCCCGGCGTGGCGAAGAACCGCTGCGCCGGGTCGAGCACCGCCCGATCGCCGTTCCACGGAAAGCGCCGGTAGGACTCGAACGGCAGCACCAGCACATCGCCCTTCGCGGGGTCCCGGCCGATGATCTCGCGCGCCTCCACCCAGCTCAGCGGGTACGGCACCGCCGCCAGCGCACCCGAAGCCCCCCACGCCAGCGTCGGCACCACGGCCAGCGGCGCCAGCACCAGAGCGACGGCCCAGCGCGAGGTCACCCGGGCGGCGAGCATGCCCAGGCCGACGGCGGCCAGGAGGGCCAGCGGGGCGAGGTACTGCTGGGCGTCACGCAGGACAGCGAACCCGCTCCAGACCCCGATGAGCCACTTGAGCAGGTCCCTGCCGGGCCCGGTCACCCCGAGGCAGGCGATCAGGAACCCCGCGCCGGCCGCCACCGCCAGCCCCGGCCCGAACCGCGGCTTCGTGTTCCTGAGCGTCAGCCAGAAGCCCGCGATGCCGGCCAGGACCAGAGCCAGCCGGGCCGCCGCGGTGACCGGCTGGTCGAAGCCCGCGGGGACGGCCCAGGCGTTCCAGACGCCGCCCAGCGACAACAGGCTGACGACGGTGCCGAACGGCCCGTCGGCGCGGGCGGCGAAGGCGTCCACGCCCACCGGGTCGCCGGTCAGCCCGTCGGCCCGGGTCAGCGCGGTCACCAGCCAGGGCAGGCTGAAGGCCACCAGCAGCAACGCCACGCCTCCGGCCCTCTTCGACCGCTTCGCCGTACCGGAAGGCCCCGCCGTACCGGACGTGCCGGACGTACCGGACGTGCCGGAGAGCGCGAGAGGGAGGGCCGCGACGGCGGTGACGATCATCGCGGCGAACCCGCCCACGGCGGCGGGCAGCAGCGCGACGGCGGGCAGCCGGCGGCGGGCCAGCGCCCGCACCACCCAGGGCAGCCCCGCGTACCCGAGCAGCAACGCCCACTGCCCCATGAGCAGCCGCTCGGCCACATAGGGGTTCCAGACGTAGAAGGCCCCCGCGACCAGCCGGGGCGCCAGCGCGGCCCCGGGCACCAGCAGCGCGGCCCCGGAACAGCCCAGGGCGAAGACGCCCAGCAGGACGAGCTTCTGCACCAGGTCGGCGGGCAGCACCTGGGCCAGCACCGTGACCACCAGGTCGCTGGGCACCGCGCGGGGCGAGCCGCCCGCCAGTCCGAAGGTGAACGGCGAGAAGGCCGGGTCGGGGACGAAGACCATGTCCTGGATGAGGATGTACCCGGGAGCGAGTCCTGGCCCGAGGCAGAGGGCGCCCAGGCCGGTGCCGAGCAGGGCGGCCCACCACCCATAGCGCGACACCTGCGGAAACATTCCGATATAACACCACATCACAACCGGACAACGCCCATTCCATCAGGATCAACGGCGTCGTTAGCCTTCATCCGTGACGGCGGCGAGCGAGACCGTGGTGGAGCCCAGGCAGTGGCTGCGCGGCGACGGCGTGCTCGCCGCGGCGATGGTCATGGTCGCCGTCCAGCTCGTCTGGAAGTTCGACCTGGTCCGCAGGACCTACTTCAGGCAGGACGACTTCACCTTCATCGCCCGCGGCCTGGAGAACGGTCTGACCTGGGACTATCTCATGCGCGCCGACTACGGGCACCTGATGCCCGGCCCGTTCGGCGCGCACTGGGCGATGGGCCGCCTCGGCGTCTACAACGACGTGCTGATGCACGTGGTCACCATCGTGCTCATGGGTGCGGCAGCGCTGGCCCTGCTGCGCCTGCTCTTCCTCCTGTACGGCTCCCGCCCCGCCATCCTGATCCCCTTCGCCTTCTACCTGCTCACCCCGATGACGATCTCGTCGCTGTCCTGGTGGGCGGTGGTGATCGAGACCCTCCCGTTCCAGGTCGCCCTGCCGATGGCCCTGGGCGCGCACATCCTGTACGTACGCACGCGGCGCTTCCGTCACGCCCTGGCCGCCGCCGGCTGGACCGTCTTCGCGATGGTGTTCTTCGTCAAGGCCCCGTTCATCCCGGTCCTGGCCTTCGTGATCACCGCGGGCTGGCTCGGCGGCATCCGGAAGTGGCAGTGGCCGGCCTGGGCCCTGTACGCCGCGATCGTGGCCGGGTACGCGGCGATCCTGTTCCCGGCCGTGTTCACCTCCGTGCAGCTCACCAACGACACGGTCCAGCCCAGCCTGCCCCCGCTCGCCGTGGCGGCGGCGTTCGCCTGGCGGTTGTTCTCCGGCTCGCTGGTGGCCTCCTCCCTGGGCGGCCCCTGGCGCTGGCACCCGATCGGCGACGACTACGCCATCGCCGCCACCCCCGACGCCGCCGTCTGGGCCGGGCTCGGCGCGGCCGCGCTGGTCGTGGCGCTGACCATCCGTTTCCGGCGGCGCGCGTGGCTGGCCTGGCTCATGCTGCTCGGGTACTTCCTGCTGGCCGACGTCGTCCCCGTCATGATCGGCAGGATCGAGCAGCTCGGGCCCGACCTCGGCGGCTTCGAGCTGCGTTACATCGCGCCCACGGCCTCGCTGACGGCCGTCGTGGTGGCGCTGGCCTTCATCCCGCGCGAGGGCGAGCGCCCGCTGCGGATCGTGTGGATCCCGCTGGCCGCCGTCTTCGCCGCGGGTTCGATCTGGTCCGTCACCCAGTACACGCGCCTGCCCCTCGGTGAGAACGTCAAGTCCTACATCGAGACCGGCCGCGTCGCCCTGCGCAGGGCGCCCGCGGGCCTCGTCGTCCTGGACACCCACGTCCCCGCCAAGGTCGTCTACCCGATCTTCTTCTACGACTACGCGCTGGCCTCCAAGGTCCTCGGCCCGATCGCCGCCCGCCCGGTCACCTGGGTCCGGCAGCTCGACGGCCCGCTGCGCAACCTGATGACCTTCGACGAGCGCGGACGGCTGCGCCCGGTCAACATCGAGGGCCTGACCGTCCCGGCCGGAACCGCCTGCCGCCCGATCGGCTCCGCCCCGGAACGTTTCCGCCTCCCGCTCCCCCTTCCGCAGGGCACCTGGACCGTGCAGGTCAGCTACCTCAACCCGCGCCCGGCCCAGCTGACCATCGGCGTCGGCACCGGATCGGCCGACGCGCAGACGGGCAAGGACCTCGGCTGGACGTACGCCACGGTGAAGGGCGGCGGGCAGGAGCTGACCATCCGCTCCCCCGACGGCGCCCGGCCCTGCGTGGGCGAGATCAGGGTCGGCGTGCCCATGCCCGCCAGGACCGGCAGCCCCATCCCCCTACAGCCGGTCACGCCCTGACATTCCCGAATCGGCGCCGTCCCCCAAGATCAGTAAATAAGATCAAGTCACATGTCATTCCTTCAGAAGAGCCGCCGAACCGCCGCGGGGGTCGCCGCCGGCACCCTCTTCCTGAGCCTCACCACGATGCCCGCCCAGGCCGCGGAGAGCGGGCACGTCGCCCGCTTCCTCCAGCAGGCCATGGACCGGGCGCGCTTCCAGGAGGTGCTCGACCTGGCCCCGCCGGGGTCGTCCCAGGCACGGGTGCTCGCCTCCTCCGCCGAGGAGAAGGAGGCCACGCCGCCCGGTGACTACGCCCGCCTGTTCGCCTCGGCCGATCCCAAGCCGATCGTCCAGCAGCCGCAGCTCGACGTCACCGTCCTCGAACTCGACCGCCACGGCAGGCCGCTGTCGTCCGGCACCGTGCTGATGAGCCCGCAGCACCCGCGCGGCGTCGTCGTCCCCGTCGACAGAAACTTCCACACCAGCGCCGTGCGCTGGCGCCAGTGGGACGACAACGGCTGGTACGCCAACCAGGGCAAGGGCACCATCGACATCGTCCCGGGCCGTGAGCAGGCGCCCATCGACTTCATGTCGCCCTACCCCGCCTCCGTGCTGAAGCTGATGGTCGCCTTCGGCGTGCTGCGCCTGGTCGACAAGGGCACCATCGCGCTGGCCGACACCTACGACTACCGTCCCACCGAGACCAGCTCCCTGTGCCAGGGCGACACCAGCAACACGGTCGCCAACTACCTCGAAGCCTCCCTCACCTCCTCCAACAACCCCGCCACCTGCGCGCTCGTCAAGCTTCTGCACGACAAGGGCGCCGTCGACGAGCTCAACCAGACCTTCCAGGGCCTCGGCCTGGAGACGCTGCAGTTCAAGAACACCAACCCGGCCACCGGCGGGCGCTGGTCGAACCCCGTCACGATGAGCTCGCTCGACACCGCCAAGCTGCTCGCCCTGGTCAACGGCCTGCCCGGCAGGGCCTGGACGACTCCGGGCGGCAAGCCGGTGACCGAGACCGTGCTGAGCGCGTCCTCCCGCCAGGTGTTCAAGCGCCACCTCGCCGCCCAGGGCTGGAACGACATGCTCTCCTCGGCCAACCGGTGCGGCAGCGCGTACCCGGCCGCGGGCATCCCGCACGCCGTCGCGGACCGCTGGATCGGCGCCGACGGGACCGTCACCGTCGCCGGCAACAAGTTCGGCCGCGACGTCCGCCCCTGCAACGCCAAGGCGGAGGTGACCTACCTCCACAAGACCGGCTGGGTCGGCAACTCCGGCGCCGACGCCGGCATCGTCAGGTCGCTGCCCGGCAAGGACGGCAGGCACTACATCGTCGTCGCCCTGACCAACCTCGGCACCCAGTACGTGGACGCGGGCCGTCCGCCCGCCGAGCCCGGCCTCTTCCCCGTGACCTACACGGAGAAGCTCGCGCGGCTCGGCCGCGCGGTGGACAGCTACGAGGCGCGCCGCTGACCGCTCCGGGTACGGCCCGGCCGGGCCGTACCCGATCTCTGTCTAGCGGCCCGGCTCGGGGTCCCGGGGGAGGCCGAGCATGCGCTCGCCGATGATGTTCAGCTGCACCTCGGTGGTGCCGCCGTAGATGGTCATGGCCCTGGTCGCCAGCACGGCGCGGTTCCAGTAGCCGGCGTCGCCGAGCTTCATGTCGGCGGCGATCACGGCCTGGGCGCCGAGCAGGCCGACCGCGGTCTCCGAGACGTGCTGCGCGTGAGAGGTGGACAGCAGCTTGCGCACCGACGCGTCGGCGCCGGGTTCGCCTCCGGCCAGTTGCTTGAGCGTGACCCGCAGGGAGAGCGCGTTGATCGAGTGCCCCTCGCAGATGACACCGGCGAGCTCCACGGCCTCGACGGGGGTGAGGTCGCGGCCCAGGCGGGAGGTCAGGCCCAGCAGGTCGGACACGGACGAGCCGGTCCCGCCCGAGCCGGACGACAGCGAGACGCGCTCGTTGGACAGCGTGTTGCGGGCCACCCGCCAGCCGTTGTCGACCTCGCCGACCACCAGGTCGTCGGGGACGAAGACGTCGTCGAGGAAGACCTCGTTGAACAGGTTCTCGCCGGTCATCTCCGTCAGCGGCCGGACCGTGACGCCCGCGCCCTTCATGTCGACGAGGAAGTAGGTGATGCCGTCGTGCTTGGGCTTGGACGGGTCGGTACGCGCGATGCAGATGCCCCATTCGGCCACATGCGCGACTGAGGTCCAGATCTTCTGGCCGTTCAGGCGCCAGCCGCCCTCGACCTTCTCCGCCTTCATCTGCACGTTGGCCAGGTCGGATCCTGCGCCGGGCTCGGAGAACAGCTGGCACCAGATCATCTCGCCGCTGAGCGTCTTGGGCAGGAAGCGCTCCTGCTGCTCGGGCGTGCCGTACGTGGCGATGGAGGGCACCACCCACGCACCGATGATCATCTGCGGCAGCCTGACCTTGGCGGCCTTGAGCTCCTGCTGGATGAGCACCTGCTCCAGCGGCTTGGCGGCGCGGCCCCACGGCCGGGGCAGGTGGGACATCACGAAGCCCTGGCCGGCCAGCGCCCGCTTCTGCTCCTGTCCCTCCAGCTTCGCCAGCTCGGCGATCTCGGCGCGGATCGCGGCGCGCATCTCCTCCGCGCCCTCGGGCAGGTCGATCTCCATCTCGCGGGTGACGCCCTGCAGCGCCAGCGCGGTGACCGAGGCGGCCCACTCGGCGCTCGGGCCGAGCAGCGCGCGCAAGGAGAGCGCCCGGCGGTAGTACAGGTGGGCGTCGTGCTCGAAGGTGTAGCCGATGCCGCCGAAGGTCTGGATCGCGTCCTTGGCGCACTGGACGGCGGCGTCCGGGGCCATGACGCCGGCGATCGCGGCGGCGTACTCCAGCTCGCGGCCCTCCGCGCGGGTGGCGTCCCACACGGTGGCCCTGGCCTGCTCCAGCGCCACCAGCATGCGCGAGAGCTTGTGCTTGATGCCCTGGAACTGGCCGATCGGCCGGCCGAACTGCTCGCGTACCTTCGCGTAGCCGGAGGCGGCCCGCACGCACCACGACGCCAGGCCCGTGGCCTCGGCGCCCAGCAGGATGGCGGCGAGGTTGAGCACGTCGGGCCCCTCGACCCCGTCCAGAACCCGCTCAGCCGGTACGGCTGCCGCCGCCACCTCCACCTTGGCCACCGAGCGCGTGATGTCCAGCGACGCGACGGCCGTAACGGTGGCGGCGGAGGCGTCGAGCGCGATCCATTCCTCGCCCTCGCCGGTGGACACCGGCAGGACCAGGATGTCGGCCATCGCGCCGCCCAGGACGGGCTCGGCCGTTCCGGAGACGACGAGGGAGCCGTCGGCGGCGCGCTCGCCCGTCAGCGCGGAGCCGAGCGCGACGGCGCCGGTCAGCGTGCCGTCGGCCAGGCCGGACAGCAGTGCGTGCTGCTTGGAGGCGTGGATGACCGCGCCGGCCAGCACCGTCGGGACGTACGGCCCCGGCGCCATCCGCTCGGCCAGCGCCTCGACCGCGACGGCGGCCTCCAGCAGCCCGTAGCCGGAGCCGCCGTACTCCTCGGGCAGGTGCTGGCCCAGCAGCCCCTGCTCGGCCAGCCCCGGCCAGAACGCGGGGCGTTCCCCGGCGTCGGCTTCCGTGCCGGACCGCAGCAGCTCGGCGGGGATGTTGCGCTCCGCCCAGCCGGTGACAGACTCGCGGAGCGCCTCGTGCTCCTCGCTCAACCCGATCGCCATTACTCATCCTCCAGCGCGTCCCGTGCCATGGCAGAACCATATTCTAGAGGATGCTTCTGTCTATAGCGGGCGGACACCTTTCAGAAGTGTCGTCAGATCGCGCCACTGCGCCTTGCGGCCGTCGGCGACGGTCGCCAGCATCATCGCGGGCTTCGTCTTGCCCACCTCGACCACGGCCACCACCGCCTGCGAGGACTTGGCCCCATAGGTGACCTGGTAGCCGAGCAGCCAGCCCTTGCCCGTGGCCAGCGGCTGCGAGCCCGTCCAGGCCAGCGTCGAGCCCGCCGGGAACTGCGTGCGCAGCGACCAGCGCGCCGCCCGCACCGCCAGCTCGCGGTAGCCGGACTCCTCCTTGGGCTTGGCCTTGGGGGCCTCGATCGGGTACTTCGCCGAGACGATCATCGTGTACGGCTGCGCCACCTTGCCGATCCGCTGGGCCACGGTGTACGGCGCGTACGACTTGGACTGCCACGGCGTGCCGAGCCTGGGATACACGATGCCCGTCTTGGTGTCGGCCACCAGGCCGATCACGACCGCGGCCTTGCCCTTGTAGGCGGGGAAGGCCTTGGCCTCCGGGGCCGGAGGGAGGGCGAGCTCGGACGGGGAGGCCCCGGCCAGGCTGGCGGTCGAGGTGGCCCTGGCCGGGTTCGCGTCGGGGGTGTCGCCGGAGAAGAAGACGAAGATGAGCAGGACGGCGATGATCGTGGCGATGACGGCGCCGACCATGTAGACGACCCGGAAGGGGATCTCACTGACGCCCCGCTTGGGCGGGGGCGGGATCATCGGCATGCGCGGCGGCGACACGCGCGGCACGGTCACCGTCTCGACCGCGGCCTTGGACTTCTCGACCGGCCCTTCCGCCGGTCTCGCGCCGGGCTCCTCCACGGGCCTCGCCGCAGGCTTCTCCGCGGGCCTTTCCGCAGGCTTGGCGGCGGGCTTGGCGGCGGGCTTGGCCGCGGGCTTGGCCGCGGGCTTGATGACGGGGCGCCGGACGTAGGCCGTCGTGGTGTCGTCGACCTCGGGTTCTGGTTCCGGATCAGGTGCGGGCTCGTCGGGCAGGACGATCCTGGGCATCTGCACGGTGTCGTCGGGCTCGGCGTCGGCGGGCACGACCACCCGCTGGAAGGGGGTGGTCGGAGCATCGTAAGAGGGCACTTGGTCGCCGACGTCCGCCATGACGTCGAGGCTAGACGAGATTGAGACCATTCCCGGGACAGAATCAAATTCTGTAGTGTCGCCTGACATGAGGGGCTTTTACGAGATCGCCGCCGCCAACCCCGACCGTCCCGCCCTGCTGGGAGAGGGTCAGACCACCTACGGCGCCCTGCTCGAACGCGCCAACCGCTTCTCCCACGGCCTTCGCGCCGAAGGCGTGGACCGGGGCGACGCCGTCGTCAGCGTCCTGCGCAACGGCCTCGACGCCCTGACCATGATGCTGGCCACCTACCAGATCGGCGCCTACCACGTGCCGGTCAACTGGCACTACACGGACGAGGAGATCGACTACATCATCGCCGACTGCGGCGCCGTGGCCGTCTTCCGCGGCCCGATCGGCGACCGCTTCGACGCCCTGCCCGGCACCCCGCCCGAGCACCGCAGGGCCGGATCGATGATGCTCTACACCTCCGGCACCACCGGCCGCCCCAAGGGCGTGCGCAGGCGACTGCTCGACCTCGCCCCCGAGGACGTCCACCCGATCCTGATGCGCAAGAGCTGGCGGCACTTCGGGCTGCCCGCGGACGGCGTGCACCTGGTCTGCTCGCAGCTCTACCACTCGGCCCCCTACGGCCAGGTCATGATGGCCCTGCAGTACGGCCACGCGATCGTGGCCCCGGATCGCTTCGACGCCGAGGGCACGTTGCGGCTGATCCAGGAGCACCGGGTGACGAACGCCTTCATGGTCCCGACCATGTTCCACCGGCTGCTGGCCGTACCGGATCGGGAGAAATACGATCTGTCCTCGCTCACCCACCTCTACCACGGCGCGGCCCCCTGCCCGCCCGCGACCAAGCAGGCGATGATCGACTGGCTGGGCCCGGTGCTGTGGGAGTACTACGGCTCCACCGAGGCGGCGGTCGCCACGATGGTCTCCTCGCGGGAGTGGCAGGAGCGCCCCGGCACGGTCGGCCGCGCGCTGGACGGGATGTCGTTCACGATCGTGGACGAGGACGGCGCCGAGGCCGCTCCCGGCGCGCCCGGCCTGGTGTACATCGGCGGCATCAACCGCTTCGAGTATCACGGCGACCCCGGGAAGACCGCCGCGGCCATGCGCGAGCGCGCCTACACGCCCGGCGACATCGGCTACGTGGACGAGGACGGCTACCTCTTCCTGCTCGACCGCAGAACCGACCTGATCATCTCCGGCGGCGTCAACATCTACCCGGCCGAGATCGAGGCGGCGCTCCTGGAACATCCCGCGGTGGCCGACGTGGCCGTGATCGGCGTGCCCGACCCCGAATGGGGACACAAGGTCGTGGCGCTCGTCCAGCCCGTACCCGGCGCGACCCCGGGCGAGGAGCTGACCGCCGCGCTCCTGGCCCACTGCGAGCCCCGGCTGGCCCGGCTCAAGCATCCCCGGCTCATCGAGTACCGGACATCTCTCCCCAGAACCCCCACCGGCAAGCTCAGCAGGAGCAACGTCAGAAGAGAGTATCTTTCCGCCTGACCTGGGAAGATACTCACGTATGAGGTTGATCGCGGCGGGTCTCGCCGTCGTTCTGGCCGCCGGGTGCGGCGCGTCCACACCACAGGGCACGGGTACGGCCACGCCGTCCGGCAGCCCGACCGGCGGCACCCCTCAGGCCGCCCAAGTGGAGTCCGGCTACGAGCAGGTCATCACCCAGGTACTGCCGTCCATCGTGCAGATCACCACCAAGGTGGGGCTCGGCTCCGGCGTCGTGTACGACTCCTCCGGCCACGTGGTGACCAACGCCCACGTCGTCGGCCAGGCCACCGAGATGGAGGTGTCCCTGGCCACCGGCGGCACCCCGCGCAAGGCCAAGCTCGTCTCGTCGTTCCCGGCCGGCGACCTCGCGGTGATCAAGGTGGAGGACCCCAACGGGCTGAAGCCCGCCACGTTCGGCGACTCCTCCAAGCTGCGCGTGGGCCAGCTCGTCCTGGCCATGGGCAACCCGCTCGGCCTGTCGGGCAGCGTCACCCAGGGCATCGTCTCGGCGCTCGGCCGCACGGTCAGCGAGCCGCAGAACCCGGGCTCGCCCGGCGCGACGATCGCCGGAGCCATCCAGACCTCGGCCGCGATCAACCCCGGCAACAGCGGCGGCGCGCTGGTCGACATGAACGGCCAGGTGATCGGCATCCCGACGCTCGCCGCCACCGACCCGGAGCTCGGCGGCGGCGCCGCACCCGGCATCGGCTTCGCCATCCCCAGCAACACCGCCGCCGACATCGCCGGCCAGATCGTCAAGAGCGGCAGGGTCACCAACAGCCACCGCGCGGCGCTCGGCCTCAGGGGCCGTACGGTCCTGGGCGAGAACGGGCAGCCCGTGGGCGTCGCGGTGGCAGGGGTGGAGCGCGGCGGCGCGGCGGCGAAGGCGGGCATCGACACCGGCGACGTGATCGTCTCGATCAACGGCAAGCCCACGCCCACCATGTCCGACTTGTCGGAGATTCTCACCACGCTCAAGCCGGGCGACCAGGTCAAGGTCGAGGTGATCCGCCCGGACGGCACCACCGAGACCGTGACGGCCACCCTGGGCGAGCTCAAGGCCTGAATGGCGGCGGTGGCCGGGCGTCGGTGCCGGGGTCGGCGGCCGTCCAGGAGGGCGGCGTTCAGGATCCGTACAGCCCGCGACGCCGCCGCGCCTCCCGCGCCAGCCCCTCCGCCTCGGTGAGGCCACGCTGATCGCCGAGCAGGACGAACTCTCCCGTGGCACGCTCAAGCCCCTCAACCGCCTCATCCACCTCGTCGAGGTCGAGATGTGCCTCGGCCATGGCGAGCAGGGCCTGCCCGGCGCCCTTGCGGTCGCCGAACGTCCGGAAGATCTCCAGGGCGGCGGCCGCGGCCCGGGGATCCGGCCGGCCTTCGGCGCGCGAGATCCGCGCCAGGACCAGGAGCCCGGCCGCCTCCGGCAGCCGGTCGCCGAGCCGCCGGTTGATCCGCAGGCGGCGCTCCGCGCACGCGCGCGCCTCCGGGAGCCTGCGCGCCGACAGGTGCAGGTTCGCCAGGTCGAGCAGCGCCTCGGCCTCGCCGCGCGGATCGCCCAGCGCCAGGTATCCGGCCAGGCTCTCCTCCAGCAGCCCCCGGTCGCCCTTCAGCGCGCCGAGCGCGCGCAGCGTGTCCGTCCTGCCGCGCTGGTCGCCCGCCTGCTCGAAGACGGCCAGACAGCGGGCGTACGCGCGCTCGTCACCCGTCACCAGCCCGAGCCTGAGCGTGACCCGGGCCAGTTCCAGACCCTCGACCAGCGGCTGGGCGGCACGCAGCGCGGCCGCGGCGGCCTGCGGGTCGCCCTCGATCCGGTGCAGGTCGGCCAGGCCGCGCAGCAGCAGAGCCTCGCCCTGCCGGTGGCCGGCCGCCCTGGCCGCGTCCAGTCCGGTGGCCGTCGACTGGTGCCAGTCGTCGTGGTGGGCGCCCAGCTCGTAGAACGGCGCCAGGTAGAAGGCCAGCCGCCAGGCGGCCTCGTGCAGCCCGGCGGCATGGAAGTCGGTCACGCACGCGGACAGAAACCCTCGCTCCGACCGCAGCCATCCCGCCGACTCGCGCAGCAGCGTGGTCTCCAGAACCTGCTCCTCGGTCAGCGCGACGGTCCGGCCGGAACCGGGCTCGGCGGGCAGCAGCAGTCGTCTGGCCCGTCTGGCCCGGTCGAGGATCTCCCCCGCCACTCCGGCCAGCACCTCGCGGCCCTCCGCGGCCAGGAGCTCGGCGGCGTAGAGGCGGGTGAGGTCGTGCCAGCCGTAGCGCTCCTGGCCGGACTCGTCGAGGCCGCGCGACCGCAGCAGTCCCGCCTCGGCCAGCGGCTCCAGGTCGCCGAACACCCATGGGGCGAAGTCCGGCGCCGACAGCGCGCCCAGACGGCGAAACAGCGTACCCTCCCGGTCGGCCAGCCCGTCGTACCCCAGCGCGAGACTCCCCCGCACCGCCAGGTCGCCCGCGCTCAGCTCGTCCAGGCGGCGCCGCGAGTCGCCCAGGCGGCCGGCCAGGTGTTCAAGCGTCCAGCCGGGCTTCCTGGCCAGGCGGGATCCGGCCACGCGCAGGGCGAGCGGCAGGTGCCCGCACAGCAGCGCGATCCTGGCCGCCGCCTGCGGCTCCGCCGCGACCCGCCGCCGTCCGGCGACGGCCGCGAGCAGGTCGAGCGCCTCCTGCGGGGAGAGCACGCCCAGTTCCCAGGCACGGGACGCCTCCAGCCCCGACAGGGACGAGCGGCTCGTGACCAGCGTCATGCTCCCGGCGCCCGTGGGCAGCAGCGGGCGTACCTGGGACTCGCCTGAAGCGTCGTCGAGCACGACGAGCAGCCGCCGCGACGCCGTCATACTCCGATAAAGCCGGATCCGCTCGGTCAGCGCGGCCGGAACCGCGCCCTCGGGACACCCGAGCGAGCGCAGCAGATCCTCCAGCACCGCCCCGGGCGCACGCTCGCGCAACGTCGCGAACAGCACCCCGCCGGTGAACTCGCCGCCCGCCGACGCCGCGGCGTGCACGGCGACCGCGGTCTTCCCGCACCCCGGCGCCCCGTGCACCACCAGGTGAACCGGCGCGCCACCCGCCGCGGGCACCGCCTCGCCGATCCACCGCAGCACCTCCGCCCGCCCCGTGAAGTCCGCGATGTCGGGTGGCGTCTCCTTGGGCGCCCGCACGGACGGCTCCCGCCCGGCCAGTACGTCCGCGTGCGCCTGCCGCACCTCCGCGCCCGGCTCCAGGCCGAGCTCGTCCACCAGCACCCGCCGGGCCTCCTGATAGGCCTCCAGCGCCTCGGATCGCCGCCCCGCCAGCCGCAGCGCCGTGATCAGCTGGGCCCAGGCCCGCTCACGCAGCGGGTAGGCGCCGACCAGCGCCCGCAGTTCGCCGACCACCTCACCGCCGCGCCCCAGCAGCAGGTCCAGCTCCACGCGCTCTTCGAGCGCCCGCAACCGAAGCTCCTCCAGCGGTACGGCATGCGCCCGCCGCAACCGACCGGAATCCACATCCGCCAGCGCCGGCCCACGCCACAGCCCGAGCGCCGCCCGCAGGTGATCGGCCGCCTGGGCCAGGCTCCCCGCCTCCCTGGCCCGCCGCCCCCGCTCCACCAGCCGCTCGAACCGGTGCCAGTCGACCCGCTCCGGCTCGACCGCCAGCAGATACCCACCGGGAACCGTCCGGATCCCGTCGACGACCTTGCGCAACGCGCTCACGTACACGCGCAGCACCGACTCGGCCGACGCGGGCGGCTCGCCGTCCCACACGAGCGCCATGAGCCGCTCGATCGGCACCATCCGGCCGGGCGACAGCAGCAACGCGGCCAGCAGCGCACGATGCTTGGCCGGACCGGGCGGCGGCGCGCCGTCCGGCAGCATGAGCGGCCCCAGCACCCCGAAGGCCACGGCGTCGCTCACGGCTCGACCGGCTCCAGCGTGAACGCGCTGAACCGCACCCGCATCGCCCGTTCACCGGACGGCGCCGCGTGCACGCCCGCCACCCTGTTCAGATACGCCTGGTTCGTGTCGCTCACCTCGCCGACCTTGCGGTCGTTGACCCACATGCCCAGGGCGGCCTTGCCGCTCTCCCGGGTGCACCGGGCAGTGACACGGGTCTCGGCGGTGGTCCTGACGCGGGCGGGGCCGTACAGGATGGCGGGTTCGGCTCCCGCGCGGCGCTTGACGATCGTGGCCTGCCCCGCCGCGCTCACCGAGAACTCGTAGCGGTCGCCCGCCCGCTCCGTCCCGTGGCACCACACGCCGAACTCGCCCGCGCCCTCCTCGACCTTCGCCCGCGCGCTGACCGTCACACCTCGCTCGGGCTCCTCCCTGGGCGCCGACTTCCACAGCCGCCACCCCGGCCTGGCCGTCAGCACGTACGCCGCGCCGTCCACGCGCGCCTCGCCGCCCTGCGACGCCCCCACCTCCCAGGCCTCACCGAAGCCCGCCTGATAGGGCCACTTCTCCCCCAGCACAGCCGGTACGGCCACCGCCGCCCCACCCGCGACCAGCACCGCCAGCCCACCGGCCAGCCACCACTTCCACCGCCCGCGACGGGCCGGCGGCTCCCGAACCGTCCATGTGCGCTCCACCACCTGGCTGGCCTCGGCCGGAGCCGAGCTCCGCGTCCCGACCAGCGCGTCCAGCAGTTGCTGGGCCGTGGGCCGCGCGGTGGGGTCCTTGGCCAGCGCCCACTCCACGAGCCCGCGCATGCGCTCGTCGAGCCCGTCGAGGTTCGGCCCCTCGTTGACGATCCGGTACAGCACCTCGTGCGGCGCCCCGCCGCCGAACGGCAGCCGCCCCGTCCCGGCGAAGGCGATCACGCCGCCCCACGCGTAGACGTCGGCGGCGGGCGTCACCGGCTCGGCCCGTACCTGCTCGGGCGCCATGAACGCGGGCGTCCCCAGAACGGCCTGGCTGACCAGGCTCTGCGCGTCCACGAGCTGGGCGATGCCGAAGTCGATCACCCTGGGCCCGAGCGGCGACAGCAGCACGTTGGACGGCTTGAGGTCGCGGTGCACGACTCCGGCCCCGTGGATCGCGCTCAGGGCCGTCGCGATGCCGACCGCGAGCGCCTCCAGGTTCGAGCCGCCGAACGCCCCCTGGTCGCGTACGGCGGCGGCCAGATCGGGGCCTTTCACGTACTCGGTGACCAGGTAGGCCGTCTCCCCGTCCAGCCCCGCGTCGATGACCGGGGCGGTGCAGAACCGGGCGACCCTGCGCGCCGCGGCGACCTCCCGCTCGAACCGCCGCCGGAACGCCGCTTCCCTGGCCAGCTGCGGATGGATCACCTTCACCGCCGCCATGCCGCCCGTGGGCCCGGTGGCCAGGTAGACCTCGCCCATGCCGCCCCGCCCGAGCAACCGCCGCAGCGTGTACCCGCCCACCACCCGTTCCGTACCGTTCATCGCAGGACACACATTAGCCAGATACCGCCTTTGCCGGACGCTCCGCACGTGCCAGACTGCCTGCTCGGCGGCCAGGAGGGACAGCGATGGGCTTGCACGTGGAAAGCCGGGCCTCCGACTCGCCCTACATCGATCGGGTATGGCGCAGCCGGAGCTCCGACATCGCCCAGATGATGTCCATCGCGGCGGCCCGCTGGGACCTCGTCTTCTGGGAGCACCGGGGCCAGGTCTGCGCCGCCGTACAGGGGCCCGAGACGCGGGCGCGCGCCGCGCCCGTCCCCGAGGACGCGACGTTCTTCGGCATCACCTTCTCCCTCGGCACCGCGATGCCCCACCTGCCCATCGACCGGCTCGTCGACAACTCCGCGACGATCCCCGGCACCACCGGCAGCTCGTTCTGGCTGAAGGGCTCGACCTGGCGCCTGCCCGGCTACGACGACGCCGAGGCGTTCGTCCGGCGGCTCGTCCGCGAGGACGTCCTGGCCCGCGACCCGATCGTCGCCGCCGCGCTCGACGGCACCCGCCCGGAGGTCTCGGACCGCACGCTCCAACGACGGTTCCTGGCGGCCACCGGCCTCACCCGCGGGGCCGTACGCCAGATCGACCGGGCGAGGCACGCGGCGATCCTTCTGCGGGACGGCCGCCCGGCCCAGGAGGTGGTCCACCGGCTCGGCTACTTCGACCAGCCCCACCTGGCCCGCTCGCTGACCCGGTTCATCGGCCGGACCGCCACGCAGCTGGCCGGCCCGCCGCAGCCGGAACCGCTGTCGCTTCTGTACAAGACCTGACCGGCCGTTCCGGCCTACCCTCCCACTCGTATCGAACGACCTAAGGAGCACCGCGATGGCGAAGATCATCTCCAGTTTCTTCATCTCCCTGGACGGCGTCGTCGAGTCGCCCGACAAGTGGCACTTCCCGTACTGGAGCGATGAGATGGGCGCCGTGATCATGGAGGGCATGGGCAGCGCCGCCGGCTTCCTCATGGGCCGCACGCTGTACGACGAGTGGTCCTCCTACTGGCCGACCGCCGAGGCCGACCCGGAGGCCGGCAGGTCCCTCAACGAGAGCCGCAAGTGGGTCGTGTCCAACAGCCTCGAAAAGGCCGACTGGAACAACACCACGATCATCTCCGGCGACGTCGCCGCCAAGATCCGCGACCTCAAGGAGCAGACCGAGGGCGACATCCAGATGTCCGGCTCCGCGACGACGGTCCGCTGGCTCCTGGCCCAAGGGCTCCTGGACCAGCTGAACCTGCTCGTCCACCCCATCGTCGTCGGCCATGGCCGGCGGTTGTTCGAGGACACCCCGACCCACCCGCTGAAGCTCACCAACTCCGTGACCTTCGACAGCGGCGTCCTGAACCTCTCCTACGTCCCGGCCCCCAGCTAAGCGATCACCAGCCGAGCCCCGGGCAGCCCGCCATCGGCCGCCATGGGTCGTTCGAACGTCGCCGGGAGCATAGGCGGTCACGGAGCAACGTCAATGTGCCCGATCCCATGGGATCGTGGCTCGCCTCCGTGGACAATTCCGGTATGACGACCCGGCGCTGGGTGCTCGTGGGAACGGCCGTGCTGGTGGCCGTTCTGGCGATCCTGTTCGCCGTCCTGGGATGGGACACCGCGAACCGGCTCGCCTCGCTGTTGTCCGCGCTCGCGGGCGTGGCCGCCGTCGGAGTCGCGGTGTGGGCCGCGCTGCCCACCGGGACCGGGGTACGGGTCTCCCGCACGGGCAGGGCCACGGCCGGGAACGGCGGTTCCGCCAACACGGGTCTGACCGGTCGCACCCAGGCCGGGCCGGTTCGCGTGGACAAGACCGGCGACGCCGACGGCGGTGACGCCAACACCGGCGTCAGGCTCGGCTGATGGCGCGGTGGTCGAGGAACGACATCAGGCGGACCGGCGCCGCCACGGCCGGCGACCAGAGCTACGTCAACACCGGCGGCCACTACGGCGACGTCTACCTGGCGGGCGCGGCCCCGGTCGCGCAGTCGGCGTACCGGGAGCAGGTCGAGCAGATCTTCCCGTGGGATCTCGTGGACCGGGAGTACGAGCTGGCCGAGCTGGCCGCCTTCTGCACGGGTGAGCACAAGGCCGCGTACGCGTGGTGGCAGGGGCCGCCCTGGGCGGGGAAGTCCGCGCTGATGGCGACGTTCGTGCTCCATCCGCCGCCGGGTGTCCGCGTCGTCTCGTTCTTCGTCACCGCGCGTTACGCGGGCCAGAGCGACTGGCAGGCGTTCCTGGACGTGGTCATGGAACAGCTCGCCGAACTGCTGCACCAGCCCATGCCGGCACTGCTGCTGGAGAGCACGCGGACCGCGTGGTTCGCCCGCCTGCTGAAGGACGCGGCGCTGGCCTGCCGGCAGGCGGGCGAGCGTCTGGTCCTGCTGGTGGATGGGCTGGACGAGGATCGAGGAGCGAGCGGATCGGGCGCGCAGAGCATCGCCGCCCTCCTGCCCGCCGCGCCGCCGTACGGCATGCGGATCATCGTGGCCGGGCGGCCCGATCCGCCGGTGCCGGCGAACGTTCCCGCCCACCACCCGCTGCGCGACCGCGGCGTCATCCGGGCGCTGAGCCCGTCGGCCGAGGCCCAGATCGTCAGGGACGACGCCGAGCGCGAACTGGACGTGCTGCTGTCCGGCGACACCGCCGCGCACCGCCTGCTGGGTCTGCTGGTCGCCGCCGGTGGCGGCCTGAGCAGCCGGGATCTCGCCGAGCTCACCGGTATGACGGTCAGCTCGGTGGACAAACGGCTGCGCGCGGTGTCCGGCCGTACCTTCAGCAGCCGCGACAGCCATTGGCAGCCCAGAGACGGCGCCAAGGTCTTCGTCCTGGCCCACGAGGAGTTGCAGAAGACGGCGGCGGCCACGCTGGGCGAGGCCGCGCTGGACGGGCACCGCAGGGATCTGCACGCGTGGGCCGACGGCTACCGCGAGCGCGGCTGGCCGGCCGGCACCCCCGAGTACCTGCTGCGCGGATACCACCGGCTGCTTCAGGAAGCGTCGGACCTGCCGCGCATGGTGGCCCACGCCACCGACCAGACCAGGCTCGACCGCATGCTCGACATCAGCGGCGGCGACGCCACGGCCCTGGCCGAGGTTCTCACCTGCCAGGCGGTCATCCGCGCCCAGCCGGAACCCGACCTGTACGCGGTGCTGACGCTGGCGCGCATCCGGGAACGGCTGGCCGGCCGCAACGCGTACATCCCCAGCCAGTTGCCCGCGGTGTGGGCCGAACTCGGCAACCCGACCCGCGGGGAGGCTCTGGCGCGCGGCATCACCAACCCGGAACGCCAGACGCGCGCGCTGGTCGGGCTGATGAAGGTGCTGGCGGCCACGAAACGGCACGAGCACGCCCTGCTCGCCGCCGAGCACGCGAGAAGCGCGGCGGAGGCCCTCACGAACGCCGACAGCCAGATCAAGTACCTGATCTCCCTGTCGGAGCACCTGACCAGAGCGAGCTACCACGACCAGGCACTCGACGTGGCCCGGGACGTCGAGGAGCGCATCGGCGCGCAGGCGGCCGCCTCGCGGTGGTCCACGCACGCCCGGCTGGTCGACGCGCGGATCGCGACGGGCCGCCTCGACGACGCCGAGCGGACGGCGGAATCCATCGGCGCGCCGGACCCGCGCATCCTGGCGTACGCGGACCTGATCAGGGCGCTCGTCGCCGCGGGCCGGCACGACGCGGCCCAGCGGACGGCGGCGAAGGCCACGGCTTTGGCCCGCACCGTCCGCGGCGAGGAGGGCATGGCCCCCGCGTTCGTCGCCCTGGCCCGCGCGCTGGCCGCGGCGGACGAGCCGAAGGCGGCCGGTGAGCTGCTGGAGGGCGCGGAGGCGGATGCGGAGCAGCGCTTCGCGGACGAGTTCCCCGAGACGCTGGCAGAGCTGATCAAGATCTACGCCAAGGTGGGCCTGGGCGGCCGCGCGAGCGCCCTGGCCGACAGGGCCAGGGCGAAGGCGCAGAACGGTGACCAGCTGGGCGCCCTGGTGTCCGCGCTGGCCGAAGCGGGGTTGTTCAGGCCGGCAGAAGCGATGCTGACCATGATCCGGCCGGAGGAGGGCGAGCCCGCGGCGGACGCGCGGAACAAGGCGTTCCTCGCCATGGCGGGCGGCCTGTCGAAGGCGGGGAAGTTCTGGGAGGCCGCCGCCTTCGTCCATCGCATCACCCATGAGGAGACGCGCTCGCTCGCCCGATCCCGGCAGGCGATGGCCCTGGCCATGGCGGGTGAACTGGCGGAGGCCGAAGGCATGGTGCGGCGCATGTCCGCGCCGGGCGACCGGGTGAACACGCTGGCGGTCCTGGTCATAGCGACCCAGGCGAGCGGCGACAGCGAGCACGCCCGGCGCCTGGCCCGTCAGGCCGACACCGAGGCCGAATCCATCGGCGACCCGCACGCCCAGGTCGGCGCCCGCATGAACCTGCTGGCGGCGCTGACCAAGGCGGGACACCAGGACCACGCGCGGGAGGTGGCGCACGGCGTGGAGGCCGTCGCCCGCTCCATCACCCATCCCGGCATCGAGATGCAGACCCACCTGGAACTGATCGCCGCCCTCGCCGCATCGGGCCAGAACGAGCGGATCGGTCTGGTGGCCGGCCAGGCGATGTCGGTCGCCCGCGGGGTGCCGGAATCCCAGGAGCGCTCCCATGCCCTGGTCGGCCTGGCCGATCAGCTGGCCGCGGTCGGTCACCTGGACCTGGCTGTGGAGGCGGCGGTCGCCGTACCCCTGCCTGAGGTACGTCACCACGCGTTCGCGCGGCTGACCGCGGACCTCCTCGCGGCGGGCGCGCTCGACAGGGCCCGGTCGCTCGCCGAGGACATCACCGATCCCCGGGTACGGGCCGGCGTCCTGATCTCGCTGCTCGCGAAGCTGGCCGGGGGCGAGGACGGCGAGCGGGCGGCCGCGGTGGCCGCGGACGCCGAGAGCGCCGTCGGATCCATCGTCGACCTGGACGCGCAGACGAGGGCGCTGGCCCGGCTCGTCTCCGTCCTCGGCAGCGCCGGCCAGTGGTCCCGGGCCGAGTCCGCCGCCCGTTCCGTCGACGACCCCTACGCCCAGAGCCAGGCGCTCGCCGCGCTCACGACCGCGCTCATCGAGGCCGACCGGCTGCCAGAGGCCAGGAACACCGCCCGCACGATCCCGGTGCCCGAGGTCCAGACCCGCGCCCTCACCGAGACGGTGAAGGGCTTGGCCGCCGCGGGCCTGCTCGACGAGGCCGAGGAGATCATCCGCGACATCCCCGACCTGGAGACGGCCGTCGAGGGGCTCTGGGCCATCGCGCGGGCCGACCCTTCACGGGCCCGCCGGCTGATCGCCTGGGCCTCGGCCAGGGTCCGGCCGGGCCTGCTGCTGGAGACCGTCGCCAGGATCGAACCCTCGGTGCTGGCCCGGCTCGCGACCCAGGACCGCGCCTGACTCAGGAGCTGTTCAGCGAGACGTTCCAGAAGCCGGCGTAGCGGCCGCCGCGGCGCAGCAGCTCGTCGTGGCCGCCCTCCTCCACGATCCCGCCGTCGTCGAGGAAGACGATGCGGTCGGCGCGGCGGACGGTCCGCATCCGATGCGCCACCATCACCACGGTACGGCCGGCCATCAGATGTTCGATCCCCTCATGGACGGCCGCCTCGTTCACCGGGTCCAGGGCGGAGGTGACCTCGTCCAGCAGCACGATGGGCGCGTCCTTCAGCAGCGCCCGCGCGATCGAGACACGCTGGCGCTCGCCGCCCGACAGCAGCGCGCCGCCCTCGCCGACGTTCGTCGCCCAGCCGCCGGGCAGCCGCTCGATCACCTCGTCCAGCCGGGCGGCGGTGGCGGCGGCCCGTACGTCGGCGTCGTCGGCGCCGGGGCGTCCGAGCCGTACGTTCTCCTCGATCGTGCCGTCGAAGAGGTAGACGTCCTGGAAGACGATGGAGATCCGCTCCATCAGCGCCTCTGAGCTCATCGCGCGCACGTCCACGCCGCCCACCCGGACGGTGCCCGCGTCCACGTCGTAGAAGCGCGCGAGCAGTTGCAGCAGCGTGCTCTTGCCCGAGCCGGACGGCCCGACCACGGCCAGCCGCTGTCCCTGCGGCACGGACAGCGACACCTCGTCGAGCACCGTCCGCTCGCCGTGCCGGAAGGTGACGGCCTCGAACTCCAGGTCGTGGCCGCGCGGCAGGACCGGGTCGCGGGGTTCCGGCAGCGGTTCGGTACGCAGCACCGCGTCGAGCCTGGCCAGCTCGGCCCGCGCGCCGCGTACCTTGCCGCCGATGTCCGACAGCGACAGCAGCGGGTCGGCGCTGCGGGCGGCCAGCACCAGGATCGCCAGCATCTCCGCCACTCCGACGCCCCCGCCGAGCGCGAGGTAGGCGCCTAGGACCAGCAGCGCGGTGAACACCGCCTGCACGGTGATCGTCGTGGCCACCACGCCGGACAGCGCCGACAGCACGGTACGGCGGGAGGCCCGCTGGAGTTCGCTCAGCGAGTCGTCGAGCAGCCGGAACCGCTCGTGGGTCCGGCCACCGGCGCGCAGCACCGGCTGGGCCTGCAAATATTCGATGACCCGCCCGGTCGCCTCGTGTCCGCGCTCCGCGGTCCGCGCGTCGGCGGCGGCCATCGAGCGTCCCGACCAGGCCTGGATCGCCGCCACGACCGGCACGGCGACCAGCGCGGCCAGCCCCAGCTGCCAGTTGAAGGCGAGCATCACGGCCACGATCGTCAGCGGAGTCACCCCGGCCGCGATGAACGGCGACAGCAGGTGCGCGATCACGCTCATCG
Organism: Nonomuraea sp. NPDC050540; assembly: GCF_044457485.1. Classification (NCBI taxonomy): domain Bacteria; kingdom Bacillati; phylum Actinomycetota; class Actinomycetes; order Streptosporangiales; family Streptosporangiaceae; genus Nonomuraea; species Nonomuraea sp. NPDC050540. Next base: position 141,001 of record NZ_JBITHA010000009.1, read on the forward strand.
CCTGCAGCACGCCCTCACCGGCCAGGACCGACACCTGCCCGACGCGCCGGGCGTCGTACCAGCCGATGGGCAGCCGGGCCAGATGCCCGCCGAGCCGGTGGTACATGCCGCGCAACAGCGAGATCCCCATCCGGAATCCGGACAGATCACTGAAGTAGCGCAGCCCGGCGTAGAGCGCGACCGCGACCCCGAACGCGACCAGCCAGGGCACGGCCTCCCCCGGCGTGCCCCCGAACAGCGCCCGCAGCACCGGGAACAGCAGCGCGTAGGACAACCCCTCGGCCACCGCGGTCGCGGTCATCAGGGCCACGGTGCGGCGCAACGGCCGGGCGTACTCGTCGCCCAGCACACGAAGCAGCATGCGGATCATCAGAGTTCGTCTCCCTGCGGTGATCGGTGGGACTGCCAGAACGCGGCGAACCTGCCGCCTCGCGCCAGCAACTCGGCGGGCCCGCCGCGCTCGACGATCTCGCCGTCCTCCAGCAGGACGACGGTGTCGGCGTCGGCGACCGTCTCCAGGCGATGGGCGATGACCAGGATCGTGAGCTCACCCGCCAGCCGGGCCAGGGCCTGGCGTACCGCCTGTTCGGTGTGCGGGTCGGCGAAGGAGGTCGCCTCGTCGAGCACGAGGACGGGCGCGTCGGCGAGCAGCGCGCGGGCCAGCGAGATCCGCTGTGCCTCGCCGCCCGACAACCTCACGTCCTCGCCGATCACGGTGTCGTAGCCCCGTGGCAGTTCGAGCACACGCTCGTGGATGTTGGCCATGCGCGCGGCGCGTACCACGTCGTCGAGGTCGGCGTGCGGTACGGCCAGCGCGATGTTGTCCGCGACCGAGGCGCGCAGCAGGCGCACGTCCTGGAAGACGAAGGAGACCGACCGGTAGAGCTCCCGGCTGCCGAGCTCGCGCAGATCGACGCCGCCCAGCAGGACCGACCCGTGGCTCGGGTCGAAGAACCGCGGCAGCAGCTGGACCAGCGTGGACTTGCCGCCGCCCGACGGGCCGACGACGGCGGTGACCGTGCCCGGCTCCAGGACCAGGTCGATCCCGCGCAGCACCTCGTGATCGTCGTCGTAGCCGAACCGGACGCCGCGCAGCTCCACCCGGTGCCCCCGCGGCGCGACCGGGTGGGCGGGCTCGCGCAGGGACGGCACCGCGAGCACGTCCTTGATCCGCCCGACCGCGCGCCCGGCCGCCTGCATCTCGTCGAAGCCGTGGCCGAGAGCCGCCACCGGTGCGGTCAGCCCCAGCCCGAGCAGCAGGAACGGCAGCAGGTCGGCGGGGGCGAGACCCCCGGACGTGATCAGGACCGTGCCGCCGACCAGCACCACCAGCAGCACGAACGGCGGCGACAACGCCACCTGCATGCCCGCGCCGATCCCGGAGATGCCGTAGATCAGCCGGGAGAAGATGCCGACGAACTCGTCCACCGCCGTCACGAACCTGCGGTGGGCCCGCCCGGATCCGCCGAACGCCTTCACCACCGAGATCCCCTGCACGAACTCGACGACCGAGCTCGTGATCCGTCCCATGGCCGCGTCGAACGCCTTCTGCTCGCGCAGCCTGGCCGGGGTCATCATCAAGGGCACCAGCGCCAGGGCCAGCACGACCGGGATGAGCGTGATCAGCGTGAGCCGCCAGTCGACGGTGAACAGGTAGACGAGCGACACGAGCGGCACCACGAACGCGGAGACGAGCTCGCCCGGCGTGTGGGCGATGAACGGGTGCACGGCGCTCACGTCGTCGCCGACCACCTTGGCCAGCTCGCCGCTGTGGCGCCGGGAGAACCAGCCGATCGGCGCCCGTCCCAGCCGCGCCGCGAGCTGCCTGCGGAACATCAGCTGCACCTGGCCGTCGACCAGGTGCCCGATCCCGGACGACGCGGCCGTGAACAGCAGCCGGGCGAACAACCCGGCCGCTCCCGCGATCACGACGGTCCAGACGTGGCCGTGGTCGGGCGGGCCGGGCGACAGCAGCGTACGGCCCAGCTCGACGACCGCGAGCAGCGGTGCGAGCCCCGCGACGGCGCCGATCACCTGAAGGGCGACCACGGCGGCGAAACTCAGGGCATGGGGGCGCAGCAACCGCGCCATGCCCGGTGACTCGGTGACGTTCATCGCTTCTCCATGCGGCTGCCGCGCGGCAGGGTGACGGCCATGATGTTGCTGGGGATGTCGAGCTCGATGCGGTGCCAGCGCCCGCGCGGGACGACGGCCGCGGTTCCGGCGATCAGCCTGATCTCCTCCTCCGGCCGGCCGGGCCGTTCCGGACGCAGGTAGAGGCGGATCTTCCCGATGAGACAGGACACGAGCTCGTCGGCCTCGGGGTGGATCTCCCAGTGGTCGGCGTGGACGTCGGCGCCGGTCTTCGCGTGGAAGGCGGTCAGCCGCCAGCCGTCCTGGCCGGGGGTTCCGGCCTTGACCTGGCCGTCCTGGTGGAGATGGAGGGGGGAGGCGAACAGATCGATCGGGGTGATGGTCATGCCGGGACGACCTTCCTGCGCAGGACGGTGAGGGCGATGAGGGCGGCGACGGTCAGGAGCGCGGCGCAGACGGTCAGGCTGAGCGCGTAGCCGTCGGTGAGGGTCTGCGGCGTGAGGACCTGGCCGGTGCGGTGGTGTGCCACGGTGCCGAGGGCGGCCAGCCCGAGCGAGGCGCCGAGCTGGCGTGAGCTGTTGAGCAGGCCCGAGGCGGTGCCGCTCTCGTGGGCCGCGACGCCGGTGGTGGCCGTGGAGACGATCGGCCCGAGGCAGAGCCCGAACCCGACGCCGATCACGACCGACGGCGCCAGGACGTGGGTGAGGAAGGTACCGTCCGGGCTGATCATCCCGAACCAGATGAATCCGGCCCCGGTCAGCAGCCCGCCGGCGATCAGCAGTGTGCGCGGCGCGGCCCGGTAGCCGAGCTTGACCGCGAGCACGGACCCGGCGACCACCGCGAGCGCCATCGGCAGGAACATGAGTCCGGTCAGCGCCGGCCCCGTCCCGAGCACACGCTGGAGGTAGAGGGAGGCGAAGTAGAAGGACGCGGCCATGGCTCCGCCGACCAGCATGCTGAACAGGTTCGCGCCGAGTACCGACCGGTTGGCGAGCAGGCCGAGCCGGATCAGCGGCTCGCGCCGGGTGGTCAGCTCGACCCGCACGAACGCGACCAGCAGCGCGATCGCGACCGCGAGCGTCGTCACGGTGATCGGCGAGGTCCACGCATGGTGTTCGGTACGCACGACGCCGAACACCAGCAGGGTCACGCCCGCCGTGGCCAGGACGGCTCCGAGCACGTCCGGACGGCCGCCGCGAACCGGCGCCGGGCCCGCGGCGACACCTCTCCAGGCCAGGGCCAGCGCGCCTGCGGCCATCGGCACGTTCACGAACATCACCCAGCGCCAGCTCGCGTACTCGGTGAGCAGACCTCCGATCAGCACGCCGAGCGCGCCGCCCGCGGCGTTGGTGGCGCTCCATATGCCGAAGGCACGCACCCGCTCCCTGCCCCCCGGAAACGTCGTGGCCAGCAGCGACAACGCGGCCGGAGCCAGCGCGGCGGCTCCGATGCCCTGGGCGGCTCGGGCGGCGATCAGATGGGCGGGTTCCTGGGCGAAGCCGCCGATGAGCGAGGCGAGGCCGAACAGGCCGAGCCCCAGCAGAAGGACCTGTTTGCGGCCATACCGGTCGGCCGCCTTGCCACCGAGCAGGAGCAGCCCGCCGAAGGTGAGCGCGTAGGCGTGGATCACCCAGGTCAGTCCCACCGCGCTGAAGCCGAGGCCGGCCGCGATCTGCGGGAGTCCGACGTTGACCACCGACAGGTCCAGCGACACCATGAACTGCACGACCGCCACTGTCGCCAGCGTGGACCCCGTGCGTGTGCGGACCGATATCGTCATGCCCGCAATCGTGGTCGAGCCGCAGTTCAGGGGCGTCGTACCCGTGAAGTCAATTGCCGCTACCGCCCCGGCACCAGTGGCGGGCCCGACTACGCCGGCGGGAGTAGTCAGCCGTGGGACGCCGCCGAAAGGTCCTGCCCGTCGGCCCAGGTCTTGAGCCGGTCGGCATAGACCTGCTGGATCATCGGATAGAAGCCCTGCCCGAAGAGCACCCGCAGGGGCGGATTGTCCGAGTCGACGATCGTGAGCAGCGTCTGAGCGGCGGCGGCCGGATCCCCGGCGGGCTGGTCCTTCATCACCCCGGCCAGGCTCTGCCGCAGAGCGTCATAGGCCGGGTTGAGCTCCGCCATGAACCCGTTGTCCAGCGGATCGGGATTCTTCCCCTCCCTGGTGGCGAACCCGGCGGGCTCGATCACGGTCACCTTGATCCCGAATCCCGCGACCTCACGGGCCAGGGTCTCGTTGAGCGCTTCGAGAGCCCACTTGGAGGCCTGGTAGGCGCCTCCGAGCGGCATGGCGACGAGCCCGGCCACCGAGGACAGCTGGACGATGTGCCCCGAACCCTGCTCGCGCAGGTGGGGCAGCGCCGCCTGGAGAACCCAGACCGCCCCGAACAGGTTCGTCTCGAACTGGTCGCGCAGTTCCCGCTCGGTCAGCTCCTCGATCGCGCCGATCTGGGCGTATCCGGCATTGTTCACCACGACGTCGAGCCGCCCGAAGTGCTCCTTGGCCAGCTTCACGCTCTCGAAGACCGCGGCCTTGTCGGTCACGTCCAGCTCCAGCGGAAGCACCGCGTCGCCATAGGCGGCGACCAGCCCATCAAGGCTTCCGGCGTTCCGGGCGGTAGCCGCCACCCGGTCACCGCGCGAGAGGGCCGCCTCGGCGAAGTTACGGCCAAGCCCGCGCGACGACCCGGTGACGAACCAAACCTTGCTCATGATGTCTTCCCGTTCCTTCGCTGTCGGCTGCGTTCACCTCCTGAACCGGACAGCCGCACGATTCCTGACAGTGAAGGAACGTGACGTGACTCACCACCCGCTCATGATGGGCTGCCGCGGCCCGGCGGCCGCCCACTGCCGGGTGATGCGCTCAAGCTTGCCGGGGTTGACCTGAAGGTGGATCGCCGCGACCCCGCCGGGACCCACGTCGAGGCAGAAGACGCCGAAGACCCGCTCACCGGCCTGGACCAGCAGGGCGGGACCGCCGTTGACGACGGCGGCGTGGAAGGTGAGATTGTCGCCGTCGAGCATGGCCCGCTTGGCGTCGGTCGGCCGGAACACGTGCTCCAGGTACCGCGCGATACCCGGCGCGCCGACGATCGGGCCCCTGCGGGCCGGAACCCGGCCACCGCCGTCGGCCACGCTGACCGCGTCATCGGTGAGCAGCCGGACCAGCGGCTCGGTGTCGCCGCTGAGCGCCGCGGCCAGAAATCCTCGGACGATCTTCTCCGCCACCCCGGCGTCGACCTCGCCCCGGGAGCGCCCGGCGGCCAGGTGCTGCCTGGCCCGCCGGTAGATCTGCTGGCAGTTCACCTCGGTCAGGTCGAGGATCTCCGCGATCTCGCGATGGGGGTAGCCGAACGCCTCGCGCAGCACGTACACCACGCGCTCGTTGGGCGAGAGCCGTTCCATGAGGGTGAGCATCGCCATGGACACCGACTCCCGCTGCTCAGCGGTGTCGGCCGGGCCGAGCATGCGGTCCCCGGCCAGAACCGGCTCCGGCAGCCACTGCCCCACATAGGTCTCCCGCCGGACCCGCGCCGAGCCGAGCTGGCTGAGGCAGAGGTTGGTGAGCACCTTCGTGAGCCAGGCTTCGGGCGTCTCGATCAGCTCCCGGTCCGCCGCGTGCCACCGCAGGAAGGTGTCCTGCACCACGTCCTCGGCGTCACTGGCCGACCCCAGCAGCCGGTAGGCGATCGCCTCCAGGCGACCTCTGAAGCTCTCGAAGAAATCGGCCTCTAGCGACATGCTTCCATGCTCGACCATGCTGGGCGCCCTCCTCCAACCGCCCCCTGAGATGAGGCAGGGGTGACCCCAGGGCAGTACTCAGGGGCGCACCCGATGCCCGGCCGATCGCGCCCGGATCATGCTGTGCACATGCGGATCAGCTGGGCCGGTTGGGCCCTCATGACTGTGCTATCCCTGTTCATCGTCTCCGTCGCCGCCAAATATCTGACCTTCGACCCGGCGGTGTACTTCGAGCAGCAACGCGAGATCTACGTCGAACGTGTCCTCGCCCTCGGACTGCACATCTCCGGTGCGATCGTCGCCCTTGCGATCGGACCCCTGCAGTTCGTGGGAGCGATACGGCGCCGCCTGCCCCGCCTCCACCGCGCGATCGGAGTCCTCTACCTCCTGGGCTGCCTGGCCGGCGGAATCGGCGGCCTCCTCCTGGCCCCCACCGCCCACGGCGGCCCCATCGCCGGCCTGGGCTTCGCCGGCCTGGCCGTCAGCTGGCTGGTGACCGGTGCCATCGGTCTCCGCATGATCTTCACCGGCCGCGTGGCCGACCACCGCCGCTGGATGATCCGCAGCTTCGCCCTCACCTTCTCCGCCGTCACGCTGCGCCTCATGCTCCTCGTGTACGGCGGGCTGGCCTCGGCCGAGCTCATCACCCTCGACTTCACCACGGCCTACGTGGCGATCGCCTGGCTGTGCTGGGTCCCCAACCTCCTCATCGCCATCCACTTCACCCCGGCCCGGGTTCCGCACGCGTCAAGCACCGGCCGGCGGCGCGAGTTCGGTCGCGACCTCGACCGCGATCTCGATGGCGCGGCCGGCGAGCGGTGAGTGGGTACGGCCGGCCCGCCAGTGCAGGTAGATCTGCCGCGGTGGCAAGGAGGGCCGCAGCTCGTGGACGCGGAGCCGGTCGTCGGATGAGAGGTCGGCTCCGCGGATGGCGAGCCACGGCAGCACCGCCGAACCCAGACCCGCTCGCACCATCGAGAGCAGGGTGTCGTTGACCGCGCTGCGGAACACGAACTGCGGGCGGGCGCCGTTGCGGGCGAGGGCCTGTTCCATCAAGGGCTGGTCGCAGGTCAGGGGCCAGGCCACCATCGGGACTCCGTCCAGCCGCTCCAGCGCGACCGGCCCGTCGGGGAAGGCGCCGGCGCCCGCCACCAGCAGGTACGGATCGTCGAGCAGCTTGAGGTGATCGCTGTCGCCGTCGATGAGGCCGTCGTAGAACAGCAGGTCGAGGTCGCCGAGCTGCGGCTGGTCCGGCTCCTCCTCGGACAGCCTGATGTCGCAGCCGGGGTGCTCGGCGCGCAGGCGCCGTACCACCGAGGGGAGGATCACGTTGGACACGCTCTGGAACGTGCCGATGTCGATCCGGCCGTCGCCCGCCTTGAACCGGTCCACGGCGTCGTTCAGCGCGTCGGCCTTCGCCAGCAGGCCGCGAGCGTGATCGAGGACCACGACGCCGAGCGGGGTGAGGCGTACGGGCTTGGGGCCGCCCGGCCGGTCGAACACCAGGCCGCCGACGGCCCTCTCCAGCGCGGCGACCTGCTGGCTCACCGTGGACTGGGTGTAACCGAGCCGGGCGGCCGCCCGGCCGAACGAACCCTCCTCGGCGATGGCGGCCATCGCCGCCAGGTGGCGCAACTCGATGTCGGACACGTCCCCATCATAGTCCTTAGCGATTGAATCAATCGAGAATCATCGCTTTTCACGATTGAGATGCCTGCCTAACGTGGCAGACATGACAAACCACCGGCTGCGGTCGGCGCTCTGGCTGCCGCTCTTCGACGAACTCGCCGACCCCCTGGTGATCGCGCGCCTCGCCGCCGAGGCGGAGGAAGCCGGATGGGACGGCTGCTTCGTGTGGGATCAGCTGTCCTGGCGGGCTCCGGTCCGCTCGCTCGCCGACCCGTGGATCACGCTGGCGGCGATCGCGACCGCGACCGAACGGCTGCGGCTCGGCCCGATGGTGACACCGCTCGCCCGCCGCCGCCCGGCCAAACTGGCGCGGGAGACCGCGACGCTGGATCGGCTCAGCGGCGGCCGCCTCACCCTCGGCGTCGGCCTCGGCAGCGACCGGTACGGCGGCGAACTGTCCAGGACCGGCGAGCAACTCGACGACCGGCGGCGCGGGCGGATGCTCGACGAGTCGCTGACGATCCTGTCCGCCGCCTGGTCCGGCGAGCCGGTGCGCCATCAAGGCGAGCACTACACCGTCGACGACCTCACGTTCCTCCCACGACCGGTTCAGCGGCCCGGCGTCCCGGTGTGGGCCGCGGGATTCCCGGGCAACATCAAGCCGATCCGCCGGGCCGCCCGGCTCGACGGCTTCTTCCCGGCCAACCTCGAACACCCCGACCAGCTCGCCGAGGTCGCCGCCACCCTCGCCGAACTGCGCGACGACACGACGGCCCCCTACGACATCGCCGTCGGCCTGTCGCCCGGCGTCGATCCCGCGCCGTACGCGAAGGCCGGCGCGACGTGGTGGCTGGCGGACTTCGACCCTGGTGTACGGCCGGCGGCCGTACGCGACGTCATCCGCGACGGCCCCGCGAGGGCGGTGCATGTGGTGCGATGAGGCCATGGAGACCGTGCTGGCCGGAGCCGTTGCCGTTGTAGGAACTCTCCTGGGTTCCATCGTCACGTACTGGTTACAACGACGTGCGTCCGATCATGGTGAGAAGCGACTCCGAAGCTCCCAGCTACGGCAGGAGCGGATCGAGGCCTACGGCGCCTTCGCCGCGGCGGCGACCACCCTCCGGCAGGCACGGACCACGCGGTGGTACCGACGGCAGGACGATTCCGGAGGATCCGCCTACCACGAGGCGCGCGCGGCGAGCGATCAGGCCCAGGGAGTCGCGCTGCACGCCCTCTTCCGTGCGCAGATCGTCGCCGGCGAGAACGACGTGACAGCCAGCGCCCAGGCTGCCCTCGACGCGATCGACGAGATCCGTCCCGGCCTGTCACGGCCGGACTTCCAGGCGAAGCTGGAGAACAGCGGGCTGCTGCTCGCCCAGTTCGTGGCGCACGCCTCTCGTGACGTGACGGACTGGGAGAGCTCACCCGCTCTGCGAGAGCTGCCCGAGTATCCCGAGGAAGCCCGCCCCTAGCCGGGCCGGTTGCCCGTCGGGATCACGATCTTGGTCTGTGCCCCACGGGTGAGGTAGTACGTGGTCCACTTCTTGACCATCTCGTCGAGCAGCCAGGCGGCGGCGGGCACCAGCGGCAGCCCGATCAGTCCCTCCCGGAACCGCACCAGCAGCGGCCAGGCGGTCTTGACGACCGGGTCCCACAGCGGCTCGCGCCGGATGCCGTTCCAGTCGGCGACCTGGTTGCCGGTGAGGTATCTGGAGAACGCGTTGACCAGCGGCTTGTCGATGCCACCCGGGCTGGTCAGCTCCGCGAGCATGTCCCGCAGGATGGCGTTGAGTTCCACTCCCTCCCGGGTCGGCCCCATGTTCCTGGGCAGGACCAGGTCCGACTGGGTGTAGGAGGTTTCCCAGGTGGCGGGGAGAAACTCGTCCCTGATGCCGAGCATGTGGCCCAGCATCTGCACCGAGTGCAGGTATCCCTCGACCTCGGTGGCGGACATGCGCACCTTCCACTCCCGCAGGCCGCGCATGGAGTACGTCGCCAGGGTGTGCCACGTGACGAGCATGTCCTCCTGGCTGATCGGGATGGGACCCGACCAGTGGGGGGACGACTTGAGCAGGTGCCGTACCGCCGCGTGCACCAGCCGGGTCTTCACCGCCTCGACGACGGCCGTGCCGCCGGCGCCCCAGGCGTTCTGGGGCCGGACCGCGTAGGCCAGGATGTTCGTCTTGGCGATCCGGTCCTTCAGATCCGCGCCGCCCGCGGAGTAGTAGACCGCGCGGGCCTCCTTGGGGATGGCGGTGGCCAGCATTCCGGCGCCGACGATGGTGAGGACGACGATGTAGTTCCCCTTGAGCGCGTGGAAGCGCGCCCCGGCGTCCAGCTTGGCGGGGTCGGCCCACGACGGCAGCTGCCGCGCCTGCTCGATGAAGGCCCGCAGATCCTCCGGCAGTCCGGCGGGCAGGGGCTGGTCGTTGCGGTTCCAGTCGTACAGCAGCCGGTTGACCTCGGGGATGAGCCCGCGCTCGAACAGTGAGGCGAGCAGCGGATCGGCCACCTCGTCCCACACCCAGCGGGGGTCCGCGCCGGTGCCGGAACCCGCGATCGAGCCACTGGCCGGCCAGGTCCAGTCGCCGGCCAGGGAGTCCGCCTGGGCCGGGGAGGACACGCCTAACGCGCCGAGCGCTCCCAGTGCGGCGCCCGAGATCAGTGCCTCGCGCCTGCTCAGCTCTGCCATGCTCGCACTCCTTTCAGGGCATGCGAGAAAGGGATGATACGAAGAAACAAGCTTTGAATCTGTGTATCATCATCAGAGCACAGGGTGACGAGCATCACAAGACCGCGATTGAGGCAGAATCCCCTACAGGAGGTGGTCGTGGAATCCGTGCTGTCCGGATTGCTGGAGCGCGCCTACGTCGATGCCGTCGAACGCGTCGACGACACCGACGAGCTGAGGACGCGCATCCTCGACGCCGCGTACGAGCAGTTCTGCCGGATGGGCATCAGGCGCTCCACCATGGAGGACGTCGCCCGCCTCGCGAAGGTGTCGCGGATCACGGTCTACCGGCGCTTCGACAGCAAGGACACCCTGGTCGAACACGTGGTACGCCGGGAGTTCCGCCGCTACTTCGACCGATTCCTCATCGACATCGAACAAGCCGGCACCGCCTCCGACAGAGTGGTTCTGGGCTTCGTCAGCTCGTTGCGGGCCATTCGCGGCAACCCGCTGATCGGCGGCCTCATCGCCACGGAACCGGACCTGCTGGTCCCCTCCATGACGGCCGACGGCGGTCAGACCCTGGCCACGGTCCGGCATTTCGTCGCCGGCCAGCTCCGCAGCGAGCAACGCGCGGGCAACGTGTCGGGCCGCCTCGACGTCGACCTCGTGGCCGAGATGATGGTGCGCATCTCCACCTCTTTCCTGACGATCCCCAGCACGATCATCGACCTGGACGACGACGAGCAACTGGCCGCGGTGGCCCGCCGGTTCCTCGTACCCATGCTGGAACCACCGTCCTGAGCGTGTCAGCGCCGCGACGGTCCGGTGTCAGGACGGTCGGCGACCGTTGGCGCCATGACGTACACAGTGATCGCGTTACTCGCGAGCGCTCTCGTGTCCCCGACGATGGAGGTCCCAGACGGCCTCACCCAGCCCACCTACTCCTACGAAGACGCGATCCGCGAGCACGTCCGCGTCGAGTCGACCGTCGACAGCGACGGTGACGGCAAGAAGGACCTGGTCCGGGTCGACATCATCCGGCCGAAGGAGTCCGCCTCCGGGCTCAAGGTCCCGGTGATCATGCAGGAAAGCCCGTACTACGACGAGCCCGGCGTCGGCTTCGAGATCGAGAAGAAGAAGTACGACGCGAACGGCAACGTCACGAAGTTCCCGATGTACTACGACAACTACTTCGTGCCGCGCGGGTACGCGTTCGTGTCCGTCGACATGATCGGCACCAGGCTGTCCGACGGCTGCCCGGCCAGCTATGGTCCGTCGGACGTGCTGGGCGGCAAGGCGGTCGTCGACTGGCTCAACGGCCGGGCGACCGCCTACGACGCCAAGGGCGATCCGGTCAAGGCCACCTGGACCACCGGGCGTACCGGGATGATCGGTCACTCCTACGAGGGATCGCTCGCCGTCGGCATCGCCGGCACCGGCGTGCGTGGCCTGGAGACGATCGTGCCGCTGGCGTCGTTCAGCAGAGGCTACGAGATGTGGCGCGCGAACGGCACCCTCACCTGGTTCAAGGGCGGGGCGGCCTGGCAGTCCAAGCGGGTCGACAAGGACCCGGACGAGAAGTGCGGGGCCCTACGGCAGCGGATGCAGGAGGACTCCGACGACGCCACCGGCGACTACAACGCGTTCTGGCACGAGCGCGACTACCTCAACGGACCGCAGTTCAAGGCGAGCAACGTGCGCGCCAGCGTCTTCGCGGTGATGGGATTCCAGGACCGGAACGTGGTGGGCAGCCAGTTCTCCGAGTGGTGGGCCAAGCTGCCGCGTACCGTGGAGCGCAAGGCCTGGGTGACGCAGTACGGTCACCTCGACCCCTTCTGGGCACGCCGCGACGTCTGGGTCAACACGCTGCACCAGTGGTTCGACCACGAGCTGATGGGCGTCGACAACGACATCATGCGCCGGCCCCGCATCGACGTGCAGCACGGCCCCGGCCGCTGGCTCGCCCAAGCCGCCTGGCCGGCACCGTCCAAGGCCGTCACCCTGCGGCCCCAGCGGGACGGCTCGCTCGCCACGACACCGTCCACCGGCACCGGCGACTACATCGACATCGCCAAGACCGAGACCGCGATGTCCGAGAACCCCGCCACCGCCAACCCCAACCGCCTGGCCTTCCTGACCCCGCCGCTGAAGGCCGCCACGCGGTTGTCCGGAACTCCGTCGGTGAGCATGCGGGTCAAGCTGGACAAACCAGCCGCCAACCTCGGCGTCCTGCTCGTCGACTACGGCACCGACACCCGCATCGACTACCGCGAAACAGGCCCGGACCGCGGGCAGGGGCTCAAGTTCATCGGCGGCGAAGACTGCGTCGGCGCGAGCACGAACGATGACGACGGCTGCTATCTGAGGGCCGCCGACAACACGGCGACCTCCGCCTTCAACGTCGTCAGCCGCGGCATCATCGACACGCAGAACCACAGGTCACTGAGCCGCTCGACGCCGCTGGTGCCCGGCAAGGCGTACCAGATCAGCTGGAAACTGCAGCCGCAGGACTACGAGTTCAAGGCAGGACACCGGCTCGGCCTGATCCTGACCGGCAGCAACGACGACTCCAACCTCGACCCGAGCGGTTCCGGCGGCGGCGACGACGCCGAGCCCGGCACCGGCGCCAAGATCACCGTCGACCTGGGCGGTACCTCGATCAAACTCCCACTGACCACCAGGAAGTAGCGCATCGCCTACGGTCGCGGCCCATGTGGTCGCGACCAGCCGGTCACTACCCGAGCCCGCCGCGGACGGGCTGTTGCCGCCCAGTCACGTGGTCAGAGGCGGCGGCACTGGTCCTCCTTGTTGCCGCCGACCACGTTGCCACCGCCCTCCGGCGCTGGGCTGTTCTCCTTGCACTGCAGATTGCCCTTGACCGTGTTGCGCTCCACCAGCGCCCGCCCGCTGTTGCCGACGATCTGAATGCTCCCGCCGACCCGGTTGCCGGCCGCCTGGAGCCGGCCCCGGTTGGCGTCGTACTGGATGTCACCGCTGACCCGCGACGAACGGACCGTCGCCGCCCCGCCCTGCTTGACCTGCACGCTCCCGCCCACCTTGGAACCACCGGTGACGGTGACGCCCCGCGCGCCCTCAGCCTGGACGTTGCCGATCACGTGCACCCCGCGCGCCACGAGCACCGCGTCCCGCTCCACCTTGACCGTGCCCTTCACCCGCGTCCCGGTGAGCGTGCACGTCGCGCCCTGCGGCACCCGTACGTTGTCGAGCGTGCTCGCCCCGACCGAACCGCGGCACGTCCGCTCCTCCGCCAGCGCGGGCCCGGCCAGCGCCACGGCCCCCATCCCGAGCCCGAGCACCGAACCCATCAGAACCAGCTTGATCTTGCCCATGTCCGGTCTCCTCGTCTTTTGTCCGCTGCCAGCAGCCTCCCGGCGACCGATGAGACGCCGCTGGCACCGCCATGAGAGACCTCTCATGCACTGGAAGCCGATGCCGGGACGCCGGCCCGGGGTAGTGCCAGCCGTACCGGCGAGAGGGCAGTTCGCGGGATCGAGACGGCGAGGACCGATCCCTACGGTTGAACGCATGAACAAGCTCTCCCTACTGACGTTCGGCCTGGTCGCGGCGCTGGCCGCGCCGATTCTGGCCGCTCCGGCCCACGCCGCCGCCGACAAGGGCGTCGTGGCCGGACTCGACCGGTACGCCCGCCCGCTGAGCGACCTGGACGCGCTGTCCAAGATGACCCGCGACGCCTCGATCGTGGGCATCGGCGAAGTGACCCACGGGTCAAAGGAGCTGTTCACCGTACGCAATCGGATGTTCCGGCACCTGGTCAGCAAGCAGGGCTTCACCACGATCGCCCTTGAGGCGCCCTGGTCGGCGGGCGTCCGGCTCGACGAGTACGTCCGCACCGGAAAGGGCGACCTGCGCACCATCCTGCGCGAGGACTTCCAGCAGGCCTACAGCTCCTGGCAGACCAAGGAGTGGCTGGAGCTCTACACCTGGATGCGCGAGTACAACCGCACGGCCCGCCACAAACTCCGTGTCATGGGCTTCGACATCGGCGACGTCCATCCGGACCAGTACCGGCGAGTGATCGCCTGGGCCGAGAAGAACAAGCCCGCGATCGTGCCCGGCCTCCGCCGTCACTACGCCGATCTGCTCGCCCTTCCCGCCGGTACGGCGGAGCGCATGAGCGCCATCGCCGCCCTCCCACCGGAGCGGCGCAAGACCCTGGCCGAGAATGCCGAGGCCGCCTACCGCCTGGTTGAGAACGCCACCCCGATCGTGGCCCAGGAAGCGCGGGTCATCGCGCAAATGACCACGATGTACGCCTTGGACGGCCCCGCCCTGCACGGCCACCGCGACAAGGCCATGGCGCAGAACACGTGGTGGTGGAACCGGCAGACCGGCCTGAAGACGGTGGCGGCCGCTCACAACGGCCACATCGGCTACGTCTCGGCCTGGCCGGAGACGTACCCGGTCACGCAGGGCGCCCACCTGCGCGCGATGGCCGGCAAGTCCTACGTCGCCATCGCCACCACCATCCACTCCGGCCGGTTCCGCGCCATGGATCCGAAGACCGGCAAGGTCGGAGTCTTCGACACCGGCACCCCGGGCACCGGCAGCAGCGAGCACACCCTCGACCAGGTCGGCCACCGCGACTACCTCGTGAACCTCCGCCAGGCCGGCCGGAACCCGGCGGTACGCACCTGGCTCGACACCCCCCGGCCCACCTACACGATCCCGGCCACATACCTGCCGGAGATGTTCACCAAGCCCCTGGCCCTGGGCAAGGCCTACGACGCGCTGATCCACCTCCACCGCGTGAAGGCCGCCGACCCCCTCTGAGCCGCCGTATGCCGCGTCCGCCCGCAGGCGTGAGGATGGCCACTGCCGGTCCACCACACGCCGGCGGGTTCGGCAGCAGCAGGACGGCCGGGGCCGACGCCCGGACCTGATTCGCCGCTCTGGCCGTGCCATACCCGGCGGGCGCGGTCTCCCAGCGGCCCGGAAGCGCTTGGGAGCATCGTGTGGGTGACCAGCCGGCGTCCGAGGTTCGGTCGGCGCATGGAGTCCCTCGAACAGACACCGGGATGTCGTTCGGACGTCGCGGGCGCACGGAGCTCCCGATGATCCGGATGCCTTCAGGCCGCTGAAGGCATCCGCACCGGACCGATGATCAGAGCGAGCTCCAACCACCCAACCGGGCAACGTGCCGGCCCAGAGAGCGCGCGAAGCACGAACAGGAGTCGGGGCCACGCCCTGATTGGCAGAACACGCGAAGCACCATGCTTGTGGACCTCATCGCTGCCCACTCGAACACTGCACCGCAGGCGGCGATACGATCAAGTGCTTGAGACACGCCGGAAACAGGAAGTCTGCCTAGAGAACAGACCGCACGTCCGTGTGGGGAAAGTCCCTACTGCTTGTACAGCAGCGGTTCTCCGGCGTCCTTCGCCGGCGCATAGGCAAAGCAGTCCCCGAAGTTAAGCTTCGCCGGGTGACCACTGCCTCGGCCGAAATCACGATACGCCTCGCGGGCGATACGGGCCTGCTCAACCGACACCGCCTCCACCACGATGTCAGCGTGCGTGATGAGTTCGTCGAACTCGCGACGAACCACCGGATCTCCCCGCCCGTCGGCCACCATCGAAGCCTCCAGCCAGCTGGCCGCCGACATACGAGCCGAGCGCGCACCCGCTATCGCCTCAGC
Source organism: Nonomuraea sp. NPDC050540 (assembly GCF_044457485.1). Lineage (NCBI taxonomy): Bacteria > Bacillati > Actinomycetota > Actinomycetes > Streptosporangiales > Streptosporangiaceae > Nonomuraea > Nonomuraea sp. NPDC050540. The sequence continues at coordinate 156,822 of NZ_JBITHA010000009.1, forward strand.
GAAGACAGCAGCGTCAGGCTCCGCGGTAATGATCGCGCTCGAATCGACGATCACTTCGGCTTTCAGGACGAGCTCTTGACCCGGCTGGACGCCTGGACATATACGCGGCCCACACCCTGTACGGCATGTACCTCAGAGCATGCACCTACGCTCGTCTGAAGACTGTGAAGTTCAGGACACCCCACTGATGATCCAGGGTCCCCGATTTCGACGCGATGAGGGTGTAGACGACCTCCCGCGCATCCCACACACCACCACCTCTTCAAGGTCGACCGGTCGACGCTGGACGCGGGTGACGTGAAGAACCGGCCTCCAGTGACGACACGCCTGCCTGGACCTGCTCCACCTGATCCCCTCACCCCACGCGCAAGCCGCGCGCCGAAGGCGCGCACGATCAAGACGCCCGAGCGAAGCGAGGACCGATGATCAGGGGCGGGCTCCAACCGCCCAACCACCCAACCGGGCAACGGGCGGGCTCAAAAGAGCGCGCGAAGCACGACCAGGGGTCGGGGCCGCGCCCCGACTGGAAGAACGCGCGGAGCGAAGCGAAGCACCATGCTCGTAACCCCAGAAAACAGCCTTGCCCCCCACGCCCGAAGGGCGCAGAGGGCAAGACCATGCTTGTGGAGGTGGCGGGAATCGAACCCGCGTCCTTCAACCCCAAATCAGGGCTTCTCCGGGCGCAGCCTGCTTAACGTGTTCTCAGCCCCGGCGCTCACGCAGGCGCGTCGCCGACAAGCTCAGCCACTGTTTGATTTCCCGCTCTCCCCCGTGGCCGGGTCGAGCGGTGGAGCCCTCTAGCGATGCCAGGCCCTGAGCCGAGGGCGTGCTCAGGCTGACAGAGGTTTCGCTACTTAGGCAGCGAGAGCCAGGGAACCCTGGCTGACCTCAGAGTGCTTCTTATTGGCACTTATTGTTTGCGGTCACAGTGTTAACGAGGTTATGTCCGCCGTCCTCGGCCCGCTTCCCCTGACTTGCAAAGTCAAAGTCGAAGCCAGTCACCCCCATGTTCTGTTGTCAACACGGCCACCGAAGCGACCGAGCAACAAGAAGATACTCCCCACAACACCGCCAACGCCAACTCATATTCCGCCGGACATGCCGAAACCCCGGAGACGCGGCACAGCAGCACGCATCCCCGGGGTCGACCGGCAGGGTCGAGCCGGTCCGGACGGCAGGACTTCCCCCGAGATGAAGTCCTGTCTCGTCACGGTGACTGAGTCCGCAACCCCCCGAGCGGGCCCAGTCATCCAGTAAGACGCAGGCGAGAGCCCGTTTGGTTGCTCACCGTCACAGGAAAATCACCTAGGGTTACGGAGCGCTCCGAAGAAGCGGCCCGCCGTCGCGGCGGCGTCGGAGTTCTTGGTGAGTACGGCTACCGCCACATCCCCCTGCCAGCCCACGAACCAGCCAAGCTGCTGGCTCGGCACGGCGGCGGCCACGCCGTACACCCTGCCCGCTCCCGCCTGCGCGGACGGCGAGCTGGCGACGCCGGCCTTCATCATCGCGGTGAGGGCGGTGCGGACGGAGGGGTCGACCGGCACGCTGGCGGGCGGCTTGACGGCGAGTTGCTCGGCGGCGGGGTCGGGGCGGTCGGGGCTGGTCACCAGCGACGGCGGCCGCCAGGTGCCGGACTTGACCGCCGCGGCCACGAGCGCCATGGACAGCGGGCTGACCTCGACGTTCTGGCCGGCGATGGCTTGGGCCTTCTCCGCGTCGGTGGCCAGGCCGGGCATCTTGCCGGTGAACGCCTTGAGGGGGAGCTGCCAGTTGACGCCGATGCCGTAGGCCTCGGCGCTGCGCTTGAGCTGCTCGGAATCGACCCGGCGGGCCAGCGAGGCGAGGGCGGTCACGCAGCCTCTGGCGAAGCTCTCCTGGAAGGTGGCGGTGGGCTGCTGCGTCTGGCCGGTCAGGACGAACCTGGCGCCGCCCACCGTCCGCTCGGCGGGGCAGCGCAAACGCTGGCTGGGCTTCACGCCCGCCTTGAGCAGGGCGTCGGCCGCCACGATGGAGAAGGCGGTGCCGGCCGGGTACTTGCCGCCCAGGGCGTCCTTGACCTGGCCCATGTCCTTGGCTCCCACCGCGAGGATCTCGCCGGTGGAGGCCTTGACGGCGACGAGCGTGCCGGACTGCGTGGTGCTCACGGCGGCGTCGGCGGCCTGCTGGGTGAGGCTGTCGAGGGTGGTGTGGACGGGCCCGTTGGGGCGGCCCGGCCACTCTTTGAGCACGGCGACGTCCTCGCCGGTCTCAAGGTCGAGGGTGATCACCTGGGTCTTCGTGGAGCCGGTCAGGTGGTTCTGGTAGGCCTTCTGCAGGCCGTTGCGGCCCACCGAGTCGCCGGCGCGCTGCGGGCCGCCGAGCTTGACCTCGGTCTCCGGGGTGAGCGCGCCGACCTTGCCGACGATGTCGCGCGGCGGGGCCGGGTCGACCGGCTGGTCCTGGGGCTGGACGTGCACCTTCGGGCGGATCTCCGCGATCTTCTGCTGCACTTGCAGGTAGCGGTCCCGGCCGAACGTGGCGAGCTGCACGAAGTCGCCGGGCGGCGAGGACCTGACCCGGCTCAGCAGGCGGTCCTCGGCGAAGCCGGTGATCGCGGCCAGCTGCTTGACGACGCTGGAGGTCTGGTCGCCGAGCGCGGACGGGGTCACGCCGACGACGTAGAGCCTGCCGGGCCGCTGGAGCGCCTCTCCGGTGCGGTCGACGACCTTCTGGCGGGGCTCGGAGCTCGGGCGTACGGCCAGCCGCTGCCCGTCCTTGAGCTGCGGATGCAGCACCGACTGCGACCAGCGCACCTTCCACACGCCGTTGACCAGGTGCAGCGGAAGCGTGCTCTCGTACTCCCACAGCGGGCTGTTCTCGCCCAGGTCCACCTCGGCGCCGAACTGGGCGGTCGTGGCGTCGCCCTGCCGGTTGAGTGACTTCACACGAAAGCGGAAGGAGGCGGCGTCAAGGTCGAGCTTGGCGGCTTCAAGCGCCTTGCGGACGACGGCCGGGTCTCCGTCGGCGCGGCTCGCGGCCAGCTCGTAGTCCTCCGACTGCCAGCCGACCAGGAAGTCGCGCACGGCGTCGTGCGCCGACGGCTCCTCGAAGCAGCCGGTCAGCGTCATGCTCGCGGCCGTCAGCGTGACGGCCGCGGCGAGGATACGGCGGGCCCTGCTCATCGGTTGCGTTGCCGTAGGGCCCTGGCCATTTCGCGCTTGGCCTGCTGATCGGCCAAGGTCTGCCGCTTGTCCCAGTCTTTCTTGCCGCGCGCGATGCCGATCTCGACCTTGGCCTTGCCGTCCTTGAAGTAGAGCTGCAGCGGCACGATCGTCAGCCCGCCCTCCTTCGTCTTGGCGGCCAGCTTGTCGATCTCCTTGCGGTGCAGGAGCAGCTTGCGCTTGCGGCGGGCGGTGTGGTTGGTCCACGTCCCCTGCGCGTACTCGGGGATGTGGACGTTCATGAGCCACGCTTCGCCGTCGTCGATGCTGGCATAGCCGTCGACGAGTGAGGCGCGGCCCTCGCGCAGCGACTTCACCTCAGTGCCCTGCAGCACGAGCCCCGCCTCGAAGGTGTCCTCGACGTGGAAGTCGTGCCGGGCACGCTTGTTCTGGGCGATGACCTTCCGCCCGGTCTCACGTGGCATGGTTCGACTGTACCGGCGTTCCGCTACACCCTGAGGTATCGGCGGAGCGTCACGAACGAGGCGAGCACACAGATGAACACGCCGATCACCATCGTGGACGAGATGACCGAGGCCACGGAGTCCCAGCCCAGGGCGGTGGAGGAGCCCAGGTACTTGGACAGTTCCTCGAAGATGAAGACCTTCGTGACGATCAGCATGACCGCCGCGACGACGCCGCCGACCAGGCCGGCGATGACGCCTTCCATGACGAACGGCAGCTGGATGTAGAGGTTCGAGGCCCCGACCAGCCGCATGATGCCCGTTTCCCGGCGTCTGTTGTAGGCCGACAACCGGACGGTGTTGCCGATCAGCAGAGCAGCGGCGAGCACCAGGACGATGGCCACGATGACGGCGGCCCATCTCAGGGTGTCGAGCATCTCGAAGAACTTGCCGATCAGGTCCTTGTGGTTGATCACCTGGGCGACGCCGGTCTTGCCGGTCAGCGCCTGGATCACCGGCTGGTAGTTGTCGGGGTCGTGCAGCTTCACCCGGAACGACTCCGGCATGTCCTCGGCTCGGGCGGCCTGGACGAGCGCCTGGTTGCTGCCGAAGGACTGCTGGAAGTTCTTGTAGGCCTCCGCCTGGTTCTCAAAGACCACGTCTTTGACGCCCTGGATGCCCTGGATCTCGCCCTTGAGCGTCTCGACCTGGGCCGGTGTGGCTCCCTTGCCCTTACAGGCGGGCATGGCGGAGTCCTTGCTGCACAAGAAGACCGAGATCTCGACCTTGTCGTACCAGAAGTTCTTCATCATGCCGACCTGGGTGTTGATCAACAGGCCTACACCCAGCATCGCCATGCCGACCGCGACCGTGATGATCACTGCGATGGTCATGGTCAGGTTGCGGCGGAGGCCGATCCAGACCTCGGAGAAGATGAAGTTCGCCCGCATGTTGTGTCTGTAGCTCCCTGTCAGTACGCCTGGCCGTAGACGCCACGCGACTGGTCGCGGACGATCTTGCCGTCCTCGAGTTCCACGACCCTCTTGCGCATGGAGTCGACGATGGCCGCATCGTGCGTGGCCATCACGACCGTCGTACCGGTCCGGTTGATGCGGTCGAGCACCTTCATGATGCCGATGCTCGTCGCGGGGTCGATGTTGCCCGTCGGCTCGTCGGCCAGCAGGATCATGGGCCGGTTGACGAAGGCGCGGGCCATGGCGACACGCTGCTGCTCGCCGCCGGACAGCTCGTCGGGCATGCGGTGTGCCTTGCCTTCGAGGCCGACCAGCTCGATGACTTCCGGGACCACCTTGCGGATGAACCGCCGCGGCTTTCCGATGACCTCGAGCGCGAACGCCACGTTCTCGTAGACGTTCTTGTTCGGGAGCAGGCGGAAGTCCTGGAAGACGCAGCCGATACGGCGGCGCAGGTGCGGCACCTTGAAGTTCGACAGTCGGGCCAGATCCTTGCCGGCGACATGGATCGCACCCGAATTCGGCCGTTCTTCCTTGAGGATCAGGCGGAGAAACGTGGACTTGCCTGAGCCAGAGGGACCGACGAGGAACACGAACTCGCCCTTGTCCACGTCAACGGAGACGTGGTCGAGAGCGGGCCGGTTCTGGTTCGCGTAGACCTTGGTGACATTATCGAAATGGATCACGAGAGCATCACGGCATGCCAGTCTAGGGGTCAGGACGGAAGCAAGGGTGGCACATGCCCACTTCCCGCCGCGGCCCACCGGGGGCGTCCATCTTTACTGATGATCGACGTTCCGATTGGCCAGAGCACAGTCTAGGGGGAAGACTGGCATGGAACGTCCATAACGGAAACAAAACGATTGTGCGGCTACACTTGGGGCTGACATGAGTTGCGAAGACCTCGTCTGCGCGCGCTGCGCCCATCCGGTCATCGAGGGCCGCTGCGCACTTTGCCGCGCCAACCGCGACCGGATGCACCAGCACGGATTCGGCGGGCTCTCACCCGCCGTGATCGTCCTGGTGCTGCTCGTCCTTCTCTTTTTCGCCCTCGCGGCCAGGCACCTAGTTGGCGCCTGACTCCTGACGGCGCATCCAGCGGATCTCCGACTCGATGAACCCGTCCAGGTCGCCGTCGAGCACGGCGGTCGGGTTGCCCGCCTCGGTGCCGGTGCGCAGGTCCTTCACGATCTGGTACGGGTGCAGGACGTAGTTGCGGATCTGCGTGCCCCATGAGGTGGTGGTGGCGCCGCGCAGCTCCGACATCTTCTCCGCCTCCTCCTGCCGCTTGCGCTCCAGCAGCTTGGCCTGCAGCACGACCATCGCGGTCGCGCGGTTCTGCAGCTGGGAGCGCTCGTTCTGGCAGGAGACCACGATGCCGGTCGGCAGGTGAGTGATGCGCACCGCCGAGTCGGTGGTGTTGACGCCCTGGCCGCCGGGACCGCTGGAGCGGTAGACGTCGATGCGGAGCTCGTCCTCGTTGATGTCGATGTGGTCGGTCTGCTCCACCACGGGGACGATGTCCACGCCCGCGAAGGAGGTCTGGCGCCGGCCCTGGTTGTCGAAGGGGCTGATGCGGACCAGCCGGTGGGTGCCGTGCTCGCCACGGAGCGTGCCGTAGGCGTAGGGGGCCTTGACGCTGAAGGTGGCGGACTTGATGCCGGCCTCCTCCGCGTAGGAGGTCTCGTAGACCTCGGTGGAGTAGCCCTTGCGCTCGGCCCAGCGCAGGTACATGCGCAGCAGCATCTCCGCCCAGTCGGCCGCGTCGACGCCGCCGGCCTGGGAGTTGATCGTGATCAGCGCCTCGCGCGCGTCGTACTCGCCCGACAGCAGCGTGCGGACCTCCATCGCGCCGATGTCGGTGCGCAACGTGGCCAGGTCCTTGTCGGCCTCGGCCCTGGTGTCCTCGTCGCCTTCCTCGGCGGCCAGCTCGTACAGGACGCCGATGTCCTCGAGGCGCCGGCTGAGGCCTTCGACCCGGTTGAGCTCGCCCTGGAGGTGGGAGAGCTTGCTGGTCACCTTCTGCGCCTGGTCGGGGTCGTCCCACAGATCCGGCGCGGCGACCTGCTCCTCCAGCTCCGCGATCTGCTTGCGCATCGCATCGAGGTCGAGCACGTCCTGAATGCTCCCGAGCGTGCCCGCGAGCTCGTTGATCTCTTCTGCCGGATCGATGAGTGCCACGTCTCCCAAGGGTACGCGACCCTCGCCCGCCCGAATAACATGGCGAGGTGCGTGCTTACGGTCGGCGGAAGGTGCTGGCGCTCGCCGCCGGCCTGCTGGCCGCGACGGTCGCCTGCTCGGGCACCCCTGACACCACGCCCACGAGGGCCGCGAACGTCTCCGGCGGGCCGGTCACCGCGACGCCCACGACCTCGCCCGAGGCCCCGGCCATCACCCCGGACGAGGCGCGCGAGATCTTCACCGAGATCACGGCGACCGACTCCGTGCTGCGCACGGCCGGCGATCTCAGGTTCGCCGTCGACCTGACCCGCGACGGGCTGCGCGACCTCACCTCGGCGGCGTTCGACTCCAGCGGCGGCCGGCCGCCGCTGCGCACGTGGGGGCAGCCGACGATGCTCGTGCCGCGCTTCCCCGGGGACGCGACGTCGCCATGGTTCAGCGTGCTGGTGCCGCGCGACGGGCAGCCGACGTTCCTCGTCTTCGCGAAGTCGACCGACAAGTGGCGGCTGAGCTCGGCGGCGCGGCTGCTGCCCGGGGAGAAGGTGCCGGAGGTCGAGGTGGACGCCCAGGGGTACGCCACGGCGGTCCCGCCGGACGACAAGGGCGTGCTGATCGGGCCCAAGTTCATGGCGCCGCTGCATGCCACGGTGGCCGAGGCCGGCTCGGGTGGTGTGGCCGCCGATCTGCTGTCGGCGGGGCCGTACACGACGGACATCGCCTCGCAGATCGCCGAGGACCGGGCGCGCTGGGAGCAGGACGGTTTCACCTACGACTCGATTCTGAGCGCGGGCGAGTACCCCGTGTTCGCGCTGCGCACCAAGGACGGCGGCGCGCTCATCCAGTACACGCTGACCAGGACCTCCACGACCACGCCCGCGACGAAGAGCGCGGAGAGCGACGGCATCCCGGTGCCCGACGACGCGCGCTGGGCGATCTCGTCCGCCAAGCTGCGGCGGTCGCTGAAGGTGTCGGAGATCCACCAGTACGCGACGTCGGTCCCACCCGCGTCCGCGCCGACGCGCGCCGAGGTGATCGCCCACGACGGCGGCGTGACCCGCGCTTCCGGCGACTAACCCCCTCCATCCGTTACGGCAAGCCAAGCAGGCGCCTCCCGCCGCCGTGGGTGGCCGCCGATCGTCGGGCGCTTCTCACGTCGGACGTGGCGACGCGCCGCGACGCCGTACCGCTGGCCGGTCCCGGGCCCGCGCGGGGCCCGGGACCGTGAGGTTCACTCCGTGTGCGGCAGGTTGCTGGCCGAGACCAGCGTGCGGATGGCGCGCAGCGCGACCGACAGCGTGGCGAGGTCGAAGTTGTCGCTCTCCCAGATCTCCGACAGCGTCTGGCGGGCCCGTCCGACCGCCGCCGAGTTGGACTCCGACCACCGGGCCAGCCGCTCCTCCGGTGACGCGCCCGGCGCCGTGTGGGCCAGGACGTCGCGGGTGAGAGAGGCGTGGGCCGCGTACAGGTCGTCGCGCAGCGCGGAGCGGGCCATGGCGTTCCACCGGTTGTCCCGGGGCAGCGCGATGACGCGTTCGCGCAGCTGGGCGAGCTGCAGGCGGTCGGCGAGGTCGAAGTAGACCTCGGCCACCTCGTTGACCGGCCGGTCCGTCAGCGAGCTGACCTCGACCAGGTCGAACGTGGAGTAGGCGGGCACCATCGCGGCCGACCGCTCGGCCAGCTCCATCGGCACCCCACGGGCCACGAACGCGTCGCGGCGCTCCTCGAACGCGGCCAGGTCGGGGCCGGTGAGCAGCTTGGGGATGTGCGAGAGGAGCCCGTTGACGCCCTTGACGAAGAAGTTCACCGAACCGGACAGGTCCATCGGCGGGCGGCGGTTGTTGAGCAGCCACCGGGTGCCGCGCTCGGCGAGCTTGCGCGCCTCCAGGAGCATGGCGATCTGCGTGGAGGTGTCGGCCTTGTTGTCGAGCGACTCCACCGCGCGGAAGAAGCTGGCCAGGTCGAAGACCTCGCGGGTGACCAGCCAGGCGCGCACGATGTCCGGCGTGGAGGCGCCGGTCTCCTCGCCCAGGCGGAACATGAACGTGGTTCCGGCCGAGTTGACCAGCTCGTTCACCACGCAGGTGGTGATGATCTCGCGGCGCAGCGGGTGGGCGTCCATGTACGAGCGGAAGCGCTCGCGCAGCGCCGACGGGAAGTACGACACCAGCCACGAGGCCAGCGCGGGGTCGTCGGGCAGGTCGGAGCCGAGCAGTTGGGCGTCGACCACGAGCTTGGTGTAGGCGAGCAGGACCGAGAACTCCGGCGCGGTCAGGCCGAGCCTGGCCTGGCGGCGTTCGGCCAGCTGCTTGTCCGAGGGCAGGAACTCCAGCTCGCGGTTGACCAGCCCGTCGCGTTCCAGCTTGCGCAGGTAGCGGGCGTGGATGTGGAGCATCTCGGGGCCCTGGGCGCGGGCGGCGGCCAGGACCACGTTCTGGTTGTAGTTGTCGCGCAGGACCAGGTTGGCGACCTCGTCGGTCATCGAGGTGAAGACCTGGTTGCGCTGCTTGTCGGTCAGCTCGCCGTCGCGTACGACCTGGTCGAGCAGGATCTTGATGTTGACCTCGTGGTCGGAGGTGTCGACGCCGGCGGAGTTGTCGATGAAGTCGGTGTTGACCAGGCCGCCGTTGAGCGCGAACTCGATGCGGGCCAGCTGGGTGAAGCCCAGGTTGCCGCCCTCGCCGATGACCTTGCATCGCAGCTCGGCGGCGTTGACCCGCAGCCCGTCGTTGGCCTTGTCGCCGACGTCGGCGTTGGACTCGGTGGAGGCCTTGACGTAGGTGCCGATGCCGCCGTTCCACAGCAGGTCGACCGGGGCCTTGAGGATGGCGCTGATCAGGTCGTTGGGCGCCATCGACGTGATGCCCTCGGCGATTCCCAGCGCCTGGCGGATCTGCGGCGAGATCTGGACGGACTTGGCGGTGCGCGGGAACACGCCGCCACCGGCCGAGATCAGCTCGGCGTCGTAGTCGGCCCAGGAGCTGCGCGGCAGCTCGAACAATCGGCGCCGCTCGGCGAACGAGCGATCCGCGTCGGGGTCGGGGTCGATGAAGATGTGCCGGTGGTCGAAGGCGGCCAGGAGCCGGATGTGCTGGGACAGCAGCATGCCGTTGCCGAAGACGTCACCGGACATGTCGCCGATGCCGGCCACGGTGAAGTCGGTGTGCTGGATGTCCACGCCGGTGGTGCGGAAGTGGTACTTCACCGACTCCCAGGCGCCGCGCGCCGTGATGCCCATGGCCTTGTGGTCGTAGCCGACGGACCCGCCTGAGGCGAACGCGTCGCCGAGCCAAAATCCGTACTCCTTGGCGACGCTGTTGGCGATGTCGGAGAACGTCGCGGTGCCCTTGTCGGCGGCGACGACCAGGTAGGTGTCGTCGCCGTCGTGCCTGACGGTGTCCGGCGGCGGCACGACCTTGCCGTCCACCAGGTTGTCGGTGACGTCGAGCAGGCCGGAGATGAAGGTGCGGTAGCAGTCGATGCCCTCGGCCATCAACTCCTCCCTGCCGCCGGCCGGTGGGCGCTTGACCACGAATCCGCCCTTGGAGCCCGTGGGCACGATGACGGTGTTCTTCACCATCTGCGCCTTGACCAGGCCGAGGATCTCGGTCCTGAAGTCCTCCATCCGGTCCGACCAGCGCAGCCCACCGCGCGCGACCTTGCCGAAGCGCAGGTGCACGCCCTCGACCCGCGGCGAGTAGACGAAGATCTCGTACTTCGGCCGGGGCAGCGGGAGCACGCTGATCGCCAGCGGGTCGAACTTCAGCGCGATGTACGCCTTGCGCTGCCCGTCGGCCCCACTCTGGAAGTAGTTCGTGCGCAGGGTGGCCTGGATCATCTCCAGGTAGGCCCGCAGGATGCGGTCCTCGTCGAGCGAGGCCACCTCGTCCAGCGCGCCCAGGATCTCCTCGGTGAGCGCCTCGACCAGGTCGGCGCGGACGTCGTCGGCGCGCCGCGGGTCGAGCCTGGCCTCGAACAGGCGCACCAGCAGCCTGGCCAGCCGTACGTTGCCGCCGAGGACGCGTTCCATGTAGCGCTGGCTGAAGGTGGTGCCGGCCTGGCGCAGGTACTTGGCGTAGACGCGCAGGATCTCGACCTGTTCCCAGGTGAGCCCCGCCGACAGCACGAGCGCGTTGAAGTTGTCGGCCTGGATCTCGCCCTTCCACAGCGCGCCGAGCGCGTCCTGGAACAGGCGCTTGAAGTCGTTGCGGTCGACTTCGGGCGAAGGCGTGTAGTGCAGCCCGAAGTCGTAGATCCAGGCGTTCTTGGTGGCCGGGTCGTTGTCCCTGTCGACCTCGTACGGCCGCTCGTCGACCACCTCGACGCCGAGGCGCTGGATGAGCGGGAGCACCTTGGACAGGGAGATCGGGGTGCCGACCTTGTAGATCTTGAGCCGGCGCTCGCCCTCCGCGGCGTCGTAGGGCTCGTAGAGGTTGATGCCGACCTCGCCGTCGGGCGCGCCGACGAGCTGCTCCAGCCGGCGCAGGTCGACCACGGCCATCTTCGGCGGGAAGTCGGCCTTGTACCCCTCGGGGAAGGCCGACTGGTAGCGCCGGATGAGCCCGGGGGCCTCCTCCTCCGAGGTCATCTCGGACAGGGCGGTCGCCAGGTCGTCCTCCCAGGAGCGGGTGATCGCGGCCAGCCGCGACTCCAGCTCCTCGACATCGACGCCCGGAGGCGGAAGCTGCTTGCCGCGTTCACCACGAACCACCAGGTGCAGGCGGGCCAGCGCGGACTCGCCGATCATCGCGCTGTAGTCGAGCGTGCTGCCGCCGAGGGCCTTGAGCAGGAGCTCCTGCATCTTGAGCCGGACCTTGGTGGTGTAGCGGTCGCGCGGCAGGTAGATGAGGCAGGAGATGTAGCGGCCGTAGTCGTCGCGCCGCAGGAACAGCCGGACCTGCTTGCGCTCGCGCAGCCGCAGCACGCCCATCGCGATGGGGACCAGCTGCTCGACCGAGGTCTGGAACAGCTCGTCGCGCGGGAAGGTCTCCAGGATCTCGATGAGATCCTTGCCGTCGTGGCTGTCGGCGGCGAGGCCCGCCTGGTCCAGCACCTCGGCGAGCTTGCGGCGCAGCACCGGGATGCGGGAGATCGACTCGTTGTACGCCACGTGCGTGAACAGGCCGAGGAAGCGGCGCTCGCCCACGACCTCGCCGTCGGGCGAGAAGAGCTTGACCCCGATGTAGTCGAGGTAGGCGGCCCGGTGGACGGTCGCCCGCGAGTTGGCCTTGGTGATGATGAGCAGCTGCTTCTCGCGGGCCTTGGCGCGTACCTCGGCCGGCAGGGTGGAGAAGCTCTCTGAGCCGACCCGGTCGTCGCGCAGGATGCCGAGCGCGGCGCCGGGCAGCGAGCGCAGCGCGTCGCCCTCCTCGGTCTCCTCCAGGCGGTACTCGCGGTAGCCGAGGAAGGTGAAGTGCCCGTCGGCCAGCCAGCGCAGGAGGTCGAGGCTGTCCTCGACCTCGGCGGGCTCCAGCGGCGGCGGATTGAGCGTGAGGTCCTCCGCGGTCTGCACGGCGAGGGCCCGCATCTTGGCGAAGTCCTCGACGGCGTGGCGCACGTCCGACAGCACGCGAAGGATGTCGGCTTCGAGCCGCTTGAGCACCTCGGGGTCGGCCTGCCGGTCGACCTCGATGTGGATCCACGACTCGACCAGCATCTGACCGGTCACGTCCTCCTGGCCGCGGCCGAGCATCTTGCCCGTCATGTCGCGGCGTACCCGCATCTGCGGGTGGACGACCAGATGGATGCCGATGTCGAGGCGGTCCAGCTCCATCGTCACCGAGTCCACGAGGAACGGCATGTCGTCGGTGACGACCTCGACCACCGAATGGCCGGGGTCCCAGCCGTTGTCCTCCAAGGTGGGGGTGAACGCCCTGACCACCGCCCTGCCCTGCGGTCGCACCTCGGCCAGCTGCTTGTGCGACATCGCCGGGCCGTACACGTCAATGGGGTTGCGGTCGAGCAGGTCCTCCGGGGCGACATGCCGGTAGTAGACGCGCAGGAAGGCCAGCGCCTCCTCGGGGGTCACATGGTCGTTTCCGGCGGCGCATCTCTGGGCGGCTCGCTGGAGCAGCTCATCCTTGGCCTCGTCGAGCGGCATCTCGCTCTCACTCCTTTGTGAGGGTTTGCCAAACATCGCCTGGCTGGTCATAGCCAGGCTCTCAGTTCCCACAGCAAGGGGAAGTAGTGCAGGCGCGTCCTGCCTCGCAGGTAGGGCGCGCCGGTCGAGCCACCGGTGCCGGACTTGGTGCCGATCTGGCGCTCGACCATCTGGACGTGCCGCATCCGCCACAGCTGAGCGGTCTCGTCATGGGTCAGCAGGTCTTCGGCCAGTTGCCACAGGTCGTCGTGCGACCGGCGGTCCCTCGCCACGGCCAGCAGCGAATCCATGATCTCGTCGTCGGAGACCGGCAGATCACGCTGGGAGAGGGCGGTGAGATAAGCATCCCACAGCGTGGGCTCGATGAGCCGCCTGCGGAGCCTGGCGAGTTCTTCCTCGCTGGCGTCCCTGAGGCGGGCGAGATAGCGGGCGTCCTTGGCGCCGGAAAGGAACTCCAGCTCGCGAAACTGCACCGACTGGAATCCGCTGGCCGGTGACAGCTTGGAACGGAACTCCAGGAAGTCCTGGGGCGTCATCGTCTCCAGGACCTGGACCTGCTCGACGAGCACGCGTTCGACGGCGTGCACGCGCTGGAAGACGTGCCGGGCCTGCCACAGCTCGCCGTTGAACATGGCCGAGCGGGCCGCCTCCAGCTCGTGCAGGAGCAGCTTGAACCACAGCTCGTAGACCTGGTGCACGGTGATGAACAGCAGCTCGTCCGGGGCCTGCGATTGGGGTTGCTGCTGTGCGAGCAGCTCCGTCAGGCGCAAATAGCCACCGTAGGACAGCTGCCCGCCCTCTTCGCCGAACCGCCTGTCCGGGGGATCAGCGTTGAACCCCACCGGGCACCTCCCCCAACTTCTACCGGCCGTACCGATACCACCTCAAAAGGAACCCCTACGTCAATGTGAGTCTTCCGAGGCGGTGGGGGAATGCTTCAGTTCGTCGAGCAGCTCGGGAACCTCACTCAGCTCCCTGAGCTGCACCTGACAGTCTTGGCACGCGTCGAGGTGGCGCTCGAACGCCTCATGCTCCTCTTCGTCCAGGACACCGAGGACATAAGCCGCCACCTCGTGGTGCATCAGCCAGCTGCCCCCTTCTCACGCAGAAGTTCACGCAGTGCCCTGATCCCGTAGTAGAGACGGGACTTGACAGTGCCGGGCGGGATCCCCAGAATCTCCGCCGCTTCACTTATCGTACGATCCCGTAGGTAGGTCTGTTCAATGACTTCGCGGTGTTCGTCCGACAGAGCGCGGAGCGCGTCGGCGACGACGATCGCCGACAGCGCGCGATCGGAGGCGTCGGGCACAGCGACGGTATCCACCTCCGGGGGTTCTACCTCCTGCGGCCGGGCGCTGCGGCGGCGGCGCCCGTCGATCACGATACGGCGGGCCACCGTCAGCAGCCACGCCCAGATGAGGCTGGGTTCCCATTGCAGTCTCGCCGAGTTCCGCCAGGCGCGGACGATCGTCTCCTGGACGACGTCCTCCGCCCATTGCAGGTCGTTTCCGGTCGCCTTGCGCACGTGGCGCAGGAGCGGGCCGCGAAACTCCTGGTAGAGCACCAAGATGCGATGCTCCTCGTCGGCGTCTGTACCGTCGAAGTGAGCTAGCACGGCCCACATCTTTACACCTTCGTTACCACTTCGGTAGTCACTCCGATAACTCCAGTCATTTCTGACTATCTCGCCTCAATAGGTGAACCGGCCCCCGCAAACCCGCGTATCCCCGACCATGCGTAGGTTTCGCCGCCGTTTGGGGGCGGGAGAGTTCTTCATGCTCGGCTCGTTCGCCGTGGCGGCCGTGGTGACGGTCCTGCTGGTGCTGCCTCCCGGCAGCACGACAGCGCAGGCGGGCTGGACGATGACGGACTCGGGCCCGCTCGGGCCGGCCGACCGCGATCTTCTGATCAAGGTACGGCAGGCCGGGCTCTGGGAGATCCCCACCAGCCAGCAGGCCCAGCAACGCGGCCAGAGCGCCCGGCTGAAGGAGGTCGCCGGGCACATCATCGAAGACCACCTCAAGCTCGACGTCGAGGTCAGGGCCGTGGCAGCGGAGCTCGACGTCGCGCTGCCCAGCACCGCCTCGGCCGACCAGCAGACCTGGATGGCGCAGATCTCCGCCGCCTCGGCCGCCGACTACGACCGCGAGTACACCAACCTGCTGCGCCAGGCGCACGGGAAGGTCTTCTCGGTCGTGGCGGCCGTCCGGGCGGGAACGCGCAACGACGAGGTCAGGAAGTTCGCCGCCAAGGCGAACGCCGCGGTGCTCAGACACATGACGCTGCTGGAGTCGATCGGCCTGGTCAACTACTCCGACCTGCCCGAACCCCCGGCACCGCGCTAACCCAAGGAGAGATGCGATGAGCAGATCCAAACCCGTGGCCGCGGCCGTGTCCGCACTGGCCCTGGTGGCCGGCGGGCTGGTGTCCGCGGCCGTCATCGGCGTGGTCCCCGCGCGAGCCGACCACTGCGATCCGGCCGAGCAGGGCCGCCAGCAGTCCCAGAACCGCCAGGCCGACCAGCAGAACCCGGACGACCAGAACCAGCAGGACAACAACCCTCAAGGCGACCAGAACCCTCAGGACAACCAGCAGAGCGACCAGGGCCGGCAGGGCGACCAGCAGGACGACCGGCAGGGCGACCAGAACCGGCAAGGTGACCAGCAGGACGACTTCGGCTCGGGTGGCGGGATCGCTCCCCCGGCTCTGTCGCCGGATCCCGAGCGGGCGGACAGCCGTACCCGATCGCGGGAGCCCAGCAGGGCGCCCACGCGCACCCCGTCACAGAACCCCAGCCAGAACCCCAGCCAAGACCCCTCCCAAGACCCGAGCCAGGACCCGTCGCAGGATCCCGGTCAGGACCCGTCGCAGGACCCGAGCCAGGAGCCGTCGCCCTCCCCCAGCGACAGTGAGAACGCCGAGGAGAACTGCGCCGACCTGGGCCCGTTCGTGGAGGACTTCATCGACATCAGGCGCGTGCGGCCGAACGCGCGCGGCAACCTCCTCCAGGCCAGGGGCTCGTTCGTGTCCGCCTGTGGCACCAACGGCAACGGCCACAACAACCCCGACAACTTCATCGTCGCGCCGGGTGTCCGCAACGGCGCCCACCACCTGCACGACTACGTGGGCAACCTGTCCACGGATGCCTTCTCCACCGACCAGAGCCTCGCCGCCGCCGGCACCACCTGCCGCCTGGGCGACAAATCCACATATTTCTGGCCGGTGCTCCGAGACCGCAAGGTCGACGACAACGTCAGCGACCCGGACGGAAACGTCGGCCGCGTGCTGCGGCCCCGCTCGGTCACCCTGCAGTTCCGCGCGGCGTCCAACAGCCGGGTGGTCGCCATGCCGAGGTTCCTCAGGCTGATCACCGGTGACGCCAAGGCCGCCACGAACGGCGGCGCCAACGCCCGAGCCCAGTGGACCTGCACCGGCTTCACCAACCGGATCACCACCAAGTATCCGCTGTGCCCGCGCTTCAGCCAGGTCGTCCGCGTCCTGGACTTCCCCAGCTGCTGGGACGGCCAGAACACCGACAGCGCCAACCACCGCACCCACGTGGTCTTCCCCGGCCAGGGCGGATGTCCCCAGGGCACCCGGGCCGTACCCCAGCTGCGGATGGTCCTGACCTACACCGTCCCACAGGGCGCCTCCTACGCCCTTGACGCCTTCCCCGAACAGAAGCACAACCCGGTCACCGACCACGCCGACTTCGCCAACGTGATGCCGGACCGGCTGATGGCCTTCGCCGTCAACTGCATCAACCGCGGGCGCCGCTGCTAGCGCCCGGCGGCGGCGCTCCCCCGAGTCGCACCCTCAACCGACCCTGGGAGGAACGCATGCTCCACCGACGAAATCCCCGGCACGCGCCGTCCAAACTGGACACGCGACCGGTCCGCCTCGGCCTCACCGCCGGGATCACCGCACTACTGCTGTCCGGCTACGCGCTGGCCAGATCGCCGCGCGGGCTGGAACTGCTGGGCTTCCTCGATTTCTACGTAGGCGTGATCGCTCTGGTGACGCTGACCGCGACCGTGGCCCTCGGCCTCATCGCCACCGAACGGGTCTTCCTGTCCGCCCGCCATCGCGTGTACGCGCAGTTCGCCCACCGGATCATGGCCATGGCCGGGATGGCGGCACTGGCCACGCACGTGGCGCTGAAGATCGAACGGCCGCCGGTCCTGGGCGCGGTGGCGGCCGGGCTCCTCGTCATCTCCGCCACCAGCGGGCTGCTGCGCGGCATGTTCGCCGGCTCGCCCCAGCCCTGGATCTGGCGCTCGCTGCACGCCTGCGCGTACCTCGCGTGGCCGGTCGCCGTCCTGCACGGGCTGACCGCCGGACGGGCGCCCTCGGCGTGGGTGAGCTGGTCGTACGTGGCCTGCCTCGCGGCCGTGGGCGCTGCCCTGCTGGTACGGGTCGTGGCCACGATGGTGCGGCCGCCGGCCGTACCAGAACCGGTGGAGACGCCGGAAGCGGTGCCGCAGACGCGCACCGAACCCCAGGTCACCGAGGCGCCCGTCAGCCTCGACGCCGCTCGCCGGAAGTTCCGGGCGGCGGGCTGAGAAAGGAGTCCCACCGATGATTCCGCACAGGGTGCCGCGTGTTCAGCGGCTCGGCCCCGCCAGGATCACCGCCGGCCTCGACCACTGCCGGCGGCTCGACCTGCCCGCCCACCGCACCGTCCACGGCACACCCGCCCCGCGTGACCTGGAGAACCTCCTCGCCCAGGTCGAGGAGGTCGACCTGAGAGGGCGGGGCGGGGCGGCCTTCCCGTTCGCCCGCAAGATGCGCGCCGTCGCCGAGGCGGCCGGCGCGCGCGAGAGCGTGGTGCTGGTCAACGCCGTCGAGGGCGAGCCGGCCAGCTCCAAGGACGCCATGCTCCTCGTGCGCACCCCGCACCTGGTACTCGACGGCGCGGTGCTCGCCGCCGAGGCGCTCCACGCCCGCGAGGTGGTGATCGCCACCGTCGAGGGCGAGGTGGCCGAAGGGTCCATGGCGGCGGCGGTGGCCGAACGCAAGGCCGCCGCCGTCGCCGGCGCCGAGGAGAGCCACCTGCGCATCCGCGTCGTCGGGCTGCCCGAGCGGTTCGTGTCCGGCGAGGGCGGCGCGCTGGTGCGCGGGGTCAACGGGCTCGAAGCGATGCCGCCGGGACGCAAGAAGCGGGCCAGCAACTCCGGCGTCAACGGGCTGCCGACGCTGCTGTCCAACGCCGAGACGTTCGCGCAGGTCGCCGTACTGGCCGAGCTCGGCACCGAGGGCTACGCCGACGCCGGGACCTCCCGCGAACCCGGCACCCTGCTGCTCACCGTGAGCGGCGGTGCCGCGTCCGAGTCGGTCGTCGAGGTGGCGGCGGGCATGCCGCTCGCGACCGTGCTGGACCTGTGCGACGCGGAACCCGGCGACGGCGTGCTCGTGGGCGGCTACCACGGCGCCTGGTTAGATCCCGCGGCCGCCGCGGTCGCCACCATCTCCCGCGAGGGGATGAAACTGGCCGGAGGAGAACTCGGGGCCGGGATCGTGGTGCCCATCGGCACCGCCACCTGCCCGCTCGGGGAGGCCGCGCGGGTGGCTTCGTACCTGTCGGCGCAGTCGTCGGGACAGTGCGGTCCGTGCCGGCTCGGGCTGCCGGACGTGGCTCGGGCGCTGGGCTCGCTGGCGGGCGGGTCGGGATCTCCCGATGCGGTACGGCGGGCCGTACGCGCGATCGAGAGACGCGGCGCCTGCTTCCACCCGGACGGGACGGCGCGCTTCATCCTGTCGGCACTGGACGTGTTCGCCGACGACATCGCGGCCCACCAGGACGGAGGAGGCTGCGGCCGCCCGGTGAGAGGCGTCCTCCCGCTGCCCGAGGCGGTGGCGGAGCCGGAGTACAGGCTGGACGTCGACTGGACCCGCTGCCAGGGCCACGGCCTGTGCGCCCACCTACTCCCCGAGTTCGTGGAGCTTGACGATTTCGGCTACCCAAGCTTCCGGCCAGTGCCGGAATGGATGCTGAAGGAGGCCAAACGAGCAGTAGGCATGTGCCCCGCCCTGGCCCTGCGCCTCGCCTAAAGGCAAGGTGCTGCCCACCACAACCGGCGAAGCGTCTGATCGACCCTGGACAAAGCGCAGGAGATCCCAGATCGCTCCGGAAGAGGTATGAGAAGAGGATGAGTGATGATGGATCACCACCCGTTCCGGAGGAGCGGCCCGGCACCGTAATGCGGCAACAGGCCCTTCTGGAACCGGACATGACCAAGCTTTCACGCTGGGGTGACGATCACCCCGACCTGCTGGGAGGCATCTGGTGGGACATCACCACAGCGCCGGAGGGCGGCGTGACCATGTGCCTCGGTGTCGTCGGTGACGGCGCCGCGGTGGTCGCGCGGCTCCGCCGCTCCCTCTCTCATCCTCGGTACCTCAAAGTGATCGCACAGCGCTACACCCTGCGGGAACCGCGACACCTGCAGGAGACCATCAGCGACGACGAGGAGGCTCGCTGGCAAGCACTCTGGGATTCCGGGGAATGCGCTTCCGAGGAGGACTTCTGGCGCCGTCGCCGCGAGGGTCCTCTGATCGTTCAGATCGGTGTCGACCCGACGATCAACAAGGTGACGCTCGGCGTCAGCCCGCTCCACAGCGCTTTCACCTCCGCTCCCATCGACCGGTACGGGGCAGATCGTGTCCGCGTCTACCCGGACAGACTGGTCGCGATGTGGTGACAAGACAGGCAGCAGATCCTCTCCTCTGCCTGGTTGATCAGGCAGAGGAGCCTTTGTGAGGGTCAGGGCGTCACCGGGGTGGCGGGCTGGGCGGGTTGGGTGACGGCGAGTTTGCGGGCCAGCCTCAGTCGGTAGGCGTCCAGGACCACGGCCACCAGGATGACCAGCCCCGTGATGATCTGGCGTTCGAAGTCGGACACCCCCATCAGCAACAGCCCGTTCGTGAGAACACCCAGCAGGCAGGCGCCCAGGAAGGTGCCGACCATCGAGCCGCGGCCGCCCATCAGTGAAGCGCCGCCGATCACGACCGCCGCGATCGCGTTGAGTTCGTAGCCCTGGCCGAGGATGGGGCTGGCGATGTTGAGGCGGGCCATGTACAGGATCGCCGCGATGCCCACGGTGAAGCCGGCGATCACGAAGGCGGCGATCTTGATGCGGGACGTCTTGTGGCCGGACAGGCGTACCGCCTCCTCGTTGTTGCCCGTCGCGTAGATGAGGCGGCCGAAGACCGTCCTGGACAGGACGAACCAGCCGGCCCCTGCCAGCAGTACCGCCACCCAGAACACGGCGGGGATGCCGATCAGGGTGAGGGTGCCGAAGTCGTTCAGGGCGGTGGGGAGGTTGTAGATGGTGGCGGCGTCGGTGTAGCGCTCGGCCGCGCCGCGGGCGATGTTGAGCATGGCCAGGGTCACGATGAACGACGGGACCCGCCACTGTTCGGAGATGAAGCCGTTCAGCCAGCCGACGACTCCGCCGACGAGCACGCTGACCAGGATCGCGCCGATCAGGGTCATAGGGGAGGACGATCCGGCCATCATGGTGCCGGACACGACGGCGCACAGCGCCATCGACGAGCCCACCGACAGGTCGATGCCGCCCACCAGAATCACGAACGTCATGCCGACGGCCAGCACGGTGTTCAGCGTGATCTGGGTCATGATGTTGCGGAGGTTCTGCTCGGTGGCGAAGTTCGGGGCGGCGAGGACGAAGAATCCCGCGAGCACCACCAGGGCGACACCGATGCCCGCCTCGCCGAGGACGAGCCGTCTGATCATGGTTTTTCACCGTTCTTGAGGTAGCCCGAGTAGGCCAGCGTGAGGATGCGTTCGGCGTCGAAGCCGGCTCTGGCCACCTCTCCGGCGATCTTGCCGCGGGAGAAGACGAGGATGCGGTCGCAGATGCCCATCAGCTCGGGCAGGTCGGAGGAGACGACGAGCAGGGCTTTGCCCTCCGCGGCCAGGCCGAGCAGGAGTTCGTGGATCTCGTACTTGGCGCCTACGTCGATGCCTCGGGTGGGTTCGTCCACGATGAGCACGTCGGATCCGGCGTTGAGCCATTTGGCCAGGACGACCTTCTGCTGGTTGCCGCCGGACAGCGTGCGCACGTGCTGGGAGACGCCGGCCGAGCGCAGGTGCAGGCGGCCGCCCAGCTGCTGGGCGAGAGCGCGTTCCCGCTTGAAGGAGAGAAGGGCACCGCGCAGCTTGGCCAGGGTGACGTTGGCGCTGATGGGCAGGTCCAGGACGAGACCCTGTGACTTGCGGTCCTCGGTGAGCAGGCTGATGCCGTGCCGCACGGCATCCTTGGGGTGGCGGATTCGTACTTTCCGCCCGTGAAGCTCGATATTTCCGGATAGGGCGCTGTCGGCGCCGAAGATCGCCCGCATCGCCTCGGTACGGCCCGCCCCCACCAGCCCGGCGAACCCCACCACCTCCCCCGCCCGCACCGAGAACGACAGCGGCCCCTCGAACCCGCTGACCCGCAGCCCCGTGACCCTGAGCATCTCCTCGCCCCGCGCCCGCTCCGGCAGCGGCGGGTACTCCTGGGCCAGATCCCGCCCCACCATCGCCCGCACCAGGTCCGGCGCGGTGACACCGGCCATCGGACGGCTCACGACGCTGCGGCCGTTCCGCAGAACCGTCACCCGATCGGCCAGCTCCAGCACTTCCCGCAGGTGATGCGAGATGTAGACGATCGCCACGCCGCGCTCGCGCAGCCCGCGCAGGATGCCGAACAGCCGCCCGGACTCGCGCGAGGTGAGCGTCGCGGTCGGCTCGTCCATGATCAGGAGCCTGGCCTCGGTGGAGATCGCCTTGGCGATCTCCACGAGCTGCATCTGCGCGATGCCGAGCCGCTCGACGGGCGTGTCGGGCGCGACGTCCAGCCCGATCTCGGCCAGCAGCGCCGCCGCGTCCGTGCGCAGCCGCCGCCGGTCGACCACTCCCGCCTTGCGCGGGAGCGCGCGCAGGAAGAGGTTCTCCGCCACGGTGAGGTACGGCAGCAGCGCCAGCTCCTGATGAACGACCGAGATCCCCGCCGCCAGTCCGTCGGCGGCGCTGCCGGGCCTGTAGGGCCGCCCGTCCAGCGTCATCGAGCCGCCGTCCGGCGCGTGGATCCCGGCCAGCGCCTTGACCAGCGTGGACTTGCCGGCGCCGTTCTCACCGACCAGGGCGTGGATCTCGCCCGCCCGGATGTCCAGGTCGACGCCGTCCAGCGCCACCACGCCGGGGAAGCGCTTGACGAGGCCGGTGACCCGCATCATCCGACGTTGTCCTTGGTGATGAGCTTGATCTCGGTCTTCTGCCAGCCGCTGACGTTCTCGCCGGCGATCATCTTCATCGCGTAGTCGATGCCGTTGGCGGCCTGCTGCGCGCCGTACTGGTCGAGGGTCGACACGACCGCGCCGCTCTTGACGTAGGAGGCGATGGCCGGGATGTTGTCGAACGCGGCGACCTTGATCTGCTCCTTCTTGCCCTGCTCCTCGATGGCCTTGAGCGCGCCGAGCGCCATGTTGTCGTTGGCGGCCAGCACGCCCTTGATGTTCGGGTGGGCGGTGAGCATGTTGCCGAAGACGGTGTGGGCCTCGTTCGTCTCCCAGTGGGCGGTCTTGGAGTCGACCAGTTTGAGACCGCCCTCCTTGATCGCGTCCTGGAACCCGGTCTTGCGCTGGGTGGCGTTGGCCGCGCCCGGGTTGCCCTCCAGGATGACCACCTCGGCGTCCTTGCCGACGGCCTTGACCAGCTCCATGCCGGACTGCTTGGCGCCCTCGCGGTTGTCGGGGCCGACGAAGGGCACCTTGTCCGCGATTCCGGCCGACTTCATCGCGCCCTCCTCCAGCTGGACGTCGATGTTGACGACCTTCACGCCGGAGTCCACGGCGCGCTTGAGCGGGGCGACCAGCGCGCGCGAGTCGGCCGGGGCGATCACGATCGCCTTGGCCTGCTGCGTCACGCACTTCTCGATCGCGGCGACCTGGTTGTCGATGTCGGTCTCGTTCTGGATGCCGACCACGCTCAGCGTGAGGTCGCCGCGCTTGGCCGCGTGCTCCTCCGCGCCCTTCTGCATCTGCTGGAAGAACTCGTTGGCCAGCGACTTCATCACCAAACACACGCCCGGCTTCTCACCGGGCTCGGGCGCGGCGGCGCTCTGTCCACCGGTCGTGCCGCCCTCCTTGCCGCACGCGGCGAGCGCGAGGGCCAGACCGGCCACAACGACGATCTTCTTGTTCATCTGGTGTCTCCTTCAGAAGGGAACGCCCGCTTGGAGCACGACGTTGCTGTACGGCGTGGCCTCGCCGGTCCTGACGACCGCGCGGGCCTGGGCGGCAAGCTCTTTGAGCTGGGTGTGCGGGATACGTTCTGGCCGGGTCAGGACGCCGTCGAGGAAGCCGTCGGGCGACTCCTCGGCGATGTAGGCGGTCTCGACGACGAGTTCGGCGAGCACCTCGCGCAGGACGGGGAGGAAGGCCGGCTCACCCCTGCGCCAGACGAGGTCCACCGTCTCGACGCCGGGCGGCACGGGCAGGCCGGGATCGGCCACCACGATCAGGTCGGTGTGTCCGGCCGCCGAGAGGATCTGCAGCAGGCGCGGATGCCACAGCCCGTCAGGACGCATGTGACGCCCTCCCGGCTCGCGTGCCGTACCGGATGACGGCCGCGAACGCGCTCCACACGGGCTCAGCCATCGTCCACCCCGCCCACGGGGTCGGGACAACCGCAGGACCCGCGCCGGATCAGCGTCGCCTCCAGCACCACCCGCTCGCCCCGCGTCGCGTCGCCGCCGATCTTGGCGGCGAGCAGTTCGACGGCACGCCGGCCGAGTTCCTCGATCGGCTGCCGCATGGTGGTCAGGGCCGGCACGGTGTACGACGAGGCGGCGATCCCGTCGAAGGAGCACAGGGCGACGTCGCCGGGCACCGTCAGCCCCAGCTCGGCCGCCGCGCGCATCACCCCGATGGCCTGCTCGTCGCTGGTCACGAACAGCGCCGTGGGCCGATCCTCCCTGGACAGCAGCTCCCGCCCGCTCAGGTAGCCCTGCCGCCGCCCGAACGGCCCATGCGCCAGCGGCATCACCGACGGATCGAGCCCCGCCTCGGTGAGCGCCCGCGCCCACCCGGCGACCCGGTCGACGGTGGGGTGGATGTCCTTGGGACCGGCCACGCAGCCGATGCGCCGCTGCCCGTGGCCGAGCAGGTGGCGGGTGGCCTCGTGGGCGCCGCCCTCGTTGTCGAGCAGCAGGTGGCTGGCGGGGGTGTCGTCGAGCTCGCGGTCCAGGACGATGCACGGCACCCGGGAGGCGGCCAGCTGGGAGCGCCAGGCGCGCGGGCCGTGGGCGGGAATGAGGATCAGGCCGTCGACCTGCCGGTCGATCAGGGTCCGCACGTACGCGGCCTCGCGCTCGTCGTCGTCCATGGCGTTGCCGAGCAGCAGGGTCAGGCCGTGCTCGAACGCGACGTCCTCGATCTCGCGGGCCAGTTCGGCGAAGAACGGGTTGGCGTTGTCGGGGACGACGAGCCCGATCGTGTGGGTACGGCTGGTGCGCAGCGACCGGGCCACGACGTTCGGGCGGTAGCCGAGCTCGTCGATCGCGCGCAGGATCCGTTCGCGGGTGTGGGGGGCGACGTTGCGCGGCCCGTTGTTGAGCACGTAGCTGACGACGGCCTCTGAGGTGCCGGCCAGTCGTGCCACGTCACGGCGTGTGACCACTGCGGGTTCGCCCTTCGGTCGTATCAACTCGTGTTGATTCCGCAGTATTCGTCCGCCCTTCCCGGTTGGCAACACGTGTAGATGGGACGTTATCCAGGTGTTACCCCAGATAGGACGGCATCACGACGCGAAAGTGCGCGACGGCCGGGATGACCGGCCGCCGCGCACGTCGGATGTCGCTCCTAAGGTCCGCTGGAGATGGCGATCGCCCCGGCGGGGCACCGATCGACGGCCTGGCGGACCGCGTCCCGCGTCTCGGCGGGCGGTTCGGGCCGGACGACGACCACCCTGCCGTCCTCCTCGCTCTGGTCGAACACCTCACCCACCGTCAGCGCGCACATTCCCGACCCGATGCAGCGCTCGGTGTCCGCGGTGATCCTCATGGGTCACGCGTCCCAGGTGACCGGGAGGCTGTTGACCCCGAAGATGTCGGCGATCTCAGGACGCAGCACGACCTCTTCAGCCGGTACGGCCAGCCGCAGTGTCGGGAAGCGCTGGACCAGCGCGGCGAAGGCCACCCGCATCTCGATCCTGGCCAGCTGCTGCCCCAGGCACTGGTGGATGCCGTGCCCGAAGGCCAGATGGCCGCCGTCCTGCCGGCGCAGATCCAGAACGTGCGGATCGGAGAACCGCTCCGGGTCACGATTGGCCGTGTTGTACGACAGGATCACCGCGGTCCCCGCCGCGATGGTCTGCCCGCCCAGCTCGACGTCCTCCAGGGCCGTCCGCATGGACGTCTTCGCCACGGTCAGATACCGCAGCAGTTCCTCCACGGCCCGCTCGGTGAGCGAAGGGTCGGCCCGCAGCGCGGCCAGCTGCGCCGGGTTGCGCAGCAACGCGAACGTGCCCAGGGCCAGCATGTTCGCGGTGGTGTCCAGCCCGGCCGCCAGGAGAACCAGAGCGACCCCGCGCAGCTCCTCGTCGGTCAGGTCGCCGTCAAGGAGGTCGCTGAGCACGTCGTCGGTGGGGTTGGCGCGCTTGGCCGCGACCAGCTCGGCGAGGTAGGCCTGTACCGCGGTATAGGCGGCGATCAGCTCCTCGTCGGGGGTCTGACCGTCCATGAACTTCTCGACGTTCGCCTGGAAAGTGCCCCGATCCTCATAGGGCACGCCGAGCAGCTCGCAGATCATGACGGCCGGAACCGGCTTGGCGAAGGCGGTCACCAGATCGGTGGGCGGCCCGGCCTTCTCCATGGCGTCCAGGTGCTCGGCGGTGACCTGCTCGATCCGCTCGGTGAGCTGCCGCATCCGCCGTACCGTGAACTTGCCCGCCAGCGGCTTGCGGTAGCGGCTGTGCTGCGGATCGTCCATCAGCAGGAACTCACCCGGCGGCGCCGGCGGCACCTCGATGTCACCGAAGTCGATCAGCGGATGATGACGCATCAGCTCCTTGCGCGAGCTGAACCGCGAGTCCGCCAGTGCCGCTCGAACCAGGTCGTAGCCGGTGACCAGCCAGCCTTCGTGCCCGTCGGGGAAGGTGAACCGGCTGATCGGACCATGGTCGCGCGCCTCGACCAGTTCCTTGGGCGGGTCGAAGGGACAGCCGGGCTGACGCGCCGCCGGCATCGTCGTGACGGTGTGGAGAGATTCGCTCATGGCGCCCACCCTCACCGACCGCCCTGACACAGAACCGTCACCGCGCTGACACGGCGCCGGGGAAGGTGATGGAGTCGTAACCAACCCGTCGGCCACCGGCCTCGTCACATGAGCTGTGAACCGCCGTGACTTTCTGGGCGCCGCCGCGCTGGTCCCCCTGTCCCTCTCCACCGCGCCACCCGACTGGGCGGGCCTGCGCCGCGGGCTCAAGGGCACTCTGGTTCGCCCCGGCGACGCCGCGTACGACCGGTCGAAGCGCCTGTACAACCCGGCCTTCGACCGCATCCGCCCAGGCGGCATCGCGTACTGCGAAACATCAGAAGATGTTGCGAAATGTCTGGCGTTTGCCCGGCGCACCGGCGTCGCGGTCACCGCGCGTTCGGGCGGGCACTCCTACGCGGGCTGGTCCACCGGCTCCGGCCTCGTCGTCGACCTGTCGCGCTTGAACGCCGTCACCCACCGCGCGGGCCTGGCCACGATCGGGCCGGGCGCCAAGCTCATGGACGTCTACACCAAGCTCGCCGGGCACGGGGTGAGCATCCCGGCCGGCTCCTGCCCCACGGTCGGCGTGGGCGGGCTGGCGCTGGGCGGCGGGATCGGCGCGGTCTCCAGGAAGTACGGGCTGACCTGCGACCGGCTGGTCTCCGTGCGGGTGGTCACCGCCGACGGGCGGGTTCTGGACTGCGACGCCATCCGGCATCCCGCGCTGTTCTGGGCCTGCCGCGGCGGTGGCGGCGGCAACTTCGGCGTCGCCACCTCGTTCACGTTCCGCACCCACACCGCGCGTGAGATCGGCCATTTCTTCCTGCGCTGGCCCTGGTCGAAGGCGGCCGCCGCGGTCGCCGCCTGGCAGGCCTGGGCGCCGGGCGCGCCCGACGAGCTGTGGTCGACGCTGCACCTGATACGCGACCGCGGTGGCCTCCACGTCCAGCTCGCCGGGACCTACCTGGGCGGCCTGACCGGGCTCAACCGGCACCTCGCCGCGCTGGTGGCCAAGGTCGGGCAGCCGGAGTCCCGTTCGGCGCGGGTGGTGCCGTACCTGACGGCGATGCGGATCATGGCCGGCGGGCCGGGACCGCGCACGACGTTCTCCGCCAAGTCGCACCTCGCCTACGGCAGGCTCCCCGCCGCGGGCATCGCCGAACTGGTCGCCTGGGTGGCCAGGCCGGGGCAGCACGCGGTGCTGCTGGACGCGTTCGGCGGCGCGATCGGCCGGGTGGGCGTGCGCGACACCGCCTTCCCGCACCGGGCGGCGCTCTACAGCGTCCAGTACTACGCCGACGGCACCTCCCGCACCTGGCTGCGCGGCGTCCACGGCGAGATGCGCGCGTTCTTGGGCGACCACGCCTACGTGAACTACATCGACCCCGACCTGCGCGCGTGGCGCTCGGCCTACTACGGCCCGAACGCCGCCCGGCTGGCCGAGGTCAAGGCGGCCTACGACCCGGGCCGGGTATTTCGGTTGCCCCAGGGCGTCTAGCTGGCATAAACCTGCATGCATGCGTCATTGGCCCCTTTTCAAGCTCCGGATCACCACCCCGAACCTCCAGCTCCACATGCCGTCGTTCGCCGAGCTCGACGAGCTGGCCGAGCGGGCCGCCGAAGGCGTGCACGAGGAGGGATTCATGCCCTTCGTCATCCCGTGGACGGAGGCGGAGCCCGGCGAACGGGCCAAGGCGACGGTGCTCTACCACTTCAAGTCCTGGGGCACCTGGAAGCCGGAGGACTGGGCGGCGAACTTCGTGGTGGTCCGCGACGGCCAGGTGGTCGGCACGCAGTCGGTGGAGGCGGTCGACTTCGCGGTCACCCGCGAGGTGGTCACCGGCTCCTGGCTGGGCCACCGCTTCCACGGCCAGGGCATCGGAACCGAGATGCGCAAGGCCGCGCTGCATCTGGCCTTCGAGGGGCTGGGCGCGCGCTGGGCCAGGACGGTGGCGTTCGAGGACAATCTGCCCTCGCTCGGCGTGACCAGGAAACTCGGCTACCGCGAGGACGGTGTCCAGGTCGACAACCGCAAGGGCGAGGCGGTCCCGAGCAAGCGTTTCCGCATGGCCCGCGAGGACTGGAAGCCGGAGGAGGGCTACACGATCACCGGGCTGGAGCCGTGCCTGCCGCATCTGGGAGCGCGCTGATCGTCGGCAGCCTGCACGACTCGCGGCGGAACTTGCCGGGGGCCAGGCCGTACTCGCGCTTGAAGGCGTTGGCGAAGGCGAACTCCGAGCCGTAGCCGACCCGCGCGGAGATCTCCCCGAGCGGAGCGTCGCTCTCGCGCAGCAGGTGGGCGGCGGTGCCCAGCCGCCACCACGTCAGGTAGCCGAGCGGCGGCTGACCGACCAGCTGCGTGAAGCGGCGGGAGAAGGCTGCCCGCGACAGGCCCGCCTCGCGGCCGAGCGACTCGACCGTCCACGGGGCCGCGGGGTCGCGGTGAATGGCGTCGAGGGCGGCCCTGATCGACGGGTCGGTCAGCGCCCGCGCCCAGTTGTCGACCTTGCAGTGCTCGTGCGAGCCGTCGAACCAGGTGCGCAGGATCAGCAGCAGAAGCATGTCGAGCAGCGAGGAGACGAGCAGGTCGGCCCCGGCGCGCGGGCGGTCGATCTCCGCGCCGAGCAGGTCGACGGCGGCGCGCAGCTCGGGATGGTGGCCGAGGCGGGCGGGCAGGTGGACGACCTCGGGCAGCGAACGCAGGATCGGGTGGAGCCTGGAGGGGTCGAGCCGGTAGCCGCCGCCCAGCAGCACCGTGCCGGGACCGTCGCCGCCCAGGACGGCGGAGGCGAACAGCTCGGGCTCCCCGTCGCCGCAGTCGGCCGTGGCGATCGCGCTGTCGGGCGAGTCGGCCAGCACGTAGGCGTGGCCTTGCGGGAGGAACACGACGTCGCCGACACTCAGCGCGATGGGCTCGCCCTCGGGCGGAAGCAGCCAGCACGAACCTTGCAGGACCACCTGGAAACCGGCGGCCGAACCCGCCGCGGCGGGGAAGGCGTGGCCCCAGGGGGCGCGCCACTCGACCCGGACCGAGTTGGCCCGCCCGACGCGCATGGAGGCGATCACGTCACTCAGCAGATCCACACCGGCAGTATAGCTCTCAAGACGCTCGCGTATAAAATGCAGACGACAGCGCATTGGATGTCTTCATCCGCTTTCCTACTCTGGAACGCATGACGAAGATCGGCATCATCATCGGCAGCACCCGTCCCGGCCGCAACGGCGAGGCCGTCGCCCGCTGGGTTCACGAACTGGCCACCAAGCGCGACGACGCCGCGTACGAACTGATCGACCTCAAGGACCATCGGCTGCCGCACCTGGACGAGGCGCTGGCGGCGGCCTCCGGCGTTTACGACCACCCGCACACCAAGACCTGGTCGGAGACGATCGCCGGATACGACGGCTTCGTCTTCGTGACCCCGGAGTACAACCGGGGCACCCCGGGCGTGCTGAAGACCGCCATCGACTTCCTGTACGCCGAATGGCATGACAAGTCCGCCGGAGTCGTCGGCTACGGCGTGAGCGGCGGCGTACGTGCGGCCGAGCACCTGCGGCAGGTGCTCGGCCAGGTCAAGGTGGCCAACGTGCAGGCCGGCGTGGAGCTGCTGCTGCACGCCGACTTCGAGGACTTCAGCGTCTTCAGGCCGCGCCCCCACCAGGACGACCAGGTCACGATGATGCTCGACCAGGTCGTCGCCTGGAGCCGGGCGCTGGCCGCGGTCAGGGCCTGAAGTGGCGCAGCACCTCGGGGTTGGCCATGGCGTCGGGGTTGGCGGCCTGCTCGACGGGGGTGCCGAGCAGAATCTTGCGCACCGGCACCTCCAGCTTCTTGCCCGACAGGGTCCGCGGGATGCCGGGCACCTCGCGGATCTCGTTGGGCACGTGCCGGGGTGACAGCTCTTCGCGCAGCGTGGTCTTCAGCGCCGCCACCAGCTCGTCGGTGAGCGTGGCCCCCTCGGCCAGCGTGACGTAGAGCAGCAGGCGGCCCTCCTGGCCGAGTTGCCCGGTGTCGATGACCAGGCTGTCGGCGATCTCCTCGAAGCGCTCGACGACCCGGTAGAACTCGCTGGTGCCCATCCGCACGCCGCCGCGGTTCAGCGTCGAGTCGGAGCGGCCGTAGATCACGCAGGAGCCGTCTTCGTTGATCTTGATCCAGTCGCCGTGCCGCCAGACGCCCGGATAGACGTCGAAGTAGCTGTCGCGGTAGCGCTCGCCGCCGGGGTCGTTCCAGAACATCACCGGCATCGAGGGCATCGGCGCGGTCAGCACCAGCTCGCCCACCTCGCCGATCACCGGCTTGCCCGTCGGGTCGAAGGAGGCGATGGCCGCGCCCAGCGACCGGCACGGGATCACGCCCGCCCTGATCTCGTGCAGAGGCGTGGCGCCGACGAAGCCGGTGCACACGTCCGTGCCGCCGGAGAACGAGCCCAGCGGCACGCCGGGCAGCGTCTCGGCCACCCACGCGAACCCCTCGGGCGGCAGGGGGGATCCGGTCGAGCCGATACCCCGCAGCCGGTCGAGGCCGGCCGGCCGTACCTCTGACTTCATCGAGGCGATGATGTACGGCGCGCCGACCCCGAAGTACGTGACGCCCTCGTCGGCGGCGATCTTCCACAGGTCGTTGGGCGCCCCGTCGTACAGGACCGGCACCGCGTCGACCAGCAAGGCCCCGATGAGGTAGTTCCACATCATCCAGCCCGTGGTGGTGTACCAGAAGAACACATCCCCTTCACCGAGGTCCTGGTGGAAGGAGAGCGACTTCAGGTGCTCCAGCACCACGCCGCCGTGCCCGTGCACGATCGGCTTGGGCAGCCCGGTGGTTCCGCTGGAGTAGAGGATCCACAGCGGGTGGCCGAAGGGCACGCGCTCGAACTCCAGCGGCCCCTCCTCCGCGCGCAGCCCCTCCCAGCCCACCACCTCGCCGGACGGCACCGCGGCGGCGTGGCCGGGCGCGGGCTCGGCCCGCTGCGGCGGGCGGCCCTCCTCGGCGGCGGTCAGGTACGGGATCCACACGGTCGCGCGCAGCGAGGGCAGCGCGGCGGCGATCTCGGCGACGGCGGCCGAGCGGTCGAAGCTCTTGCCGTTGTAGGCGTAGCCGTCGACCGCGATCAGCACCTTGGGCGCGATCTGCCGGAACCGGTCGACGATGCTGGGCACGCCGAAGTCGGGCGAACCGGCCGACCAGATCGCCCCCAGCGAGGCGGTGGCGAGGAAGGCGATGAGCGCCTGCGGGATGTTCGGCAGGTAGCCGGCGACGCGGTCGCCGCGCCCCACGCCGAGCCGCACCAGACCGGCGCGGACCCTGCCCACCTCCGAGCGCAGCTCGTCGTAGCCGATCTCCTGGCGGGCGCCGTCCTCGGAGACGAAGACGACCGCGGTGCCCTCGCCGCGGGCGAGCGCGTTCTCGGCGTAGTTCAGCGAGGAGCCGGAGAACCACTCCGCGCCCGGCATCGTCCCCGTGAGGACGGGCCCGTCGCCGCGCTCGCCGACCACCTCGAAGTAGTCCCAGAGCGACTGCCAGAACTCCGCCGGGCTGTCGACCGACCACTGCCACACGTCCTCGTACCGCGCGCCGATCCGGTCCTGCTCACGCAGGTAGGCGGTCAGCTTGGCCCGCCCGACCACCTCGGCGGTCGGCTCCCAGACAAGTGCACCTTCCTCAACCATGCGCCCATCCTGTCGTTCGCCAGGTGGAAAGTCACACTCGACCGCCCACACATCCCGCTACCTTCTTAGGTGGTCAACCGCCATATGCGCCGCCGTGCCGATGATCGCGTCGGCCCTCGGCTGGTTCACCGCGGGGCTGAACGATCGGGTGAAAACGGCCACGGCGTAGCGGCCGCCATCGGGATACTCCACTACCCCCGCTTCGTTGCGAATAGTCGGCAGAGTGCCGGTCTTTCCGCTGACGTCCACATCGTCGTACGGGAAGCCCGCCGCCAGCCGGTGCGGCCACACCTGCAGCGCGAACACCTCGCGCATCCACCCGCACAGCTCGGCCGAGGCCGCCTCGTCCCGCCAGATCATCGCGAACAGCCGCGTCAGCTCCCGCGGCGTGCTGCTGTTGGTCCGCGCCGGGTCCAGCGCCCGCATCCGCGCCAGCTCGTCGAGGTCCTGGAACGGCCAGCCGTGCCCGCTGTCCTCGGCCATGCTGTCCAGCATCGTCGCGCCGTTCATGGTCACCCGGGTTCGGTGGAGCCCGAACCCCGCCAGCATGGCGTTGACCGCGTCCAGCCCCACCCGCTCGACCAGCACGTCGGCGGAGGCGTTGTCGCTGACCGCGATCATCAGGTACGCCAGGTCGCGCAGCGAGATCGTCACCTCGTCCCGCATCGCCGAGAGCCCCGTCGGCCCCGACGTACGCCCCGCCGCCGGCACCAGCACCCGCTCCGCCAGATCGACCCGGCCCGCGTCGGCCTGCCTGCACAGCTCCACGAGCAGCGGCACCTTGAACACCGAGGCGATCGGCCTGGCCTCGTCCGGCTGGTAGCCGCACTCGCGCCCGCCGTCGATGTCGACCGCGTGCAGCCACCCCTCGACCCCGGCCGCCGCGAACACCTCGCCCAGCTCGATCTCGTTCATGCCAGCGCCCCCGGCCTGCGGCTGACCCGCCGCACGGGCGCCGAGCTCTGTTCCGCCATCCCGGCGCTCTCCTTCAGTGTTCGTACGGCCGCCGCCGAGAAGTCGGCCACCGTGTCGGAGGCCACCCGCCACGCGGTGGAGATCCGGTAGGACAGCGGCGAACCGATCAGCGGCCGCCAGACCAGCCCCGGCGACTCCTGCCGTGGCCCGAACGCGACCGCGGCCCCGGCCATGACCAGCCCGAGGCCCGACCCTTCGTGCACCTGCGCGGGAACGTACCCACGGCGACGGCATTCTGCCAGCGCCTCCGCGTGCATGCCCGGCTCGCCCTCCTTCGGCGGCATGAGCAGCTCGCGCCCGGCGAGGTCGGCCAGGTGCACCTCGGCGCGCTGGGTCAGCTCGTCGCCTTCGGCCAGCAGCACGCCCTGGGGCTGGACGAGGGTCTGGCCGAAGTACAGGCCGGGGGCGGTGACCGGGTGCCGGACGACGCCGACGTCGATCGTGCCGGCGGCCAGGGCGGCCACCTGGTCGGCGGTCCAGATCTCGGCGGGCGCCAGCCGTACCTCGGGATGGCTCTCGCGGAAGCCCGCGACCAGGGCGGCGATCACCGCGGCGGCCAGGTCGGGCGGGACGCCCACCTTGAGCACCGCGCCCTCACCGTGCCTGGCCAGCTCGCGCAGGCGGTCGACCCGGGCGACGATCTCGCGGGCCTCACCGAGCAGGAGGCGGCCCGCCTCGGTCAGGCGGACCTGGCGCGCGGAGCGGTCGAACAGGCGCACGCCGAGCTCCTCCTCCAGTCGCTTGATGCGCTGGCTGAGCGGCGGCTGGGCCATGCCGAGGCGGATGGCGGCGTTGCCGAAGTGAAGTTCCTCCGCCACCACGGTGAAGTAGCGCAGGTGCCGGACGAGGTCCATGGCCAGCGATGATATCCGGACTTATATCTACTCTGGGCCTATATCCATATTGGACATGGTTTGGTGGTGTCTGGTGTTCTCTGCGTCATGGCTATGACAGGGGGACCGATGCTCGGCGAGTTGCGGCAGGAGGGGCCGCCACGGCGACGACGGCGGCGCAGGTGGCCGTGGGTGGTCGCGGGGGTGCTCGTGCCCGCCGTCGCGGCGGGCGGCGTCGTCTGGGCCCTGCGTACCGAGGGCTCGGCCGAGAAGACCGCCGACGCCTATCTGTCGGCCTGGTCGAGCAACGACTACGCCGCCATGAAGGCGCTGGTGGCCGATCCGCCCAAGGACTTCGTCGAGTGGCACGAGAAGGTACGCCGCGACCTCAAGCTGGAACGGCAGTCGTTCACCGCGATCAGGAGCGGTGGGGTGTTCGCCTCCGACGCGGCCGATCGCGGCTACGAGAGCTTCGGGGCCAGGCTCATCGGGCGAGGGCCCGACCTGGACTACGAGGGCGAACTCAAGCTGGTCGAGAAGGACCGGCGCTGGATGGTCGCCTGGACGCCCGCCACCATCCACCCCGAGCTCAAGCCCGGCCGGTCGCTGCGGCTGGTGACCGGCAAGGACGAGAACGTGCCCGTCCTGGCGGCGGGCGGCACGCGCATCGACTCCGCGGACGTGCCCGGTTCCGTCCAGCAGATCGTGGCCGGGCTGAAGGCGAAGTACGTCGACCGGCTACGCGTGCCCAACACCGCCAAGATCAACCTGTACGAGGACGGCGACAAGCTGGTCAAAACCCTCGAAGAGGTCAGCGCGGCGAAGCGGGCGCCGTTCCAGACCACGCTCGACCTGCGCGTGCACGCGGCCGGGGCGAAAGCGCTCCGGCTCACCAAGAAGCCCGCCGCGCTGGTCGCCCTGCGCCCCTCAACCGGCGAGATCCTGGCCGTCGTCAACAACCGGGGCGGGTTCGACCGGGCGCTCATGGGCAAGTACCCGCCCGGCTCCACCTTCAAGGTCGTCACCGCCTCCGCGCTCGTCGCCGACGGCGTCTCGGCCACCCAGACGGTCAAGTGCCCCGCCGAGCAGAACATCGGCGGCTTCCCCTTCCACAACGCCGGCTACAAGAACTACGGCAGCCTGCCGTTCCGTGACGCCTTCGCCCACTCGTGCAACACCACGTTCGGCGCCATGACCGTGGGCTCGCTCGGGGCCTCGCGGCTGGCCAAGGTCGCCGGGGACTTCGGCTTCGGCGTGCCCATCGACCCCGGCGTACCCGCGGTGCGGGCCGACTTCCCCGCCGCCAAGGACGACACCGACCTCGCCTCCGCCTCCATCGGTCAGGGCCGCGTCCTGGCCTCCCCCTTGAACATGGCCGCGGTGGCCGCCGCGATCGCCTCCGGCACGTGGCGCCCGCCCCGCCTCGTACCGGCCGAGCTGGTCCCGACCGACGGCGAGGCCCGCCGCCCGCTGGAGGACGACATCGTGAAGGCCCTGCGCACGCTGATGCCCGCCGTCGTCTCCGAGGGCACCGCCCAAGCAGCCCCCTTCCCCGCCGGTACGG
Source organism: Nonomuraea sp. NPDC050540 (assembly GCF_044457485.1). NCBI lineage: Bacteria > Bacillati > Actinomycetota > Actinomycetes > Streptosporangiales > Streptosporangiaceae > Nonomuraea > Nonomuraea sp. NPDC050540. Next base: position 191,977 of record NZ_JBITHA010000009.1, read on the forward strand.
CCGGCAAGACCGGCACCGCCGAGTACGGCTCAGGCAAGGAACCGCCGGCCCACTCGTGGTTCATCGGCTACAAGGGGGATTTGGCGTTCTCCGTCATCGTGGAGGGAGGCGGCGCCGGCTCCGCGGTAGCCGCCCCCATAGCCGCCTACTTCCTCAACAACCTCCCCACCCAGCCCTAACCACCCACACCCCGGACCCAGCCCCAGCACAACTACCCGGCAAACCCGAAAGCGCCACACCCGCAGACACCGGGACCGCGGGACACCCCCGAAGCGCCCACCGGGGCTCCTGAGCGCCACCACCCTCTGGGGTGCCGGGTAGTTGTGCCCGGCCGCTGCCCGGGGGTTGGGGTGGGGTTAGACGGCTTTGCGGTCGAGGGGGGAGGTGAGGCCGGCGACGGCGGCGACCACCTCGGAGGCGTTGGTCAGGTCGGGCAGGACCAGGTCGGCCCCCGCCTCACGGAGTTCCGAGGCCATCGAGCGCCCGGAAGCCACCCCGATCATCGCCGCCCCACCGATCTTGGCCGCCTGGACGTCGCGGGTCGAGTCGCCGATCACCACCGTGTTGGCCACCGTGAACGGCGTGCCGGCCCGCTGCTTGGCCCGCCCCTGCGCCACCTGCAACAGGGTGGCCTTCGGGTAGACCTCCTCGCCATAGCCGCCGAGGTCGAAGTCGATGTGCTTGTCCAGCCCGAACGCCTTGAGCTTGTGCACCGCGTTGCTCTTGATGGTGCCGGTCAGCACCGTCTGGATCACCCCGTCGAGCCGGGCCACGGCCTTGAGCGCGTCCTTGGCCCCGGCCATCATCCGCCCCTCCTTGGCCAGCCGCTTGCGCCGGTCGGCGAAGGCCATGGCCAGCGCCGACAGGAACTTGGGCAGGTGGGCGTCCTCGGCCACGATCCCGTTGACGGCCAGCGTCTCGAAGACGATCTCGGAGTCGGGCCGCCCCAGCGCCGGCACCAGTTTGACCAGGGGCCGCCCGGTCACGACCCGGAAGGCCTCCGCGTAGGCGTCGCGGGTCACGATCGCGACGTCGACCAGCGTGAGGTCGATGTTCCAGAGCACAAGGCGGTTGATGGCAGCCTCCTGAGGGGGTTCCTGTCAGGGTACGGCTCCCGCCCCCGCGAAGCTGCCCCGCCAGGGCATTTAAGCATGATTGCCGGTAGTGATGCTTTGTGAGAAGAAACCCGCTCATCATGGCGACACGCAAGAATTGATCAAGCTTCTGACCTGGGAAAACTTATATTGACCCCGTGAGTGCCACAGCACGCCTCCGGCCGACGGCCCGATTCCTGGCGGGTGATCTGATCTGGATCGTCCCGCTGGCCGTCGCGAGCTGGGTGCTGGCCAACCTGTGGCCGCCCCACCAGCCCTGGGCGGACCTGGCGATGACGATCGCCCTGCTGGCGCCGATGATGTGGCGCCACCTGTATCCGGTGGGCGTGTTCACGCTGGTGTCCGCGCTCGCGCTGGTCCAGATGCTCAACGGCTGGCCACCGCTGCTGGCCGACCTGGGCGTCTGCATCGCGCTGGCGACCGTGGCCGTCAGCCGCAGCCTCGCGATCTCGCTGCCCGCGCTGATCCTCACCTGCACGGGCCACGTCGTCTGGGCGCTGGCCTACCCGACGTCGATGATGCCGTTCCCGTGGATGGCCAACCAGTTGTTGTTCATCGTGCTGGTCTGGTTCGCCGGACGCTACGTGCTGGCCAAACGCATGGTCATGCAGGGCATCAGGGAGCGGCTGCTGCTGGCCGAGCGGGCCAGGGAGGGCGAGGCCCGCGCGGCGGTCGACCGCGAACGGCTGCGCATCGCCCGCGACCTGCACGACAGCGTGGCGCACAACGTGACCGTGATGATCACGCATGCCGAGGGCGCGCGGCTCGGGCTCGACGCCGATCCGGCAGGCGCCAAGGCCGCCCTGGCGCAGATCGCCGAGTGCGGCCGCTTCGCCCTGCACGACATGCGCGAACTGGTGAGCGCCCTGCGCGCCGGCTCCTGCCCGCGTCCGTGGCGCGAGGCGATCGACGACCTGGCCCAGCGGATGCGGCGCAGCGGCGTCCCCGGCATCGCGGTACGCGTCGAGGGCGAGCCGGACACCGCGCCGGACGAGGTGCTCCTGGCCGCCCAGCAGGTCGTCGGCGAGGCGCTGACGAACGTGCTCAAGCACGCCGGGCGCGGCGTCGCGGCCTCCGTGTTCGCCGCCTTCACCACGACCGGTGCCTACGTGAAGGTCGAGGACGACGGCGGCGGCCCGCTCGCGGCCGTCTCCCTGCCGGCCGGCGGCAACGGGCTGGTCGGGCTGCGGGAGCGGGTGCGCGGGCTCGGCGGCGAGTTCAGCGCCGGTGCGCGGCGTGGGGGCGGCTTCGTGGTCGAGGCGCGCCTGCCATACCCGATCCGACTGTCCTGCGCGGCCGAGGGCCGCCTGCCGTACGCGAAGGAGAGTGGCGATGCGGCCTGACGGCGAGAACCTCCTGCGGGTCCTGCTCGTGGACGACCAGGAGCTGATCCGCGCGGGCGTGCGGATGGTGCTGCGCTCGGCGCCGGACATCCTGGTGGTCGGCGAGGCGTCGGACGGCGCGCTGGCGCTGGTGGCGCTGCGCGAGACGCCGGCCGACGTCGTGCTCATGGACGTGCGCATGCACGGCATGGACGGGATCGAGGCCACCGCCCGCATGCGGACGGACTTCCCGGCCACGTGCGTCGTCCTGCTGACCGCCTTCGACGAGGACGGCCTGGTCAGAGCTGGGCTGGCGGCGGGAGCCGACGGGTTCGTGCTCAAGGACGCGCCGCCGGAGGAACTGCTGCGCGCCATCCACACGGTCGCGGACGGCGGCGCCTACGTCTCCCCCATGCTCGCCAAGCGCCTGCTGGACGAGTACCGCCCGCAGCTCTACGAGGCCCCGGTGGCGGCGGGCAGCCTCGACGAGCTGACGCGACGGGAGCAGGAGGTGTTCACGCTGGTGGCGCGCGGGCTGACGAACTCCCAGATCGCCGAGCGGCTGTCGCTGTCGCCGGTCACCGTGCGCACCCACGTGGACAACGTGCTCGGCAAGCTGCACCTGCCGCACCGCAGCCGCCTCATCATCTTCGCCTACGAGAATGATCTGGTACGGCCTCAGCGTTTCGATGAGCCGCCAGCGTGAAGATGGTTGCCACGACCGTCTCTGGGGATGACGATAAGCGACATTTCACGACATAGCGTGATTTGCGGAGGTTAACGCTATGTGGAAGTGCGCTATAGGGCGTCACATGCTTTGCCTGGCGGCCTGCCTGGCCGCCGTCATCGCCGGTTCGGCGCTCATCATGGGCGCCTGGATCGGCAACGGCACGGAATCCGGGCGGCTGACCCAATGCTTCTCGTCCGAGCGCATGGACCTCGCGGTGCTGCCCGCCAGCTTCCCGCGCGAGGGCGGCCCGCCACAGATCCCCGGCCGGACGATCGCCGCCCTGCGCGCCCTCCCCGGCGTCACCGCCGTGCGCGAGGTGCGCGGCGGCACCGTACGGGCCAGCTGGCCGCGGGCCGATGCCACCGCGATGGAGGTCGTCGCGCTGCCCGCCAACGGCCTGCCCATGCTTCCCATCGTCCACGGCAGGCCGCCCGCCATCGACGGCGAGGCCGTCGTGGACGAGGCGACCGCCGTCTCCCACGGGCTCGGCGTCGGCAGCACCGTCACCGTCACCGACCCGCGCGGCACGCCGGTCCACCTGCGCGTGAGCGGCGTCCTCCAGGTCGACATGGACCAATCCATGATCGCCAGAGGTACGCTCGGCCTGAACCCGCAGACCGCCGCCGCCCTCGTCAGCCCGATCAGGCTCAGTGGCCTGCAGGTGACGCTCGACTCGGCCTCGCTCGCGGGACCGGTCCGCGACCAGGTCGCCGGCGAGCTGGGCTCCGCCTACACCGTCCACACCCGCCAGGACATCGCCGCCCGCCGCAGCGCCGACGCCGGCGTCATGAGCATCGCGCTGGCCACGCTCGGCATGACCGCCACCACGGTGGGCGCCGCCGCGAGCTGCTCGACCCTGGGCCGGCTGCGTTCCTACCTGCGCCAGTCCGCCGGCGCCCAGGTCGCCGCCCAGGGACGGCGGCGCATCCGCCGCATGATGGTCTACGACCGGCTCATCGGGTTCGCCACCGCGGCGACCGCCGGCGCCGGACTGGTCATCGGAACGCTCGTGCTGCTCGCGGGATCGGGCGCCGACCTGCCGTGCCTCAGCGTGTTCGCGATCTCCTCGACGCTCATGCTGCTGCCCTTGGCCGCCTACACCTGCGCCATGTTCCTCGCGCCCATCCCCGCCCTGCTCCGGCACTCCTGAGCGGTCAGGAGGTCTTGCGGGCGCGGGCGGCGCGGCGCTTGCCCTCGTGCATGGCCTGGACCCGGGCGATCGGGATGGTGTGGCCCTCGGCGACCAGGTCGTCGGGCAGGCGCTGGGGCTCCGGCATGGCCTCGGCCCACGGGTCGGCGCCGGACAGCAGGCCGGGCGCGGTGTGGATGGTGAAGTCGGACGGGCTCACCCGGTCCAGGTCCGCCCACGGGACGGGGAAGGAGACGGGGGCGCCGGGCCGTACCCGCGGACTGTAGGCCGCGACCACGGTCGCGCCGCCCGCGCGGGTGGAGTCCAGGAAGACCTTGCCACCGCGGTCCTCGCGGATGAACGCGGTGGTCGCCAGCGCCGGGTCCAGCCGCTCGGCGCGCGCGGCGACCGCGCGGGTCGCCGCGGCGAGATCCTCGACGCCCGTGCCCTCCGCGACCGGCACGAACACGTGCACGCCCTTGGCGCCGCTGGTCTTCACCGCCCCTTCCAGCCCGTCCGCCCGCAGCGCCGCCCGCACCAGCAGAGCAGCCTGTACGGCCAGCCCGAACGCCCCGTCCTCGGCCGGAGGATCGAGGTCGAGGATCAGATGCGTGGGCCGGTCCCCGCGAAACAGCGACGGGTGGTACTCGACGGCCCGCTGGTTGGCGAACCACAGCAGCGTCCGCCGGTCGCCGCACACGGCGTAGCGGACCTCGCGGTGGGAGCTCTCGGCCCACTGGGTGACGCTGTCGATCCACTCCGGCGCGTACTTGGGCAGGTTCTTCTGCATGAAAGGCGGCTGGCCCGGCCGCACCCGGATCACCGACAGGGCCCGCTCGTCCAGCGCCGCGACGAGCTGGCCGCTCACGGCGTCCAGGTAGTCGACCAGGTCCCGCTTGGTGGCCTCCGCCCCGTCGAACAGCGGCTGGCCGAGGTTGCTGAACTCGACCCCGTCTCGCGTCTCTTCCACCTTGCCCACCGACCCCACGATGCCCATCCCCGCCGCTCAGGTCAACGACGCGACCGCTCAGGCGTAGGAGAGGGCGTCGGCCAGGGTGTCGACCACGGGCAGGCCGGTGGCCTGGAGGTCGGCCCTGGTGGTCATGCCGCCGGTGTAGAGGACGGCTTGGGCGCCGACGTGCCGGGCGGCCAGCCCGTCGTCGACGCTGTCGCCGATCACCAGGACGTCGGCGGGCTCGACGCCGATGGCGGCCAGGTGGGTGCTCATGTGCGCCGCCTTCTCACCGCCGGTGGTGCCGAGCAGCCCGTCGATCCTGGTGAAGTGCTGGTGGATCGCGAACGACTCGACCAGCGGGACCAGGTGGGCGTGCGGCGCCATCGAGCAGAGCGACTGCGTGCCGTCCCAGCCCTGCAGCGCGGCCAGGGCGTCGGCGGCCAGGCCGCAGGCGACGCTCAGGCGGAAGTAGTGCTCGTGGAAGCCGTCGTCGAGCCGCTCCCACTCCCCGTCTTCGAGCGCGCGGCCGAGCATGCGCTCATAGGCCAGCCAGATCGGGCGGGTGTAGACGGCGCGGAAGCCGTCGGCGTCGAGGATGGGCAGTTCGTAGGGCTTGAAGACCTCGTTGGTCGCCCCGACGACCGCGTCGATGTCGTGGAAGAGGGTACCGTTCCAGTCCCAGATGATGTGCTTCGTCATGTCAGGACAATCGTATCGGCCGATCGCGACATTCCGGTGAACATGACGGAGCCGCGACCCGAAGGCCGCGGCTCCCCCGCGTGCTGATCAGCCGCGAGCCAGGGTGATCAGCCGCAGGCCTGCGCGGTCTTGCCGTTGGCCCAGGACTTGGTGTGCTTGGCCACGGCGTAGCCCCAGGCGCAGATGTTGGCGCCCTCGATCATGTCGCCCCAGTGGTGGCCGCCGTTGCCCTTGCCGTAGTCGAAGTGGACCACCCTGTTGCCGTTGCCGTTGGGCTTGGCCAGGATGACGCGGATGAGGCCGGTGTCGAGCGGGGACACCCAGATCTCGGCCCAGTTGGTCTTGCACTTGCGCGACCACATCAGCTTGATCGTGCCGTACTTCTTGCCCGAACCCTTCTGGACCAGCGTGCTCTGCTTCGAGACGATCCCCGAGGCGGCACAGCCGGACTTGTACGGGTCCTTCCCGTCGTAACCCCGAGCGGCGTGCGCGGCGGGAGACATCATGGCCAGAAGCGCCCCCGTGGCCGCCACTCCGGCTACTGCGGCTCGGATTCTCACTGAGACAGACTCCTTCGTGTTATCCGATGTGTAAACCACGGCAGCCTACAAGGGAGGTTCACGAAAGAGTCAAGAACAATCTCCGAATTGGGGCGACCTTAACGAAGGAGGTCGGGGATCTCCTGGGTCGCGTACCACATCAGTTCGTGCGCCTCGGCGCCGTCCACGGTGAAGCGGGCGTCGTCGTCGCCGTCGTCCGCGGCCGGGAGGGCGGCGATGGCCGCTTCGATGTCGGGGATGGCGTACAGGTCGTCCACGTGTGCCGCGGCCACCTTGGACAGGGGGACCGACTCCGCCAGCCGTACCCTGGCGCGCTCGGCCAGGTCCACGCCCACGGTGAGACCCCCGTCGGGGACCTCGGCCGCGACCACCACCCGCCGCGGGGCGGCGTCGACGCCGTCGGCTCGGTCGGCGGCGAGCATGCGCAGCGAGGCGCGGGCCGCCTCGGTGAGCGCCACGTATTCGAGCTCTTCGGTGTCGCCGGAGGCGTACCACTCGGTCAGCGCGGGGGTGACCGCGTAGCCGATCAACGGGGCCGGGCCGAGCTCTCCCGCGGCGACGGCCTTGGCCAGCGCGGGGAGCGTGCACGGCAGATAGACGCGCATGATGTGCCTTTCCGAGAAATCAAGAGCTCTATCATGCCCGCCGCAGCGGCAGGCGGAGGAGCGTCTCGAGTTCGGCGATGGTCGTGTCCGCGTCGCGGTGGTGGATGCCGGTGATGCCGAGGCCGCGGGCGGCGGTGATGTTCGCCTCGATGTCGTCGACGAACACACAGCTCCCGCCGGGCAGTCCCACCAGGTCGAGCGCATGGTGGAAGATGCGCGGCTCGGGCTTGCGCATGCCCACCTCGCCGGAGATCACCACCGCGTCGAAGACCTCGTCCCAGCCGTCGCGCGGGTAGGTGTTGGACCACGAGTTCGACAGCAGGCAGGTTCTGATCCCCGCCGTCCGCGCCATCCGCAGCATGTCGTACATGACGTCCACTCGGTCGAACGCCGCGAACATCCTCTCCAGCAGCCCCTCCGCGACCGGCGGCGCCCCGTCCACGGTGCGCAGCCGCGCCGCCAGGTCCCGCTCGAACGCCGCTCCCGGCATCTCCCCGCGCTCCAGCGCGTGCACGACGCTCTCGCCGTCGCCGTTGTAGGCGTTGTCCACGAGGCCGCGCATGACCGTGCGGTAGTGGGCGCCGTCGATGCGATCGGCCTCGATCCACTTGGCGATCGCGGTGGACAGGCTCGTCGTGAGCACGCCGCCCCAGTCGATCAGCACTCCTGCGACCACGGAGACCTCCCGGTGATGGAATATCGTTCTAGGGTAGTTCCCCCGGGAACGCGGCCGGCGGCGGGCGGGACATAACCGCTTAATCGGGCTCAACCTAACGCTGGTTAGGGTGACCGCATGGTGACCATCGACGACTATCGCGCCCCTGGTCCGGACATCTTCGTCTTCCCGCCGATCATCGACGGCGGCCCCTTCTGGTTCACCAAACCCGTGCTCCTCGCGGTCGTCTGCGCGGGGCTCGTCATCGCCTTCTGCTGGGCCGCCTTCGCCAAGCCCAAGATCGTCCCCCGTGGCGTCCAGAACGCCGGGGAGTACGTCTACCTCTTCGTCCGCGAGCAGGTCGCCAAGCCGTTCCTAGGAGCCGACGCCGACCGCTTCATGGGCCTGCTGTTCGCCTTGTTCCTACTGGTCCTGACCTGGAACCTGGTGGGCCTGATCCCGTTCGTCCAGTTCCCGGCCTCCTCGCACATCGCCTTCCCCGCCGTGCTGGCCGTCGCGATCTTCGTACTCAGGGTCTACCTGGGCGTCAAGCACCAGGGATTCACCGGCTACCTCAGGAACATGTCCATCCCGCCCGACCTGCCCAAGTGGGCACTGGGGATCTACGTGCCCATGGAGCTGGCGCACCAGTTCCTGTTCTCGTGGGCCACCCACGCCATCCGGGTCTTCGCCAACATGTTCGCCGGCCACATGCTGCTGGCCTTCTTCAGCTCGGTCGGCTTCTGGTTCCTGGTGGAGAAGCTCAGCCCGCTGGGCGCCCCGATCGGGCTGCTGGGCGTGGTGATGACGATCCTGCTGACGGCTTTCGAGCTGTTCATCATGTTCCTGCAGGCGTACCTGTTCACCATGCTCTCGGCCATGTACATCGCGAGTGGGCTGCGCGCCGAGCACTAAGCCGAGCGCTAACCGGCTGCGCGGGCGGCCAGCTTCCTGTGCTTGGCCGAGCGCAGTACCTTCGCGGCCTGTTCGGCCGAGGCCTTCGGCGCCTCGGTCAGGAAGCCGCGGTTCTTCCTCAACGTGAGCAGCCGGGTCACCGAGGCGTCCAGCCGCGCCTCGGAGATCCGGCCCGACTTCACCGCCCCCAGCACCGCGTTGTACGCCTTCGGGAAGTCGGCGGGCATGAGCAGCAGATCGGCCCCGGCCAGCACGGCGCGTACCGCCACCTCACCGTCGCCGTACTTCTTGCGCACCCCGCCCATGTTCAGGGCGTCGGTGGAGATCACGCCCTTGAAGCCGAGCCTGTCGCGCAGCAGCCCGGTCAGGATGGGCTTGGACAGCGTGGCCGGATCGCCGGAGTCGTCCAGCTTCGGCATCACGATGTGCGCGCTCATGATCGCGTCCACGCCGGCGTCGATCGCGGCCTGGAACGGCGGCGCGTCCAGCTTCTCCCACTGCGCCCGGGTGTGCTTGATCACCGGAAGCCCGGTGTGGCTGTCGGTCGCGGTGTCGCCGTGGCCGGGGAAGTGCTTGGCGGTGCTGGCGACCCCGGCCTCCCCGAAGCCCTTGACCGCCGCGCCCACCATCTTGGCCACCTTGGCCGGGTCGTCGCCGAAGGCCCGCCGGCCGATCACCGGGTTGCGCGGGTTGAGGTTCACGTCGGCGACCGGGGCGAAGTCGAGGTTGACCCCGAGCGCCTTCAGCTCGTCGCCGGTGGCCCTGGCGACCGCCCGCGAGAACTCCGTGTCCCCGGTGGCGCCGATCCGGTCGGCGCTGGGCAGATCGGTCATCAGCGCCGACATCCGCGAGACCAGGCCGTTCTCCTGGTCGGTACCGATGAGCAGCGGGACCCGCTTCGCGGCCGCCTGCAGGCCGTTGGCGAGCCTGACGACCTGCGCGGTGCTCCTGACGTTGGCCGGGAAGAGGATCACGCCGCCGAGGTGGTACTTGGCGACGACCTTCGCGGGCGTCTGGGCGCCGAACCTGGCCTGGTTCTCGCCGGAGACGCTGTCGGCGGCGGTGCCGTACACGACGGGCATGAACAGCTGCCCGACCTTCTCCTCCCGGCTCATCGCCTTCACCAGCCGCTCGACCTCGCCCGTCCTGGGCTTCGGCGACGTCGGCGCGGAGGCGGCCGGGCTCGGCTGGGCGGCGGCCGCCGCCGAGCTCGGCGCCGCCGGGCCCCCTCCGCCCGCGCACGCGGCCAGAGCGAGAACGAGCATGCCTGCGGTGCCGATGCGTCCAACCATGTCCAACACGTTATCCGGGCAAGGCCGTGCAAGAGCCGCAGGAGGCTAAAGTCCGAGCTCCGCGAGTCCGGGCAGGTTGGAGCGGGCCGCCGCGCGCGCGTGCCGCGCCGTCGCCTGCCCCCGCGCCGCGTGCGCCGCGCGCCCGCACTCGTCCAGCGTGCTCACCGCCAGCGCCGCCCGTACGGCCGGCAGCGCGGTGGCGCTCATCGACAACGTGCTCACCCCGAGCCCGGCCAGCACGCAGGCGAGCACCGGATCGGCCGCCGACTCCCCGCACACCCCGCACTGCCGCCCGTTGTCCGAGGCGGCGGTGGCCGTGGCGGCGACGAGGTCGAGCAGCGCCGGCTGCCACGGGTCCTGCAGCCCGGCCAGCGCGCCCACCTGCCGGTCGGCGGCGAAGGTGTACTGCGACAGGTCGTTGGTCCCGATCGAGAAGAAGTCGGCCTCCTGGGCGAGTCCGTGCGCGCGCAGCGCCGCCGCCGGCACCTCGATCATCACGCCCGCGCTCGGCAGCCCGGCGGCCCGGCACGCTCCCGCGAACCACCTGGCCTCCTCGGCCGTGGCCACCATCGGCGCCATGACGTGCAGTTCGGCGTCGGTGCCTGCCGCCGCGGCGGCCAGAGCGGCCAGCTGCACGGCCATCACCTCCGGATGGAGGCGGAACATCCGCAGGCCCCGCTCCCCCAGCGCCGGGTTCGGCTCCGGAGCGGACGGCTTCAGGAAGGCCAGCGGCTTGTCCGCCCCGGCGTCCAGCGTGCGCACCACGACCTTGCCGCCGGGAAAGGCCTCCAGGACCGCCCGGTACGCGGCTTCCTGCTCCTCGATCGAGGGCGCCTGCGCGCGGTCCAGGAACAGGAACTCCGTCCGGTACAGGCCCACGCCCTCGGCGCCGTTGGCCAGCGCGGGGTCAAGGTCTCCCGGACCACCGATGTTGGCCAGCAGCGGCACCCGGTGCCCGTCCTTGGTCCGCCCGGGGCCGCGGACCGCGGCGATCGCGGCCCGCCTGCTCTCCTGCGCCCCGACCGCGGTGGCCACGTCGTCGTCGGACGGCTCCAGCCGTACCTCGCCGGTGGACCCGTCGACCAGCACCCGGGCGCCGGGCCTGATCGTCGTCGCGCCCGCGCAGGCCACGACGGCGGGCACCCCCATCGCCTTGGCCAGGATCGCGGTATGGCTGGTCGGCCCGCCCTCCTCGGTGACGAACGCGGCCACCACGTCCCTGGACAGCAGCGCGGTGTCGGCCGGCGCGAGGTCACGGGCGATCAGCACGTACGGCTCCGCCGTCTCGACCGGCAGCCCGGGCAGCGGCTGCCCGGTCAGCTGGGCGATCACCCGGTCACGGATGTCGTCGAGGTCGGCGACCCGCTCACCGAGGTAGCCGCCGGCCTTGGCCAGCAGGTCGCGGTACCTGCCGAACGACTCGTACACGGCTCTGGGAGCGGCCAGGCCGCCGTCGATGAGCGACTTGACGCCCACGATCAGGCCGGGGTCCTCGGCCATCAGGGCCTGCGCCTGCAGGATCTCCCTGGCCTCGCCGCCGGCCTTGTCGCCGCGGGCCTCCAGGGCCCCGGCGACCTGCTTGAGCGCGGCCAGCGCGCGCTCCTTCTCCTGGACGGCCTCGCCGGTGAAGGTCTGGCCCGCGGGGGGTTCGGGCACCGAGGCCGTCAGGACGTAGGCGGGACCATGACCGATCCCCTGGCTGACCCCCGTGCCCTTCACGGCGTCTCAGCGATCTTGACCAGCTCGTCCAAGACGTCCTCGGCGCCCTCGCCGTCGGCCGTGATCACGATGGTCTCGCCCTGGCGGACGTCCAGCCCCATGACCGACAGGATGCTCTTGGCGTTGACCTGGGGACCGTCGGCCTTGCCGACCGTGACGTCGATCGGGGCCTTGGTCGCCGTCTGCACGAACGTCGCCGCCGGACGGGCGTGCAGGCCCACTTCGGCGGCGATGACGGCCTTGCGCTCTGCCATGAGACTTTCCTCCTTGATGATGGCGGTCCAGACCAGTTTGAACCTTAGGTGAACGGCGGCCAGTCGACCGCTGTGAGATCGGCCACCACGAGGTCGGCCTGGGCCAGTTCGTCGCCGGCGTGCGAGGTGGCGACGCCGACGCAGCGCATCCCGGCCGCCTTGGCCGCGGCGATGCCGGCCAGCGAGTCCTCGAACACCACGCAGTCGGCCGGATCGGCGCCCAGCCGCTCGGCCCCGAGCAGGAAGCCCGCCGGGTCCGGCTTGCCGACGGCCACGTCCTCGGCCGCGACGATCTCCCTGATCAGCTTCCGTACGCCCACCTGCTCCAGGCGCGTCTCGGCCCAGGCGCGACCGGCCGAGGTGACCAGGCCGATGGGCGAGCCGTACGCGGCGACCTTGCGGACCAGCTCGGCCGCGCCGGGCACCGGCACGATCTCGGGCAGTTCCGGGTGGTCGTTGTAGCCGTAGACCTCGCGGATCAGCTCCTCGACGTCGTGGCCGGGGAACACCTCGGGGATCACGTCGCGGCCCCTGCGGCCCATGAAGACACGCACGTCCTGCTTGACGTCGTGCTTGTCGAGCAGGAGTTGCCACATGGCCATGCTCCGGGCTTCGGTATTGATCAGCGTCCCGTCAAGGTCGAAAAGAGCTGTGTCTATTCCCACCGGAACAACTCGTCCCCCACATGAACCTCCCCCTCCGCGACGCCGGTCACCGACTCGGCCGCCGCGTCCAGTGCGACCACCGGGCAGACCGGCGAGCGGCCGCCCGCCTCGATGGCCGCGGGGTCCCAGGCGACGACCGGCTGACCGGCGCTGACCCGGTCCCCCTCGGCCGCCAGTAGCTGGAACCCCTCCCCCTTGAGCTGGACGGTGTCGATCCCCAGGTGCACCAGCACGCCTCTGCCGTCGTCCCCCACGATGACGTAGGCATGCGGATGCAATTTCATGATTTTTCCGGGTATCGGGGCAACTGCCTTGCCCGGTCCCCGCAAGGGGTCGATGGCCGTGCCCGGCCCCACCATGCCCGCGGAGAAGACCGGATCGGGCACGGCCGCCAACCCCACTGCTGCCCCCTCGACCGGGGCGAGAACAGTCGTCATGGTCTCGCCCTCTAGCCGATGATGTCCTCGATGTCGCTGGCGATCGTGTCGGCCTCCGGCCCCACGACCACCTGGACCACGTTCCCCGCCGCCATCACCCCGTGGGCTCCGGCCGCCTTGAGCGCGGCCTGATCCACCTTGGAGGCGTCGTGCACCTCGGTGCGCAGGCGTGTGATGCAGGGTTCGATCTCGATGATGTTCTCGGCGCCGCCGAGTCCCGCGATGATCGCGTTTACGTCCGTCGCCATCCGGTCCTCCTCCTGAATACTCTCCGACCAGGCTAAACGACGCTCCGTGATCAGTCGGTCTGGGTCACCTTGTTGAGTCCGCGCGGCGCGTCGGGGTCGATGCCGAGCCTGCGGGCCAGCGACTCGGTGAGCAACTGACCGGGCACGATCAGGCCCATCGGGGCGACCCACTCGGGCAGGTCCGGGCCGTTCAGGGCGGCGGTGCCCGCGCCGGCGAGAGCCGTACCCCCGCCGATGGTGAAGGCGGACGCGCCCGCCGCCACGACGCGCTCGGCGAGCGCGACGGTGCCGGAGAGCGTGGGGCTGTTCTCCGCGGCGACAAGCAGCGCGGGGGTGTCGGCGTCGACCACGGCGATGGGGCCGTGCAGGAGGTCGGCGTAGGACAGGCCCATGGCGTGCAGGTAGCAGGCCTCCTTGAGCTTGAGCGCGGTCTCCAGCGCGGTCGAGAACGCCAGGCCGCGGCCGGAGACGACCACGCCCGGCTTGTCGGCCAGGCCCTCGACCACCGCGTCGAGGTCGCCCGGGTCGGTGATCAGCTTCTCCACCGCGTCCGGGACCTTCTGCAGGTCGTCGGCGTCCACGTCGGCGCCCAGCCCCAGCGCGAGAACGGCCAGCGCGGCCAGCTGCGTGGTGTACGTCTTGGTGGCGGGCACGGCCTTCTCCTCGCCGGCCAGCGTGACCAGCGCCAGGTCGGCGACCTGGGCGAGCGGGCTGTCCGGACCGCCGTTCGTGACGCCCACGGTCTTCGCGCCGCAGTCCTTGGCCCAGGCCAGGGTCTCGACGATCTCCTCGGTGCGGCCCGACTGCGAGATGGCCACGGCCAGCACGCCGTCGAGGTCGAGCTTGCGCTTGTAGGTGGTCGCGATGGACGGGGCGGCGAGCGCGGAGAGACGACCCGCATGTGATTCCACCAGGTAGCGCCCGTAGACTGCGGCATTGTCCGAGGTGCCGCGCGCGATGAAGAGCAGCTGACGTGTCTGCTCGCCCAGCGCCCTGACCTCATCGACTCTGGGGAGCAAGGAGTCCAGGGTGGCCCGCAGCGCCGCGGGCTGCTCGGCGATCTCGCTGCGCATCTTCGTGGTCATCTTGTCCTCATCGGCTTGACTGATAATTCCGGCATGTGGTCTAGTCCGGACTAGACCAGTACGAACCATAGCTCATCGACCAGGTCAGATCGAGGGGAGGATCCGTGGCGCACATCGATCCGGACAGCCCGGTGCCCAAGTACTTCCAGCTGCGCGAGATCCTGCTGGACCTCATCGACAGCAACGAGCTCAGCATCGGCGCGGCGATCCCGTCCGAGCGCGAGCTCTGCCAGCGTTTCGGCCTGTCCAGGATGACGGTACGGCAGGCCGTCGATCACCTGGTGTCCGAGGGACGGCTGCACCGGGTGCCGGGAAAAGGCACCTTCGTCGCCCGCCCGAAGATCGAGCTGGCGCTCCAGCTCACCTCGTTCACCGACGACATGCGCGCCCGCGGCATGGAGCCCGGCTCGCGCGACCTGGACCGCCGCGTCGTGCGCGCCAGCGCGCACCTGGCCAAGGAACTGGGCATCCAGCCCGGCGAAGAGGTCCACTTCATCGAGCGGCTGCGTACCGCGGACGGGGAGCCCCTGTCCATCGAGCGCGCGCACATCCCGGTGAAACTGGCCCCCAACCTTGCCGACCACGACCTTTCCGACAGATCCCTGTATGAGCTGCTGGAGAGCCGCTACGGCCTCGTCATGGACGCCGGCGAGCTCACCATAGACGGCGGCATCGCCGACCCCAGCGACGCCGACCTGCTGAAGCTGCCGCGCGGCGGAGCCGTACTCCTGCTCCAGCGCCGGTCCTTCTCCGGCGGCGTCTGCGCCGAGCTGGGCGTGTCCACCTACCGGGCCGACCGCTACCAGCTGCGCACCATCCTGGAAATGCCCGCTCGACGCTGAGGACTCCCGCAGTGAACGAGACCACAGCGGCCGCTCCGTCGCCGCTCTCCCGCGTCATGAATGTGCTGCAGCGGTTAGGCCGCTCCCTCATGCTGCCCATCGCCGCGCTGCCCGCGGCCGGGCTCTTAATGCGCTTCGGCCAGCCCGACATGCTCGGCTCCAACGGCCCCAAGCCCGGCGGCCTGGCCGACGTCGCGGGGTTCGCCTGGATGAGCAGCGTCGCCGCGGTCATCGACGCCGCCGGATCGGCCCTGTTCGAGAACCTTCCCCTGATCTTCGCCGTCGGCGTCGCCATCGGCTTCGCCCGCAAGGCCGACGGCACCACCGCGCTCGCCGCCGTCGTCGGCTACCTGGTCTTCGACCGCGTCACCAAGGTCATGTTCTTCGGCTCGGGCATCCGCGACACCGTGCTCATCAGGGAATCCACACCCGAGGGCGTCAAAGAGATCATCGACTACGGCCTGCAGAACCCCACCAAGGTCCTCGGCGGCATCATGATGGGCCTGGTCGCGGCCATGCTCTGGCAACGCTTCTACCGCATCAAACTGCCCTCCTGGCTGGCCTTCTTCGGCGGGCGCCGGTTCGTACCGATCATCACCTCCATCGTCGCCCTCCTGCTCGGCGTCATCGTCGGCTGGGCGTGGCCGTTGCTCGGCGAATGGATCTCACACGCCGGAGAGGGCCTGGCCAACCTCGGCCCGCTCGGCGCGGGCATCTACGGCCTGATCAACCGGCTGCTCATCCCGCTCGGCCTGCACCACTTCGTCAACTCCATCGTCTGGTACGTCGTGCCGCAATGCGAGGTCGGCGGCCGGGTCCTCAGCGGCGACTGGAACTGCTACTTCGGCGGCGACCCCAACGCCGGGGAGTTCATGGCCGGATTCTTCCCGGTGATGATGTTCGCGCTGCCCGCCGCGGCGCTGGCCATGTGGCGCGCGGCCCCCAAACACCGGCGCGCCACGGTCGGCGGCATCATGCTCTCGGCCGCGCTGGCGTCGTTCGTCACCGGCGTCACCGAGCCGATCGAGTTCGCCTTCATCTTCGTGGCGCCCGTCCTGCTGGTCGTGCACGCGGTGCTGACCGGGCTCGCGATGGCGCTGACCGCGCTGATCGGGGGCCAGCTGGGGTTCGGCTTCTCGGCCGGTCTGCTGGACATGCTGCTCAACATCGGCAAGTCCAACACCCAGAACATCGTCGGCATCCTTGTGCTGGGTGTGGTGTACGGAATCGTGTACTACGTCGTGTTCACGTTCCTGATCCGGCGCTTCAACTTCATGACACCGGGCCGCGAACCAGAGCTCGACCTCGACTCCGGCGAAACCGGAGCCACCCCCACCCAAAGCCGAGACCCCTGACGCCCCCTCCTCCCCACGGGTCCCACAGACGGACACCACCTCCCCCACGCCCAGCGGGGTGCCACGCCCCACCCGGAGGAGCCCCCACCAGCGGGCAACCCCTCGGAGCGCTCCCACCCGGCCATGGCCCCACTCGGTGTGACCCACGCGGCCGCTGCCCACCCGGAGCATGGCGCACCCCGCGACCTCGGAGGGGGCGGGCATGGCGGCCCTGGCTGCCGGAGCGCCGAAGCGCGGCAGCGTGGGCCGTCCGTGTCGTGGTGTCTGTGGCGGGGCTGGAGCGTGGGTGTGGCTTGCGGGTGACCCGCGTGCCAAGGCGCGTGGTGGTTGTTTTTGCCGTGCGTGCGCGTGGTAGGAATCCTGCATCCCCCGGCTGATCTTCCCGGGGGGAACCATGAGCACCACGAGCGCCGAAGCCGGCACGTCCTTCTGGTCGTCCGCCTTCGCCGTCCTGCAGCGCATCGGCCGTTCCCTCATGCTGCCCATCGCCGTCCTGCCCGCCGCCGGGCTGCTGCTCCGGTTCGGTCAGGACGATCTGCTGGGCCGTACCGACAACGCCTTCCTCGACCGGGTCGCGGCGATCTTCGCGGCCGCGGGCGGGGCGCTGTTCGACAACCTGCCGCTGCTGTTCGCGCTGGGGGTGGCGATCGGGTTCGCGAAGAAGGCGGACGGATCTACGGCTCTGGCCGCTTTGGTGGGGTATCTGGTGTTCGACCAGGTGACGCGGCGGATGTTCTTCGAGTCGAGTGCGCCGGCCGTACACGACAAAGTGACGCAGACGCTGGTGGACGGGACGAGGGTCATCAACCAGGCGGCCTCCGCGCAGCCCACCGGCGTGCTCGGCGGCATCCTCATCGGCCTCGTGGCCGCCACCCTCTGGCAGCGCTACTACCGCATCAAGCTCCCCACCTGGCTGGCCTTCTTCGGCGGGCGGCGGTTCGTCCCCATCGTCACCGCGGTGGTCGCACTGCTGCTCGGCGTCCTCATCGGCCTCATCTGGCCGCCCATCGGCCAGGCCCTCACCAGCTTCGGCGACTGGCTGGCCACGAACTCCGCCCTCGGAGCCGGCGTGTACGGCGTGGCCAACCGCTTCCTGATCCCCCTCGGCCTGCACCACTTCGTCAACTCGATCGTCTGGACCGTCATCCCGGAGTGCACGGTCAACGGCGTCCACGCGGCCGGCGACCTCAAGTGCTACGCCATCGGCCAGCAGGGCGCGGGCATCTTCATGACCGGCTTCTTCCCGGTGCTGATGTTCGGCGTCCCCGGCGCGGCGCTGGCCATCTGGCGCGCGGCGCCCAAGCACAGGCGGGCCGCGGTGGGCAGCATCATGGTCGGCGGCGCGCTGACCGCGTTCGTGACGGGGATCACCGAGCCGGTCGAGTTCGCGTTCATCTTCGTGGCGCCGCTGCTGTTCGTCGCCCACGCCCTGCTCACCGGTGCGGCGATGGCGCTCATGGCGGCGCTGGAGACGCGCCTCGGCTTCAACTTCTCCGCCGGACTGTTCGACATGCTCCTGAACGCCAGCAAGTCCAACACGTGGGGTCTCGGACTGATCATCCTGATCGGACTGGCGTATTTCGCGCTCTATTACGTGTTGTTCTCGTTCCTGATCCGGCGCCTGAACATCCCCACACCCGGACGCGAGCCAGAAGACACGCCCAGTGGTGCCGGTCCGGCGGATTCCGCCACACCCTGACCGCCGGTTTCACTGCGTCCGAAAGGATTTCGCGCCGGTCGCAAGCCCGTGCGGCCGGTCCTTAACGCGATCATGCCCGCCCATCCTGGGGCCCCAACCTGAGCTGATCTTCTTCGCCATTCTCCGCATATCGGCGGTCCCGGCGAGAAAGTCGGCGGCCGGGGTATCTGATGGCGTGGCCGAAAACTCCTTCTTACGACGCCGATCCAACCCCCCTGAAGGAGCGCCGTGTCCCCAGAAATCGGAATCCTCCCGCTGCCCGAGCCGCCCTACGACGGCGACCGGCCCCGCGTCGACGGCGCGCTGGCACTCAAGCCGTTCATCTGGGGCCCGGCCGGAGCCTTGCCGGACGAGCGCCGGCTGCGGCTGTTCGGGCAGGCGCTGGCCGAGGTGCTGGCCGGGCGGCGACCGGCCGAGAACCTCGCCGACCGGTTCACCGAGCGGGCCTACCACGAACTGCTCCAGGCCGGGCGCATGATCGACACCGAGCGGCCGCCGTTCGTCGGGGTGCCGCACGTCAACGAGCCACGCGACGGGGCGATCGAGATGTGCCTGCTGGTACACGGCGGCGACCGCAGCCGCGTGCTGGCCGTGCGCCTGGAGCGCCGGGGAGTGCAGTGGGTGTGCACCGACTTCGAGACCGCCTGACGCTTCGCCGTACCGGCGGGAAAGAGCGGGAAAGGACGGAAAGGCCCCCGCGCCCGAAGTGGGGAGCGGGGGCCTTTCGCGGTGCGCTAGGCGGCGTTCTTGGGGTCGCCGTGGCAGCGCTTGAACTTCTTGCCCGAGCCGCACGGGCACGGCGCGTTGCGCTCGACGTTGCCGTAGGCGGCGCGCTCGGCGGCGGTCGTGCGGACCCTGGTGTGCTCGACCTCGCCCTGCTCACCGGGCGCGGAGTACTCCAGCTCGGCGGGACGCTCGGGGCCGCGCAGGCCGCGCGCGATGATCGAGCGGGTCTCCGCCATCATCTCGTCCTCCTCCTCGACGATCGGGTTCTCCTGAACCTCGACCTCGATGTTGAAGAGGAAGCCGACCGAGTCCTCCTTGATGCCCTCCAGCATCCCGGAGAACATCTCGAAGCCCTCGCGCTGGTACTCGATCTGCGGGTCCTTCTGCGCGTAGGCCCGCATGCCGATGCCCTCGCGCAGGTAGTCCATCTCGTAGAGGTGCTCGCGCCACTTGCGGTCGAGGACCGACAGGATGACGCGGCGCTCGAACTCGCGGGTCGCCTCGGCGCCGAGTTCCTCCTCGCGCCGGACGTAGGCGTTGAGCGCGTCCTCCTTGACCTTCGTGCTGATCAGCTCGGCGGTGACCTCCTCGCGGCCGCCGGCCTCCTCGATGAAGTCCTCCAGCTTGAGCGAGACCGGGTAGAGCTCGCCGAAGGCCTTCCACAGCTTGTCGAGGTCCCACTCCTCCGCGAAGCCCTCCGCGGTGGCGCCGGCCACGTAGCCTTCGACGACCTCCTCGATGAAGCCGCGCACCTGCTCGTGCAGGTCGGCGCCTTCGAGGACGCGGTGGCGCTCGGCGTAGATGACCTTGCGCTGGCGGTTCATGACCTCGTCGTACTTCAGAACTTCCTTGCGGATCTCGAAGTTCTGCTGCTCGACCTGGTGCTGGGCGGAGGCGATGGCCTTGGAGACGATGCCCGACTCGATCGGCTGGTCGTCGGGGATGTTGAGCCTGGTCATGATCATCTCGACCCTGGCCGAGTTGAACAGGCGCATCAGGTCGTCGCCGAGCGAGAGGTAGAAGCGGGACTCGCCGGGGTCGCCCTGGCGGCCGGCGCGACCGCGCAGCTGGTTGTCGATGCGGCGCGACTCGTGGCGCTCGGTGCCGAGCACGTACAGGCCGCCGAGCTCGGTGACCTCGTCGTGCTCCGCGCGCACCGCGGTCTTGGTCTTCTCCAGGACCTCGGGCCAGGCCTTCTCGTACTCCTCCGCGGTCTCGACCGGGTCGAGACCCTTGGCCCGGAGCTCCAGGTCGGCGCGGAACTCGGAGTTGCCGCCGAGCATGATGTCGGTGCCTCGGCCGGCCATGTTGGTGGCGACGGTGACGGCGCCCTTGCGGCCCGCCTCGGCGATGATCGTGGCCTCACGCGCGTGGTTCTTCGCGTTGAGCACCTCGTGCTGGACGCCGCGGCGCTTGAGCGCCTTCGACAGCCGCTCGGACTTCTCCACCGAGGTGGTGCCGATGAGGACCGGCTGGCCGGCGTTGTTGCGCTCGACGATGTCCTCGACCACGGCGGAGAACTTGGCGTCCTCGGTCTTGTAGACCACGTCCGCCTGGTCCTTGCGGATCATCGGGCGGTTGGTCGGGATCGGGACCACGCCGAGCTTGTAGGTCTGGTGGAACTCGTTGGCCTCGGTGACCGCGGTGCCGGTCATGCCGGACAGCTTCTCGTAGAGGCGGAAGTAGTTCTGGAGGGTGACGGTGGCGAGCGTCTGGTTCTCGTCCTTGACCTTCACGCTCTCCTTGGCCTCGATGGCCTGGTGCATGCCCTCGTTGTAGCGCCGGCCGTGCAGGATGCGGCCGGTGAACTCGTCGACGATGAGCACCTCGCCGTCGGCGACGATGTAGTCCTTGTCCTTCTTGAACAGCTCCTTGGCCTTCAGGGCGTTGTTCAGGAAGCCGACCAGGTGGGTGTGCTCGGGCTTGTACAGGTTGTCGATGCCGAGCCAGTCCTCGACCTTGGCGACGCCGTCCTCGAGGATGCCGACGGTGCGCTTCTTCTCGTCGACGATGTAGTCGCCGGTGCTCTCCTCGCCCTGGTTCTTGGCCTCGACGCCGCGGCGGAGCCTGGGAACGATCTTGGCGAACTCGGCGTACCACTTGCCGGACTGCTCGCCGGGGCCGGAGATGATCAGCGGCGTACGGGCCTCGTCGATGAGGATGGAGTCGACCTCGTCGACGATGGCGAAGTTGTGGCCGCGCTGCACGCACTCGTCCAGCGACCACGCCATGTTGTCGCGCAGGTAGTCGAAGCCGAACTCGTTGTTGGTGCCGTAGGTGATGTCCGCCTCGTACTGCTTGCGCCGCTCGTCGGGCTGCTGGCCCGAGAGGATCATGCCGACGTCGAGGCCGAGGAAGCGGTAGATGCGGCCCATGTTCTCGGCGCCGACACGCACCAGGTAGTCGTTCACGGTGATGACGTGAACGCCCTTGCCGCTGATCGCGTTGAGGTACGCCGGGAGCGTACAGGTGAGGGTCTTGCCCTCACCGGTCTTCATCTCCGCGATGTTGCCCATGTGGAGCGCGGCTCCACCCATGATCTGCACGTCGAAGTGACGCTGGCCGAGCACGCGCCTCGCGGCCTCGCGCACGGTCGCGAACGCTTCGGGAAGCAGATCTTCAAGGGACTCGCCGTCGGCGTAGCGCTGTCGATACTCGTCCGTGAGCGCGCGCAGCTCCGCGTCGGACATACTCCTGAAGTCGTCCTCGATGGAGTTGACCTGATCGGCGATGCGCTTCAGCTTGCGGAGGGTCTTGCCTTCGCCGGCACGTAGGATCTTGTCGAGAATGGCTGCCACTTTATGTAAAGCTCCTCGCAGGTCTACCCCGGCGGCGCCGCCAGGAGGAGAGGCCGAGACAAACTTCCCCGTTGCCATCGTAGGCGGTCTCGCTACCAGACACAGCCAATGCGACGGGCCACCCGCATCCCCCTTCTGGGAGAATGGTGTTTCGGCAGAGCGTATGCCGAAGTAGACCGATCTCGCACCAATGACTGGCTGGCGGGAGAACATAGGAAGGACAAGGCCATGTCAGGCGGACAAAACCTAGGCAATCACGCCGGCCGCGCGTCGTCGTGGCTCGCGGTGACGGTCGCCCTCGCGGGCTTCATCGTCGCCGGAGTCGGCATGCCCGTCGAGAGCTGGCTGATGATCTGGATCGGCATCGGCCTCGTCGTCGTGGGCGCCATCCTCGCTCTCGTGTTCGACATCATGTCCGACGTCGTCATCGACGCGCCCCGGGTCGGCATGCGAGCGGAGCACCACCGCTAGGACCTCCACGACGGCGGGCGCTCGGCGATCATGCCGGTGCCCGCCGTTTTGCCGGTACCCGCCGTTTGCCGGTACCCACCGTTTGCCGGTACCCGCCGTTCTGCCGGTACCCGCCGTTCTGCCGGTACCCGCCGTTCTGCCGGTGCCCGTCGTTGGCCGGCGCCCGCTGTCCTGCCGGCGCCCCGCCGTTTTGTCGGTGGCCCCCGTTAGCATTCCCGGCATGCTCCTGACCGCCGACGACGCCCGCCGGATCATCCTGCGCGCCCAAGGCCTGCTGGGCTCCGACGGCCGCAAGGGCGGCCCCCACGCCGTGCTCCGCAGACTCGGCGCCGTGCAGCTCGACACCGTCTCGGTGCTGGCCCGCTCCCACGAACTCGTGGCCTACGCCCGCCTGGGCGCGGTCGGCAGGCAGAAGGTCGAGCGCGCCTACTGGCACGCCCCGGCCCAGAGCTTCGAGTACTGGTGCCACGCCGCCTGCATCCTGCCCATCGAGCACTGGCCCCTCTACTCCTTCCGCCGCCGGGCGTACCGCGAGCGCCGCTTCCGCTGGCACCAGGTCCCCGACGGCGTGGAGAAGCTCCTCGATCAGGTACGGCAGAGCGGCCCCATCACCACCTCCGACGTCGGCGGCGCCAAGAACGGCGGCGCCTGGTGGGACTGGTCCGATTCCAAGATCGGCCTGGAGTGGCTGCTCGACATCGGCGAACTCGTCTGCACCCGCCGCGTGGGCTGGCGCCGCGTCTACGACCTGGCCGAGCGCTCCGTCCCCGCCGACCTGCTCGGCCAGGACCTCACCGACGAGGAGTGCATCGTACGGCTGGCGGGCGTGGCCGGCCGTTCCCTGGGTGTGGCCACCACCACGGACCTCGTCGACTTCCTGCGCGTGCGCAACCACCACCGCTCGATCCTGGAGGAATCCCTTGCCGGCGGTGCCGCCGGCCTGGTGCCGGTGGAGGTGTCGGGCTGGGGCCAGAAGGGCAAGTCCGCCAAGGCCTGGGCCGACCCGGTGGCCCTGGAGTCCGCCCCGCGCGGCCGCCACCGCGCCACGCCGATCTCCCCGTTCGACTCGCTCATCTGGCACCGGGGGCGCACCTCACGCGTGTTCGGCTTCGACTACACGCTTGAGCTCTACGTCCCCAAGCACAAGCGCGTCCACGGCTACTTCACCATGCCGATCCTGGCCGGAGGCAGACTCATCGGCCGCGTGGACCCGGGCCGCGAGGGCACCACGTTCGTGGCCCGCCAGATCAGCCTCGAACCCGGCCTGTCGGTGTCCAAGTGGGGCGACTCGGTCCGCGAGGCGCTGTGGGAGGCGGCTTCGTGGGTCGGCTGCGACACAGTCCGGGTAGAGCGCGCCGACCCCTCCCTGGCCACCCACCTCCAAACCACCCCCGCCTGACCACCCCAGCCGCCGGCATGCCCTGCCGGAACTGCCGGTGACACAGGCTCCACCCCGGAAGCGACAGCCCGCCACCAGGCACCCGAGCTCGCAGGCGGCCAACGAGATTGCCGCCAAGCCCGGGGCCAGGCACGGGCACGCACGGTCCGCAGACGGGGAACGCGACCGGGCTTCACGGAGGGTGCCCCGGGGTGCGGGACACCCACGGCTGGCGGTTCGGCATGCCGGCGACAGCCCTGGGCGCCGACCACACGGTCCGCAGAGGGAAACCGAGCCCGGCCCCGCTGAGCGGGCTTCACGGAGGGCGGCGCGTTGTGGCGGCGCACCCGGCGGCTCAGCAGGCCGGAAGGGCGGGCACAGGACCGGCAAAAGGGGAAGGTGGGCGGGGATCGCGTCCCGGGTTGGGAGCGATCCCCCTGGTAGGCGGCTAAGCGGGTGGGATCGTCAGGTGATTTCCAGCATGCGCTCGCGCACCGCGTAGACCACGGCCTCCATCCGCGAGTGCAGTTGCAGCTTGTCCAGGATGTTGCGGACGTGGTTCTTCACCGTGTTCTCCGAGATGAAGAGCTGCTTGGCGATCTCCCGGTTGTTCATGCCCTTGGCCACCAGGCGCAGCACTTCCATCTCGCGCTCGGTCAGGCGCGGGACGGGGAGCTGGGGTGGCCGTTCGGCCTCCTTGCGGCTCATGTTGGCGAACTCGGTGATGAGCTTGGCGGCCATGGCGGGGTTGATGAGGGACTGGCCTTCGTGCACCCCGCGCACGGCGTCGGGGACGTCGTTGATCTGGACGTCTTTCAGCAGGTAGCCGGTGGCTCCCGCCTTGATGGCCTCGAAGAGGTCTTCTTCCTCGTCGCTCACGGTCAGCATGATGATGCGCGTGCTGGGGACCGAGGCCTTGATGCCCTTCGTGGCCTCGATGCCGTCCTGGCGCGGCATCCGCACGTCCATGAGCGCCACGTCGGGCATGAGGCGGTCGGCCATCTCGACCGCCTCCTGACCGTCGCTCGCCTCTCCGACCACCTCGATGTCGGCCTCAGCGGCCAGTGCCAGCGCGAGACTGCGCCTGATCAGCTCGTGATCGTCCACGATCATCACGCGGATCGGCTCGTCTCTCTCCGGCGTGGGGGTCTCGCCGCTGTCAGCCACGGAGCCTCCTCAGCCGGTCGTCGGCCGAGTACCCTCGCCTGCCCCGCATGGTCACGGAGCCTCCTTCGGCTCCGCGACCGCCGCGTGCGGCCTGATCTGCCCGTGACGGGCGCCGCGCGGGATGTCACGCGCGGCGCCGCTGTCGATGATCCGCTCGATCACACGGCCTCCCTGATCGGCCGCGCGACGGTGTTGTCGTCGCTTCGCGTGGGCTCGCCGATGGGAACTCCTCGCTGGAGGGCTTGGAGTTCGCAACCGCGAACGCTTCGCTCGCTCACGTCTCCTCCTCGTGGGGGGCCAGAGCCGTTGAACCGCCAATGATGGCACGGGTGCCGCGGTCCTAGGGTGGTCGAGAAGATCTTCTGAACCGGCGATCAGGGCTCGACGAGCCTCAACACGCCGTAGTTGTAGCCGCGCCGGTTGTACACGACGCTCGGCTGACCACTCTCCTTGTCACGGAACAGATAGAAGTCGTGGCCGACCAGCTCCATCTCGAGGAGGGCCTGGTCGATGGTCATGGGTTCCGCTTTGTGATTCTTCTCCCGGACGATGAGCGGACCGTCGCCGTCCATTTCGATGGGGACGATGTCGTCGTACTGCTTGTCGTCAGGCAGGTCGTCCACTTCGGGTTCTGCCTGTTCGGGGACCACCTTGGCCTTCCGCGGCGCCGATTCGGCGACGTCGCCGAGGGTCGCGGTCAGCTCTGCCACCGAGGGGATGGCGTGGTTGCCGTGGTGGACCTTACGGCGGTCGGCCAGCCTTCTGAGGCGGCCTTCCAGTTTGTCGAGTGCGATGTCGAGGGCGGCGAATCGGTCGTCGGCCGACGCCTCGGCGCGGATGGCCGGGCCTCGGGAGTGAATGGTCAGCTCGACGCGCTCACGCTGGTCGGTGATGCGCGGATTGCGCTCTTTCGACACCTCCACATCGACTCGAATGAGCTTGTTGTCCAGACGCTCGATCCTGGCCAGCTTGGTCGTCACCAAGTCGCGGAACCGGTCGCTCACTCCTGTGTGCCGGCCCTTGACGATGATGTCCATGCAACAGCCCCCCTTCGTCTAACGACTGAGAAAGAGCACCCGACGACGTGCCTGCCGGGCGGGGTCTTCTGTCTGCCTTTCTCTCACCGTTACCCTCTTCCGACGATTCGTTACCGGGAACTCGGTGTATGGCACCCGCCCGGCCGACCTGGTCTTCGACCCCACATTCGCCTGCTGAGGGTTTCGCAGCTCTGCTGCCACTACTGCCCTTCTCTCCTGACGAGGGACATCTGGACCCTCGGGAAGGCAGGACTTACCCCTAAGCCGCACCGTGATCAGTCGACAAAGAGTCGCCTTACGTGGACCGTTTCGCCTGCGGCTGGCATCGGCTAGCAGAGCCGGGAGCCCCGGCTCTGCGCAACCACGGACCCGAACGGGTGCCATGTCAGAACGCTATCCGCATCGGGAAGGAATGTCAGCCGGAGGATCGGTCAAAGGATCACTTTCCGTGATTTTCTCTCGTCTTACATGAGCCGTGAGATGCCCCTTTTGGTGGGGCCGTATCCCTTATGGACGCGCCTCTCCAGAGGGGTGAGCTGCCACAGCACGTCGGCCAGGCAACGTAGATGTGGCCCCAAGGTGAGACAGGCCACTGACACCCGTTCTCACCGAGCGTGATGGTAAAGCGTTTCAAGATCTTCGGCGTGTCGCGGCGATCGTCACGGCCACCACCACCTCCGCCCCCGCCGACCGCAACGCCCGCGCGGCCTCGCCCAGCGTGGCGCCGGTGGTCACGATGTCGTCCACAAGGACCACAGAGGCCCCTGGAGCGCCTCGCAGCCGAGCGGTGACCCTGAGAGACGACCGGAGGTTGGCGGCCCGCTCCGTGGCGCTCAGGCCCGCCTGGTCGGCCACCCGCCGTGCCTGCGCCAGCGCCGGAACCAGGACGGCCCGCACACCGGCCGCCCGCATCCGCGAAGCGGCCAGGGCTCCCAGCCGGCGCACCGGATCGTGCCCGCGCCCCCGTACGGCCCGCCGCGCGCTCGGCACCGGCACCACCACGACGCCCCCGGGAGGCCCGCCCCGCGCCGCCAGCGCCGTCAGGG
Organism: Nonomuraea sp. NPDC050540; assembly: GCF_044457485.1. NCBI lineage: Bacteria > Bacillati > Actinomycetota > Actinomycetes > Streptosporangiales > Streptosporangiaceae > Nonomuraea > Nonomuraea sp. NPDC050540. Next base: position 218,881 of record NZ_JBITHA010000009.1, read on the forward strand.
CCGTGTACGCCAGCGCCTCCCCCAGCGGCACCGCCAGCCCGGTCTGCCCACGCTCCTTGTAGGCCAGGATCGCCTCCCGGAGCGACCCCGAGTAGTCACCCGCCGACCAGCACCGGGGCAGCCCGGCGGGCACCGGAACCGGCGTCCGCGGCGCCACCGAGCCGACCCACCCGGCCAGGCATCCGTCGCACACCCGCCCCATATGGGCCAGACCGCATCCCAGGCAGACCTGCGGCGCCAGCACGTCCAGCAAAGCGGTGAACATGACGCACAGCCTGCCGGGCGTCACCGACAGTTCCGATCCCGAAAGGTCTCATCCCAGCGGGAAGATCGGCTCCTGCGAGGTCTCCTTGACCTTGGTGACCCACCCCTGCTGGTCCTTGAACTCCAGGATCTCGGCGGGGCCGCCGGTCGCCTCGTCCAGCGTTCCCGCCATGATCTGCGGTCCCAGCGCGGCGATCGAGTCGAGGCGTTTGTCCGAGGTCAGCGTGGCCGTCTCCCCGTCGCCGACGTCGATCTCCATGAGCGTCTGCCCGGCCTTGCCCGAGACCAGGACGAGCAGGTGCTCGCCGTCGCGCCAGGCGATGTCCTTGACCGTCTCGCCCTGGCGGACGGTCAGCAGTTGCTGGAAGTTGCCGAGCATCAGCCCTAGGCTGCCGCCGGTGATGGCGCCCACGCGGACTTCCCTGCCGCCCACCCCGGCTGCCACGCGTACCCCGTCACGCGAGATCCGCAGGTCGGTGACGTCCTTGCCATCGAGTTCCGGAGCCGCCACCCGCGTCGGCGCGCCGCCGGGGTCGCGGCGCAGCACGGCGCCCGAGCCCTTCTCGAACGCCCACAGCGATCCGTCGCGATGCCAGGAGGGCGAGGTGAGCCGGCCCTCCATGACCCGCTCCCACTGGCCGTTCGGATTGACGGGGGCGACGTAGATGCCGTCGGCCCCCACCGCGGCGACCTTGTCCCCGTCCTTGGAGAGGGCCTGGCCGGTGTAGCCGTTCGGCTTTCCCGCCTGGCCGTTGACCGCGTTGCCCGCGCCCTCGGTGCTGGTGAAGTGCACCGCGCCGCCGGTCGTGTAATAGGAGGGGCTCTTCGTGGACGGATACCAGGTCTGGGCGTCGTTGGGCTGGATGCCCAGGATGTACGGCTCGCCGTTGTGCAGCACGTCGATGGGCTGCGCCGCGGTGACCTTCTCCAGGCTGGCGCGGAGCTGGGCCTTGAAGGCGTCGGTGTCGGCCAGGGCGGGCGCGCCGCTGAGGCTGATGACGACCTTGTCGTCGGTGGCGGTGACGGAGTCCACGCCGACGTTGCCGGTCAGCGCGGTGCCGACGGCGCCGCGCAGCGCGCTGCTCGGTCCCTTGAGCAGCCGTTCGATGATCGTCTCCGCGAGGTTCTCGCCCGGCTTGAGCCGCAGGTGGACCGCGTCGGAGACCAGCAGCCCGTCCGGCTTCTGCGCGCCGTTGAGGTAGTAGAGCAGCGTGGGACGGTAGGCCCGGCCGACGTCGTCGGCCCGCATCATCAGGCCGTTCTCCAGCCCGCCGTCGACGCGCCAGCCGCCGGACTCCTTCTTGAGCGTGAAGGTCGGCGTCAGCTTCTCCGCGTCGGACACGTACCGGTCGTCGTCCTCGATGCGCGCGATCTTGTTGGCGGTGAGCTGGACCGTCCCGTTGTCCTCCTTGAACGTGGGCGGATCGATCACGGTGATCGGGCCCACGGGACGCCAGGCGTTGCGCGCCCGCTGCGTCATGTACTGCAGGAGCGTCGTGGGGTCGTCGGGGTAGGCGGCCATGGCGGCGAGCATCCCCTCGACGACCTTCCGCGGCGTCCAGTCGTTCTTGGGCGGGGAGACGATCAGGCGCACGAACGGCTTGGTCAGGTCGCCGCCCACCGCCTCCTCCGGCGCGGTCGGGCTGCCCACCGGGATGACCGCGCAGCCGCACGACAGCACGAACGCGAGCGTGAGCACCGCGGCCAGGGCCCGTCTGCTACTCGTCATGGAGATCCCCCGTGGCCGGGGTGAGCACCGGTGTCATGTGGCCGCGCCAGGTGCGGCGCATCTCCACCTCGGGCGGCACCAGCGACAGCGGCGAGCCCTTCAGGTCGAGCCCCGCCGCCCTGGGCAGCGTCAGGCGGAACTGCGAGCCGTCCCCCGGCTGCCCCCACGCCTGCAGCCAGCCGCCGTGCAGCGTGGCGTCCTCACGCGAGATCGCGAGGCCGAGCCCGGTGCCGCCGATGGTCCTGGCCCGCGAGGGGTCGGCCCGCCAGAAGCGGTCGAAGACCATGTTGTCCTCGCCGGGCTTCAGACCAACCCCATGATCCCGTACGGCTACCGCCACCGAGTCCCGGTCGGCCCCCACCGACACCACGATCTCCTTGCCCTCGCCGTGCTCGATGGCGTTGAACAGCAGGTTGCGCAGGATCCGCTCGACCCGGCGGCTGTCGATCTCGGCCATGCAGGGCTCGCTGGGCAGCCGCAGCTCGAAGCGGGTGGAGTGCCGCTCGGCCAGCGCCTCGGAGTCGGCGATGGCGCGCAGGACCACGTCGCGCACGTCGGTGGAGTCGAGGTCGAGCGTGGCCGCTCCGGCGTCGTAGCGGCTGATCTCCAGCAGGTCGGCCAGCATCGACTCGAACCGTTCGAGCTGGGCCTGCATGAGCTCGGCCGAGCGCGAGGCCATCGGGTCGAAGTCCTCGCGGGCGTCGTAGAGCAGGTCGGCGGCCATGCGCACGGTGGTCAGCGGGGTGCGCAGCTCGTGCGAGACGTCGGAGACGAACTGCCGCTGGACCTGCGAGAGCTCCTCCAGCTGGTGGATCTTCAACGCCAGGTTGGCGGCCATCTCGTTGAAGGAGGTGGCCAGGCGGGCCAGGTCGTCCTCGCCGCGTACCTTGAGCCGTTCGTCGAGCTTTCCCGAGGCCAGGCGCTCGGCGGCCTGGCGGGCCAGCCGTACCGGAGTGACGACCTGACGCGCGACCAGGTAGGCGATGGCGGCGAGCAGGAGCACGAGGCCCACGCCCACGACGACCAGCAGCTGGCGCACCGAGGTGAGCATCTCGACTTCCTGCGTGAGCGGGAAGAAGTGGTAGAGCTCGTAGTTCTGGACGCCGGTCTCGCCGGGGACGCTGATCACGACGCCGGTGGCCAGGGTGGGACGGGGCTCGCCCTTGACCGGGATGGTTGTCAGCCAGGAGTAGGGATGGTCGAACTTCTGGCGCTTGACGTCACGTTCGAGGTATTCGCTCAGCTGGAGCGGGATGTCGGCGGGGTTGACGTTGCCGATGGCGCGGGATCTGCCGGGCTCGTGGGGGTTGAGGACGAGCAGGTCGTAGCGCAGGCGCGGGGCGTTCTCGCTGACGCCGGCGATGGCGTTGAGCACCTGGTCGAGCGGGTCGGGCGGCTGCTTCTTGCCCGCTTCTCCGGCTTTGGAGTCCTCGGGCTGCTTCTGGGCCAGGGCGGCGAGGATCTGGGTGCGGTCGCTGAGCGCCTCGTTCATCGCCGCGCGGGCGCGTCCGTTGACGACGCTTTCGTTGATCTCCTGGAACAGGAAGGCGCCCAGCACCGCCACCACGGTCATGGAGATCACCAGCGTGCTGGTGACCACCTGGAGCTGGAGCGAACGGCGCCAGACGCGCCTGACCGTGCCCACCGCACGCCTGGTCCGCCGCCGGACGCCGCCGAGGATCTGGCGGAGCGTACGGCGGCGGCCGGCCTTCTTCGTCGTCGGGGGCATGGCTCGGGGTGGTCCGGCGCTAGGCCGGGCCTGCCTTGTATCCCACGCCGCGGACCGTCACCACGATCTCCGGGTGCTCGGGGTCCTTCTCGATCTTGGCCCGGAGCCGCTGGACGTGCACGTTGACCAGACGGGTGTCGGCCGCGTGCCGGTAGCCCCAGACCTGCTCGAGCAGGACCTCGCGGGTGAAGACCTGGCGCGGCTTGCGCGCCAGCGCGACGAGCAGGTCGAACTCCAGCGGCGTGAGGTTGATGGTCTCCTCACCGCGTTTGACGGAGTGGCCCGCCACGTCGATGGTGATGTCGCCGATCTGCAGGATCTCGGGTGTCGGCTCGTCGGTACGGCGCAGCCGCGCCCGTACCCGAGCCACGAGCTCCTTCGGCTTGAACGGCTTGACGATGTAATCGTCGGCCCCGGACTCGAGTCCGAGTACGACGTCGATCGTGTCGCTCTTGGCGGTGAGCATCACGATCGGAACCCCCGACTCCGCCCTGATCCTGCGCGCGACGTCGATGCCATCCGCCCCCGGCAGCATCAGGTCGAGCAGAACCAGGTCCGGGCGTGTATCCCGGAACGCGTCGAGGGCCTTGTCGCCGTCCGAGACAAAGGATGGTTCGAAGCCTTCTCCGCGCAACACGATGCCAAGCATCTCGGCGAGAGCGGCGTCGTCGTCGACGACCAGCACGCGACCTTTCATGGCCCCTCATTCGTTCTACGCATTGTGGGACATACCCGCATGATTGCTGTAGGTTACCCTTGCCCAGCTCATGGGTGTGACTCCAGCACATCAAAAGCCGAATTTTAGACTTGCAGCGGCGTCCACCTTCTCAGTCTGCGGTAACCGGCCGACTTTCGGCTATCCCCGAAGTTCTGCCCGGGCCGGAAACACCCTGGAATGCAGGGGTAGTTCAGCCGGGCGAAACGACCGCGTGACCCCAATGAGTCGCCCACCATGCCAGGATTGGGATATGTCAGACGGTCCTTCGCCCGAGCGGCCACCAGGATGGTCGGCCGAGCAGCCCCCACCCTACGGCGCGCCGCCGGCTTCCCCATGGACCGCGCCCGGATCCGGGCCGCAGCCGGTCTCCTACGGCCAGCCGTACGGTGAGCAGCCGCCCCCGCCCCCGCCCTACGGCGCGCAGCAGCCTCCTCCCCCGCCCCCTCCCGGAGCGCAGCCGTACCAGCAGCTGCCGCCTCCGCCCGGATACGGCCACATGCCGCCGCCGCAGCACCTGCGGCCCGGCATCATCCCGCTGCGCCCGCTGGGGCTCGGCGACATCCTCGACGGCTCCATCAAGTTCATCCGCTCCAACCCGAAGGCCATCCTCGGCATGTCGGCGCTGGCCGCCGCACTCGCCTCGGTGCCCGTGGCGATCGCCACCGCGGTGATGAACGGCCAGCTGTCCTCGCTCAGCCGCGACCCGGAGAGCGTCAGCAGCGGCGGGGTGATCGGCACCGTCGTCGCCGGCTACAGCGGCATCCTCATCTCGGCGGTCGTCGGCTTCGTCGTGACCACCGTGCTCACCGGCATCCTCACCCGCATCCTCGGCCGGTCCGTCTTCGGCGGGAAGATCACGCCCGGCGAGGCGTGGCACCTGGTCAAGGGCAGGATCGGGGCGCTGTTCGGCGTCGTGGTGCTGGTCGGGCTGGTGATGCTGGCACCTGTCGTACCGCTGGTGGCGCTCTTCGTCGTCCTCGGCCTGAACACCAGCTCGGCGGAAGGCGCGTTCGGCCTGATCGGGCTGATGCTCCTGATGCTCCTGCTGTACGCCGTGTACGCGTTGTTCTTCAACACCAGGTTCGCCTTCGCCGCGCCCATCGTGGTGCTGGAGGGCCGCGGGCCGGTCGAGGCCATGAAACGCTCGTGGCGGCTGGTCTCCGGCGACTTCTGGCGCGTGCTCGGCATCCTGCTCCTGACCGGGATTCTGGCGTACCTGGTCAGCAGCGTCCTGAGCATTCCCTTCTCCTTCGGCGCGCAGTTGCTGGGCGTGACGGGCACCGGCGGCGTCGGCGTGGTGGCGATCAGCGCCGTCCTGATCGCGATCGGCGCCACGCTGTCCGCGATGATCGTCTACCCGTTCCAGGCGGCGGTCGCCGGTCTGCTCTACGCCGACCGCAGGATGCGCAGCGAGGCCTTCGACCTGGTCCTCCAGACCGCGGCGATCGAACAGCAGCGACAGGGGTGGGTGCACTCCTCCGCCGACGAGCTCTGGCACCCGTCGAACGCCGCCCGGTCGTGACCCCGATCGGCCGGGACGAGGCGCGACGGCGCGCCGCGGAGGAACTGCTCAGGCCCGAGTACGAGAAGGAAGGGCTGCTCGCCCGCATCACCCGCGTGGTCCAGCAGTTCATCGGCGACCTGCTGGACGCCGCGACGGGCGGTGGCGCCGCCGGCGGCGTCATCGCGGCGATCCTCATCGGGCTGATCATCCTCGGCGTCGCGGCCCTGGTCGTCTGGCGGCTGCGCAAGACGTCCCGGCGCAACGCCCCCGTCACCGGCCTCGTCTTCGACGATCGCACGCTGACCGCCGCCGAGCACCGCGCCATCGCCGAGCGGCTGGCCGCCGAGCAGCACTGGAGCGAGGCGGTCCAGGAACGCCTGCGCGCCATCGCCCGTGACCTGGAGGAGCGCGCGCTCGTGAACGGCCTGCCCGGCCGCACCGCCGACGAACTGGCCGCGGAGGCCGGGGCCGCGCTGCCCGCGTTCGCCGGCGAACTGGCCGCCGCCGCGCGCTCCTTCGACGACGTCACCTACGGCGACGTGCCCGGCACCCCCGCCGCCTACGACGCGATGACCTCCCTGGACCAGCGGCTCCAGGCGGCGAAGCCGGTGCTGGCATGAGCGTGAGCACCTCGCCCACCACGGGTTCGCTGTGGCGGGCCGGACGGTTCTGGATCGCGCTCGGCGCGCTCGTCGCGGTGACCGCGATCATCGGCGTGGCCCTCGCGCCCGGCGCGCGCGAGGCACGCCGCCTCGACCCCGCCGACACCTCGATGGAAGGCTCGAAGGCGCTGGCGGAACTGCTGCGCAAGCGGGGCGTCACCGTCGACAGGGTCGACTCGGTCGAGGCCGCCATCGCCAAGGGCGGCGGCAGGCTCCTGCTCGTCACCCACACCGCCTCCTTCGACTGGCAGCAACTCGACCGGCTCGCGCAGCTCCAGGGCGACCGGGTGATCGTCGGCCACCTGGACGGGCTCGACGTGCTGGCTCCCGGCATCACGCCCGAGTCGGAGGCGGCCCGGGTGCGCTCCAGAGAGCCCGAATGCGACCTTCCGGCCGCGAGGGCGGCGGGCAGCGTCTATCTGGGGGGCGACCTGTTCAGAGGCGCCAACGGCTGTTACCCCGGCGAGAAGGGCTCGACGCTGGTCCAGGCGCCCGGCGAGGGCGGCACGGTCACCGTGCTCGGCGACGGCACGTTCATGACCAACCAGTACCTGGCCGAGGACGGCAACGCCGCGCTCGCGCTCAACCTGCTCGGGACCAAGCCGGCCGTCACCTGGCTGGTACGTCCCGACCAGCCGCCGACCGGCAGCCTGGCCGGGGCGGGCGGCAAGTCGCTGGGCGAACTGGTCCCGGACAGCGTTCCGTGGGCGGTGCTCGCCGCCTGCCTGGCCGTGCTCGTCACCGCCTACTGGCGCGGGCGCAGGCTCGGGCCCGTCGTCGCCGAGAAGCTGCCCGTCGTGGTGCGCGCCGCCGAGACCGTCGAGGGCCGGGGGCGCCTCTACCGGGCCAGGCGGGCCAGGGAGCGGGCCGCCGCCGTGCTCAGGGCCGGGACCGTCGACCGGCTGACGCCGCGGGTCGGGCTCGCGCCCGGCGCCGGTCAGCATGAGGTCGTGGCGGCGGTGGCCGTACGGACGGGGCAGGACGCGCATCAGGTCGGCGGCGCGCTGTACGGCCCGCCGCCCGCCGACGACGCCGGGCTCGTCGCCCTGGCCCGATACTTGGAATTCATCGAAAGGATCGTGCGTGAACACTGAGGAGACGACGCGCGTCGCCGCCACCGCCCGAGGCGACTCGGCCAGGGAAGCGCTGGGCGCGCTGCGTGCCGAGGTGTCCAAGGCCGTGGTCGGCCAGGACGCGGTGGTGACGGGGCTGGTCATCGCACTGCTGTGCCGCGGGCACGTGCTGCTCGAAGGCGTACCGGGCGTCGCCAAGACCCTGATGGTGCGTACGCTGTCGTCGGCGCTGGCCCTGGACTTCAAGCGGGTGCAGTTCACCCCCGACCTGATGCCCGGCGACGTCACCGGCTCGCTGATCTACGACGCGAAGACCGCCGAGTTCGAGTTCCGCGAGGGACCCGTCTTCACCAACCTCATGCTCGCCGACGAGATCAACCGCACGCCGCCGAAGACGCAGGCCGCACTCCTGGAGGCCATGGAGGAGCGGCAGGTCAGCGTCGAGGGCACCGCGCGCATGCTGCCCGACCCGTTCGTGGTGTGCGCGACCCAGAACCCCGTCGAGTACGAGGGCACCTACCAGCTTCCCGAGGCCCAGCTCGACCGGTTCCTGCTGAAGCTGACCGTGCCGCTGCCGCCGCGCGAGCAGGAGATCGCGGTGCTCCAGCGCCACGCGAACGGCTTCGACCCGCGCGACCTGTCGGAGATCAAGCCCGTCGCCACCGCCGACGACCTCGCCGCGGGCCGCGAGGCCGTCGCGAAGGTGCACGTGGCGCCCGAGGTGCTCGGCTACATCGTCGACGTCGGACGGGCCACGCGCACCTCGCCGTCGCTCCAGCTCGGCGTCTCGCCGCGTGGCGCCACCGCGCTGCTGGCCGCCGCGCGGGCGTGGGCGTGGCTGTCCGGCCGGCCGTACGTCACTCCCGACGACGTCAAGGCGCTGGCCCGTCCGGCGCTGCGCCACCGCATCCAGCTGCGGCCGGAGGCCGAGCTGGAGGGCGCGACCGCCGACGGCCTGCTCGACGGCATCCTGGCCTCGGTCCCGGTCCCGCGCTGATGGCTCTCACGGGGCGGGCCGCGCTGGTCGCGGCGGTGGGGATCGTGGTGGTGCTGATCGCGCCCGAGCCCGGGTTCGCGCTGCTCGGCTGGCTGTTCGTGCTGGCCGCCGCGATCACCGTCGACCTCGTGCTCGCGGGCTCCGTGCGCCCGCTGCGCTTCCACCGCTCAGGCGACAATCTGGTACGGCTCGGCCAGACCGGCACCGTCGAACTGACCGTGGAGAACCCCGGCCCCCGCAGGGTCCAGGGCGTGCTCAGAGACGCCTGGCCGCCCTCGGCCGGAGCCGCACCCCGGGAGCTGAAGCTGGACGTCCCGGCGGGCGAACGCCGCCGCCTGGTGGTGACGCTGACCCCGACCAGGCGCGACGACCGCGCCTCCGCCTCGGTGACGGTCCGCTCCGTGGGCCCGCTCGGCCTGGCCGCCAGGCAGGGCGCCCACAGCGCGCCCTGGTCGGTACGCGTGCTGCCGCCGTTCCTGTCCCGCAAGCACCTGCCCTCGCGCCTGGCCAAGCTGCGCGAGCTCGAAGGACAGCACCCCGCGCTGGTTCGCGGCCAGGGCACCGAGTTCGACTCGCTGCGCGAGTACGTGGTCGGCGACGACGTGCGTTCCATCGACTGGCGGGCCAGCGCCCGCCGCCACGACGTGGTCGTCCGCACGTGGCGTCCCGAACGCGACCGCAGGGTCCTCATCGTCCTGGACACCGGCCGCACGTCGGCCGGGCGCGTGGGCACCGCCCCGGTCCCGCTGACCGGCGACACCGGCAGGGCCGCCCTGGAAGTCCTCACCCCGTCGGACCAGGCCCGCCCCGTCCCCGGCTGGCCGCGCCTGGACTGGTCCATGGACGCCGCTCTGCTGCTGGCCGCCCTGGCCGCCCGCGCCGGCGACCGCGTCGACTTCCTCGCCTACGACCGCGCGGTGCGCGCCTGGGTCTCCGGCGCCTCCCGCACCGAACTGCTCACCGCGCTCGTCAACTCCATGGCCCCCATCGAGGCGGAACTCATCGAAGCCGACTCCCCCGGCATGGTGGCCAACATCCTGTCCCGCGCGAAGCGCCGCTGCCTCGTGGTCCTGCTGACCGACCTGAACGCGTCGGCGCTCGACGAGGGCCTGATGCCGGTGCTGCCCCAGTTGTCCTCGCGCCACCTGGTCCTGGTGGCCGGTGTGTCCGACCCGGCGGTGGCCGACATGGCGGGCCGCAAGGCGACGGCGGAAGAGGTGTACGACGCCGCGGCCGCCGAATACACCCGCATCGAACGCCGCCGGATCACCGCGAGGTTGCGCCGCCACGGGGTGGAGGTCGTGGACGCCGCCCCCGAGGACATCGCCCCCGCCCTGGCCGACGCCTACCTCGCCCTGAAGGCCGCCGGCCGCCTCTGATCCCGGTCAGGCCGTGGGGGCGAGGTCGGGCGCGCGTTCCACGTCCCCGGTCTCCTGGGCGCGCATGGCCCGGCGGCCGTAGAAGACCACGTACGCCAGGAAGGCGGCCTCCGCCAGGACGCCGATGGCGATGCGGGCCCAGGTCGGCAGGCCGGACGGGGTGACGAACGCTTCTATCAGGCCCGACACGAACAGCACCACGACCAGGCCCATGGCCACGCTCATCACCGCCCTGCCCTGCTCGGCCAGCGCCTCGGCGCGCCTCCTGGGGCCTGGGTCGATGACCGTCCAGCCCAGTCTCAGGCCCACCGCCGCGGCCAGGAAGACCGCCGTCAGCTCCAGCAGGCCGTGCGGGGTGATCAGGCCGAAGAAGATGTCGAGCTTGCCGCGGGAAGCCATGAGCCCGCCGGAGACGGCGACGTTGGCGGCGTTCTGGAACAAGAAGTACGGGATGGGCAGGCCCATGAAGATGGCGCCGATGAGCATCAGCGCGGCCACCCACGCGTTGTTGATCCACACCCGGCTGGCGAAGGACGCCGCCGGGTTCTCCGAGTAGTAGTCGGCGAAGTCGTGCTCGACGAGCTGGGTGATCTCCTCCGGTGTGGCGATCGCGCGCTGCACCTCGGGGTCGCCCGCCACCCACGCGCCCATCACCCAGGCCACGACGACGAACGCCACCGTCGCCCCCAGCCACCACCACCGCGCCCGGTAGGCCACGACGGGGAACGACACCGTGAAGAAGCGCGCGAACTCCCGCCACGCCGGCACGTGCGCCCCCGTCACCGCCGAGCGCGCCCGCGCCACCAGGGCGGACAGGCGGCCGGTCAGCATCGCGTCGGTCGAGGCCGAGCGGACGATGGACAGGTGCGTCGACACCCGCTGGTAAAGCTCGACGAGCTCGTCCACCTCCGCCCCGGTCAGCCTGCCGCGGTGCTTGACCAGATGCTCCAGCCGGTCCCAGGTGGGACGGTGTGCGGCGATGAACGCGTCGATATCCACCCGACCATTGTCACCGACTAGGCTCCCGGTATGTCCGAGGTTGTGACGGGAGACGCCGTCGTCGTCGAAGTACGCGTGGCGCAGATGCCCTCGCGGGCCGTCGCCGTCGTGATCGACATGCTGGTCCAAGGCGTTCTGATGATCGGGTTCGCCGTCCTGCTGATCAACTTCGCGGGCATCAGCGACTCCGCGCTGTTCGCCGCGGCCAACATCGTCATGGTCGTGCTGGTGATCGTCGGCTACCCCGTCCTCTTCGAGACGGCCACGCGCGGACGCAGCCTGGGCAAGCTGGCGCTCGGCCTGCGGGTGGTGGGCGACGACGGCAGCCCTGAACGTTTCCGGCAGGCGTTGATGCGGGGGCTGGCGGGGGTGATGGAGTTCTGGATGTTCTCCGGCGCCCCGGCCCTGATCTCGTCCCTGGTCTCGCAGCGCGGCAAGCGGCTCGGTGACGTGTTCGCCGGGACGATCGTGATCTCGGAACGCGCGCCGCGCGACACCACCCAGGCGATCGTGATGCCGCCTCAGCTGGCCGCCTGGGCCGCGAGGCTGGAGCTGTCCCAGTTGCCCGACGAGGTGGCCTCGGCCGCCCGGCAGTACCTGTCGCGCTGGTACGACCTCGCGCCCGCCGTACAGCACGAGATGGGGGTGCGCATCGCCAACCAGGTCGCCTCCTACGTCTCGCCCGCCGCCCCGGGGGGCGTGCCGCCGCACGCGTACCTGAGCGCCGTCCTGGCCGAGCGCCGCCGCCGCGAGGAAGTACGGCTCGCCCGCCACACCCGCCCGCCGGCCCCCTGGACCCAGCCCCCCGGCTCCCCGCACCCGCGACCCGTCAGCGCCCAGCCCGCTCCGGCACCGCCGGGCCGATGGGCTCAGCAGGAACCGGCCGCACCGTGGTCCCAGCCTTGGCAGGTGCCGCAGTCCGCGTCATCCCAAGTGCCGCAGCCCTCCCCTGGGCCCGTTTCGCCGAACCCCTGGGCACTTCCCGGGCAGCCTGCGCCCGTCCAACAGGCGGCCCAGCCCCGGCCCGGGACGGGATGGCACCCGGGCCCCACGCTTCCGCCGCCTCAGCCACCGCCGGCGCCCGGTCAGCCCGAGACGGGGTGGCAGCCCGGCCAGATGAGCCCTCAGCACCCGATGCCGCACCCCGCCCAGCCGGGCCCCGCCCAGCCGGGACCCGCGGTGGACCGGCGGCCAACGGCGCTGCCCGACTACAGCCGGCCGGCGGAGCCGCCCGGTGTCACGCCGGGCGGGTTCGCGCCGCCAGCCTAGGACGTGCCCGGGGCGTTCAGTAGCCGTACTGGGTCTGGGTGTTGAGGATCTTGAGCTTCACCTTCTTGGCCGGGTCGGTGCGCGGGTCGTCGATGCGCAGCACGTCCAGGCCCTTCTGGATGTCGCTGCTGTAGACGTGGCCGTTGTAGTAGTACGCCGACCAGGAGCCGGCGATGTCGCTGCCCTTGAACGGCGGGCGCTCGAAGTAGCCGATCTCCTGCGGCCGGGCGGGGTCGGTGAAGTCGACGAACGAGACGCCGCCCTGGTACCAGGCCTGGACCATGATGTCCTTGCCCTTGACGGGGATGAGCGAGCCGTTGTGGGCGACGCAGTTCTGGCGCTTGTCCTGCGTGCGGGGGATCTTGAAGTACGCCCGCTTGGCCAGTTCCCCGCCGGAGATGTCGTACACGGCGTCGGCGCCCCGCTCGGGCCCGGTGGCCTTGTCGCAGACGCCCGCGGCGCCGCCGCCGAGCTCGTCGGTGAAGAACACCTTGGTGCCCGCGTTGTTGAACGTGGCCGAGTGCCAGAAGGCGAAGTTCTCGTCGGTGACGCGGGCGGTGACCTTGGGCTTCTCGCGGTCGGCGATGTCGAGCAGCACCCCGTCGCCCATGCAGGCGCCGGCGGCGAGGTCCTTGGCCGGGTACACGGTGATGTCGTGGCAGCCGGAGGTGGTCGGCCCGCCGGACTGCTCGGGGAAGAGCACGGGCGTGGCGACGACCTTGGCGGCGGTGGGCTTCTTGAGCGGCACCTTGACGATGGAGATCTTGTCGTGCGGCGGCTTGCACCCGGCGAGGATGTCCCCCGGCCCATACGAGGACACGTAGAGGTAGACCGACTTGCCCTTCTTGTCCGGCACCAGCGTGTGCGTGTGGGAACCGCAGGCGGTCTTCACGGCCTTGATGTACTTGGGCCGCGCCTTGTCGCTGATGTCGAAGATCCGGATGCCTTCCCAGGCGCCCTTGTCCGTCGGCGAACCGTACTCGCTGGAGCACGAGTCACCGGAACGCGACTCGTCCACGGACAGGAACAGCAGCTTCCCGGTGACGGACACGTCGTTCTGCGCCCCGGGACACGACACGCGGCTGACGACCTTCGGCTTGGCCGGATCGCCGATGTCGTACACGGTGAAGCCGTTGTAGTTGCCCTGGTACGCGTACCGCCCCTGGAAGGCCAGGTCGGTGTTGTACGCGTCCTCGGCGGCGAAGGGCGCCTGCTTCGGCACGTTGGCCACGTGCTTGACGTTGGCGCTGGTCTTGGGCTTCTCGGCCGCGTGGGCGGGCACGGCTCCCAGAAGCGCCAGTCCGGCCACCGCGGACATCAGGACCCTGCCGACTCTGGACACCACACAGACCTCCCCTGATCACCTGATGTCCCACTATGTCAGCAATCTTGGCCGTATCGGCGCCCGGCCCCGTCCGACGTGAGAAGCGACCCCCACGATCGGCGCCCACGCACGGCGGCGGGTGGCGGTGGGGCGGCTTGCCGTAGGGGATGGAGGGCTGTGACGGGAAGCCCACCCAAGGCGCGAGGCAACCGGGGCGGAGAGGACCCGTGCGATGGCGACCGGACAAAAGGGGCTCGCCCCCACGGAAGGTGTGGGGGCGAGCCGTGAAGCGCCGAGAACAGAGCGGTCAGTGGTGCCAGCCGTCCCGGTAGGACTCCTGGGTCTGGACGTTGAGCCGGTCGGTGCGGACGCGGTCGGCGCCGCGGACCAGCGGGTCGTTGACCTTGAGCACGTCGAGGCCGTTGTGGAAGTCGGCCGCGTAGATGTAGCCGTTGTAGTAGTACGCCGACCAGATGCCGCCGCCACCCTGGCTGGCCGGACCCCGCTCGAAGTACCCGAACTCACGCGGTCGCGAGATGTCCGTGAAGTCCACGAACGAGACGCCGCCCTGGTACCAGGCCTGGACCATGATGTCCTTGCCCTTGACCGGGATCAGCGAGCCGTTGTGGGCCACGCAGTTCTCGCTGTCCGCCTGGTGGCGGGGGATCTTGAAGTAGCTGCGGAACTTCAGCTGGCCCCTGCGGATGTCGTAGTAGGCGTTGGCACCGCGGGTCGGGCCGGTCGCCTCGTTGCAGGTGGCCGCGCCGCCGCCGCCGAGCTCGTCGGTGAAGACGACCTTCCTGGCGTCGTTGGTGAACGTCGCCGAGTGCCAGAACGCGAAGTTCGGGTCGGTGGTCCTGGCGGTCACCTTGGGGTTGAGCCGGTCGCGGATGTCGAACAGCACGCCGTCACCCATACAGGCGCCGGCCGCGATGTCCTTCTCCGCGTACGCGGTGATGTCGTGGCAGCCGCTGGTGGGCACCAGCAGGCCGGGCTGGGTCTCGTTGCCGCCGTCGGGGAAGACGACCGGCGTGGCGGCGACCGCGGCGGCCGTCGGGTTGCGCAGCGGGACCTTGATGATGGAGATCTTGTCGTGCGGCGGCGCGCAGTCGGGGAAGTTCGCCGCGGGCAGGTACGACGAGACGTACACGTAGAGGTTGCGCCGGCGGTCGTGGCCCTTGCCCGGCACCAGGGTCAGCGTGTGCGAACCGCAGTTCGTCTCGACCGACTTGATGTACTTGGGGTTGGCCTTGTCGCTGACGTCGAAGATGCGGACGCCTTCCCAGGACTCCTTGATCGTGGCGCTCTGGCCGGTGCTGTTGCAGGAGTCGTTGTTGCGGGAGGAGTCGACGGCGGCGAAGAGCAGGTCGCCGTAGACGGAGACGTCCATCTGGGAACCGGGGCAGACGACCGAGCTGACGACCTTGGTCTGCTTCGGGTTGCTGATGTCGTAGATGGAGAAGCCGCCGTAGTTACCGACGTAGGCGTAGTTGCCCTGGAAGGCGATGTCGGTGTTGATGGTGGCGGCGATCGGGGCCGGCTTCGGCACGTTGAGCACGTGCGAGACGTTCGGGCTGGTCACCACCGTGTCGACCGGTGGGATGTCGTTGGCGGCCGCGGGCACGGCCGTCGCCGCTAAGGCGACGGCGGCACCGGCCGCGACGAGGAAGCGCCGTGACGTGGACAGCAGCAAGGGAGTGTCCTCCTGGTCAGTCGTGGTCGTGACCGTGACCACGGTCGGGGTAAGAGGTCTGGGTCTGGGGGTTGAGACTGTCCAGGCGCACCCGCTTGGCCTGGTCGGTACGCCGGTCGTCGATCGACAGCACGTCGAGCCCGAGGTTGAAGTCGGAGCCGTAGATGTGGCCGTTGTAGTAGTACGCCGACCAGATGCCGCCGGACAGGGCCGGGGCGGTGTTGTCGGGGCCGCGCTCGTACCAGCCGATCTCCTTCGGGCGGGCCGAGTCGGTGAAGTCGACGATCGAGATGCCGCCCTGGTACCAGGCCTGGACCATGATGTCCTTGCCCTTGACCGGGATCAGCGAGCCGTTGTGGGCGACGCAGTTCTCCGTGTCCGCCTGCGGGCGCGGGATCTTGAAGTAGCTCTTGAAGTTGAGCTGGCCTCTGCGGATGTCGTAGTAGGCGTTGGCCCCGCGGGTGTTGGCGATGGTGGCGTTGCAGGTGGCGCGGGAGCCGCCGCCGAGCTCGTCGGTGAAGACGACCTTGTTGCCGCGGTTGTTGAAGGTCGCCGAGTGCCAGAACGCGAAGTTGACGTCGTCACGGACGGTGGCGGTGACCCTGGGGTTGAGGCGGTCGGAGATGTCCATCAGGATGCCTTCGCCCATGCAGGCGCCGGCCGCGATGTCCTTCTCCGCGTAGACGGTGATGTCGTGGCAGCCGCTGGTGGCCGACTTGCCGTCCGGGTAGGGCAGCGGAACCCCGGGGTTGCCGCCGTCGGGGAAGAGCACCGGCGTGGCGGCGACGGCTGCGGCCGTCGGGTTGCGCAGGGGCACCTTGATGATCGAGATCTTGTCGTGCGGTACGCCGCAGTCCGGGAAGTCGGCCCGGGGGCTGTAGGAGGAGACGTACACGTAGAGGTTGCGCCGGCGGTCGTGGCCCTTGCCAGGCACCAGGGTCAGCGTGTGCGAACCACAGTTCGTCTCGACCGACTTGATGTACTTGGGGTTGGTCTTGTCGCTGATGTCGAAGATCCGGACGCCTTCCCAGGACTCCTTGATCGTCGCACTCTGACCGGTGCTGTTGCAGGAGTCGTCGTTGCGGGAGGAGTCGACGGCGGCGAAGAGCAGGTCGCCGTAGACGGAGACGTCCATCTGGCCGCCCGGGCAGATCACGGTGCTGACCAGCGACGTCCGCGAGGGGCGCCGGATGTCGTAGATGGAGAAGCCGTAGTAGTTGCCGACGTAGGCGTAGTTGTCCTGGAAGGCCATGTCGGTGTTGATGTCGGCGAGCGCGGCGGGCTTCGGAACGTTCGTGACCTGCCGCATGTTGTCGCTCATGACCACCTCGCCGGGGGCGGGGATGTCGGCCGCCTGAGCGGGCAGCACACCTCCGACCAGGGCGATGGCGGCACCGAGCACGATGAGGGCCCTGCGGGGGGATAACACTCAGTCCTCCTATAAAGGGGGCATAAATGAAGAAATTTTCGTATGAAAACGGTCATTTGACCAGCACGCAAGCTGTCAAAGTTTGTAGCAATTTGCCGTCTTCCAACCCGCGCGATCGTCGTCTAGAGTGCGCTTTTACGGCATGGGGTAGTCAGGGAGGCCAGTTGCGCGTCGCGCTCATCGTCGTCATGGGCGCGGTTGTCGCCCTCGCCGGTTGCACCGGTGAGAAGCAGACACCCCCTCGTGCCGACTCCACGGCTCCCGTCATCGCGCCGGGCCGTCCCGGGGAGAGCGCCAAGACGCTGTCGCCCTCCGAGGCCGTCACGGCGGTACCGTCGCCGACGGCCAACGCCTCGGACATCAAGTACATGCAGGACATGATCATCCATCACCGCCAAGCGCTGGACATGTCGGTACTCGCCCCGAACCGGGCCGAGGCGGCCAAGGTCAAGGGCCTCGCCGCGCGGATCAAGGACGCCCAGGGCCCCGAGATCCAGTACATGACCACCTGGCTCCAGGAACAGAGCCAGAAGGTGCCCGAGCACCACGCCCAGCACCAGGGCATGCCGGGCATGGCCACGCCGGAGCAGATGGCGGCGCTCAAGGCCGCCACCGGCAAGGCGTTCGACAAGCTCTTCCTGGACCTGATGATCAAGCACCACCTGGGCGCGCTCACGATGACCGAGCAGGTGCTCAAGGGCGGCTCGCACATCAGGGTCGAGGAGCTGGCCAACGACGTGGGCGTCACCCAGGCGGCCGAGATCCGCCGCATGCAGCAGATCCAGGCAGAGCTCTAGAAGCGCTTCAGCGGGTACGGCCCGCCGGGCCGCGAGCCGTACCCCGGAGAAGGGCCTTACCAGCCGCGCTCGGGATAGCGGGACTGGGTCTGCGCATTGAGCAGGGACTGCTTCACGCGGTTGGCCGGGTTCGTCCGCCGGTCGTCGACCTTGAGCACGTCGAACCCGCGGGCGATCTCACTGCCGTAGATGTAGCCGTTGTAGTAGTACGTGGACCAGTAACCGCCCAGGACGAGCTGCGTCGGGTCGACCGGGCCGCGGTCGTAGAAGGCGATCTCCTTCGGCCGCGAGGAGTCGGTGAAGTCCCACACCGACAGGCCGCCCTGATACCACGCCTGGACCATGATGTCGCGGCCCTTGACCGGCAGCAGCGAGCCGTTGTGGGCGACGCAGTTCTCCTGGTCGGTCTGCGGGCGGGAGATCTTGTAGTAGCTCTTGAAGACCAGCCGGTGGCCGCGGAGCTCGTAGATCGCGTCGGCGCCGCGGTTCGGGGCCTGCGCGGTGGTGCACATGGCCTCGACGCCGCCACCGAGCTCGTCGGTGAAGACGACCTTGTCACCGTCGTTGTTGAACGTGGCCGAGTGCCAGAACGCGAAGTTCGGGTCGGTCGTCCTGGCCTTGATCCGCGGCCGCTCCCGGTCACGGATGTCGAAGATCACGCCATCGCCCATGCAGGCGCCGGCGGCGAGGTCCTTCTCGGCGTAGACGGTGATGTCGTGGCAGCCGCTGGTGGGCAGCAGCAGGCCGGGCTGGGTCTCGTTGCCGCCGTCGGGGAAGACGACCGGGGTGCCCACCAGCGAGGCCGCGGCCGGGTTGGCGAACGGCACCTTCACGACCGAGATCTTGTCGTGCGGCGGCTGGCAGTCGGGGAAGTTGGCGGCGGGCAGGTAGGAGGAGACGTAGACGTAGAAGAACTTCCTGGCGTCGCGCCCTCGCGCGGGCACCAGGGTGTGCGTGTGGGAGCCGCAGTTCGTCTCGACCGACTTGACGTACCTGGGGTTGCTCTTGTCGCTGACGTCGAAGATCCGTACGCCCTCCCAGGACTCCTTGACCGTCGCGCTCTGCGGCGTGCTCTGGCAGGAGTCGTTGTTGCGGGAGGAGTCGACGGAGGTGACCAGGACGTCACCCAGGATCGTCACGTCCATCTGACCGCCCGGACAGCTCACCGAGCTGACGAGCTGGGGCGACTTCGGGTTCTTGATGTTGTAGATGGAGAACCCGTTGAAGTTGCCGACGTAGGCGTAGTCCCCCTGGAAGGCGAGGTCGCTGTTGATGGCCGCACCCGCCGGCAGGTCGAGGTGCGCTTCCAGACGGATGTTGTCGCTCTTGACGACGTCGTCCGCGGCGTTCGCGGGCGTCCCGGCCATGACGGTGGCCAGAGCCAGAGCTGCTATGGCAGCCAGGCGGGAGGATAAGACGGTGATTCTCACCGGAGGCCTCCTACGGATGGAAGTGCCCCGAATTATCCGCCTATCTAGTGATCGAACCCGGGTTTGTCCGGTATCTGTCACACACTCAGGAGCCGTAGCGCCACGAGTGCAGGTACTCCTCCTGCTCGGCGGTGAGCGTGTCGATCTCCACCCCGGTCGCGGCCAGCTTGAGCCGCGCGACCTCCACGTCGATCTCCCCGGGTACGTCGTAGACGCCGGGAGCCAGCCCGAAACGCTCTTTGGCCAGCCAGGCCACGGCCAGCGCCTGGGCCGAGAACGACAGGTCCATGACCGCCGCCGGATGCCCCTCGGCCGCCGTCAGGTTGACCAGCCGCCCCTCGGCCAGCAGCAGCAGGCGGCGCCCGTCGGCCAGCACGTACTCGTCGGTGTTGGGCCGCACCCCGCGGTGCACCTCCACGCCGAGCCCGTCGAGCGCCCGCACGTCGATCTCCACGTCGAAGTGCCCGGCGTTGGCCAGGATCGCCCCGTCCTTCATCACCGCGAGATGCTCGCCCCTGATCACGTCGCGGTTGCCGGTGACGGTGATGAACACGTCGCCGTCCTCGGCCGCCCGCCCCATCCCCATGACCTCGTAGCCCTGGAGCGTGGCGTCCAGCGCCTTGACCGGGTCCACCTCGGTGACGACCACCCGGGCCCCGAGTCCCTTGGCCCGCTCGGCCACACCTCGCCCGCAGTAGCCGAACCCGGCCACGACCACGGTCTTGCCGGCCAGCATGGTGTTGGTGGCGCGCATGATCCCGTCGAGCGTCGACTGCCCCGTCCCGTAGCGGTTGTCGAACATCCGCTTGGTCCGCGTGTCGTTGACGGCGACGACGGGAAAGCGCAGCGCCCCCTCGGCCGACATCTGCCGCAACCGGATGACCCCGGTCGTGGTCTCCTCACACCCCCCGGAGACCTGCCCAAGAAGATCGGTCCGCTCCGTGTGCAGAATGTTGACCAGGTCACACCCATCGTCAAGCACCAGATCAGGCGAAATATCCAACGCTTGATGAATATGCCGGTAGTAGGTACCCCGATCCACCCCAGCCCGCGCATAAACCGAAATGTCATACCCAGCCAGCGCTTCCGCCACATCATCCTGCGTGGACAACGGATTCGAAGCCGCCAACGCGATCCGCGCGCCTCCGGCCCGCAGAGCCCCCATGAGCACAGCGGTCTCGGCAGTCACATGCAGACAGGCCGCGATGGTCAACCCGGAAAGCGGCTTCTCATCATCGAAGCGCGCCCCGATGGCGGTCAGCACCGGCATGGCCCGCGCCGCCCAACTGATCCGCCGCTCCCCCAGCTCCATCGACATCTCCTATGTACGGCGGCGCCCCCGAGACCACCCAGGCGGTCAAGGGGGCGCCGTAGCGGCGAGCACCACGTCCGACGTGAGAAGCGACCCCCACGATCGGCGCCCGCCGGGGTCGGCGGGTGGCGTGGGGGCGGCTTGCCGTGACGCTAAAAGAGACTGAAAAGAAATCAGTAACGATAGTGGTCGGGCTTGTAGGGGCCCTCGACGTCGACGCCGATGTACTCGGCCTGCTCCTTGGTGAGGGTCGTGAGCTTGACGCCCAGGGCGTCGAGGTGGAGGCGGGCGACCTTCTCGTCCAGGTGCTTGGGCAGGACGTAGACGCCGATCGGGTACTCCTCGGTCTTGGCGAAGAGCTCGATCTGCGCGATCACCTGGTTGGTGAAGGAGTTCGACATGACGAAGCTCGGGTGGCCGGTGGCGCAGCCGAGGTTCATCAGGCGGCCCTCGGCCAGCACGATGATGCTGTGGCCGTCAGGGAAGATCCACTCGTCGACCTGGGGCTTGATGTTGTTGCGGACGATGCCCTCGGTCTTCATGAGGCCGGCCATGTCGATCTCGTTGTCGAAGTGGCCGATGTTGGAGACGATCGCCTGGTGCTTCATCTTCGCCATGTGGTCGGCGCGGATGATGTCGAAGTTACCGGTCGTGGTCACGAAGATGTCGGCGATGCCGACGACCTCGTCCAGCGTGGTGACCTGGAAGCCGTCCATGGCCGCCTGCAGGGCGCAGATCGGGTCGATCTCGGTGACGATGACGCGGGCGCCCTGGCCCTTCAGCGCGTCGGCGCAGCCCTTGCCGACGTCACCGTAACCGCAGATCACGGCCACCTTGCCGCCGATGAGCACGTCGGTGGCGCGGTTGAGGCCGTCGATGACGGAGTGGCGGCAGCCGTACTTGTTGTCGAACTTCGACTTGGTGACCGAGTCGTTGACGTTGATGGCCGGGAACAGCAGCGTGCCGTTCTTGAACATCTCGTACAGGCGGTGGACACCGGTCGTGGTCTCCTCGGTGACGCCCTTGATGCGCTCGGCGGTCTTGGTCCAGCGCTTCTCGTCACCGACCGTGCGCTTGAGCAGGTCGATGATGACGTGCCACTCCTCCGGGTCGTTCTCGGTGGCGGAGGGCACGGCGCCGGCCTTCTCGTACTCGGCGCCCCGGTGGACCAGCAGCGTGGCGTCGCCGCCGTCGTCAAGGATCATGTTGGGGCCGTCGCCGCCCGGCCAGGCCAGGGCCTGGTCGGTGCACCACCAGTACTCCTCCAGCGTCTCGCCCTTCCAGGCGAAGACCGGCACACCCTGCGGGTTCTCGACGGTGCCGTTGGGGCCGACGACGACCGCGGCGGCGGCGTGGTCCTGGGTGGAGAAGATGTTGCAGCTCACCCAGCGGACCTCGGCGCCCAGCGCGACCAGCGTCTCGATGAGGACGGCGGTCTGGATCGTCATGTGCAGCGAGCCCATGATCTTCGCACCGCGCAGGGGCTGGGAGGCCGCGTACTCCTTGCGAACCGCCATGAGTCCGGGCATCTCGTGCTCGGCGAGCCGGATCTCCTTGCGCCCGAACTCGGCCAGCGAAAGGTCGGCGACCTTGAAGTCCATCTGGGTTCCCCTCGTATCACGAAGTTGTCGCCTGCGAGTTTAGGCATCAGGTGAAGCCAGTTGCGACTCACAGACCCCGAATCTGACGTAAGAATGTAAGAATGCGGATTACGGAGGCTGCGAAGCGGCTCGGAATGTCGCCCAGAATGCTCAGATACCGCGAAGCGCTGGGCCTTCTGCCCCCGGTCAGGGAGCAGGGTGCTCACCGGCGCTTCGGCGACGAGGAAATCCAGGCCGTCGCCCAAGGCGTGGACCTGGAGCGGCGCTTCGACGTCTCCCCCGCCGAACTGGCCTTCGCGCTGCGCGTGCTGAGCGAGCCGGCGGTCGCCCAGGCCGTGCGTGAGCTGGGCATCCGCATCGGCCGGCTGCAGGCCCCGCGCCGCGCCCTCGACTTCGAGAAGGAGAAGGCGCTCCGCCTTTTGCGAACTTCCGGACATTCCCCCGCATCCAACCCCAGGAAAGGTGATCGCTAGCGCGTCGGGGGGCGTCATGAGGGTTTTCCTGGCAGTTTCGGCACGTCCACACCGCCAGGAGGCCCTGGGCCAAGCGGTCCAGCGTGCCCGCGAGTCGATCGCGGTGACCTTCCCCGTCGCCCCAGAGCGCGTCAGGGCCAGCGAGTGGACGGCCGCGAACGGCGGCGTGCACGTGCTGACCTGGACCAACGAACCCGGCTGGGAACCCTCGTCCGGCCCCGGCGGCATCACCGTCGTCGCCGGGCACCACCCCGGCGAACCCGGCCATGGGCCCGCCGCCGGGCAGCCCGGCTGCTTCGCCCTCCTGCGCGCAGGCGAGCACGGGATCACCGCCTCGACCTCGATCGCACCCGCCGACCCCGTCTACTACGCCGAGACGCCCGACCTGTTCGTCGTGGGAAACCGCGCCCTCCTGGTACGGCTGGCCGCCCACGACGGTGTCCGCTACGACGTGGCCGCCCTGCAGTCCGTGGCCAGGCAGGGCTACTTCCTGTCCGAGGAGACCCCGTACGCCGGGGTGAGCGCCCTGCCGCCGGCCTCGACGCTGGAGATCGGCGACCGGCTGACGGTGACCACCGAGCCACTGCCCGTGGGGCGCGGCCGTACCGGCGCCGCGCAGGTGGCCGAGCGCATGCTGCGGGCGGTGCGCCCCCTGGCCGGCGGCCCGGACCCGGTGCGCGTCACGCTGACCGGCGGCCGCGACAGCCGCCTGATCGCCGCGCTCCTGCACGGGGCGGGCATCCCGTTCCGCGCCTTCACCTCGGGTTTCGACGACCACCCCGACGTGGTGGTGGCCCGTCGGGTGGCCGCCGCGCTCGGTGTGGAGCACGAGGTGACGACACCGGTCCTCACCACCGAGAACGAACTGTCCGTGGTGCACCCGGCCGACCGGGTCCACCACATCCTGCGCGCCTGCGAGGGCATGCTGTCGGCCTACGAGAACATCACCGCCGACGCCCCCTACAGCGACGTCCCCCGGCTGGGCGGGCACAACGGGGAGATCCTGCGCGGCGGCTACCTGTCCGGCATGGAGGAGACCACGCCCGAGGCGATACGCCGGCGCACCGAGACGCTGTTCCTGTCCAACCGCGGCCTGTTCACGGAGACGGCCAACGCCCACGCCGAGGAACTGGCCTGGAGCTCGGACTCCCTCCACGTGCCCGACCACCTGTACGTGCGCTTCCGCGTGGGCCGCTGGCACGCCGCCGCGCGGGCCGCGATGCTGCGCCAGGGCACGCCGGTGCAGCCGTTCCTGGACAACCGGGTGGTCCGCGCGGCACTCGGCATGGACCCGGGCGTACGCCGGTCGGAGCGGCTGGTCCACCGGCTCGTCAGGACGTTCGCGCCCGCGCTGGCCGAGGTGCCTCTGGAGGGCCGGCCGTGGCGCTTCCGCACCGAGGGCCCGCTCGCGCGCTGGCGGCACAGGGCGGCCCGCCACATCACCGCGCCGAAGCCCAAGCCCTGGAACTGGCGGACCGAACCCGGCCGGGAGCTCGCCGAGGAACTGCGGGAGACGATCGTCTCGTGCGCCCGGCTGGGCCAGATCGTCCGCCTGGACAAGGTGCCCGCGCTGTTCGACGGCGGCAGGCTGGTCAAGCCCGCGCTCGTCTGGCATCTGTACACGGTGGCCGGTCTGCTCGGCGCCGATCTCACCGCGCCGGGAACCGCCTCGCGCGGGCGGGTGACAGTGCCAACCAAGCGTCCGCTGATGGCGTCATAACAAGCATGAAAGAGCTGCTGATGGCAGTGGTCCTCGCCATCTCACCCGCGCACGCGGGCACCGCTCAGACCGTCAAGGTCTACTTCTCGAAGGGTTTCGGCATCCCCGGCAAGACCGTGGCCGTGACCCGCAAGGCGCCCGACCGGGGCGTCGCCCGCTTCTCCGTCGAACAGCTGATCAACGGCCCCACCAAGGCGGAGAAGCGCCGGGGCCTCCATTCCGAGCTGGGCGCGCAGATCCGCGGCCGCTCCGACTGCGGCGCCGACTTCCAGCTGAAGATCGCTTCAGGTACGGCGACGCTGCGATTCTGCCGGACCGTCTACGGCCTCGGCGTGGGCGGCGACGCCCGCGTCCTGCACACGATCGGCAAGACGTTGCTGCAGTTCAAGGCCGTGAAGAAGGTCGTGACGCTGGACAAGGACGGCCGGTGTCTGTTCGACCAGACCGACGCCGGGACATCCTGCCTGACCGGGCACGAGTAGCCCGATTCCTCTAATATCCCGTGAATGCAGCCCCTGACGTCTGATGATCCGCAGACGATCGCCGGCTACCGCCTGCGCGGCCGGCTGGGCGACGGCGGTCAAGGCGTGGTCTACCTCGCCGAGGCCGCCGACGGGCGGCAACTGGCCCTGAAGGTGCTGCACACCAGGGGCGACGCGCAGCTGCGCGACCGCTTCGCCAAGGAACTGGCCGCCGCCCAGCGGGTCTCCCCCGCATGGATCGCCCGCATCGTCGACGCCTCACTGGACGGCCCCCGCCCGTACATCGCCAGCGAATACGTGGAGGGTCCCAGCCTCGCCCGCGCCGTCTCCAC
This sequence comes from Nonomuraea sp. NPDC050540, assembly GCF_044457485.1. Taxonomy (NCBI): domain Bacteria; kingdom Bacillati; phylum Actinomycetota; class Actinomycetes; order Streptosporangiales; family Streptosporangiaceae; genus Nonomuraea; species Nonomuraea sp. NPDC050540. The sequence continues at coordinate 243,797 of NZ_JBITHA010000009.1, forward strand.
CGCCGGCCCGTTCGCGCCAGAACCCCTGATGCGGCTGGCCTCCGGGCTCATGATGGCGCTGGCCGCCATCCACCGGGCCGGGATCGTCCATCGCGACTTCAAACCGGCCAACGTGCTGCTCGGACCCGACGGGCCGCGCCTGATCGACTTCGGCGTGGCCCGTGCCTCCGACATGACCGCCACCCCCTCGGGCAACGTCGTCGGCACGCCTCTCTACCTGGCCCCCGAGTCGTTCCTCGGCCACCGCGCCGAGTCGCCGTCCGACGTGTTCGCCTGGGGCGCCGTCGTGTATTTCGCCGCCACGGGCCGCCACGCCTTCCACGCGGCGGAGATCCCCGCCGTCATGCACCGCATTCTCCACGACTCCCCCGACCTGTCGCCGCTGCCGGAGCCCCTGCGCGCCCCGGTGGCCGCCGCCCTGGCCAAGGACCCCGCCGCCCGCCCCACAGCCGCCGGCCTCCTCCTCGAACTCACCACCGTCGGCCACCTCCCGCCCCCACCCCTCGGCAGGCAGGAACCGGCCGAGCCGGTCCCCGCGAAAGCGGCGCCCCGCCAGGAGACGGGCGCCCAGGACCGCGTGGAGACGCCCCGCGGCCGCGTGAGAGCCCGTGGGAGGGCCGTGCGGGTCGTGGGGGCCCTGGTGGGTGTCGCCGCCGCCGTCGGCGGCGTCTTCGCCGTCAGAGCCTTCGACTCCGGTACGGCCGGCACCCCCGGCCCCGGAGTCACCGCCGCCGCCCGGCAGCCCGGCACGGAGCCCCCGCCGGGGAAATCCGCCGGACAGGCCACCGAGACCCCCTCCGCCGCCCCGGCCCGCGAACCGGGCAAGTCCGCGGAACCGGGCACCACCCGGCCCCCGACGGCCGGGCCCGCCTCGCCGTACCCGAAAGAGCGGACCACCGGGAACGTGCGGATCTACTACAACCTCCCCCGGGCCGCGCACGCCGCCCGCGCCGCCAAGCTGGTCGCGGCCGGGTTCCAGCCGACGTCGCTGAGCCTGGCGCCGGGCGAGCGGTACACGGCGGTGTGGGTGAAGCGTCAGGGGCCGGCGCCGCGGCTGTTCCACGGCCTGAACCCGGACGCCGCCAAGCGCTACCTGACCCGCGCGATGGCCGCCGGCTACCGGCTCAAGCTGATCGCGGGGCTGGGCGCGTGGGAGAACGCCACGTACGCGGGTGTGATGGTCAAGCAGGACGGCGCCGCCGTCAACCACAGCTTCTGGCGGATGACCAAGGCCCAGTTCCAGGACAAGCTCCGCCACTACCAGGACCGCGGCCGCATGACCCTGCGCTGGGTCTCGGCCTACGGCCCCGCGAGCGACCGCCGCTACGCCGCCGTCTGGGAGCCCAACGTGGACACGGCCGGCTGGCGGGCCACCGTGGACCTGGGCTGGGCCCAGCACAAGCGCGCCTACGACCGGCTGCACGCGCGGGGCTACCGCCCGACGATGGTGGCGGCCACCCCGGATCGCAGGTACAGCGCGGTGTGGCGCAAGGAGAGCAGCGCCTACTTCCACTACGGCGACCTCACCCCGGACGCCTACCGCACCAAGCTCCGCCAGATCGCCCCGAAGGGCTACTACCCGGCGGCCCTGCAGGTCTCGGGCACCGCCGACCACCCGTTCTTCACCGCGGTCTGGGCCCCCGAGTAGCGGGGGCCCGCGCGTCACACGGACGGGGTGCGGTCCAGGTCCGGCTCCAGGTAGATGACGCGGGCGATCGGCACCGCCGCGCGGATGCGCTGCTCCGCCTCGTCGATGCCGCGTGCCACCTCGGCCGCGGTGTCGTCGTGCTCGACCGCGATCTTGGCGGCGACCAGCAGCTCTTCCGGCCCGAGATGCAGCGTGCGCATGTGGATCACGCGGGTGACCTCGGGGGCGTTCTCCAGGGCGGACCTGATCTGCTGCTCGACGTCGGGCGAGGCGCCTTCACCCAGCAGCAGCGACTTGGTCTCGATGGCCAGGATGATCGCGATGATGCCGAGCAGCACACCGATCATCAGGGTGCCGACGGCGTCCCAGACCGGGTCGCCGGTGATCGCCGCCATCGAGACGCCGAACAGCGCGAAGATGAGGCCGAGCAGCGCGCCGAGGTCCTCCAGCACGATGACCGGCAGTTCGGGCGACTTCGAGCGGCGGATGAACTCCACCCAGCCCTGCTTGCCGCGTACCGCGTTCGACTCCTTGATCGCGGTGCGGAAGGAGAAGCTCTCGGCGATGATCGCGAAGATCAGCACGCCGATGGCCCAGCTGAGGTTCCCCAGCGGCTCATGCGAGCCCAGCTTGTGGATGCCCTCGTAGATCGAGAAAGCCGAGCCGATGGTGAACAGCACCACGGCCACGACGAACGCGTAGAAGTAACGCTCGCGGCCATAGCCGAACGGGTGCTCCTTGGTCCGCTCCCGCTGCGCCCGCTTGCCACCGATCAGCAGCAGGGCCTGGTTGCCCGAGTCCGCGACCGAGTGGATGGACTCCGCCAGCATCGAGGACGAGCCGGTGAAGACAAAGGCCACGAACTTGGCCACGGCGATGGCCAGGTTCGCGGCCAGAGCCGCGACGATCGCTTTGGTACCGCCACTCGCGCTCACTGCGAATCTCCACTCATAGGGTCGATCAGATCAATCCCGGATCTTATTGGGAAATCCTCGCCTTAAGTTCTGTGATCGCTGTCACTGGGGTCGGATCGATGCCGTAGCCGAGCGCGAGGTAGGTGCTGGCGAAGTCGCCGAGGGCGATGAGGGAGGCCAGCCGTTCGAGCGGATGAGCGCCCTCGGCCGTGAGTTCGGTGACCGCGACGTCGCGGTCCCGCGCCATCCGGACCGACGCCTCGCGCCGCCGCGTGACCTGCGGGTGCTCGTCGGCGTCCCGCATCATCACCAGCCGCAGCGACCGCCCGGCCTCGTCGGCGAAGATGTCCCGCTTGGCCAGCGGGCCGTCGAAGGCGACCACCTGGTTGTGGTTGGCCTCGGGCAGCTCGCCGAAGACCGCGGGGTACTTGGCGTTCTCGTTGAGCTGGCAGGCCAGCCGGTACGCCGCCACCCCGCTCACCCGCGACGAACCCCAGATCATGGGCACGCTCTCGGCCAGCTCCATCGCCAGCTGCTTACCCGGGTTGATGAACGACTCACTGGAGGGACGGCAGCGGTGCGCGATGTCCTCCAGCGACTTCGCCACGCCCTCGATCAGCGCCTCGTCCACACGCGCCAGCCCCAGCCCCGCCGCGGCCACGATCAGGGGTACGGCCAGCAGCCACACGTTGGCCCGCGGCTGCCCGGCCGCCCGCACCGGCACGAAGATGCCGCCGGCCTGCCTGGCCACCGACTCCACCGGCGAGTCGGGAGCGGCGACGGCCACGAGCGTGCAGCCGCGCCTGACCGCCTCGGTCGCGGCCGACAACGTCTCCTCGGTACGCCCCGAGGCCGACACCGCGATCACCAGGTCGGTAGCACCCACCCAGCCGGGGAGCTGGTAGGAGCGGACGGTCAGGATCGGCAGCGGCGCGCCCTGGCCGGCGACGGCCGCCAGGATGTCACCGACGATCGCCGAGCCGCCCATGCCCACGACCACGACGGCTCTCGGACGGCCCCGCAACTCCGCGAGGCCGGCTTCGGACGCGGCGCGCTGCCCCATCCGTACCTGCGCGGCGGAGGCGGCGACCGCCAGCAGCATGCCGCCGGGATCGTTGTCGGTAAGGAATCGCTGGTCATCGAGCCGGTCGGACTCCCAATTCACGGAGTCCTGGCCTCGTCGACCAGCAGGACGGGGATGTCGTCGCGTACCGGATAGACGCGACCGCATCCGGTGCAGGCCAGCTCGTCGGCTTCCGCCTCGGCACGCAGCGCGGACTTGCACGCCGGGCAGGCCAGGATTTCGAGCAGCCAGTCGTCGATCTTCACTTTCAACTCCTTACGACGGCGAGGACCTCGTCCCTGATCGCCGTCATCTTGCCTTCGTCGGCCGCTTCTGTGTTGAGCCTGAGCAGCGGCTCGGTGTTGGACGCACGCAGATTGAACCACCAGCCGGAGCCGCTCACGGTCAGCCCGTCGAGCTCGTCGAAGGTGCCCCGGCCGCCGAACGTCTCGCGGACCCTGGCCAGCGCACCCGCCTGGTCGGCGACGGTGCTGTTGATCTCACCGGAGGCGTGGTAGCGCGAGTAGGCGGCCACGACCTCCGACAGCGGGCTCGCCTGCTCCCCGAGAGCGGCCAGCACGTGCATGGCGGCCAGCATCCCCGAGTCGGCGAACCAGAAGTCGCGGAAGTAGTAGTGGGCCGAGTGCTCCCCTCCGAAGACGGCGCCGGTGGCGGCCATCTCGGCCTTGATGAAGGAGTGGCCCACGCGGGTGCGTACCGGCACGCCGCCGTGCTCGCGGACGATCTCCGGCACGCCCTGCGAGGTGATCAGGTTGTGAATGATCTTGGCGCCCGGGTGTTTGGCCAGTTCGCGGGCGGCGACCAGCGCGGTGACCGCCGACGGCGAGACCGAGCGGCCCCGCTCGTCGATCACCCAGCAGCGGTCGGCGTCGCCGTCGAAGGCCAGGCCGAGGTCGGCGCCGGTCTCGATGACCGCGCGCTGCAGGTCGACCAGGTTGGCCGGCTCCAGGGGGTTGGCCTCGTGGTTGGGGAAGGTGCCGTCGAGCTCGAAGAAGAGCGGCGTCACCTCGATCGGCAGGCCCTCGAAGACCGCGGGCACCGTGTGGCCGCCCATCGCGTTGCCGGCGTCGACCACGACCCGCAGGGGCCGGATCGCGCGCAGGTCGACCAGCCCGCGCAGGTGCGCGGCGTAGCCGCGGAGCAGGTCCTTCTCGGTGACCGAGCCGCGGGTCGCGCCGGGCTCCAAGCCGGCGGCGAGCAGTTCGGCGGCGCGGTCGCGCACGGCGGTGAGCCCGGTGTCGGAGCCGACCGGCACGGCGCCCGCGTGGCACATCTTCAGGCCGTTGTAGCGCGCGGGGTTGTGGCTGGCGGTGAACATCACGCCGGGCAGGTCGAGGCTGCCGCTGGCGTAGTAGAGCAGGTCGGTGGAGCCGAGCCCGGCGTCGATCACGTCGGCCCCGCGCCCGGTGGCGCCCCGGATGAAGGCTCCGGCCAGCGCGACTCCCGAGGTGCGCATGTCCCGCGCCACGACCAGCGACGTCGCGCCGGTCACGTCGACGAAGGCCGCCCCCACGGCTTCGGCGATCGGCTCGTCCAGCTCGTCAGGCACCACGCCGCGTACGTCGTAGGCCTTGAAGATCTTGGCGAGATCGCCCACTCCTGCTCCTAGGTCGTCGTTGAGACGAGCCTACCGGTCGCCGCGTTGCTGCTGGGCGGAGCGGAGCACGCGCAGGTGACCCCGGCGGCCGACCTCGACTCCCTGGCCGACGGGTTCGGTGCCGGAGGGGCTCGGCCTGGCCGCTTCCCTGACGGCGTTGGCGAGCGCTTCGAGATCGTCCGAGCTGGGTGAGGCGCCGTCCGTGGGCAGCCGCACCACCTCCCAGCCGCGGGGGGCGGTGAGCCGCTCGGCGTGCTCGGCGCACAGGTCATAGCAGTGCGGCTCGGCGTACGTCGCCAGAGGGCCGAGAACAGCGGTCGAGTCGGCGTATACGTACGTGAGCGTGAAGACGGCAGGCTGGCTGCAAGCGGTGCGGGAACAGCGGCGGACGGGGCTCACGGAGGGACCGTATCTGGTAAGAGTCCGAGGCGCCACTATCTGAGCGCTCTTAACGAGCGTGTCGCCACAATTCGGACACCTGTCGCAGGCTTTACACCCACCTGTACCAATGCTGCAGTACGGCGGCCGCTCCTCGTAAACTGTGCGGATGACTCCACGACGCCGTGACCGCCACGGTCGCGGCCTTCGAGGCCCGCTGGCTCCCTCCCACGTGCCCATCGCGAAGTCCAGGGGCGAGCGCTTCGACGACTTCGTCCTGGACGCCGTCGAGCGCCTCAAGCCGCGCTGGGGGGCGCAGCTGGCGGCGGTGGAGTTCGCGGTCGAGGAGGTGCCGCCGCTGAGCGAGCTCGGCGACGGGCCGGGCCGCTCGGGCCCGATCCCGTTCGGCCGCGCCGAGCCGGCCCGCGGCGCCCAGCCCGCCTCCGTGGTGGTCTACCGCCGCCCGCTGGAGGCCCGCTCGCGCGACCGGGAGACGCTGGGCGCCCTGGTGCACGACACGGTGGTGGAGCAGGTGGCGTTCCTGCTCGGCCGTTCGCCCGACGAGGTCGATCCGGGCTTCGACAGCCACGGCTGACCCGCAGCCCACGAGAAACGGCGAGGGGCCACGCGGACGATGCCGCGTGACCCCTGAACCGGATATTCGCCTATACGGCCTGGCGCTTGATCCGCCGACGTTCCCGCTCGGACAACCCTCCCCAGATGCCGAACCGCTCGTCGTGTTCCAGCGCGTATTCCAGGCACTCGGCTCGGACCTCACACGTCCGGCAGACCTTTTTGGCCTCGCGTGTGGAGCCGCCCTTCTCCGGGAAGAACGCCTCCGGATCCGTCTGCGCACACAGTGCGCGCTCCTGCCAGCCGAGTTCTTCCGCATCAAGCTGGTCCTGTGCGATGACCAGATCGGTCACTGCGCACCTCCCTGCCGCCCGCCCGCAATGGAGCCCCCCATGAACGCCTTCCTTATTACCCACCCACAGGAAGGCGTAACAACATGGTTGTAATTACACGCGCGTGCCGTACGTGACGTCAAGCGGCATGCCGGTATCCGGGGAAAGACCAGATCTCGCCCCGGTGTGTTTGGCATGTGATGTTCGCGCCCGGTGGTTTCCATGAACCATGGCCTTGACCTGGCGTGTTCCGCGATCTCAGCGGTCGAAACCGTACCAGGGCGGGATTGACCCCCGCCCGTGGCCCACCTTCTCTCTAGCCGTGCTTTGTCAGTTCATTACCTGCGAGGCTCGTTGGGGGTGTATATGGCGGTGGGATCGATCGGGTCGTCCCCCTGCCTGGGCGGGTCGTTCAGCGCGTCGCCGCCGCGGAACATCGACTGGTCGAGCCGGACGGTCGACTCGGCCGGCGACTCACCGCCGTTCCAGCCGGGCTGGTAAGCCTGCTGCGGCTGCTGCAGCGCCGGGGGTTGCTGCTGGGGGTGCCCGAACGGGTCGTCGTAGGGGCCCGCCTGTCCCGTGTAGTCCGGTACGCGCAGGTCAGGTGCGGTGCCGGCGGTGGAGTGCTGGTAGTGCTCGGCCTGCTGGTAGGCGTCGAGCAGCTGCTGGGAGCGCGGGTCGACGGGCGGGTCCGGCTCCTGGTAGTGCTGCGGCTGGGCGTACTCCTGGCCCGGCGAGCCGGTGAACGGCCGGCCCTGCTGCTCGAAGGCGGGCGGGCGCTCGTAATACGGCGTGCCCGCCTGACCGTCCTGGGGCGGCGCGTACGGGTTGGGGGCGTCGGCCGCCGGGGCGTAGGGGGTGGGCTCCGGCGGGGCGAAGGAGCTCGGGGTGGCGTAGGCGTCGTGGGCGCCCGGGTTCTGCGGCGGGGCGTACGGGTTGGGGTCGGGGGCGGTGTACGCGCCGGACTGGGGCTGCTGGTGGTAGACGTCCGGCTGGCTGTCGGCCGGGACGTAGGGGGCCGGGGTGTAGCCGGAGTCGGGCATCGTCTCCGACGGCGTGTAGCCGCCCGAGGGCGGCACCGTGTCGGCGGGGGCGTAGCCGCTGCCGGGGGGCGGCGCGGTGTCGACCGTGTTGTAGCCGTTCTGGGCGGGGGGCGGCTCCGGCGCGTAGACGTTGGGGGTGTCCTGCGAGGAGTAGCCGGGCGTGGTGTACGCGCCGCTCTGAGCGGGCTGGGCGTATTGCGGCTCCTGGCCGTACTGCTGTGGCTCCTGGCTGTAGGGCTGGGGGTCTTGGCTGTAGGGCTGGGGGTCCTGGTTGAACTGCTGGGGCTCCGGCTGCGCGTATTGCTGGGGCTCGGGGGCGGCGGGGAGCGCGGCCCTGGGCTGCGGCGCGGGCGGCTCGGGGGCGGCGGGCCGCTGGAAGCCCTGGTACGCCTCCTGCTCGGCCCCGAAGCCCTGCTGGCCGAAGGACTGGCCCGGCTCGGACTGGGCGAAAGGCGGCTGGCCGTACTGCTGGCCGGGGTCGGGCTGGGCGTGGCCGGGCTGCTGGCCGGGGTCGGCGGCGGCGAAGCCCGGCTGGCCGAAGCCCTGCTGGCCGGTGCCGGGCTGGCCTTGGCCGTATCCGGGCTGGGCGTACGCGGGCTGCTGGCCGGACGGGGGCTGCTGGCCGAACGCCTGGCCTGGGGCCGGCTGGGCGAAGGCCTGGCCGGAGGTGGGCTGCTGGGCGTACTCGGGCTGCTGACCGTATTCGGACTGAGCGTATTCGGGCTGGCCGAAACCGGGCTGCGGAGTGAAGCCGGGCTGCTGGGCGAAGCTCTGCTGGCCGTACCCCTGAGGCTGGCCGAAGCCGGGCTGCGGCGAGAACGTCGTCACGGGACGGCGCGCGGGCAGGGCCTGCGGCATGAGGTAGAGGGCCGCCAGGACGGTCAGGGCGAGGGTGGGCAGGCCGGTGAGGAGGAGTTCGACGATGGAGCGGAAGCCGTTGCCCGCGAAAAGGGCGACGAACAGCGCCAGGACCCCGAACAGCGCCATGGCCGACAGCGTGATCGCCGCGGTCATCGTGACCGGTCCCGCGGACTTGGCCGTGGGGCCGACCTTGGTCAGCAGCAGCACCGCGCCGACCAGCAGCGCGATCGTCACCGGGCTGGTCAGGCTCGAGAAGTAGATGGCGCCGCGCTCGGTGAGGCCGATGCTCGATCCGTAGGCACCGTCTCCGCCGATCAGAAACCGGCCCACGGCCACCAGCGTGGACGTGACGCCGGCAGCCAGCATGATCCAGGCAGCCGGCTCTTTCAGCCGGGCGACGTCAAGTTTGCTCACAACTACCCCCATCGAGCCCTTTGGCCCGCAGTGAGTTTGCCACATGACCGACTTACGCGGCGGGGAACCCAGGAGGCTCATTCCTCACATGTCCCTCATTGCGAGGATTTTTCTGGCATGGGGAGGGGTAAGACTGACCTCTGGGACAGATGGAAGACTGGGTGACATGCACATCGTGTCCCTCGCCGGCGGCATCGGCGGCGCCCGTTTCCTGCGTGGCCTGCGCGCCACCGCCCCCGACGCCCAGATCACCGTCATCGGCAACACCGGCGACGACATCACCCTCTTCGGCCTGCGGGTCTGCCCCGACCTGGACACCGTGATGTACACGCTGGGCGGCGGCATCAACGAGGAGCAGGGCTGGGGCCGGGAGAAGGAGACGCACACGGTCAAGGAAGAGCTGGCCGCGTACGGCGTGGAGCCGCAGTGGTTCGGGCTCGGCGACCGTGACTTCGCCACCCACATCGTGCGCTCGCAGATGATGGAGGCGGGCTACCCGCTCTCGCAGATCACCGAGGCGCTGTGCGCGCGCTGGCGGCCGGGGGTACGGCTGCTGCCCATGAGCGACGACCGCTGCGAGACCCACGTCGTGATCACCGACGAGCAGGGGCGGCGGGCGATCCACTTCCAGGAGTGGTGGGTCAAGCTGCGCGCCTCGATTCCGGCCGAGTCGATCGCCCTGATCGGCGCCGACACCGCCCGGCCCGCGCCCGGCGTCCTGGAGGCGATCGAGGAGGCCGACGTGGTGATCCTCCCGCCGTCGAACCCGGTCGTCAGCATCGGCACGATTCTCCAGGTGCCCGGCATCAGGGACGCGCTGCTGGCCAAGACCGTGGTGGGCGTCTCCCCGATCATCGGCGGCGCGCCCGTGCGCGGCATGGCCGACGCGTGCCTGACCGCCATCGGGGTGGAGACCAGCGCCCAGGCGGTACTGGAGCTCTACGGGCCGGACCTGATCGACGGCTGGCTGGTCGCGCCGGAGGACGACGGGGTGGCCGTGGACGGCATCAGGGTCCAGTCCCGTCCCCTGATCATGCACGACGCCGACGCGGCCGCCGACATCGCCCGCGCCGCCCTCGACCTCGCCCTGGACCTCAACCGATGACCACCCCCGGAACCCCGGCCCCTCGACCAGCGCACCCGGCAGGGCCCACCCCCGAAGAAGCTGTCCCAGGAAGGGTTTCCCCAGAAGGGGTTTCCCTGGAGGCGGGTGTTCCCGAAGAGGTTCGGGTGTCGCCGGTTCTGGGGTTGCCCGATGTGCGCCCCGGTGACGACCTGGCCGGGTTGCTCAAGGGGGCGGATCTGCGGCCGGGTGACATCGTGGTCATCACCTCGAAGATCGTCAGCAAGGCCGAGAACCGCCTGCGGCACGCCCCCGACCGCACCGCCGCCATCGAGGAGGAGACCGAGCGCGTCGTGGCCAGGCGCGGCGACATGGTCATCGCCCAGACCCGCCACGGCTTCGTCATGGCCGCCGCGGGCGTGGACAACTCCAACGTCGCCCCCGGCACGGTCCTGCTCCTGCCAGAGGACAGCGACGCCTCCGCCCGTCGCATCCGCGCCGGCCTCCCCCACGGCGTGGGCGTGATCATCTCCGACACGTTCGGCCGGCCGTGGCGCAACGGCCTCACCGACGTGGCCATCGGCGCCGCCGGCGTGCTCCCCCTGGAGGACTTCCGCGGTGGCGAGGACGCCTACGGCAACCCGCTCAACGCCACCGTCACCGCCCTGGCCGACGAGATCGCCGCGGCGGCGGAACTGGTCAAGGGCAAGCTGGCGGGCGTCCCCGTCGCGGTGGTGCGCGGTCTGGCGCACCTGGTGACCGCGGAGGACGGTCCCGGCGTGCGCCCGCTGATCCGCTCCGCCGACGAGGACCTCTTCCGCTACGGCTCCCGCGACGTGGTCCCCGCCCGCCGCACCGTCCGCGACTTCACCGACGACCCGGTCGACGCGTCCCTGGTACGGCAGGCCGTCGAAGCCGCCTTCACCGCCCCGGGCGCCGAGCACACCCGGTTCGCCCTGGTGGAGTCGCCGGCCGTACGGGAGAAGCTGGTGAACGCCCCGTACCTGGTGGTGCCCTGTGTGACCGAGCCGGGCGAGCCGGCGGCGGCCAGGGCCGGCGCGGCCGTGCAGAACCTGTTGGTCCAGCTCGCGATGGAGGGACTCGGTTCGGCGTGGCTGCCGGTGAGCGGCGGGGAGGAGATTCTGGATCTTCCCGAGGGCTGGCGGCCGATCGGTCTGGTGGCGGTGGGCCACCCCGCCGAGACCCCCGCGGACCGGGAGCCCCAAGATTTTGCGGCCCGCATCGTGCTGCGCTGATCTGACTTCTCCCAGCACTTAGGGGTAAAGCAGGCATTTACCCTTAGGAAACTTTCCTTTATATTCGGGATATCCCCCCATGTAGAGGAGCATTTTTATGAGAAGGGTGCTCACGTTAGCCAGCGCGATGCTCGTGGCGATATCCGCCACGATCTTCGTCGCTTCCCCGGCGCTCGCCCACGGCTACGTCAACTCGCCCCCGAGCCGGCAGTACAACTGCAAGCTCGGCAAGGTGCAGAACTGCGGACCCATCGTCTGGGAGCCGCAGAGCGTCGAAGGCGCCAAGGGCCAGCGCAACTGCCACGCCGGCGACTCCCGCTGGGCCCCGCTCAGCGACGAGAGCAAGCCGTGGCCGGTGACGAACGTAGGCTCGTCCACCAGCTTCAGCTGGACGTTCACCGCCCGTCACGCGACGCTGTCGTACGAGTACTACATCGGCGGCACCCGCGTCGGCTACGTCGCAGGAAACGGCCAGCAACCAGGAGCCACGGTCACGCACAACGTGAACCTGTCCGGCTTCAGCGGCCGCCAGAAGGTCCTGGCCATCTGGAACATCGCCGACACCGCCATGGCGTTCTACGCCTGCGTCGACGTCAACATCGGCGGCGGCGGCCAGCCGACCCCCACTCCCACCCCCACTCCGACACCGACCCCCACTCCCACGCCGACTCCCACCGCCACCAACCCCGGTGGCACCTGGGCGGCAGGCACCGCCTACGCATCGGGCAACACCGTCACCTACGCCGGACAGTCCTATCGTTGCCTCCAGCCGCACACCGCCATAGCGGGATGGGAACCACCGAATGTCCCGGCTCTTTGGCAGCGGATCTGAATCCATGCAGCAGCAAGTTCGTGACGCGGGTGTGTCACTGTTCCGCATCGTGGTCGGGCTGCTGTTCGCCTGTCACGGTGCCGCCAAGCTCTTCGGCGTGCTCGGCGGACCTCGTGGCGGCACTCCACCGGCCTTCCTCGAATGGCCGTCCTGGTGGGCCGCGGTGATCGAACTCGTCGCAGGTGGCCTGGTCCTGCTGGGACTGGCCACCCGGGCGGCGGCGTTCCTCGCCGCGGGTGAGATGGCTTACGCCTACTTCACCGTCCACCAACCCAAGGGGCTGTTTCCCCTCATCAACGGCGGTGAGCTCGCCGCCCTCTTCTGCTGGTCGTTCCTGATCCTCGTTCTCATCGGGAGCGGCCCGTGGTCGCTGGACTCGGTGGTGGCACACCTCCGCCGCCGCATGAAAGTTCCCCAAGGCCCCTAGCGGTCTTTGTGGACGGGCACCCGCTCCGTGCGGCGGGTGGCGGGTGCCCGCGGCCCCTCAGGTGGTCTTGCAGGTGGGGTGGCAAAGGCGGCGCGCCAGCGCGGCCAGGAACACCTCGATGATCTCCCCCGGCTCCTGCGCGACGTGCAGCGAGCCGTTGGTGGCGGTGGTGATCTCCGACAGACCCGCGCGGTCCACGCCTGAACCGAAGGCGATGATGACGATCTGCACAGGCTTGTCGGGGTCCCACTCCGCGCGCAGGCGGTCGAGCAGCTGACGGCGGGTCAGGCCCTTGCCGTCGTCCCTGCCCGCGGTGATGACGAGGAGCGTGTTGTTCATCTCCTCGCGGAACTCGCCGCCGACCTCGCGAAAGCCGCTCAGGATCGCGTCGTGCAGCGAGCTGTCCAGATCGGGGTGGACGGTGATGGCCGAGGTCAGCTCATCGAGCCGGCCGCGGCGCACGACCTGCCCCGACTCGGGCTCGTTGATCGGGCCGAGGCCGACGCGTTCGCGATATCCCTTGGTGCGGCCCAGCGTGTCCGCGAACTCCCACATCCCCATGTGCGTCGAGTCGGGAAACAGCTGCAGCCCGATCTTCGCCGCGGCCAGCGCGGTGCCGAGGCGGTCGGTCATGTGCTTGGAGGTGTCGGCCAGCACCAGGATGTTGGTCGGCGGCGCCAGCCTGCTCCAGGCCTGCAGCGCCGCGTCGATCTCCGCCGGCGAGATGGACGGCCGGGTGCGCGGCGTCTCCGCGGGGATCTGCGGGCCGGGCGAGATCGGCCCGAGCGTGCCGTCACCGGAGCGGAACCCGGCCCGGCGCACGAGTTCCTGCGCCTCGTCGCCGCGCAACCAGTCGGCGAAGACCGTGGAGGCCTCGGCCACCTCGGGATCGGTTGCGGTGACGACGTAGGGGTAGTCGAGGCTGATGGTGCCCTCGCGCGGATGTAAGGCGACCACCGGGTCGGCGGAGGGCCGCCGGTTGTGCTCGCGCACCGACTGCTCGGGGACGATCACCACCGGCCGTTGCCAGAACGCCCGGTCGTCCACGGCCGCGAGCATCGAGCGGTAGTCGGGGGCCGAGCCGGCCTGCGCCCAGCGCACGAACGCGGTCAGCGCCCGGTCGGCCGAGGCGCCGGTGCCGACGACGTCCCTGGCCGCGGCGACGGTGGCGATGCCCGCTCCGGCCAGCGAGGGGTCGGGCACGCGTACCACGTCGGGCTCGTTCTCGTTGGGGCGCAGCCGCCCGCGTACGGTCGAGGGGAAGACCATGCGCCAGTTCATCTCGGTCCTGCCCACCGCGAAGCGTTCGGCCAGCGACTGGCGGGTGGCGAAGACCAGCGGCGAGGTCGCCACCGTGCTCTGCCCGGCCGGCAGCGCGCTGGCGCCCTGCTTGCGGGCCAGCCGGATCCAGGCGGAGGAGTCGGCGATCCAGCCGTCGGGCCGCTGGCGCAGCACGCCCGCGCGGTCGCCGATCAGCGTGCGCAGCACGGTCGCGGGCGGCTGCTCGGTCACCTGGACGAGGACGCAGCGCCCGCCCGTGGCCGTCTTCGTCTCGTTGAAGCGCTCGGCCGCCAGCATCGCCACAGGCGCCACATCCACCGCTGCGGCCACACTGACCAGAACAGGCTCTCGTGTCGAGCACAGGGGTCCGCCACCGCCGAAGACGACCACGAAACCGGCGGCCAGAACGGCCAGGGCCGCCAGCCCCGCCAGCACGCCCCGGCCGAGCGCCTGCCTCCGCCGCTGCTCAGGCGCCGGAGCGGCGCGGTGTCGAGCCAACCGCACGGTGCTACCTCTCCATTCGGGAGTGACGATTCTCCCAGCGCCGCCCGGGGGCGGCGCAAGGTCAGGTAGAACTTGTTATAACTAAACGATCCTGAGGACGCTACGGCAGACGCCGTCGCTCTTGGCCGAAGCGGCCAGCCTTTCCGCGTCCGGCCGGCCGTACCCGGTGGTGCGCTGATGGAGGGGACGGCCGGTCGGCGCGACCATCTCACCGATCTCCGTGATCGTCTTGTAGGAGCCGTTCTCGGAACCGGCCATGCGGCTGATCGTCTCCTCCATCAGCGTGCCGCCCAGGTCGTTGACGCCGCCCTGGAGCACCTCCCGGCACAGGTCGTCCTGGAGCTTCACCCACGAGCACTGGATGTTCTTGATCGAGCCGTGCAGGAGGATCCTGGCCAGCGCGTGCACGGCGCGGTTCTCCTGCGCGGTCGGGCCGGGCCTGGCGATGCCGGCCAGGTAGATCGGGGCGCTGTGGTGCACGAACGGCAGCAGCACGAACTCCGAGAAGCCGCCGGTCTCCTGCTGCAGGCTCCTGATCAGCTTGATGTGCTTGACCCAGTGCAGGTGGTTGTCGACGTGGCCGTACATCATCGTGGAGGTCGTCGGCAGGCCCACCTTGTGCGCGGTGGTGATCACCTCGACCCATTCCCTGGTCGGCAGCTTGCCCTTGGTCAGGACCCAGCGCACGTCGTCGTCCAGGATCTCCGCGGCGGTGCCGGGCAGCGAGTCGACCCCCGCCTCCTTCGCCGCGTGCAGCCAGTCCTCGATCGACAGGTTGGTACGGCTGGCCCCGTTGACCACCTCCATCGGCGAGAACGCGTGCACGTGCATGTCCGGGGTACGCGCCTTGACCGCCTTGGCGATGTCGAAGTAGGCGGTGCCCGGCAGGTCGGGGTGGATGCCGCCCTGCATGCAGACCTCGGTCGCGCCCGCCTGCCACGCCTCGGCGGCCCGGTCGGCGACCTGGTCGAGACTGAGCGTGTAGGCGTCGGCGTCGGTACGCCGCTGGGCGAAGGCGCAGAAGCGGCAGCCGGTGTAGCAGACATTGGTGAAGTTGATGTTCCGGTTGACGACGAAGGTCACGTCGTCCCCGGCGGCCTCGCGGCGCAGGCCGTCGGCGATGCGGGCCAGCTCGTCGAGGGCCGGGCCGTCGGCGCCGAGCAGCGCCACGGCCTCCTCGTCGCTCAGCCCAGCGGGGTCGGACTCGGCGCGGCGCAGCGCCTGGCTCAGGTCGCCCAGGATCGCCGCGGGCGCCGCCGCGGGCAGCCGCTCGCGCAGCGCGTCCCAGTCGCCGTAGACGTTGTCGAAGTCGTCGCGGCGGTCGTTCGTACGGCCCTCGGTGTCCACTGCGGTGTGCAGGTCCACCCGGCCGGAGGCGGAGAAGCCGCCGTCGGGCTCCTGCCAGGGGATGCCCTTCAGGACCGCGTCCTCCCTGGCCAGGCCGGTCTCCGGGTCGGCCAGGGCGCTGATGTGCGCCATCACGCGAGGGTCGGTCCAGGGCTCGCCGGCCAGCACGTACTCGGGGTAGAGGGTCAGGCGCTCGCGCATGCCGTACCCGGCGGCGGCGGTGCGGGCGGCCAGGTCGTCGATCTGCGGCCACGGCTGCTCGGGGCTGACGTGGTCGGGAGTGAGCGGCGAGACGCCGCCCCAGTCGTCGATGCCGGCTCTGACCATCAGCTCGAACTCGCCACCGATGAGGTTCGGCGGCGCCTGGATGCGCATCCTCGGGCCGAGCACCAGCCGCGCGACGGCGATGGTGGCGGCCAGTTCGCGCAGGTCGGCGTCGGGCATGCCGCGCATCGCCGTGTCCGGCTTGGCGCGGAAGTTCTGGACGATGACCTCCTGGACGCCGCCGTACTCGCGGGCGACCTTCCTGATCGCGAAGATCGACTCGGCGCGGTCCTGGACCGTCTCGCCGATGCCGATCAGCACGCCGGTCGTGAACGGCACGTTCGACCGGCCGGCGTCCTCCAGCACCCGCAGCCGCACCGCGGGGTCCTTGTCCGGCGAGCCGTAGTGGGCCTCGCCCTTCTCGGTGAACAAGCGCGTGGAGGTGGTCTCCAGCATCATC
The DNA here is from genome assembly GCF_044457485.1 of Nonomuraea sp. NPDC050540. Taxonomy (NCBI): domain Bacteria; kingdom Bacillati; phylum Actinomycetota; class Actinomycetes; order Streptosporangiales; family Streptosporangiaceae; genus Nonomuraea; species Nonomuraea sp. NPDC050540. The sequence goes on from NZ_JBITHA010000009.1 coordinate 260,075, forward strand.
CCCATCGACCCGGCGACCGGCTTCAGCCGCTGGAAGTCGCGCCAGGTGAGCGCGCCCGGATTCAGATGCGGCAGGAGGCCGGTCTCCTCCAGCACCCGGATCGCCATCGCGCGGACGTAGGAGATCGTGTCGTCGTAGCCGTGCGCGTCCAGCCACTCGCGCGCCTGGTGCCAGCGGTCCTCGGGCCTGTCGCCGAGCGTGAACAACGCCTCCTTGCACCCCAGGGCGGCGCCCTGCCGGGCGATCTCCAGCACCTCGTCGGGGCTGAGGAACGGCGCGGGCAGCTTGTGCGGGGCCGTCGCGAACGTGCAATAGCCGCAGCGGTCGCGGCACAACCGGCTCAGCGGGATGAACACGTTCTTGCTGTACGTGATCACCCCGTCCCGCCCGGCGTTGCGCAGCCCGGCGTCACGCACACGTCCGGCGTGTTCGAGCAAAGTGTCGAGGTGCCCGTCGCGGGCGTGCAGCAGAACGGTCGCCTCGGTGACGTCGAGTGCCTTGCCATCGCGGGCGCGGGCGAGCGCCCGGCGCAGAGCGGAATCACTGACCACAGTCATAGCGGCACGATACGACCCTCTGAGTCTCTGTAGCGCACCCAGCCCTCGGTATGACGCCCGCTCCTCCCTAGGACCTACTCCTCCAACCCTCCTCAGGTCCCTTTCCCTGACCGGGTTCCGCAACTGATGATCAAGTCATGCGAAGATTCGCCGCCCTGTTAACAGGGCTGTTGGTTCCCCTGTCCCTTCTGACGCCCATGGCCTCGGCCGCGACGCCCGCCAAGCCGGCCGTCGCGTGGGCCCCGTGCCCGGAGGATCCGGCCGTCGAGTGCGGGACGCTGGCCGTACCCGTGGATTGGAACAACCCGGCGAGCGGCACCTTCAACGTCGGCGTGGCGCGGCGCAAGGCCACCGACCCGTCCGCCAGGATCGGCGCGTTCGTGCTGGGCGCCGGCGGGCCCGGCGGGTCCGGGGTCGAAGAGGTGCTCTTCGCCCCGCAGTACCTCAGCCCCGAGCTTCTGCGCCGCTTCGACGTCGTCGGCCTCGACCCGCGCGGCACCAACCGCAGCAACCCGGTGGTCTGCTCCACCGCGGTGCTGGCCGAGGCGCCCCACCCGCTCATGACGAGCCAGGCCGACTTCGACAAGCGGCTCGCCTACAACGAGCGGCTGCGCGCCGACTGCCGGACGCGTACCGGCCCGGTCTTCGACCACGTCGACTCGCTCAGCACCGCCAAGGACCTCGACGCCTTCCGCGCCGCGCTCGGCGAGCGTCAGATCACCTACTGGGGCGGCTCCTACGGCACCCTCCTCGGCCAGCTCTACGCCGAGAACTTCCCCCAGCGCGTACGCGCGCTGACGCTCGACAGCACCATGGACCACAGCCTCGGCACCCGCGGCTTCATGGACACCGAGACATGGGGCGCGCAGGACGCGTTCGACGAGTTCGCCGCCTGGTGCGAGCGTGAGACCTCCTGCCTGCAGCACGGCAAGGACCTGCGGACGATCTGGAAGGACCTCCTGGCCCGCGCCGACCGCGGCGAGATCCACCCCCCGGGACAGCCTGACGTGAAGCTCACCGCCTTCGAGATCATCTCCTTCGCGGTCGGCAATTTCTACGACCCGCGCGGCTGGCCGGAGCTCTCCCAGGTCATCGACGAACTGCTCCGCACCGGGACGCTGAGGAACGGCGCCCAGACCCCGGCCGTCGACCGTACGCAGGAGGTTCAGCCGAACCCGTTCCAGATCTTCTGCCTGGACTTCCGCCTGCCCGTGCGCGACTACCGCGAGTGGAACTCACACGTCCGCCGCCAGAGCAAGATCGCGCCGGACATGCGCTACAGCAGCCTGGCGATCTTCCCGGTCGTCTCCTGCCTCGGCCAGCCCGCCCCGATCCCCAACCCGCAGCACGACCTGAAGGTCCGCACCAAGACCCCGCTGCTGGTGGCCAACTCGCTGCACGACCCGGCCACGGTCTACCCGTGGGCGCTCGGCACCGCGCGGCAGCTCGGCCGCTCGGGCCGGCTGCTCACCTACGAAGGCTGGGGCCACATCGTCTACGGCCGCGGCGCCTGCGCGACCGGGACGATCGACGCGTACCTGCTCTCCCAGCGCCTGCCCGCGCCCGGCGCCCGCTGCCCAGCGGTGCCGCCGTCCGAGGTCAGGTCTCTGCGGGAGTTCACGCCGCCGAAGCCCGGCACCCCCGGATGGGGCTTCCCTTCCTGATCCGGTACGGCTGACGCCGTCCCCTTGGCCCGCGCGGTCGTCCAGGCCGCGCGGGTACGGGCACACTGGAGGCGTGAAAGAGCGAGCGTGGACGCCGGACGAGCCCGTTGACGTGGGCCTCGTCCTGGGCCCGCACCAACATGGCGGCGGCGACCCCACCTGGCGTCAGGGGCGCGACGGCGCGATCTGGCGCACGTCCCGCACGCCCGCCGGCCCCGGCACCTTGCGCGTCTCCCTCAAATCCGCCACCGTGTACGGCCACGCCTGGGGCCCCGGAGCGGACTGGCTGCTGGAAACGTTGCCCGGGTTGGCAGGGGCCGACGACGATGTTTCCGGATTTACCGTGAAACATGCGGTTTTGGAGGATGTTTTCCGGAAGCACCGGGGGTTGCGCATCGGGCGTACCGGCCGCGTCATGGAAGCCCTCGTGCCCGCCGTCCTGGAGCAGAAGGTCGTCGGCCGCGAGGCGTGGCGAGCCTGGCGCTGGCTGCTCAACCGCTACGGCGAACCCGCCCCCGGCCCGGCCCCCGAAGGCATGCGCGTCGTGCCGGAACCCGGCGTCTGGCGCGAGATCCCCGGCTGGGCGTGGCACCGGTCGGGGGCGGAAGCCGTACGGGCGAAGACCATCGCCACCGCGGCCTGGCACGCGGAGAAACTCGAGTCCGCGACGACCAGCGCGGAGGCCGACCGCCTCCTGCGCACCCTGCCCGGCATCGGCGTGTGGACCTCCGCCGAGGTCCGCCAGCGCGCCTTCGGCGACCCGGACGCCGTCAGCGTCGGCGACTTCCACCTGGCCAAAATCGTCGGCTACGCGTTGACCGGCGAAAAGACGGACGACCCCGGCATGATGCGCCTCCTGGAGCCCTACACCGGCCACCGCCACCGCGCCACCGTCCTGATCGGCCTGACCGGCCTCCGCCCCCCACCCCGCGGCCCCCGCATGCCCATCCGCGACTACCGCACCTTCTAACCCCACCCCACCCAGACCCCCACCTCAGGACCCGCACCTCCGGACCCGGCCCCAGGACCAGGACCAGGACCCCCACGCCAAGTCCCCGCCCCACCCACGAAGCCCGAAGCGGGGCCACCCCCAAGCATGGGCACCCCACGCGCACAGACAGCCCAGACCCGGGGACTTCCCGGCAGAGTCCCGGCTTGCAGGTGCCACGGGTGCTTGTCCACATGGCGAAGCGCCGCGTGTCCGCCCGCCGGGGCGCGTGTCCCGGCCACCGCTTCCCCGCGGGGCGCTCCGGGCGTTTCCGCCGGCGAAGCGCCGCGTGTCCTGGGTTAGACGTCGCTGGAGTAGCGGACGGCGCAGTCCGGGAGTTGGATGTCGGGCCACACCCGGATGCCGGCCTGCAGTTCGTTGCCCGCCCCCACCACCGCACGGTCGCCGATCAGCGCGTCGCGTACCACCGCGCCCGCGGCGATCCGGGCTCCCGCGCCCACCACCGAGTCGGTCACCGTGGCACCGGCGCCGACCACGCAGTCGTCCAGCAGGATGCTGCCCGTCACCGTGGCCCCCGCCTCGACCCGGGCCCCGGCGCCCACGACGGTGCCGCCCACCGCCTTGGCCTCGGGCGACAGGAGGGCGCCGGGCAACGCCAGGTGCTCGCCGGTCGGGCCGGGTAGCGCGGGTGAGGCCAGCTTGCCGAGGACGAGGTCGCGCGAGCCCTGGACGAGCGCCGCCGGTGTGCCGACGTCCAGCCAGTAGGTGCGGTCGGCGTATCCGAGCACGAGTTCGCCGGACTCGATGAGCCCGGGGAAGGTCTGCCGTTCGACGGACACGACCTCCCCGGCGGGAATCGAGTCGATCACCGACCGGGTGAACACGTAGCAGCCCGCGTTGATGCGGTTGGTGACCGGGTTGGGGGTCTTCTCCAGGAAGGCGGTGACCCGGCCCGAGGAGTCGGTGGGCACGCAGCCGAACCGGGTCGGGTCGTCGACCTCGGTGAGATGGAGGGTGACGGCGGCCTGCCGGTCCACGTGGCGGCGTATCTGGTCACCGATGTCGTGACCGGACAGGATGTCGCCGTTGAGCACGAGGACGGGCGCGTCGGAGGCGACGGTCAGGGCTTGCGCGGCGTTGCGGATGGCGCCGCCGGTGCCGAGGGGCGTCTCCTCGGTCATGTACTCCAGCTTGAGCCCGAAGTCGGCGCCGTCGCCGAAGACCGGCTCGAACATCGACGCCTTGTAGGAGGTGGCGAACACGATGCGGCGCACCCCGAACGAGCGGGCGCGCGCGAGCTGGTGCGCCAGGAACGGCACACCGGCGGTCGGCAGCAGCGGCTTGGGCGTGCCCAGTGTCAGCGGGCGCAGGCGCGTGCCCTGGCCCCCGACCAGGAGGATCGCCTCGAGGCCTGGCAAAGAGCTCTCCATCACTCCGCGAGGTTATCCAACTATTCGACCGCCCGTTGATAGGAGCTGAGATGTGCCTCGGCCGAGGCGTCCCAGGTGAACTCGCGGGCCCGCGCCAGTCCGGCCCGACGGAGCTGCGCCCGTCGTTCGGAGGAGGCCAGGAGCTGGCCGAGCGCCGTGGCGATGCTGTCGGCGTCCGGCTCGCTGTACGCCACCGCGTCCCCGCCCACTTCGGGCAGCGAGGTGCTGTGGGTGGTCAGCACGGGAGTACCGCAGGCCATGGCTTCCAGCACCGGGAGCCCGAAGCCCTCGCCCTTCGACGGGAAGGCCACCACCAGCGCGCCGCCGAGGAACCCGCGCAGGTCGGGGCTGCGCAGATAGCCGGGGCGGATGACCCTGACCGTGGCCTCGACCTCGCGGCAGGCGGCGTCGACGTCGTCCTCGTGCACGCCGCCGCCGATCACCAGCGCGGGCGGGTCGGGCAGGCTCTTGACGGCCATGGCGAAGCCGCGGATCAGGTTGGGAACGTTCTTACGCGGTTCCAGCGCGCCGAGGAAGGCGACGTAGCGCTGGTCGTGCAGTCCGCACCGCTCGGCCGCGCGCCGGGTCTCCTCTTCGGTCGGCGGGTGGAAGATCTCCTGGTCGACACCGTGGTAGGCGACGTCGATGCGGGTGGGGTCGGCGGCCAGGACGCGGACGAGTTCGTCGCGGGTGGCCTTGGAGGGCACGATGACCCGCCGGGCGTGTCGCACGGCGGTGCGGGTGGCCGAGCGGAAGAAGGACGCTTTGACCGTGTCGTGCTGGTCGGGTTCGGTGAACCAGGTGACGTCGTGGACGGTCACCACCGTCGGCAGGCCGGAGCGCAGCGGGATGGAGTAGTAGGGCGCGTGGATCACGTCGGCGCCGGCCTGCCGGGCGAGCAGAGGTACCCCGGTCTGCTCCCAGGCGAGCCTGGTGGCCCGGTTGGTGATGGCGACGGGTCCCGGCAGGATCCGCGCGGAGGGCGCCAGCCTGCCGTAACGTTCCGCGTCGGAACGCTGGCAGACCACCGCGAGGTCGGCCCCGGCCCGGTGAAGGGCGCCGATGAGGCCGTCTACATATCGGATCAACGCACCGCGGTCAGCGGGGACCGCGGCGGCGTCGACAAGCACACGAGGCATACGAAGATCTTCTCCCCTCAAGATCAACGTGGGACCGGTTGTCCCCCTCTCTCGTTCAGCCTAAGACCAGCGTCCCCAAAAGCGTGGTCCAAATCACACACGGTCGCGACGCGCAACGAATCCGGCGATACCCGCGCAGATCAGGTCACCAACAATGATGACAATCCGCGACACAAGGGCTACGGCGATCGCCGAGCCCCGGTCCATGACCGGTGACAGCACCGCCACCATGGCCACCTCGCGCACCCCCGCCCCCGCGGGCACGACGAACGTCAGGATGCCCAGGCACCACGACAGCGCGAACGCGCCGATCGCGAAGACCAGCCCGGTCTGCGGCGCGACGAAGTATAGGTGCACGCCGTAAGCGGCCCACCCGGCCAGCGCCCAGCCGAGCGCGGTCAGCATGCCGCGCCGGGTGAGCGGGCGTTCGAGCGGTTCGCGCTTGAGCTTGCGCAGCCCGAACCCGATCACCGCGTTGACGACCTTGGGCTCCAGCAGCACGAGGATCACCGGGAGGGCCAGCAGCAGCCAGCCATAGCGGTCCCAGCCGAGGGTGCCGAGCGTGACGAGCAGGCCGGTGGCCAGCTGGATCGGCATCATCAGGAAGAACGCCGCCGCGCTGCGCGACCGGGGTACACCGAGGTCGCGCCCCATCTCCATCTGCGCGATCACCGGCCAGACGGCGCCGGGGATGTACTTGCCGAGCTGGCCCACGAAGAAGACCTTGGCCGCGGACCTGAACGGCAGCGGCGATCCCAGGTCGGCGAGGAGCGTGCGCCACGTGAGCATCGCGCCCAGCAGCGCCGCGACGACCGCGACCAGCGAGGCGGCCACCATGGGCCACGACAGCTTCGCGAACCCGGCGGCCACGGCGTCCCATTGGGAGGCGACCGCCCAGGTGCCGAAGCCCAGGGCGATGGCCAGGAAGCCGAACCTGACCACCTTCTTCACCACGGAGCGGCGTGCCGTGCGCGGCTCCGCCGTACTCAAAGCACTCTTTCCGGCGGCTGCGGGAGCGCGGCGCCGCGCGGGCGGCGCGGCGTCTTGGTGGCCACCCACAGGTAGGTCGGCACGACCGGGAGGAGCAGCTTGAGCACCTCACGGGGGGTTTTCGCCAGTACGGCCCGCACCACCTTGCCCAGCACGCCGGGGAACAGTTCCCCACCGGCGAAGCGGGTCGGCGTGGCCAGCACGGGAAAGGTGTAGTCCCAGACGTGGAAGGCGCGCAGCATGCGCTTGAGCCCGCGCCGGGTGCGGAAGCGCTCGTAGTAGTGGTCGGCGCGGCCGAAGGCGCGCACGTAGCGGTCGGCGAGCGACGGCGGCAGGTAGGACAGGAACGGCAGTTTGTAGTGCGGTTCCATGATGCCGAGCCGGTTGCCGAGGCCGAGGTAGAGGACGCCGTCGTCGGCCAGGACCCGGTGCATCTCGGCGACGACCGCGTCGGGGTCGACCACATGCTCGTAGATGTGGTTGAAGACCAGCACGTCCACCGAGCGGTCGGGGAACGGCAGCGCCGTGCCGTCACCGCAGACGAACGCCACCCGCTCGCCGAAGCGGTCGGCGGCCTTGCGCAGGCCGGGCACGTCGATGTCGATGCCCAGCGTGTGCTTGGCGCCCGCGTCGGCCAGTTCGTCGGCGATGAATCCGGCGGAACAGCCCACGTCGCCCACGGTGAGGCCCGCCAGCGGCCCGTGGAAGTGCTCCAGCACCGCGATGATCTTCGCGGCCTTGCGGCGGCGCTTGCCCTCGTCGAGCATCGCCGCCTGGAACTCGGAGTATTCGAGCTGCTGTTGCCTGCTCATGGGTCGCTAGCCGTTCCTCCACCGTCGCGCGGGCGCTCGTTCACTCCGCTCCGTGCGCCGGGCTCACTCCCGGCCATGCTGCCCAAGGGTACCGGGCTCGCGCGTTAACCAGTTGTCAAACGCCCTTTGGTAGCGTGCCCGCCAGTTATTTCCGACCGTTGGGGGAAATGTGGGCGTGTTCGACAAGATCCGGGGCGAGTTCGTCGACATCGTCGAATGGCTCGACGACAGCCGCGACACCATCGTCTGGCGTTTCCCCCGCTACGAGAACGAGATCAAGATGGGCGCGCGCCTGGTCGTGCGCGAGTCGCAGGTCGCGGTCTTCGTCAACGAGGGCCAGATCGCCGACGCCTTCCCGCCCGGCACGTACACCCTCGAAACCCAGAACCTGCCGATCCTGTCCACGCTCAAAGGCTGGAAGCACGGCTTCCACTCCCCCTTCAAGGCCGAGGTGTACTTCGTCGGCACCCGCCTTTTCGCCGACTTCAAGTGGGGCACCCAGAACCCCGTCATGATCAGGGACGCCGAGTTCGGCCCCATCCGGCTGCGCGCCTTCGGCGCCTACTCCGCCCGCGTCATCGACGCCAGGAAGCTGCTGACCGAGCTGGCCGGGACCGACCAGCAGTTCAGGACCGAGGAGGTCGAGGGCTACCTCCGCCAGATGATCGTCAGCCGGCTCGCGCCCGCGCTGGCCACGGCGGGGATGCCCGTGCTCGACCTGGCCGCCAAACAGCACGAGATGGGCCGCCGCCTGGCCGAGGCGCTCAGCGCCGACCTGGCCGGGGTGGGCATCTCGATCCCGAACTTCAGCATCGAGAACATCTCGCTGCCGCCCGAGGTCGAGCAGGCGCTGGACAAGCGCACCCAGATGGGCATCGTCGGCGACCTGGGACGTTACGCCCAGTTCCAGGCGGCCAACGCGGTGGAGGCCGCCGCGGACAACCCCAACGGCGCCATGGGACTCGGAGTCGGCATGATGGCGGGCCAGCAGGCCGCCGCCTCGGCCTTCGCGCCACCCACCGCACCGCCACCCGCCGCACCGCCGCCCCTGCCGTCCGCGCAGTGGTACGTCGGCGTCGGCGGCGAGCGCAAAGGCCCCTACGACCAGGAAGCGCTCTCCGGCCTCACCCCGGAGACGCTGGTGTGGAAGGCCGGGATGGCGCAGTGGTCGCCCGCCCGGGACGTCCCCGAACTCGCCGGGCTGCTCGCCCAGACGCCCCCACCGCTGCCGCCCGCCTGAACCGCAGAAAGGCTCCGGATTTGTCCTCCCCCGCACAGACCACCCATCCGTGCTCGGGCTGTGGCGCGAGCGTCGCCTACGCCCCCGGCACCAGCGTGCAGCGCTGCCCGTACTGCGGCTTCGAGCAGCGCATCGCCGCCCCGGAACGGGCCGTGCGCGAGCACGACTACGCCGCCTTCCTGGCCAAGCCGCGGGTGGCGGCGGTAGCCGTACACCAGAGCGCCTGTCCCGGGTGCGGCGCTCGCACGGAGAGCGACGCGCTGTCGAAGAGCTGCCAGTTCTGCGGCGCCGCGCTGGTCGCGGACACCTCGGCGGGCGGCCAGATCGCCCCCGAGGCCGTGGTCCCGTTCGCGCTGGACAAGAACGGCTCGCGCGCGGCCCTGCGCGGCTGGGTGAAGTCCCGCTGGTTCGCCCCGAACCGCCTCAAGAAGGTCAGCGAGGCGGAGTCGATGAAGTCCACGTACGTCCCGCACTGGACCTTCGACTCCGGCACCACGTCCGACTACACCGGCTCGCGCGGCGAGCACTACTACGTCACCCAGACCTACACGGAGAACGGCCAGACCAAGACCCGCCGGGTGCGCAAGACCCGCTGGTGGCCGGCCTCCGGCACGGTCTCGCGCCACTTCGACGACGTGCTCGTGCCCGCCACCCACCGGGTCACCCCCGAACAGCTGGCCGAGCTGGAGCCGTGGCCCACCGGCCAGGCCCTCCCCTTCGAGCCCGCCTACATCTCCGGCCACCACACCCTGCGCTACGAGGTCGAGCCGGAGCAGGGCATCGAGACCGCCAAGCGGGAAATGGCCGAGGTCATCGAGCAGGACTGCCGCCGGGACATCGGCGGCGACGAGCAGCGCGTGAGCACGGTCGACACGACGTACACCGATGTCAGGTTCAAGCTCCTGCTGCTGCCCGTGTGGATCGGCTGCTACCTGTTCGGCGGCAAGACCTATCAGGTGCTCATCAACGGCGTCACCGGGGAGGTTCAGGGTCAGCGCCCCTACAGCTGGGTCAAAATCACCCTTACCGCGCTGGCGGCCGCCGCGCTCGTCGGCCTCGTCGTCTGGCTAATCATCGCCAACCGCGCGTAGATTTGGCGAATGCTCCGCCGCCTGCTGCGTGTCCTGCTCGCGCTGGTCGCGCTCGGATTTCTCGGGTACGGCCTGGCCAAGAACTGGGGTGAGACCACGGCCGCGCTGTCCGGCCTGTCGCCCTGGGCGCTGGCGGGGGCGTTCGCCGCGGTCCTTGCCGGGCAGTTCTGCATGCTGGTGGCCTGGCGGGAGGTGCTGGCCGGGCTGGGCTCGCCGCTGTCGTTGCGGGTCAGCGGGCGGATCATGTTCGTGGGCCAGCTGGGCAAGTACATCCCGGGCTCGGTCTGGGCCTACGCGGCCATGATGGATCTCGGGCGCGACCACGGCAGCCCGCCGCGGCGTACGTTCGCGTGCATCTCGCTCGCGCTGGTGATCAACCTCGGGGTGGCGCTGACGATCGCCGCGGCCACGCTGGCCACGCACGAGGCGCTGCGCAAGGCCTGGTACCTGCTGCTGATCGTCCCGGTCATCGTCGTCTGCCTGCATCCCAAGGTGCTGACCTGGGGGCTCAACCTGGCGTTGCGTTTGGCGCGCAAGGAGCCGCTGGAGAGCGTGCTGCCGGGCCGTACCGTGTTGGTGGCCGTGGCGTGGACGGCGCTCGGCTGGCTGATCTACGGCGTGCACACCATGCTGCTGGCCGGCCGGTGGGACCTCTACGTGCTGGCGACCGGCGCCTACGCCTTCGCCTGGGCGACCGGGCTGCTGACGTTCGTGGTGCCGGCCGGGGTGGGGGTGCGCGAGGGCGTGCTGGTGCTGGTGTTCACCCCGCTGATCGGCACGGGCGCGGCCTTCGCGGTGGCGCTGCTGTCGCGCGTGGCCTTCACGCTGGCCGACGCCACCGCGGCCGGAGTCGCCTTCCTGCTGGGCCGTCAGGATTCCAGCAAGGCAGCCGCGTACGCCGACCAGAACGGCTCCGGGTCCACCGACTTGACGCCGGAGCGCAACCCGACCGGGTCGGCGTAGAGCCGCTCGATCGCCTTCCTGAGCCCTTCGACGTCCTCCGGCTCGACCAGCAGGCCGTCCACGCCGTCGGTGATGTGGTCGGCGAGCGCGCCCACCCGGGTGGCGATCACCGGGACGCCGTGCTCGTGGCCGAGCCACACGTTCTGGCTGGCGGTGGCGTTGCGGTAGGGCAGGACCAGGGCGTCGGCGCGGGCGAAGAGCTCCGGCACGTCGTCGGCGGCCACGTACCCGGGCCGCAGTTCCACCCGGTCGCCGATGCCCAGCTCCGCGACGAGCCGTTCGGTCTCCTCCAGCCCGCCCCAGAACTCGCCGGCGACGGTCAGCCCGACCCCGTCCGGCAGCGCCCTGAGCAGCAGATCCAGCCCCTTGTACGGCCGGACGATCCCAAAGAAGAGCAGGTTGTTGTGGACTTGCCCCGATTTTTCGGCATTTTTCGAGGGAAGGTGGGGCGCCATCGCGGCCACCCGGACCGGCTTGGCCGTGAGCTCCGCGGCCAGCGCCGCCTGCTGCTCCGAGTGGGTGAGCACCCTGTCGACCCGCTTGAGCAGCGCCTTCATCAGCGGCCTGTCATACGGCTTGCGCTCGTGCGGCAACACGTTGTGGCACAGCGCTACCGCTGTGGTCCTGCCCGCCATGCCGTACAAAATCCCCAGATAAGCAGGCACCTGCACGGGACTGAGCACCGCGAAGACCACCAGGTCGGCGCCGCGCAACCGCCGCCCGCACGCCACCCACCCGTCCGGCCGCCGCCAGTCGAGCCTGCGCAGCGTCTTCGGGTACGGCCGGCCCTCAGGAGCCGAGATCGTCTGCTGGCCGGGGTAGAGAAAGCCCGGATACTGGGCCTTCCACGACTCGATCACCACGTCATGCCCCAGCGCGCTCAGCCGGTGCGCCAGTTCGGTGGTGTGCTGCGCCCCGCCGCCCTTGTACGGGTACGTCGGGCCGACGATCGCGATCCGCACCTACTCTCCCCTGCTCCGCACGATCAGGTCGGCCAGCAGCGCGACGGCGCCGATCAGCATGCCCGACAGGAAGATCATCACGGTGTTGGCCGGGAAGTAGAAGGGATGCTGGACCATGTCCCACACACCCTTGACGAACCCGATGCCCACCAGCCACAACGCCGGCGGCATCAGGACCTTCAGCGGGTTGAAATACATGATCATCCGCAGGACCTGCAGGATGTAGCGGTAGGCGTCGGAGACGAAGCTGAACTTCGACTTGCCCGCCCGCTTGGCGTAGCCGATCGGCAGGTAGTAGACGTCGTGCTGGTTCGACAGGAACGACAGCGTGATCGTCGTGACACACGAGAACCCGGGAGGCAGCAGCCGCAGGTACGGCCGCGCCACCGACTTGCGGAAGGCCCGCAGGCCGGAGTTGAGATCCGGGATCTTCTGACCGGCGAGCTTCTCGGCGACCTTCCTGATCACCCACTTGGCCGGCACCCGCAGCAGCTTGTGCGAGCCCTCCTCCGACGTGCGCGCGCCCACGACCTGGTCGATCGTCAGGTCCTTCTCCAGGATCTGGACCAGGTCGGGGATGCGCTCGTTCGGGTAGGTCATGTCGGCGTCGGTCCACACGACGATCTCGCCGCGCGCCTCCTGGGTGCCGATCCTGCGTACGGTGCCCGATCCCCCGTTGCGGTGGAACGCCCGGATCCGCATGTTCGGGAATCGCGGGGCGGCCTCCTGAAGCTTCGCCAGCGTCGCGTCCGTCGAGCAGTCGTCGACGGCCACGAGCTCGTAGGTGTAGCCGCTGGAGTCCATCGCCTCGGTGATTCGCTCGACCTCGTCGATGACATGATCCTGCTCGTTGTAGCAGGGCAGGACGATCGTGACGTACGGCGCTTCTTCCACGGCGGGTCCACTCTGGGGGGTCTCAGGCGTGCTCACGTCGGTCGAGGTTACTCTGCCCAGCGGAACGCGGCGTCCACATCAGCGATGCCGGGAAACCTGATCCACCCCCGGAAGACCCCGCAGAGCAGGCCGAATCTGCTCGAACACCGACGAGTCCGTCAGCACGAGATGGAAGTACTCGCCCACGGCGGGCGTCCTGTTCTCGTGGGTGACGCGACGCCAGTTGTCGACCGCGTGCCGGCGCGACTCCAGGTAGACCTTCTTCACACCCTGCAGGGTGCGCAGCGCCTCGAAGACCGCGTCCCGCTCATGGTCGGTGATCGCGCCACGCCCCGGGCAGTTGGCCGGACCGCAGAGCTCGACCTTCGCCTGCGCCCTCCCGGCCCAGAAGTCCGTCCGCCAGACCCTGGCCGTGGTGATCCCGGGCAGCTTCTCCAGCTTGGGGCCCAGGTTCACGTTCGGGACCTTGACCTCCGCCCGGAAGGAAGCCGGGATCGCGCCCTTGCGCACCCGCAGGCCGTCCTCGCGGGCGTTGCGGTAGGCCTCGTCCTCGGAGACGTACCGCACGCCGGACAGCCCGGACAGCCGCTTCAGCAGCCGCTCGATCTTCCGCTTCTGCTCGTCACCCGGACCGCGGCCGTCGCACTTCTTCTGAAGGCTGGCCTTGGAGCACAGGTAGACCGTCAGGCGGCCCGTCGTCGGCCAGGCGGCCTTGGGGGTCGGAAGCGGCGAGACCGCGACCGCGACCACCCCGTCCGCGCCGCTCCCGGGCTCGACGCTCACGTCGCCGGCGCCCGGCTCGGCGTCCCTGTTCTCCTGAGCCTCGTTCAGCGAGGTCTCGCCCAGCGTGCTGTCCGCTGGAGTGTCGGCCGCAGCCGAGCCCATTCCACTGGTCGCCAGCGCCGTCGTTAACGCCGCGACCACCCACGTACGCCTCATGGCGACACATAATCGCGATCACCCACGATCTAGGTCAAATGGGGTTTTTGGGGTGGGACATCCAGACGTTGATCCGCAGGCTCCAGGTGCCGTTGGGCGGTTCGGTCAGCGAGCGTTCGTCCTGGCGGGTGGCCAGGGCCATGACCTGCTCGAACGGACTGTAGAACCGCACCTGGTCCGCGCTCGCCGCGAGGATCACAGGGGTACGGCCCGCCCGTTCCACCCCGGCGATCAGGCGGTCGACGTCCTCCTTCCTGGCCGTGTCCGAACCCGGCTCCCGGCGCACCTCGGCGGACGGGAGGCCGCACATGCCCCGCACCACCTGGGTGAAGCGGTCGGCCGTCACCCGCTCGATGATCAGGACGGAGGCGTCGCGCGGGATCGCCCGGCACATCGCCTCGACGGCCGCCCGCTCGCCCCGCTCGATCGGGGTGAACGCGGTGCCGATGGACGTGATGACCGGCGGGACCAGGATGAGGACCGTCCCGACGCCCGCCGTCCAGGCCTGGACCCGCGAGCCGTACCCCAGCCTGCGGGTCTTGTCGCGGACCCAGTCGAGCCCCCACACCGCCAGCACGACCAACCCCGGTATCACCACCGGGACCAGGCGGCGCGCGGCCCACGGCTGGTCCGGCGTGATCTCGGGACGCAGCAGCGTGGTCACGGTGGTCCAGCCGATGACGGCCAGCGGCAGCAGCCACTCGAACGCGGCGGCGTCGCGCAGCAGCCTGCGCACCAGAACGGCGGCCGCCACCGTGGCCAGCACCACGACCGGGACGCCCACGTACCAGATCACCCAGTACAGCGACTCGTCGAAGTACAGCCGCGTCCCGTCGACCGGCAGGCCGTTGGCCTTCTGCGTCTCCTCGATGAACCGCGCCGTCCGCACGTCGTCCCCGCTCACCGGCTGCCGGTGCACCGTCTGGACCCACGGCCGCGCCGCGAAGCCGACCATCACCAGCGCCACCAGCGCCGCGCCGATCTCGGGCAGCCGCCGGGGCAGCCGGATCCGGGCCAGGCGGGGGGCGGCGGCCGTACCCACAAGCGTCAGAGCCAGGACGACGCCGCAGATCAGCAGCAGCGGCACCACCGAACGGGACAGATAGGCCAGATACGGCCGCGCGAACGTGGAGGCCGCCAGAAACCCCAGCCCGACCCCGACCGCCAGCCCGCCCAGCAGCGGCAGCCCCAGCACGCCGACCGGCCGCCGGAACCGGCTCATGGCGACCAGCAGACCCGCGAACGCCAGCACCGGCAGCACGTCCCGCAACCCGTCGATCCGCACCAGCGTGGCCAGCCCGAACACCAGCCCCGCCAGCCCGGCAACCCACCGAACCCCATTCTCCGGCCCGCCTACCCAACCCCCAGCCCGCCCCTCACCCGCCGCACCGCCACTCGCCGCAGTGCCACCACCGCCTGCGCTCTCACCAGCCGCCGCGCTACCACCGCCGCCCGCGCTACCACCACCGCCCACGGCTCCGACTCCGGCGGCCTCGGCGCCTTCCCCGCCCGCCACTGCCGTCACGGGCTCGTGCGCTGCGCTCTCGGCGCCCTCCGCGCCGGTCCTGGACACGGAAGCGGCTTCTTCACCCGTCCTGCCGGTCTCTCCGTCCACGCTGCCGGGAACGGCCGGGTCGTCCCGCCTGGGCGGGAGCACGTGTGTCGCCGTGGTGCGCCCCGTTGTGCCGCTCGCCCCGAAGCCGCGCGATCGGCCGGCCGTGGGCGACCGGCCAACCCCGCGCGACCGGGTGTCCTCGCGGGACCGGGCGACACCGTGGGGCCGGGCGATCACGGGGGTCCAGATGCGGGTCAGGGCGTCGTGGGCCAGGGCGAGGCCGCCGAACAGGAGGATCAGTGACGGGATCTCGCTGAACGTGGTCCGCGAGGTGTAGAGGATCGGCATGCTCACCGCGAACGCCAGCGCCGCGACCGGCGCCCACCGTCCGCCCGCCAGCCGGGCCGCCACCCCGCCGACCGTGAGCACCGCCAGCGCCCCCAGCACCGGGGGCCCGAGCAGCATTCCGCCGAGCCAGTCGGCCGCCGAGAAGAGCATGGGCGGGCCGGGCATGAACTGCGGCACCACCGCCCCGCCGAAGTCGTAGAGGCCGACGCTGTCGAAGATGAGCGCCGGGTCGGGGCCGCCGAAGGCCTGCTCCTGGTACGGGATGGGCAGCGAGCCGTGCTCGGCGATCCAGGTGGTGTACTGCGCGTAGGTGGCCGGGTCGCGGCGGACGATGAGCTGTTCGCTGTGGAAGATCGCGTTGAAGACCCCGGAGCCCACCGCGATCGCCAGCACCCCGGCCGTCTGCCGCCCGGTGGCCTCCACCGCCTCGGGCAGGCGCCGCAGCCCCGCCCAGCACAGCAGCGCGATGACCGGCAGCGCCAGCACCACCGTGAACACCGGCCGGAACACCCCCGCCATCAGCAGCGGCAGCCCGGCCAGCAGCCAGCCCGCCACCGCCAGGGCAGGCAGCAGCGAGGCCGTGGCGAGCACCCGGCCCGCCGACGGCCTCCGCGTCTCGTCAGGCCGGAGCCAGGAGGGTGCCATCGCTGATCGCGAGGGTATCCAACGGGGCCGGCAACACGCCCGCCTGAGATCGCGAAACGCATGGAAGCCGGTAGCGTACGGCCGGACGGCGGTGAACAGGGGAGGGCCGTTGAAGGAGGCGACACCGGACCAGCCCGGCGCGACCGAAGAGGCACCGGACACACCCGAAGCCGCGCACCGGCGACCCGACGCCTCCCGCCAGGCACAGGACCGGCCCGGCGCGGCGGCCCCGGCACCCGAAAGGCCCGAACAACCCGAGAAGCCCGGCATCGAAAGAGCGGCGGTCCTCGGCCGTGCCGTCCGGGCCGCCAAGCGGCATCGCTGGTTCGTGGGCCTGTTCGCCGCGGGAGCCGTCCTGCGCCTGCTGACGATGCTCGGCTTCCGTCCGGCCCTGTGGTTCCCCGACTCCTACACCTACATCGTCACCGTCTTCCGCCCCCGCCCCGACCTGGTACGCCCGGCCGGGTACTCCATGTTCCTCAAGCTCCTGGAACCGTTCCACAGCTTCGCCGCCGTCACGGCGGTTCAGCACCTCATGGGTCTCGCGGTCGCGGCCATGATCTACCTGGCCGCCCGGAGGGCCCGCCCCTGGATCAGGACGCTGGCGACGGCCCCGGTCCTCCTGGACGCGTACCAGATCGAGCTGGAACATCTGCTGGTCTCCGACACCCTGTTCATGTTCCTGGTCACCGCCGCCGTCGTGCTGGCGATCCGGGACCGGATGACCTGGCGCACGGCGACCGCCATCGGCCTTCTCCTGGCCGCCGCCACCCTGACCAGGACGATCGGCCAGCCCCTGGTCGTGCTGCTGGCCTGCTGGTTCCTGATCCGCGGGCGGCTCGCCCTGACCGGCGTGTTGCTGGCCGCGGCCCTGGTCCCGGTCATGGCGTACATGGGCTGGTTCTACGCCACCTACGACCGCGCCGGCCTGGTCGGCGCCAACGGCGTCTTCCTCTACGCCAGGGCGCAGTCGTTCGCCGACTGCCAGAAGATGGACCCGCCGCCCGACCTGCGGGTGCTCTGCGACCCCCGCCCGCCGGACCGCCGCCCGCCCTCGCAGGAGTACATCTGGTCGCAGGACACCCCGCTGGTCAGGCTGCCCGGCATCACGTTCTCGCGGGCCAACGACGCCCTGGCCGGGCGGTTCGCCCTGCTGGCCATCCGTTCGCAGCCGCTCGACTACGCCGCCTCGATCGCCTCTGAGCTGGCCCGTACGTTCACCTGGGGCCGCCCGGTCTACCCCGACCAGGAGATCTACGACTACTACGAGTTCCCGTCGCGGGAGCCGGGCCCGCCCGGCAGGCACGCGGCGCAGCTGGGCGCCGAGCTGGCCGAGCGCTACGAGGGCGGGCCGATCGCGACCCGGGTGGTGGAGCCGTACGCGGGGTGGCTGCGGGCTTACCAGGATGTGGCGCGGTTGCCGGGGACCCTCCTGCTGCTGGTGCTGCTCGTGCCGCCAGCCCTGTCCGTAATCCGCCGCCGACCGGAACTGGAGTGGCTCGTGCCCTGGTCAACGGCGGTGGCGCTGCTCGTGGTCCCGGCCGCGGTGGCCGAATTCGACTACCGGTACGTGCTGCCGGCCGTACCGCTGGCATGTCTTGCCCTGGCCCTTCGCAGCCGCTCCGACCTGCCGAAACAGTAAAGACTTTCACGCTGATATTCCACGAAATGTCCAGGTCTGAGTATGCTTTGGCCCTGTAACATCACGCTGGGGTCACGACCGATTCGGTCATTCATGGCTCCTGGCACGCCGTACGTGACCTAGTCTCGTGCCGCAAGTGTGCGACCGAGCCAGCTGGATGCGGCCTGGCGAATTCTTCGAATAGAGGAGGGCCGTGTTGGGGCTGAGGGGGGCGTATGAGTGACCACCGGAGTGTGTCCGTCCAGGACAGAAGGAACGCTCAGACCGATCCGGGCGGCATGCGCGGCCCGCGTCGCGCGGCGTCACCGCCTCCGCCCCCCGACGACCAGCCGCCCCGCGGCCGCCGCGCCAAGAGCGGCGGCGGGCCCAACAAGATGCGCGTCCTGGCCTGGGTCAGCATCGGGCTCACCGGCGTGGTCGTGGCCGGCTCGCTGACCGGCTACACGCTCTACCGCGACGCGCTCGGCTCCATCAACAAGAAGAACGTCAACGAGCAGATCCTCAACCCGCGCCCGGCCAACTCCACCGGCGCGCTCAACATCCTCCTGGTCGGCTCCGACACCCGCGACGGCGAGGGCAACGCCCGCTACGGCCAGCTCGACGCCCGCAGAGGCGCCGGCAAGCGCACCGACACGATCATCCTGATGCACATCTCGCCCAATCGCGACGGCGCCAAGCTCATCAGCTTCCCGCGCGACTCGATGGTCGACATCCCGCGGTGCAAGAACGAGACCACCGGCGCGATCATGCCGCCCCACCGGGACATGATCAACGCGGCCTACAACTCCGGCGGCATCGCCTGCACGATGACCACCCTGGAGACGCTGACCGGCATCCCCATCCAGCACTTCGCCGAGGTCGACTTCAGCGGGTTCAAGAACATCGTCGACGCCCTGGGCGGCATCGAGATCTGCCTCAAGAGCGGCGTCAACGACAAGAAGTCCAAGCTCGTGCTGCCGCCTGGCAAGAGCAAGCTCAACGGCGAGAAGGCGCTCGGCTTCGTCCGCCTGCGCAACTACGGTGACGGCAGCGACATCCAGCGCATCCGCCGCCAGCAGCTCTTCCTCGGCAAGGTCGTCGCCAAGGCCACCAGCAGCGAACTGCTGACGAACGTGCCCCAGCTGTCCAGCTTCGTGAAGGCGGCCGGCCAGTCGGTCACCATGGACCCGGGCCTGGCCGACGACCCCGAGAAGCTCATCCAGATCGCGCAGAGCGCGGCGAAGATGACCGCGGGCGACGTCAAGTTCATCACGGTGCCGTGGGGGGCCGACCCCACCGACCCCAACCGCGTGGTCTGGAAGCAGCCCGCCGCCAACGAGCTCTTCAACATGATCAAGACCGACGTCGACATCGCGGTGCCCGAGCCCACCCCCACCGGTTCGGCCAAGCCGAAGATCACGGTCAAACCCGAGCAGGTCGAGGTCCAGGTCCTCAACGGCACCGCCACCCAGGGCAAGGCCAGGGAAGTCGCCGACCAGCTCACCAAGGAGGGCTTCCGGGTCGTCAGCCTGGGCAACTACAAGCCCGCGACCGGCAGCGTCGCCAAGACCGAGCTGCGCTACGGCAAGAAGGCCACCAACGGCGAGGACTACGCCGGCGTCGTGGGCAAGGCGACCTCACCGGCCGTCACCCCGGCCAAGGGCGGCGTGAAGCCGCTGACCACCGAGCCCTACACCTCCACCGTCCCGCCCGCGGAGCCCGTCGGCGGCACGAAACCGCCGGTGATCCAGCTGATCGTCGGCGACGACTGGAAGGGCGTAAAGGTGACGAAGGTATCCGAAGACGTCAAGCAGAACACTGTGAGTGCAAACCAGTCCAACGTGTGCACCTAACCTCCAAGTTCCCTGTGGATACGGGGTTTCTTGGCGCTCCTTCGGAGACAGGAGTGTCCCGCGGCGCTAGTGTTGTGAGGTCGGCGACTGCGCTCGTACGACGTCGTCCAGGCGTCAGTCGAGACAGACGGTCGCGTTCCCCCGACCCCGAACGAACTGAGCGTCTGCCACGTGACTGACACCCGGTCCACCGTCCCTGCCACCACCATCGAGCAGCAGGACAGCACCGACGCCAAGAACCGGTGGCCGCTGCCGGGGCAGGACGCGGGTTTCTGGGGGCAGGAGAAGGACGAGCCGGAGCCGGCGCCGCCGCCGGCCAAGAAGCGCGACCCTTATCTCGACAACGTCAAGTTCGTGCTCATCGCGCTGGTGGTCGTCGGCCACTCGCTGGTACCGACGCTCAACACCGACTCCTCGCGGTCGCTGTACATCTTCATCTACATGTTCCACATGCCGCTGTTCGTGCTGATCAGCGGTTACCTGTCGCGTAACTTCTGGAACTCCAACGCCAAGACCAACAAGCTCGTCGACACGTTCGTCATCCCGTACGTGATCGTCGAGGTCGGCTACGCCGTGCTCCGCACCGCCGTCGGGCAGAAGTGGAGCCTGACGATCATCGATCCGGCGTGGCTCAACTGGTACCTGCTGGCGCTGCTGTTCTGGCGGCTGTCGACGCCGGTGTGGAAGCGGATGAAGTTCCCCATCCCGGTCGCCATCGCGATCTACCTGTTCGCCGGGTTCTCGCAGATCAGCGGCGACTTCAGCATGGACCGCTTCTTCGGCCTGCTGCCCTTCTTCGTGATCGGCCTGGTCATGCGGCCCGAGCACTTCGAGCTGCTCAACCGCAGGTGGATCAAGATCGTCTCGGCGGTCACGCTGGTCGGCGCCGCGGCCAGCGCGATCCTGGTGGCCCGCTTCGACCCCACGCTCAAGCCGTTCTACTTCAAGCACAGCTACCAGGACATGGACCTGTCGTGGTGGATGGGCCTCGGCGTGCGCACCGGTTTGCTGGCCTGCTCGCTGGCGATGTGCTTCGCCGTGCTGTCGCTGGTCCCGCGCGGCGAGACCTGGTACTCCGACCTCGGCACCCGCACGCTGTACGCCTATCTGCTCCACGGCATCCCGGTGCTGATCGCCAAGGACCAGGGCTGGCTCGACCTGCCCTGGCTGCAGGGCCCGCTGGGCGTGCTCGCGATCGCCTCCAGCGCGTTCGCCCTGGCCATCGTCCTGTGCCTGCCCGAGACGCGCACGGTCTTCAAGTGGGTCCTTGAGCCACGCTTGACCTGGCTATACCGCCGTCCCTCCGGAAGTTAATCGTCAGTTCCACCGCCCTTCACCTGACTGACCCGGGCAAACCTCAGCATCAAGACATGCGGGTATGTGTCGCGACGATTGACCATCATCCCGAGGATGCCAGGATCATGCATCGGCAGATCCGCGCACTCCTCGATGCGGACCACGACATCACGTACGTGGCGCCGTTCACCTACTTCAACGTGACACCACCGCTGCCCATCACCGCGATCGACGTACCGCGCGGCGCCGGGCACGGCAGGGCGCGGGCCGCCCTGCGCCGCGGCGTCAGGGGCGCGGACCTGCTGCTCGTGCATGACGCCGACCTGCTGCGCGCCCTGCCCTACCGGCATCCGCCGGTGGTCTGGGACGTACGCGAACCGGCCGACTCCCGGCGTGCCTCACGCGCGGAGCGCCGCCACCACGTGATCTCGCCATCCGTGGTGCCAGAGGCCACTCTGGTGTCGCCCGCCCCTCCCCCTCCCGGCGACACCAGGGTGGTCCACCTCGGTCGCCTGACGGCCGAGCGCGGCGCCGCCGAGCTCATCGCGCTCGCCGAACGGCTGGTGCCGCACGGCATCCGCCTCGATCTCATCGGCCAGGCCGACCGCGAGGCGCGGGTGTTGCTGCGCGACGCCCAGCGGGTCGGCCTGCTCGACTGGTTCGGCCATGTGCCCAACCGCCACGCGCTGCGCATGGTCGAGGGCGCCTTGGCCGGCATCTCCCTGGCGCCCGCCGACGTCACGGGCGTACCGACCAAGGTGCTCGACTACATGGGGCGTGGCGTGCCCGTCATCACCACTCCTCAGTCGGGCACGCTGGTGCAGACCGCTCGCTGCGGGCTCGTCGTCCCATTTGACGTGGACTCGGTACGGCATGCCGTACTCGACCTCAAGGAAGACCCCGACCGCAGGGCCAACATGGGCGCCCGCGGCCACACCTACGCCCGCCTGCACCACCACTGGCCCGACCACGCCCCGGCCTTCGTGGCCCGCATGGAGTCGCTGGCAGGGGTGGCGCACTCACTGGCGGTCTAGAAGCGGGCGAGGTCGAAGGTCGCGTCGATGAGGCCCACCGCGCGCACCCGCGGGTCCTCCAGCAGCTTGCGCAGGCGTTCGACCGGCACGCCCTCGTCGAGGTAGGCGTAGGCGAGCCCGTCCTTGGCGGCCTTGCGGACGCGGTCGAGGGTGAGGTCGAAGGCGCGCAGGTCAGCCGCGTCGGAATCCTGGAGGATCTTGTCCCAGGAGCGGAACTCCGCCAGGATCCCGGTCGGGTTCTCGTAACACCAGCCCGACGTCCCCCTGACCGGCGTGCGATCCCACGTGCCCGACCCGAACGTGATCGGCACGGATCCGGGCCTGGCCTCGTAGACGATCGTCTCGGGGCAGGCGTGGTAGGTCTTGCCGAACGCGACCAGCTGCTCGGCCGTCGCGGGTTGGTTGAACTCCACCATGGCCAGGACGTTCATGCCCTTCGGCAGCTCGGCGAGGATCTTGCGGGCTTCGTCCTTGTCGAGGGGAGACTTGTGCCCGACCCTGCTCAGCGCGGTGGCCACCGCGGTGTTGGCGTCGTTGCCCAGGGGCAGGTGCCGCAGCCCACCGAAGAGGTTCGTGGTGATCTCGTAGGGCACCTCCGCATTGCCGTAGAACCCGCCGTAGGCCCTGAGCTGACCGGCCGTGAGCGGCAGGCTCGCCGACCAGGGGGTGGTGTCGCAGCATTCGCCGAGCACGATCCGATAGGACGGGTTGTACATCTTGAACGCCGTCCCGAACACGTCGTGGATACGGTCCGTCCGCCCACTGCCCTTCTGCACCAGGATCGGCGCCAGCACCAGCACCAGCACCAGCGCGAGCAGCCCGGCCAGCACGAGCGAGGCCGTCTTGACCAGCCCGCGCCGTACCGCCTTCCTGGTGGCCTTGGGGTCGAAGTCGGGCAGGTCCAGCTCGCTCATCCGGGGGCTCCGTAGGTCTCGGCGAAGGCCGCGCGGGCCCGCCATAGCGCTGTCTTGATCGTGTTGTGCTTCTTGCCGGTCATCGCCGCCACCTCGACCATGGAGAAGCCCTCCAGGTAGACCAGCTCCAGCAGCCTCCTGTGCTGGGGCGGAAGGCGGTCGAGGGCGTCGCGTACCTCCAGGGCGTCGACCCCCATGGAGGGGACGCCGAGCTCGTCCGGATCGGGTAAGGCCAGCTCGACCCGCCTCCGGCGCACGTGGTCGAGCAGGACGTTGCGGGCGATGGCCAGCAGCCAGGCCGCCGGGTTCTCTCCGCGCCAGCCGAGCATCGCCCGGGTGGCCTTGACGAAGGTCTCCTGGGCGAGGTCCTCGGCCAGGTGGGGGTCGCGGGTCCGGCGCAGCAGGAACCCGCACACGAGCGGCCAGTGCTCGCGATAGAGCTCCTCGATGATGATGGCCTCCGCATTCCTTGGACAGTCACATCAGACCAGACGGGATCCGGACAGGAATGGTCACATCGCTTCGTGGTTGATGTACTGGAGGCATGGCATCGCATCTGATCCAGGGCCGAACGGTGAGTCTGCCCGTCCGGGTGAGAGACGCGACGGTCTGCAGCACGATGTACCCGGTACGCGCCGACGCCGCCCGAGCGGTGATCGCCTACTCGGGACTGGACGTGGCCGAGGTCTTCCCCGGCAAGGCCGTCTGCACGCTGATCTTCGTCGACTACCGTGACGGCGACCTGGACACCTACCACGAGTTCGGGGTGGCGTTCCTGGTCCGTCAACCGGGTACGGCGGGCACAGCGGGCCTGTCCGATCTGCGGAACGCCGCGGCGTTCATCCACTGGCTACCCGTGGACCAGTCGTTCACCATGGAGGCCGGCCGTTCGATGTGGGGATTTCCCAAGGAGCTGGCCGAGATCGACCTGAGGTTGTCCTCCCCCTACAAGCGCTGCATCGTCCGCAAGGACGGCCGCCTGGTCATCGACCTGCTGCTGAAGCCGGGTTTCCCGGTGCCGAGGCCGGCCGTACCCCTGACCGCCTACACCCACCGCGACGGCGTCACGAGGAAGATCCCCGCAGAGATGTCGGCGAAGGGCGTTCGGCTGCGGCCGGGAGGCGCCCTGGTCAGGCTGGGCAACCACCCGATCGCCAAGGAGCTGAGCGAGCTGGGCCTGCCGAAACGGGCGCTGCTGAGCACGACGGTGGAGCGGGCGAGCATGTCCTTCGGAGCCGCGGTGGATCTCTAGACGATGGGCGGGCGGCCCAGCTTCACCATGCGCCAGGCGGTCTTCCACGCCATCGGGCGGCGTTCGCCCGCCGGCGTGCGCAGGCCCTCCAGGAAGCCGGTGAACCACGCCTTCAGTGCCGTGCCGGAGCGTTCGCGCACCAGCGTGAGCACGACCCAGTTGACCAGGTAGAGGGCGGCCAGCGGCCAGGGCAGGTTGCGCCGGGCGAGCCACACGCGGTTGCGCGCGTTGAGCCGGTAGAAGTCGGCGTGGCGGGTCGGCGGCACCTGCGGGTGGTACATGACGGTCTCGGCGTCGTACTCGATCCGGTAGCCCTCGCCGAGCAGCCGCCAGGCCAGGTCGGTCTCCTCGTGCGCGTAGAAGAAGCGCTCGGGCAGCCCGCCCACCTGGAGGAAGGCGGAACGCCGGATGGCCGAGGCGCCCCCCAGGAACGTGGTGACCGGCGAGGAGCGCTGCGGGTCCCCTGCGCGCAGGCGCGGCACGTGGCGCCGCTGGCCGACGCCGCCTTCCGGGTCCATGACGCGGAAGGAGATGACGGCCAGATCGGGCTCGGTGGCGAAGCGGTCGCGTACGTGGGCGACGACCTTCTGGTTGGCGTACCAGCCGTCGTCGTCGAGGAACAGCACGACGTCGCCCGAGCACTCCTCGACGCCCCGGTTACGTCCGGCCGGGATGCCGGTGTTGTGCTCCAGGCGGACCGTCTTCACGATCGCGGCCGAGCCCTCGGGTGGCGTCGCCGTCACCTCGGGCACGTCGGCCCCGTTGCCCACGATCACCACCTCGACGTCGCCGTCGACCTGGTTGAGCGCGGAATCGACCGCCCGGTTCAGCTCCGCGACCCGGTTGCCCATGGTGAGGATGACGCACGAGATCTTCAACGGGTCATCACCTTGACGCGTTGAGAGCACGAGCGGAGCATTCTTTCATGATCACCGAGTCTGCTGGTATGCATATTTCCTGATATTGGTGGAGCTAAGCGTATCGGAACCGTGGGTGAACCCCCACCGAACGGCGGACGTCCGATCAATACGACGGACGCCGAGCCTGAGCGGTTCCGACGAGGGCTCACGCAAGCCGCCTCGATGCCAAGATGCTCACCAGGTGCAACACCATCTGGAGTCCCGCGGCTATCAGGCAGGCTACGGTGAGTACACGGGTCGCCGTGAGGTTTCCGGCCAGTTGGTCGATCACGGCCGTGCCCAGCGCGAGCAGGGACAACTCGATCGGCTGCACGATCCGGTGAAACTTCGTGGCCGACAGGACGCGCCGGCCCAGCCCCAGCAGCCCCGAGCGGAACTGCCCCACCGACGCCTCACTGGCCGAGTCGAGCCCGCCCTTGGCACGGGCCACGTCGACCAGGTCGGTCTCGGCCTTGATGAGGATCGCGCCGAGCGCGGCGGCGAAGCCCATCACCGTGTACCAGTCGGGCAGCACCTCGGAAGCCCGCCAGCCCAGCCCGGCCAGCACGGCGGCCTCGGTGAAGTAGGCGCCGACCCGGTCGAGGTAGACGCCGGTCAGCGAGGTCTTGCCGGTCCAGCGGGCCAGTTCGCCGTCGGAACAGTCGAGCAGCAGGTACACCTGCACGAGCAGGGCGGCCAGGAAGGCGCCCCAGATCCCGGGCAGGGCCATCGCGAAGCCCGCCAGGACCCCGGCGATCGTCATCACCCAGGTGAGCTGGTTCGGCGTGACCCGGGTCTTGGCCAGCAGCCAGGTGACCCGGATCGAGATCGCGCGCATGTAGAGCACGCCCGCCCAGTGCTCGCCGTTCTTGCGGTCGAGGTGGCCCTCCGGCTGGGCTACCGCGCGCAGCTCAGCTACCGAAGGCCCGGACATAGTCCGCCACCCGTCCACGCACTTCGGATTCCGACAGCCGCATGTGCTCCAGGATCGTGTAGCGACCCGGGCGGGTGGAGGGCGCCAGCATGACGGCCTCGGTGAACTGCTCCGCGCTCAGCCCGATGTCACCGGGCGCGACGGGCAGCCGGTGCTGCCTCAGGCAGTCGACGACCTGCTGGAGTCGGTCGGCGTCGTCCCGCAGGAAATAGCAGAACGCGGTGCCGATCCCGGCGAGCTCGCCGTGATTGGAAGTGCCGGGGAAAAGCTGATCCACGGCATGAAGGATCTCATGATCCCCGCCACTGGAAGGACGGGATGACCCTGCGATTACCATCGACATGCCCGACAAGATCAAGGATTCGGCCAGTACCGTCAGGAAGGCGTCGGTCTCGATGGAGTCCTTACGCCCGATCAGAGCCTCCGCCGCGGTACGCGCCATCGAGCACGCCAGCCCGTCGATCGGCTCCCCGCGCTCGACGTTGGCCAGCTGCCAGTCGTCGATCGCCGACAGGTTGCTGATCACGTCGCCCACCCCCGAACGCACCAGCGACTCGGGCGCGGCGTGGACGAAGTCCAGGTCGACCAGGATCGCCAGCGGCATCGGCACGCCGAACGACCCCTTGCCGCCCTCGTAGACCAGCGAGGCGGTGGGCGAGCAGATGCCGTCGTGCGAGAGGTTCGTGGCCACCGCGACCATGGGGATGCCGGCCAGCGACGCGGCGTACTTCGTGGCGTCGATGGTCCGTCCGCCGCCGACGCCGACGACCACCTCGTAGGCGCCCTTGCGCAGGTCGCCGCCGAGCGAGACGGCCGCGTCGACGGAGCCGTCGGCCACGCGGAAGACCTCGGCCTGATCCAGCGTGGGGGCGATCAGGCCCTCGATGTGGTCGCCCTGGCCGGGGCCGACGGCGACCGCGACCCTGCCGGAGGTGGCCACCCGGCTGTCGTTGAGCAGCGCGCCCAGCTGGGCGACCGCGCCGCGCCGTACCTCCATGGTGAGCGGCGCGGGCAGCATCCTCGCGAGAAGCGGCATCTGCGCCTCCCTCAGTAATTGACGGCTATGGTGCGAGCCTTGGCCAGGTCGTCGTGGTTGTCCACTTCGACCCAGTCGACCTCGCCGATGGGGGCGGCGTGGATCTGCTCACCGCGGTTGACCATCTCCTGGTAGCCGTCCTCGTAGTAGAGCTGAGGGTCGCGCTCGAAGGTGGTCTTGAGCGCGTCGGCCAGGCGGTCGGCGGCGCCGGGACGGATCAGCGTGGCGCCGATGTACTCGCCGTAGGCCTCGGCGGGGTCCATCAGCTTGGTGATGCGCTTGAGCGAGCCGCCCTCCAGGGTGACCTTCATCTCCTCGTCGGCCAGCTTCTTCACGTCGTCGACGGCCAGCAGGATGTCGCTGGTCTCCGGCGCGGACAGCAGCGTCTTCTCGACCGAGACGGGGTGGACGGTGTCGCCGTTGACCAGCAGCGCGCCCTGCGCGAAGTAGTCGCGCGCGCACCACAGGGAGTAGGCGTTGTTCCACTCCTCGGCCTTGTCGTTGTACACGAGCGTGAGGTTGACGCCGTGGCGTTCCTCGAGCGCGGCCTTGCGCTCCTCGACCGTCCCCGCCGCGTAGCCGATGATCACCACGACGTCGCGCAGGCCCACCTCGGCGAGGTTGCGCAGCGAGATGTCCATGATCGTGGTCTCACCGTCGACCGGCACGAGCGCTTTAGGCAACGTGTCGGTGTACGGCCGCAGGCGTCGTCCGGCTCCAGCGGCCAGCACCATTCCCAGCAACGTGCACTCCTCAGTCGAGCGTGACTCTCCAGGCCCCAAAGGTTAGTTGCCTTTTCGCCCTGCGAGGGTAATCCGCTCTTAGTCCTGTGTTCCCATATCCGTTGCTTCCACCCCGGATCTGGGCGCGGCGAGCCAGCAGGTGACGCTTTCCCAGCCGAACAACAACCAAAGGTAGAGGGCCAGCAACGCGAACCCCGCCGTGGGCAGCGATACGAGTACGGCCAGCGAGACGGCGATCATCCGCCCGTCCCAGCCGAGGCCGAAGGTCGTCAGCCACGGCGGCGGATAGACCCGCTGCCTGATCCGGTAGACCAGGTCGTAGTGGTGGAAGGCCATCGCGCCCAGCAGCATGAAGATCAGCACGGGGTGGACCCCGTGGCCGAACCCGCAGCTGGCCACGAAGGCGTACTCGATGACCCGCAGGATCGGCGGGCACAGCCAGTCGAGGCGGCCGTCGTGCGGCGCGCTGCTGCCGGGACCGGCCAGCAGCAGCGTGACCGCCGGCGCGAACACCGCGAGACCGTTGGCGCCGCCGACGCCGATCACCAGCAGGATGCCGGTGACGAAGGCGCCCGCGATGAGCGGCGGCAGGGGCGGCAGCTGCCCGGCGACGAGGGCGCCCATGCCGCGCGAGAGCGGCCCGTCGTCGCGGTAGGCGACGACGGTGCTGGCGGGGACCGGAGTCATGTGAATGGTGATCACTTCGCCATCGACCTCGCGATCCGCCCGGCGAGCGAGTAGAGGGCGGCGACGCCGCCCCACAGGAGCAGGGAGAGGAAGGTGACGCGGGCGTTGAACACCGCGGCGGTGATCGCGATCAGCGCCATCCGCTCTCCGATCGGCAGGACGATGATCTTTTTCAGCCAGCGCAGGACGCTCTCCCCCTCCATGCGCTGGGCCAGGCCGAGCATCCCCTGTTTCGGCACGGTGTAGCGCCCCTCGTCCGCCGACTCCAGCAGGGAGCGGGCCGGGCGGGCGAAGGACGAGCCGATCCGCGCGGCGTCGGAGACCGCGCCGCCGAAGGCGAAGTCGATGGTGTGCCTGACCACCTGGAGGACCATCGCGGCCGCGGCCAGGTACCAGATGCCGCCGGGGCCGCCGCCGGTCCAGGGCAGCCCGGCCGCGTACCCGATGGCGAGCCCGACATAGACGACATACTCCTTCAGCCGGTCGGCCATCGCGTCGACCCACGAGCCGAGCGGCGAGAAGGTGCGCGTGTAGCGGGCCACCTGCCCGTCGAGGCAGTCGAGCATGAACGAGAGGTAGAGCAGCACCGCTCCGGCGATCTGCGCCTCACGCGTGCCCGCCGAGAACCACACGGCCGCCAGTACGGCGAGCCCGATCGAGATCCCGGTGATGGCGTTGGGCGTGAGCCGGAGCCTGGCCGCCAGCCTGATGAGGTAGCGCGACCAGACCGAGACGAAGTGGGTGGCGAAGAAGCCGTCGTCGTCCTTGACCGCGAAGTTGAGCCGCACCCGCGACTCGTCCACCTCCGACAGCCGCTCGATGGCGCTGTCGGCGGAGGCCTGCGCGGTGACCCGGTCGCTGTGCAGCGGCCCGATCGCCGCCGCGCGCACCCGCACGCCGTATCGGACCAGCCCGACCAGCAGCAGGTCGATCGCCTCGACGGGGCTGACCGGGCCGAGCCGGCCGGTCTCGGCCAGTTCCGCGAGCTCTTCCGCGACCTCGGCCAGGCTGCCGAGGTCGGCCTCGCCGGCCTGAAGGACGCCGCGGAAGGTGGCGTTGGCCTCGGGGACGAGGTGGAAGGAACTGCCCGCGGCCACGACCTTGCCGCCCTCGACGCGCACGGGCGGGCGCAGGGGCGCGGCGGAGGGGTCGTGGCTGACCAGCGCCGCCGAGCCACGGGCCGGATGTTCGAGCACCAGGGCGAGCGCCTCGGTGTGGGCGACCAGGTCGGCGGGCAGCACCGCGACGGGACCGGCGCAGACGCGCGCCAGCTTGGCCACGCCGCGCAGGTCGGAGCTGAGCCCGTTGCCGGACGACAGCACCTGCACGTCGCGCACGGGCAACGTGACGAGTTGGTCGCTGATCCGGTCGAGCAGGGTTCCGTCGGCGCAGGAGAGCGTGGCGGCCGGTGTCGTGGCGAGGATGGCCACGGATGTGGCGGTGATCTCTCGCGTGAGTGAATCGGGCAAAGCGCAGGTCTCCTCCCAGTCGCGAGGGAGTGCGTGGACACAGCGTAGCGACCTGGCGACGCGATATCACGGAACAAGACCGTTACGCTCGCGGCATGGACTCTCGGTTGCGCTCTGTAGGGGTGGTTCTGGCCGGCGGGGTCGGTCAGCGTGTCGGGCTGAACACGCCCAAACAGCTGATCAAGATCGCCGGGCGGACGATCCTGGAGCACACGCTGGCCCTGTTCGACTCCGCGCCGGAGATCGACGAGATCGTGGTGCTGATGACTCCCGGCTTCACCGACCAGGTCGAGGAGATCGTGGCACGGGGGCGTTTCGGCAAGGTCAGCAAGATCATTGAGGGTGGCGCGAGCCGTACGGAGACGACGTGGCGGGCGCTGAAGGCGCTCGGCCCGCAGGAGTGCAACGTGCTCCTGCACGACGCCGTGAGACCGCTCCTGGAGCCCCGGATCCTCACCGAGTGTGTTCGGGCCCTGGAGACCTATTCGGCCGTGGACGTGGCCATCCCGAGCTCCGACACGGTCGTCGTGGCGGTGCCGGGACCGCGCGGGGAGATCATCCGCGACATCCCCGACCGGTCGCGGCTGCGGCGCGGGCAGACGCCCCAGTGCTTCCGGCTGTCGGTGATCCGCGAGGCGTACGAGCGGGCGTTCGCCGACCCCGACTTCGACAAGCAGCCGGCCACCGACGACTGCGGCGTGGTGCTGCGTTATCTGCCGGACGTGCCGATCTACATCGTGCCGGGCAGCGAGCACAACATGAAGGTGACGCATCCGGTCGACGTGTACATCGCCGACAAGCTCTTCCAGCTCGCCGCGGCCGGCGCGCCGGCGCCGCAGCCGCGCGACTACCGCGAGGCGCTGGCCGGGCGGAGCGTGGTCGTCTTCGGCGGCAGCTACGGCATCGGCGCCGACGTGGTGGACCTGGCCCGCGGCCACGGCGCCGAGGTGCACTCCTTCTCGCGTACGCAGAACGGCGTGCGGGTCGAGGACCTCTCCTCGGTGGCCAAGGCGCTGGCCCAGGTCGGCCGGGTCGACTACGTGGTCAACACCGCGGGCGTGCTGCACATGGGCAAGCTGGCCGAGGTCACCGACGAGACGATCGCCGAGACGGTCGGGGTCAACTACCTGGGCCCGGTCAACGTGGCCCGCGCCGCCTATCCGTACCTGCGCGAAAGCAACGGCTGCCTGCTGCTCTACACCTCCTCCAGCTACACGAGGGGCCGCGCCGACTACAGCCTCTACTCCTCGACGAAGGCGGCGGTGGTCAACCTGACCCAGGCGCTGGCCGACGAGTGGGCGGGCGACGGCATCCGGGTCAACTGCGTCAACCCGGAGCGCACCAGCACGCCCATGCGCGAACGCGCCTTCGGCGAGGAACCCGCAAACACTCTGCTGTCTCCGCGCGCCGTCGCCCAGACCTCACTCGACGTGCTGATTTCCGACCTGACGGGGCAGGTGATCGACGTCCGGCTCGACGGGACCTAAAGCTGTTACTGTCCGAATGCATGCGGAGACTCTGTGTCAAGGCCGTGCTTCTGGGCAGCTATCCGGTCCTGCTGCTGGCCGCCCTGTGGCCGCACCCGCTGCTGTTCGCCGCCGTGGCCGCGCTCTCCTACCTCGCCGAGCACCTCGCGGCCCGCGTGGCCAGGCCGTTCGTGGACCTGCTTTCGCGGGTGCACCTGGGCGTCACAGTGCGCTTCGTGATCAGGGAGATGGCCGCGGTGATCCTCGTGGCCAAGACCACGGGCCCCGGCTCGCCCTGGCTCACGGCACTGGCCGTCGGGCTGTTCGCGATGCACGGGGTCCGCGCGGTGCAGACGAGCCTCGCCATACGGCTGCGCCAGACCGTCGCCACCATGCCGGTCACCACCCGCCACCTCGACGTCACCGCGCTCAACCTCCCGAAGACGCCGCCCGAGTTCCTCACCAACTACCGCGGCGTGCGCTTCCTCTACCTCGACGTCCTGCCCGTGCTCGGCGCCGCGCTGGGCGGACTGGCCGCCGCCGCGGGCGCGGCTCTCGGCCTGCTGCTGGGCTGCGCCGGGGTGCTGCTCCTCATCCCCTACGTACGGCGGGCCGCCCCGCTGACCGACGCCCCCCGCATCCTGGCCGTCGTCGACAAGCAGGTCAGGGACTACCACCCCGAGGTCATCCTGTACTTCAGCGGCGCCAACGAGGCCGCCTACCAGGCCAGGATGTGGCTGGCGACGCTGGAGCGGATCGACCGCCGGGCCATCGTGGTCCTGCGCGAGCGCGGCCTGGCCGACCGGCTGGGCCAGACCACGCTGCCGGTCCTGTGCATCCCGTCGTCGGCCGACCTCATGGGCTTCCACGCGCTGGGCAGCGCCCGGCTGTGCCTGTACGTGGCCAACGTCGGCAAGAACATCCACATGCTGCGCATCCCCGGCATGCGCAGCGTCTTCGTCGGGCACGGCGACAGCGACAAGGAGGCGTCGTTCAACCCGTTCTCGCGGGTCTACGACGAGGTGTGGGTGGCCGGTCCCGCCGGGCGCGACCGCTACCGGCGGGCCAGGGTCGGGGTGCGGGACGAGAACGTGCACGAGGTGGGACGGCCCCAGCTGGAGGGGATCTCGGCCGAGGGGCCCGGCCTGCCGTACCGGACGGTGCTGTACGCGCCGACGTGGGAGGGATGGACGGACGACCTGCACCACACCTCGCTGACCACGATGGGGCCGCGGATCGTGCGGGCGCTGCTCGACCACGAGCCGGAGCTGCGAGTGGTCTACAAGCCGCATCCGCTGACCGGGCACCGGGACAAGGCGGCCGCGCGGGCCCACGCGGAGATCGTGGCGATGCTGGACGCCGCCGCGCTGGCCAGGTCGAAGGCCAGGCATCCGTCGGGCGGGGCGGCCAGGGCGCCGGTCAAGCATCTCGTGGTGACGAAGCCGGACCTGTACGCGTGCTTCAACCAGGCGGACCTGATGATCACCGACATCTCCAGCGTGGTGGCCGACTTCCTGGCCAGCGGCAAGCCGTACGCGGTGACGAACGTGTCGGGGATGGCGGAGAAGGCCTTCCACGAGCGCTACCCGACGACGGGCGCCGGGGTGTTGCTGGGCCAGGACCTCGCGGCCCTGGCCGGGTTCTTGGACGGGGAGGACGCGCTGGCGTGCGCGCGGCGGAAGCTGCGCGCCTACCTGCTGGGCCCGGACGAGCCGGATGCCCTCACGCGGTTCAACGCCGCGGTCGAGCGAGCTTTCTGGGACTCGTGAGGAAGCCCCAGCCCCAGGAGACGTGCATGGTCGCGTAGACCGCCGGGAGCCTGAGCTTGGCCGCCCCGGGCAGGCCGCTGCCGGTCAGCGCGGAGCCGGCCACGATGGCCAGCGCGTAGCCGCCGGGAACGATCAGCGCCAGGGGGAAGAACGGCGAGACGATCAGCCCGAGCGCCATCGCCAGCACCGCGAAGGGCGGGGCGAGGTAGCGCAGGTTGATCGTGCCCTCGTGGGTGCGGGAGACCACGCGGCGCCAGCGGCCGTAGTGGAAGTACTGCTTGGCCAGGGCCTTCACGTTGGGCCTCGGCCGGTAGGAGACCCGCATCCTGGGCTGGAACCACACGAGCCCGCCGGTCTGGCGGATGCGGTGGTTCATCTCCCAGTCCTGGGCGCGCTGGAAGTGCTCGTCGTAGCCGCCGACCCGCTCCAGCGCCTCCCTGCGGAAGACGCCCAGGTAGACGGTGTCGGCGGGGCCGGCCGTACCGCCGATGTGGAAGGCGGCGGCGCCGACGCCGATCTTGGAGGTCATCGCGCACGCGACGGCCTGCTCGAACGGCGTGATCCCTTCGGCGGCCATGATGCCGCCGACGTTGTCGGCGCCGGTCTCCTCCAGCGTCTCCACGGCCACGCGCAGGTAGTCGTCGGGCAGCATGGCGTGCCCGTCGACCCTGGCGATGATCTTGTTGCGGGAGGCGCCGATGGCGGCGTTGAGCGCGTTGGGGGTGCGCCCGGTGGGGTTGGGGACGACCGTGATCCGCCGGTCGGCCGCCGCGATGGCGTCGGCGACCTCCTGCGTCCGGTCATGGGAGGGTCCTACGGCCAGCACGACTTCGATCTCGCCCGGGTATCGCTGGGACAGGATCATGTCGACGGCCTCTTGGAGGTGCCGCTCCTCGTTGAGGATGGGCATGACGACGGAGATGGGTGGCCAGGCGCGCGTATCCGCGTGCGCGTGCGGCGAGTCGGGCAACTGCTTCATGGCGGGCCTCACGCTACTGTACGAGCAGGGGAGGAAGGCAATCGAAAGCCAGATCCCTCCGGCAGGATAAAGGGGGCAGTGCATGGGCGGGCCGGGCGAGGAGGACGCGGGAGTGCATGTGGGCGGCGACGCCTACGGCGGCGTCAGGCTCGCGAGCGGCCGCAAGCGCAAGCCCCCCAAGAGCGCCAAGGCCCGGCGGCGTAACCTGCTGATCGCGGGGGCGCTGTCGACGGCGGTGCTGGTCGGCACCGGTGTGGTGTGGGCGACGCCGCGCCAGATCGCCGGGGTCGACGCCGGCATCACCGAGTCCGCCCCCACGAGCGCCATGAACATCCTGCTGGTCGGCGTGGACAAGCGCGACAACCTCACCCGCCGGCAGCAGAACCAGCTGAAACTGGGCCGGGAGAGCGGCGAGCGCACCGACACGATGATGGTGATCCATCTGTCGGCCGACCACCGCAAGGTGACCGTGGTCAGCCTCCCCCGCGACACCTGGACCGAGATCCCCGGCAAGGGCCAGCACAAGATCAACTCTGCCTACCAGTTCGGCGGGGCGCCGCTGGCGGTCAAGGCGGTGCAGCAGGCGACCGGGCTGAAGATCCACCGCTACATCGAGGTCAACGTCCTCGGCTTCATCGACGTGGTCGACTCGCTCGGCGGCGTGACCGTGTGCACACCGGTGCCGATCAACGACCCCAAGACCGGGCTCAACCTCGCCGCCGGCACCCACGAGCTGGCCGGGACCCAGGCGCTCGGCTACGCGCGCACCCGCGCCACCGTCCGCTCCGACCTCGACCGCATCGACCGCCAGCAGCAGGTCATCTCGGCGCTGCTCAACAAGGCGCTCAGCGCCGGCACGCTGGGCAACCCGGCGCGGCTGGCCGCGTTCGTCAACTCCACGCTCAGGACCATCAAGATCGACCCGGACGACGGGCTGCTGGGGCTGGCCACGCAGATGCGCGACGTGTCGCTCGACGACGTGCGCTTCGCCACCGTCCCCCTGGCCAATCTCGACTTCAAGACGCCGACCGGCGAGTCGGCGGTGCTGTGGGAGAAGGACGCGGCCAAGGAGTTGTTCCGCCGCATCGCCGCCGACGAGGACCTCGCCAAGCCCACGCCCAAGCCGACGCCCAGCGCGACGCCGTCCGCCACGACGACCATCCCGCCGGAGCGCATCTCGGTCAAGGTGCTCAACGGCACGCTGATCACCGGTCTGGGCGCGCGGACCAAGACCGCGCTGAAGGAGTCGGGCTTCCAGGTCCCGGGCGAGCCGGGCAACACGACGAAGAAGGACTACAAGAAGACGATCATCCGGTACGGCCCCGGCCGGGCCGACTCCGCGCGTACGGTGGCGGCGGCCATCCCCGGCGCCGAGCTGCGCGAGGCCGACATCCCGGGCATCGAAGTGGTCATCGGCGCGGACCAGCCGAAGATCAAGAAGCTCAAGCCGTCCGGCGAGCCGAGCCCCAAGCCGAGCTCCACCGCGACCCCTACGACGAAGACCGCATCCCAGAACATCTGCCGGAAACAAGCATAAGAGCCTGCAATCCGGGCAGGTGACGGGCATGGAGGTCAGGTCCTGGCACGAGGAAGGCTGTACGGTCGTCCACGCCCGCGGAGATCTAGACGTCTCAGGGGCGCCCCGTCTCAGCGAGGCCATCGACGCGGTGTGGAGCGGAGCCGATCCTCCCCATCTCGTGATCGACCTGACCGAGGTCCCGTTCTGCGACTCCGTCGGGCTCGGTGTGCTCGTGGGCGCGCTCAACCACGTACGGGAGCTCTCGGGACGGCTCGTCCTGGTCGTGGAACCGGGCATGATCACACACCTTCTCACCATCACCAACCTCGACCAGCACTTCGTGACCAGCCCTTCTGTCACGGCGGCACGCGCCACACTGACCACGGCGGCCTAAGCTCCCACTGACGTTCTTTGTCCGTGGAGGCATTCGCATTGTTCGATCAGTTCCCCGAGCCCGCGCGCTCCCAGCTCATCGCCGCCCATGACGAGGGCAAGGTCAGGCCCGAGTGGTGCTTCACCGACGGCGACGCTCGCGTGTGCTTCTGGGCCCCCTACCGGGGCGCAGAACCGGTGATCACGTGGCACTTCTCCCCCGGCCCCGACCCGGCCACCGGCGCGGCGCTGCTGCGGCGCGGCCTGGCCGACGTGGGGCTCACCAAGATCTTCCATGACATCGCTCTGTCCCCCGGGATGACCCCCACCGTGGACCGGCCGGTCGAGCACGACGCGCTGATGGGCGCCGGCTTCACGCTGGAGGTCGAACGGGTGCGGCTGGAATGGGGCTCCGGCAGCGACATCCCCGCCGACTCCGGCCGGCTCACCTACCGCCCCGCC
Organism: Nonomuraea sp. NPDC050540; assembly: GCF_044457485.1. Classification (NCBI taxonomy): domain Bacteria; kingdom Bacillati; phylum Actinomycetota; class Actinomycetes; order Streptosporangiales; family Streptosporangiaceae; genus Nonomuraea; species Nonomuraea sp. NPDC050540. The sequence goes on from NZ_JBITHA010000009.1 coordinate 296,558, forward strand.
CGCAAGCACACCGAGCGCGAGGTGCTCGACGTGCTGGTACGCGTCTCCGAAGGCTCACTCGACCACGACACTCAGGTCGAGCTGGCCACCGTAGGCCCCGAGCACGAGGCCAGGTCCATGTACGACGACCTGATCAACCGCAAGGGCAAGCCCGACTGGTTCGTCATCGGCTACGCGGCCGAGGAGCCCGTCGGCCTGGTCGCCCCCGACGACCACTCCATCGCCTACATCGGTGTCGTGCCTGAGCACCGTGGCAAGGGCTACGTCTCCGACCTGCTCGCCCAGGGCACCCGCACGCTCGCCGAGGCCGGGGTTGAGCGCATCGTGGCCGCCACCGACGTGGCCAACACCCCCACGTCCAACGCCTTCCGGCGGGCCGGATACTCCGAGGTCGGCAGGCTGTTCCGTTACTACTGGAGGGCCCCGTGAGACTCGGCGTGATGTTCGACCGCGACCTGCCGCCCGAGCGGCTCGTCCCCTTCGCCCGCGAGCTCGACGCCACCGTCGTGGACGACCTGTGGGTCGTGGAGGACCTCGGCTGGACAGGCGGCGTCTCCTCGGCCGCCACCGCCCTGGCCGCCAGCTCGCGGTTGCGCGTCGGCCTCGGCATCGCGCCCGCGCCGTTGCGGAACCCGGCCCTGCTGGCCATGGAGTTCGGCAACCTGGCCAGGCTCCATCCCGGCCGCCTGGCCGCGGGGGTCGGGCACGGTGTCCAGGCGTGGATGCGGCAGGTCGGCGCGGCCGTACCGTCTCCGCTGGCTTTGCTTGAGGAGACGATCACGAGCGTGCGGGCGCTGCTGCGCGGCGAGAGCGTGGTCGTGGACGGCAAGGCCGTCCACCTCGACGGCGTCTCGCTCGTCCACCCGCCCGCCGAGCCGCCGCCCGTGCTGGCGGGGGTGCTGAGCCCCAGGTCGCTCGCGCTGTCGGGACGTGTGGCCGACGGGACGATCATCCCCGAGGGCTTCGGGGCGGCGCGGGTGCCGTGGGTGCGCGCGCGGATCGCCGCGGACGGGCCGCACGAGCTGGTCGCCTTCACTCACCTGTACGTCGGCGACGACGCCGAGCAGGTGGCGCGGCCGATCGTGGCCGAGTACAGCGCGTTCCTGAAGGTGGCGCCGGAGGAGGTGGCCATGGCGGTCGGCGGCGTCGAGCAGGCCGCGGGCCACGTCCGCGCGCTGTGGTCGGCAGGGGTGGACACCGTCGTGCTGCGCCCGGTCGGCTCTTCCCCGCTGCGGCACGTGCACGAGGTTCTCAAGGCCCTGTGAATCTGGCCGTTCGGCCGATGCCGGGTCGGTCGCGCGGCCGATGGCGGGGGGCGGCGGCCGCGCGACGATCTCTTCCATGAGACGAATCGCGGTGATGGCCGCGGGCATCGCGCTCCTCGCGGGCTGCGGCGTGGAACTCGACGCGCCCGAGCAGCATTCGGCACAGACGTTCACCCACACCGGTGGCACGCTCACGATCAAGTCGTCGCTCGGCGGGCTCCGGGTCGAGAAGGGCTCGCCCGGAGTGGTCAAGGTCGACCGGTGGCTCAAGGGCAAGGCGGCCGAAACGGGCAACTCCTCCTGGTCACTGTCCGGCGACATGCTGCGGCTCAGCGCCAACTGCAACATGGTCATCGGCGACTGCGGCGGGCGCTACCTGATCACGGTGCCGCCCGGCATCAAGCTCGTGGTCGAGGGCAGCGACGGGGTGATCGCCACCGGCCTGGCGCAGGACGTCGACATCGCGGCGACGGAGTCGATCCGCGTGATCGACATGGCCGGCGCCCTGCGCCTGCGGACCGAGGGCGCGGTCACCGGGGAGCGCCTGCGCTCGGGCCGGGTGCGCGTGCGCACCGACTTCGGCGCGATCCACCTGCGGTTCGCGGTACGGCCGGCGAACGTGGACGTCCTCTCCCGGGACGGCGGCGTGGTGACCGCGGTGCCCGCCGGCGTGTACAAGGTGGTGGCCAAGAGCCAGGACGGCTCGGTCAGCACCAAGGTCAAGAACGGCGACAGCCCGGACACGATCACCGCCAGAAGCGGAAGCGGCAACATCAAAGTCCTTTACGATGACTGACCAGTCAGTCATAATAGGCTCATGTCACCGAAACGAGTGGACAAGGCGGCCCGCAAGCAGGAGATCCTGGCCGCCGCCGTCCGCGTCTTCGCGCGCAAGGGCTTCGCCGCCTCGCGCATCGACGACGTCGCGGAGGAGGCCGGCATCGCCAAGGGCAGCGTCTACCTCTACTTCGACAGCCGCGACGCCCTCCTGGAAGCCGCCTTCTCCCAATACACCGCCGACGCCGACGCCATCCTCCGCCAAGCCCTGAACGGCACGGACCCGCCGCTGGAGCGCCTGGGCCTGCTGGTCCGCGGCACCATCGACGTGATCGCCGGCGCGCCCGATCTGGCCAGAACCCTGCTCGACCTGTGGGCGACCGACCACATGCGCCCCGCGTACAAGGCCTACCGCGAGGCCGTCGCCGAACTGATCGGCCAGATCCGCCCCGGCCTCGGCCTGCCGCACGCCACCGTCATCGTCGGCGCCATCGAAGGCGTGGTGCTGCAGTGGCTCGTCGACCCCGAGGTGCCGATCGCCGACCTGGCGGGCCCCGTCCTCGAGGTCGTGGTCGAGGGCCTGAGGGAGCGCGCATGAGCACCCACCGCACGCTCGACGATCGCCTCATCGCCCCCGGCGCCACCCCGCGCGACCGCGCCGTCGTCTACACCAGCGCCGTGGCCGGCACCGTTCTCGCCACCACGCTGGCCTATGGCGCGGGGCTGTCCGCGCTGCCGCTCGTGCTGATCGCGATCGTGGCCTTCGACCTGTACGGCGGGGCCGCCGTCAACGCCACCACCGCCGCCAAACGGCACTTCCACCGGCCGGGCCGTACCTGGCGGCATCACGTGGGATTCGTCGCCATCCATGTGCAGCCGTTCCTGCTCGCCCTGGTCGTACCCGGATTCACGTGGACCGCCGCCGCCGTCGTCTACGCGCTGGCCCTCGGGGGCGCCGTCATCACCGTCAGCGTGCCCTCGGACGTGCGGCGGCCGGTCGCCTTCGGCTGCACCGCGCTCGCGATCGGGCTGGCGCTGCCGCTGGCGATCCCGGCGGCGATCGGCTGGCTCGCGCCCGTGCTGTTCGTCAAGCTCCTGCTCGCCCATCTCCAACCGCTCTGAAGAAAATCCGAAGTCCCGCCACGCACCATGGCCGCATGACCGAGACCACCGACAGCAGGGACCGATCCGTCGCCGAGCACGTCCGCCGCTACCTGGCGACGGACGGCCGGGACGGCTACATGGAAGGCGGCGTGACCAACCTCGTCCTGACGACTGTGGGCAGGAAGAGCGGGGTGCGGCGCCGTACCGGACTGTTCTTCGGACAGGACGGCGACGCCTACGTGCTGGTCGCGTCGGGCAGCGCCTATGGCGCGCCGCTCCCGGACTGGTATCTGAACACGGTGGCGAACCCCGAGGTGGACGTCCAGATCCTCGCCGACCGCTTCCAAGCCCGCGCCAGAACCACCACCGGCGCCGAACGCGCCCGGCTGTGGGCGATGATGCTCGCCGTCGCCCCGGCCTACCGCCCCTACGCCGCCGCCGCGCTCCAGGAGATCCCGATCGTGGTCCTGGAGCGCGTCCGATAGTCTCCGACCCGATCGAGAGGACGGAGACCGGAGCCATGACCATGTCGAGGAAGGGCTCGCGCCCGATCACCGTCGACGGCGCCGATTTCCGCTGGCGGCTCAGCCGCCGGCCCGGCGACGACCGGGCCCCGCTGACCTTCACCGTCGAACGAGCCGAGGAGCCGGGCAGCGTCCTGATGGTGTCGCTCCCCTGCGGCCGCCCGGACAACCACGTGGGCGAGCGCACCATCGCGGTCCGCCCCGTCCTGGTCGCCGGATGCGTCCGCCAGGCCGTGGAACAGGGCTGGGACTCCGCTCAGCGAGGCCCGGTCTTCACCCTCAAGATCACCGACGAAGAACTCGCCACCCACCTGGGCGAACCCCCCACGTACCTGATCCCCTTCCTCTGGGGCATGATCCCGGAAGGCGGCACCGTCAGGGACCTCCCCCGAGCCACCCAGATCTGGAGCCGCTGACCCTTCAGGTGGCGTGTCGCCACGGGACACCGGGAAGATCCTCGACCCTGCCGTCGGCCCGGCGCAGGCGGACCTCTCGCTCCTCGGTGGCGTAACCGATGTCGAACAGCTGAAAGCCCTGGTCGGCGAAGACCTTGGCGAGCTCGGCCCCTGCCACCAGGAAGCTCCGTCCCACGCCGGGGGTCGGGGTCGTCGGACTGTGCTGGAAGCACGATCAGGAGACCAGCGTCAACGTGGAGGAACTCGTCCGGAATCTGACCGACAAAGCGGCGTTCGAGGCCTTCAAAAGGACGGCCGGCGTGGACGCCGTCATGGGATTCACGTGGGAGGAGTTCCAGCGTTACAGCCATCGCGGCGCGGTCTTCTCCAGCCCGGTCAGAAATGCCCACGCGAAATTCATGGGTTGCGTGAGCATCGATGTCTCCCATGGTTACCATGACATGGACGCGCAGCGCGTCTGGCACGTGCTGAATTCCCTGGGCTTCGTTCTCGGGCAGGACGGATTCGAAAATGCCTGATCTCCTCCGTGACATCACCCGTGCCACTTGCGCCGCTTATGACGCCCATGCCGATGCCTATGGTGAGATTTCCGAGGACTACGACCAGTTTCCCGGCCTCCGGCAGGAGGTCGTCGGCTTCGCGGACCGCGCGCCGTACGGCCCGCCCGTCCTCGACCTGGGATGCGGCGGCGGGCGCGACACCCGCCTGCTGGCGGCCCTGGGTCGCCGGGTGGTCGCGGGCGACTACTCCCCCGGCATGCTCACCTGGGCGCGGAGCCGTTCGGCCGGTCCGTCGGGCTTCCTGCGGCTGGACGCGCTCTCGCTCCCTCTCCGCGACCGCTGCGTCGCGGGCGTGTGGGCTTCGGGTTCCCTCCTGCACCTACCGCTGGCCTTGATGGGCGGGGCGCTGGCCGAGGCGTACCGGGTGCTGGTTCCGGGCGGGATCACCGTGATCAGCATGCGCGACGGCGAAGGCGGGGGCTGGCGGAGCGGCGGGTCGCTGGAAGGAGAGCGCTGGTTCACCTTCGTCCGCCCGGAGACTTTCACCGGGTATATGGAGTCGGCGGGGTTCTCCGGCATCCGCGTCCGGTTCTCGGGCCGCGCGGGATGGTATGTGGCGTCGGGTGAGCGGTAGTTCCCGTTACGTCCAGGCGTCGGGGTCGCAGTTCGGGGCCGCTCTGCGGATGCCGCCCCTGGGGTCGTCGACGTCGCCCTGATGCCGGGGGATCAAGTGAATGTGCAGGTGGTCGATGGTCCGGCCGGCGGCCTTTCCGTCGTTGATCCCGATCGTGTACGCCTCGGGAAAATGTTTGTCATCGATCAGGTTCTTCGCTTCACGCATCAGGGCGTAAGCACTGAGCATCTCCCGCTCATCGAGCTCGAAGAAAGACTCGACATGCCGTTTGGGCACGACCTCGACGTGGCCCGGATTGGCGGGGTAATTGTCGAACCGCGCATAGAACAACTCGTTCTCACACAGAGTCGTATGGAGCGAGGGGTCGTCCGGTTTACAGAAAATACAGTCGACATTAGCGCCGTCGCCTGAACTGTCCGCAATGAGCATTGCGTCCCCTGTCACCATAATATGCGCCATCGAGATATTGACGAACTGCCCACTACCGTACTGCGGACGCATACTGAGGGACGTCGATTCGGGGACTTTCGGCACCCGGCCCCCACAACGAGAGGACCGGGTGCGTCAATCGCTACTTGAGGAGCTGGCGGGCCATGACCATGCGCTGGATCTGGTTGGTGCCCTCGTAGATCTGGGTGATCTTGGCGTCGCGCATCATGCGCTCGACCGGGAACTCACGCGTGTAGCCGTATCCGCCCAGGAGCTGGACGGCGTCGGTGGTGATCTCCATGGCGGCGTCCGAGGCGGCGCACTTGGCGGCGCTGGACAGGAACGTCAGGTCCTTCTGGGGGGTGCCGTGCATGGCGAGTTCGGACTTGGCGGCCGCGTGGTAGGTGAGCTGCCTGGCCGCCTCCAGCTTCATCGCCATGTCGGCGAGCATGAACTGGACGCCCTGGAAGTCCCCGATCGGCTTGCCGAACTGCTTGCGGTCCTTGACGTAGCCCACGGCGAAGTCCAGGGCGCCCTGGGCGATGCCGAGGGCCTGGGCGGCGATGGTGATGCGGGTGTGGTCCAGGGTGGCCAGGGCGGTCTTGAAGCCGGTGCCGGGGTCGCCGATCATGCGGGACGCGGGGATGCGGACGTTGTCCAGGATCACCTGGCGGGTGGGCGAGGCCTTGATGCCGAGCTTCTTCTCCTTGGGGCCGAAGGAGACGCCCTCGTCGGTCTTCTCCACGACGAAGGCCGAGATGCCCCTGGCGCCTTCGCCGGGCGCCGTGACGGCCATCACCGTGTAGTACTCGGAGATGCCGGCATTGGTGATCCACATCTTGGCGCCGTTGAGGACGTAGTGGTCGCCGTCCGGCACGGCCTTGGTCTTCATGGCGGCGGCGTCCGAACCGGCCTCGGCCTCTGACAGGGCGTAGGAGAACATCGCCTCACCGGTGGCCACCGGGGCCAGGTAACGCGACTTCAGGTCCTCGGACGCGGACAGGAGCAGGGGTACGGTGCCCAGCTTGTTGACCGCCGGGATCAGGGACGAGGACGCGCAGGCCCTGGCCACCTCTTCGATGACGATGACCGTGGCCAGGGCGTCGGCGCCGGCTCCGCCGTACTCCTCGGGGACGTGTACGGCGTGCAGGTCGGACGCGACGAGCGCCTTGTAGACGTCCCAGGGAAATTCCTCGTTCTCGTCGGCCTCCGCCGCACGCGGGGCGATCTTCTCATCGGCCAGGGCGCGGACGGTCTCGCGAAGCATGTCGTGCTCTTCGGCCGGCGCGTAGAGAGGGAAGCTCATAGCACAAATACTAGGACGTCCGAGCAACTTGTTACCAGCGGGTACGGTTTGCTGGGTTTATGCAGGTGGCACAGACGAGGTAGTGAGGGCCGGTAGCATGCCTGGCGATCGAAAGGAGCTCACTCGTGCCATATCGCCTCACGGTGATCGGGACCGGATACCTGGGTGTCACGCATGCCGCGTGCATGGCCGACCTCGGATTCGACGTCCTGGGCCTAGACATCGACGCGGACAAGATCCGCCGCCTCCAGAACGGTGAGCTTCCCATCCACGAACCCGGGCTGGAACCCGTTCTGCGCCGCGGGCTCGAATCCGGCCGGCTGCGCTTCACGACCTCCTACGAGGAGGCCGGGGAGTTCGGCGACGTGCACTTCCTCGCCCTCGGCACGCCGCAGAAGCAGGGCGAATACGCGGCCGACACCTCCTACCTCGACGCGGCCGTCGAGTCGCTGGCGCCGTACCTCACGCGGGACTGCCTGATCGTCGGCAAGTCGACCGTGCCCGTCGGCACCGCCGCCCGGCTGGCCGACAAGCTGGCCAGGCTCGCGCCGATCGGCGCCCAGGCGGAGATGGCCTGGAACCCCGAGTTTTTGCGGGAGGGCCACGCCGTACAGGACACGATGCACCCCGACCGCATCGTCGTCGGCGTGCGCTCCGAGCGGGCCGAGAAGATCCTGCGCGAGGTTTACGAACCGCTGGGCGAAGTGCCCATGGTCGTCACCGACTTCGCCACCTCCGAGCTGGTCAAGGCGGCCGCGAACTCGTTCCTCGCCACCAAGATCTCCTTCATCAACGCGATGGCCGAGGTCTGCGAGGCGGCCCACGCGGATGTCCAGCAGCTGGCGACCGCGCTCTCCTACGACGACCGGATCGGCGGCAAGTTCCTCAACGCCGGGCTCGGGTTCGGCGGCGGCTGCCTGCCCAAGGACATCCGGGCGTTCATGGCCCGCGCGGGCGAGTTGGGCGCCGACCAGGCGCTGACGTTCCTGCGCGAGGTCGACGCGATCAACATGCGGCGCCGGGCCCGCATGGTGGACCTGGCGCGCGAACTGGCCGGCGGCTCGTTCCGCGGCTGCACGGTCGGCGTGCTGGGCGCCGCGTTCAAGCCCAACTCCGACGACATCCGCGACTCCCCCGCGCTCGACGTCGCGGTCACGATCGGCGAGCAGGGCGGCGCCGTCACCGTGTACGACCCGATCGCCCTCGACAACGCCCGCAAGGCCCACCCCGAGCTGAACTACGGCACCTCGGCCGTGGACGCCGTCCGAGGGGCGCATGTCGTCCTGTTGCTCACGGAATGGCAGGAGTTCGTGGACCTCGACCCCGAAGCCCTCGGCACGGTGGTCGCGGAACGCAAGATCGTCGACGGCCGCAACGCCCTCAACCCCACCGCCTGGCGCGCCGCCGCCTGGCACTACCGCGCCCTCGGCCGCCCCTGACTCTCCTTCTATCCTTTACGGCCGGCCCCCGGCCCACGCCACCCGCCGACGCGGGCTGACGCAGGTCGGGGGGATCGCTTCTCACGTCGGACGTGGTCCCCACCGCAACGGCCGTCCCTGGGCCACCTGGACCGGAAACCCCTTCCTCGGCACGCTCTGCCCTCGCCTCTGGGTTGAGGTGTGGGTTTCAGGTGGTTGTCAGGCTGGTGATGAAGAGTTCGGCCTCTTCTTCGCCCATTCCGGTTTCGCCGCGTACCAGGTAGATCGCCTGTTGGCGGTGGCCTTCCGCGACCAGGTCGCGGACCCGGCCCGCCAGGTCGCCCGCGGGCCGGCGGGACAGTGACGGGCGCATGCCGGCGAAGGCCGGGTGGTCGGTGAGCCTGCGGCGGCCCGCGGCCACGTCCTCCACCAGGTCCTTGGCCTCTTTCAGGCCGAGCCGGGTGCGCTCACGGACGATCTTGATGGCCTGGATGGTCTTTCCCTGCCGCAGCAGGCGGAGGACTTCCTGCTCGGTGTCCGCGGCCGAGTGGAGTGAGGGAGGCGGCGGCTTCTGTTCGCCCCGGCGCCGGCCGGCCAGCGTCACCAGGCTCACGCCTACCGCGGCCGCCACCACTCCGAGGATCAGCACCATCTCCATCAGCCCGAGTCCCATGCCCCGCATGATATTCACGGCCGGACGCGATGGCACCCTTCGGATGTCAGCTCGCGCGCTTGGGCGTGAATCGCAGGCCGGAGTGCAGCCCGGCCGGACGGTCGCCGGTGGCGGGCAGGGCGGCCAGCAGGGCTCCCCTGCCGATGACGCCGGAGAAGACGGAAGCGTCCAGGCCTTCTGGCGCGTAGAGGCCGGGGGCGAGGCTGCGGTAGGTGACCGGCGGGGCGGCGCCGGCCGGGACCCCGCAGGCCTCGTAGGTGGCGCGGTGGTCGTCGTCGTAGGGCTCGAAGTGGTTGGTGACCCGCAGCGCGTCGTCGTCGACCTCGACCACGACGCGGCTCTGGAACGAACCGTACTCGCCGGCCAGTTCGGGGCCGGGACGCTCGGGCGGGCCGCCGAAGGGCGGGGTCACCGCGCGTCCGGTCACCTCTTCGATCACGGCGATGTGCAGCTGGTCCTGGAGCAGGACGTTGGCCGGGCCGGTGCCGAAGCTGGTGATGACCGTGTCGTACTCCGGCAGGATCGTGAAGGCCGAGTTGCCGCCCGGTGAGGTGCCGCCGTGGAAGGCGGCGGTGGTGCCGGCGATGGGCTCGAGCCACCAGCCCAGCCCGATGGGCGGCGCCTGCGGAATGCCCAGGTCGAAGGTCGGGGTCAGCATGGCCTTCACCGAATCGGCCTCGATCACGCGGGTGCCGTTCTGGGCGACGCCGGCGTTGAGATGCATGCGGCCGAACGCGAGCATGTCCGCGACGGTGACGATCGGCGTCCCGCCCGCGGCCCCGATCGATTCGGGGACGCTGAACAGCGACGTCGCGCGCAGGGCCATCGCCTCCATGTCGAAGAAGGCGCCGACGGCCGTGCGGCGCAGGAACGCCTGGGTCTGGACGGCGGTGGCGTCCCGCATCCCGCACGGCTCGAACAGGTCGCGCCGGATCGCCACCTCGTACGGCAGGCCGGTCTGTTCCTCGATGATGCGACCGGCGAGCACGAATCCCGGGTTCGAGTAGTGAATGCACGTGCCCGGCTCGAACAGGACGTTCACGTTCCGCAGATGCTCCACGTACTCCCGGTGGGCGTCCCTGCCGCGCACCGCGCTGGGCACGAGCCCGTCGGCGTCGATGCCGTTGGTGTGGTTGACCAGCATCCGCACGGTGATCCGGTCGGCCGCCGCCGGATCGCTCAGGCCGAACTCGGGCACGTACCGCCGCACCGGCGCGTCCAGGTCGACGGAGCCGCGCTCGACGAGCTGGAGCAGCATCGTCGTGGTGAGGACCTTGCCGACCGAGCCGAGCAGCCACGCGGTGTCCTCGGTGAACGGCTGGTCCGTGTTGAGGTTGGCGGTCCCCCGCGCGAGCGTGAACTGCTCACCGCCCACGGAGACGCCGATGACGGCCCCTGCCACCGCGCCGCCGGCCAGCGACTCCTGAAGCGTCTCGTCAAGACGCCGCCGAATCGATTCCATCGTTTCCATCCCCCTAGTCGTACGCGGTACGAGCTCTTCGTACCGCGTACGATTAACGTACGGATACGCTGTACGAGATGTCAACTCAGGACCAGAACCAGCCGCGGACGCCCCTGTGGGCCCGTCCCGCCCCAGCGGTGCGGCAACCACGGTTCACGCGGGAGCAGATCGCGAAGGCGGCGATCGCGATCGCCGACGCGGAGGGGTTCGCGGCGCTGTCCATGCGCCGGCTCGCCGACGAGCTCGGCGCGGGCACGATGACCCTGTACCACTACGTGCCGAGCAAGCAGGACCTGCTCGCGCTGATGAACGACGAGATCCTGAGCGAGCTGGCCGGCCCCGACACGGGCCCCGGAGCGCTATCCGACACCGGCTGGCGCGACGCCCTCGCCCGCTTCGGGCGGGGCCTGCGCGCGATCTCGGAGCACCGCCCCTGGGTGATCACGGTCCTGGGCAGCAAGGACATCGGCCCGAACGGCATGCGCGCCCTTGAGCGGGTCCTCGCCTCGCTGGCCGGCACGCCCTTCGACGCCGCGGAGAAGCTGGAGCTGATCGCGCTCATCAGCTATTACGTGGCCGGCTACACCACGCAGGCGACCCCGGCCGAGGAACCCGGCGAGGAGTGGATCAACGGCGTCGCCGCCTTCGTCACCTCACGCCTGGAGACCGGGGAGTTCCCGCACATCCAGCAACTCCTGGACGGCGGTGACGCCGAAGCCTTCGTCCGCCGGCTGGACACGCAGACGGCCGGCGACGAACAGTTCGAACGCGGGCTCACGCGGATCCTCGACGGGATCGAGGCCGAGCTCGGACGACGTTGGCCTGCCCGCGACACTTCGTGATCTCATGGCAGGTGAGCCGATTCCTACGTGGAGGGCGATGCCGTGAAACCCGGTCCGATTCTCGCGATCGTCGCTGGAGCGCTCGTCAACGTCGGGGTGGTCCTCGTCGTCGTCTACGCCATGGTGATCGGCGCCGCGTCCTCCAGGCTCCCGTGGAAGCCCGTCAGCGAGTCCTTCGCGTTGCGGCCGGTCCTCGACATGCGGGCCGCGCCCTGCGCCGCCGGCTGGATCGCCGGCCAGGACAACGCCTCCTGCTACCAGCTCGACCAGGCCACGGAGGTCACCGCCGAGAAGGCGACGGCGAACTTCGGGCCGTCGGGGCAGTGGGTCATCCAGGTCACGCTGAACGAGGCGGACGGGCGCGAGTTCACGGCGCTGACGGAGAAGGTCCACCAGCTGCCGCAACCGCGTAACCAGCTCGCGATCGTCATCGGCGGCAAGGTGATCAGCGCGCCGACCGTCCTGGAGCCGATTCCCGGACGGGTGCTGGAGATCACCGGCGGGTTCGACAAGAAGACCGCCGAGGAGCTGGCCGCGCGGCTGGGCGGCGGCTGAACCGCCTAGGACAGCTCCGCGGCCTCGGCGCGCAGCTTCTCGCCCTTCGCGTACGCCTGCTGCTTCAGGTCCTCCTGGAAGGTCACCATGCGCTGCCTGAGGGCGTCGTCGGAGGTGGCCAGAATGCGGACGGCCAGCAGCCCGGCGTTGCGGGCGCCGCCGATCGCGACCGTGGCGACCGGCACCCCGGCCGGCATCTGGACGATGGACAGCAGGGAGTCCATGCCGTCCAGGTACTTCAGCGGCACCGGCACCCCGATCACCGGCAGCGGGGTCACCGAGGCGAGCATCCCGGGCAGGTGGGCCGCGCCGCCGGCGCCGGCGATGATGACGCGGATGCCGCGGGCGTCGGCCTGCCGGCCGTACTCGATCATCTCGGCGGGCATGCGGTGCGCGGAGACCACGTCGGCCTCGAAGGGGACGTCGAACTCCGCGACCGCCTCGGCGGCCGCCTTCATCACAGGCCAGTCGGAGTCGCTGCCCATCACGATGCCGATCATGTGTACTCCCCTGTCGTGAGGTAGACGGCGGCGTGGCGGGCGCGAGCCCGTACCTCGTCGAGGTCCTTGCCGAGTGCGGTCACGTGACCGATCTTGCGGCCGGGACGCACGTCCTTGCCGTAGAAGTGGACCTTGACGGCGGGGTCGTGGGCCATCACGTGTTCGTAGCGTTTGAAGAGGTCGGGGTCGTCGCCGCCGAGCAGGTTGACCATGACCACGTACGGCGCGGTCATGGCCGGCGAGCCGAGCGGCAGGTCGAGGACGGCGCGCAGGTGCTGCTCGAACTGGGAGGTCAGCGCGCCCTCGATGGTCCAGTGGCCGCTGTTGTGGGGGCGCATGGCCAGCTCGTTGACGACCAGGCCGTGCTCGGTCTCGAACATCTCGACGGCCAGCAGGCCGGTCACGCCCAGCTCGTGGGCGATCTTCAGGGCGATGCGCTGGGCCTGGGCGGCGTCCTCCGAGTCGAGCATCGGGGCCGGGGCGATGACCTCGACGCAGATGCCGTCCTCCTGGACGGTCTCCACCACGGGGTAGCTGACGCCCTGGCCGTGGGGCGAGCGGGCCACCAGCACGGCCAGCTCCCGCTCGAACGGCACGAAGGCCTCGGCCATCAGCGGAATCCCGCTCTGGAACGCCTCCCTGACCTGGCCGGTGTCCCGGCACACCCAGACGCCGCGCCCGTCGTAGCCGCCCCTGACCGCCTTGAGCACGACCGGCCAGCCGTGCTCGGCGGCGAACCGCTCGACCTCACCCGGCTCCGCGACCCGCGACCACGCGGGGCACGGCGCGCCGATCTCGGTGAGCCGCTCGCGCATGACCGCCTTGTCCTGCGCGTGCACGAGCGCGTCGGCGCCGGGGTGTACGGCGTGCCCGTCGGCGGCCAGTTCCCTGATGTGCTCGGTGGGCACGTGCTCGTGGTCGAAGGTGATCGCGTCACAGCCCTTGGCGAACTCGCGCAGCTCGCTCAGGTCGCGGTAGTCACCGACGCGGGTGTCGACGATCACGCGGGCGGCGCTCTCGTCGAGCGCGTTGGCCAGTACGCGCAGTTCAACACCGAGCGCGATCGCGGGCTGCTGCGTCATCCTGGCCAGCTGACCGGCGCCGACGACACCGACGACCGGCCCGATGGGGCGGTAAGAGGGGCTGCTCACGTGCCCAGAGCATACCGTCGCCCACCGTCACGGCCGTACGTCGGCCAGGTCCCTGCGCGATCCCAGGGTCCGCACCTTGTTGTCCGGCGTCAGCTCGCTGACCAGGCTGACGATCTCGACCCCGGTCAGGCGGTCCAGGTCGCTCTCGCCGGTGAAGGCGCGCAGGTCGGCCTTGCCGTACAGGGGATGGGCGTCGCCGCGCTGGCGGAAGGTCAGCCGCAGCGTGTGGAAGACCAGCATCGACCCGCCCGCCGTCCCGATCGTGCGCGGTGCGTCGAGCAGCTCCACGTCGACGGTCAGCCGGTCGGGACGCACCCGGGCGGGCTTGGCGGCGAGTTCGTCGCGCAGCTCGCGCACCGGATCCGCGTCGGGGAAGCGCACCCCCGACAGCCCGGCCGGGTCGGTGAGGTACGTCAGGTGGCGTTGCGGCACGAGCCGGGCCCGCCGCACGATGACCGGATCGGGTTCGCCACCGGGCGAAGTGGAGCTGCCCGGAGTGTCGCTGGGCGGGTCGTCGGTGACCGGGACGGGGCCGAAGCCGAGCCGCCACCCGCCGCCCGCGTGGACGAAGACGAAGTAGGCGGGCTCCGGCTCGGTGGCCAGGACGGCGAACCATCCGCCCTCCTCCGGCAGCAGGAAGGCCGGCTTGGAGTAGGTCGTGCGGGCCGGAGCTGGGCGGCCGTTCCGGGTCGCCGCGCAGGCACGGCCGCCCAGCGTCTTCTCCGCCCAGGTGGTCGCGGCGACCACGGCGGCGCAGTCGCGCTCGCGCCAGGCCTCGTCGAGGCCGGCGAGCGAGGCGAAGGTCCGCGCGGCGGTGGCCTCGTCGATCCGCTGGGCGGTGGACGGTGTTTCCGAGGGCGGGCCGGCGGCCGGGGGAAGGCTCGTGCCACCGCAACCGGCCGTCGCCATGGACAGACCGGCGAGCAGGGCGATCAGTTGACGCGGCAAGGGGGAGTCCCTGAGGTCATGGCCGTCCGGGGTCCTGTCCCCGAGCTGAACCGCACACTAGTGCCCCAGAAATGCAAATACCCGTCATAGGACGATATTTGTAGACCCCTAATTTGGTGCGTGGTTGATGATTCATGTTGAGGCTAGGGGTCCGCCCCCAGACCTGGACCGGTACCCTGGGAGCGACGTTGCCGGATATGCGCAGTGGATCGGAAAGGACCGAGGACGAGACGTGGAGTTTGTGAAGCGCCTCTACCAGCGGTTCGCCACCCTGGTCCACGAGCTGGCCAAGTTCGGCACGATCGGCGCGCTCGCCTTCGTCGTCGACTTCGTCGCCCTCAACCTGTTCCGCCAGGGCTTCGGCCCGCTGACCTCGCTGGTGTTCGCCACGATCATCTCCACCACCTTCGCCTACGTGGGCAATCGCTGGTGGACCTTCCGGCATCGCGAGCAGAGCGGCCTCGGCCGCGAATACTTCCTGTTCTTCCTGTTCAACGGCATCGCCCTGCTGATCAGACTGCTGATCACGGGCTTCACCACCTACACGCTCGGCATGCACGACCTGCTGAGCTACAACATCGCCAACGTCATCGGCGTCGGCCTCGGCACCCTGTTCCGCTTCTGGTCCTACAAGCGCTGGGTGTTCCTGGAGGCCACGGAGCCGATCCCCGCCGAGCTGCCCGAGGTCGAGAGCCGGCGGCGGTGACCGAACCCCGCGTGGGCCGCTGAGGCCTCAGGCGGGTCCGGTCACCACACGGCTCGGGCGCTTCTCCTCCGCCGGGCGCAGGAACAACGAGAACACCGCGGGGCGGCGCCGTACGAGCTCCAGCCTTCCGCCGTCGGCGGCGGCCAGCGCGCGGGCGAGCGTCAGCCCGAGACCGGTGCCGCCACCGCCGCTGACGTTGCGCTCGAACACCCGGCCGGCCAGGTCGTCGGCGATGCCGGGGCCCTCGTCGGCCACCTCGATGACCACGTAGTTGTCGCTGCGACTGGTCGAGACCTTGACCGTGCCGCCGCCGTGACGCAGGGAGTTCTCCAGGAGCGAGGCGACGACCTGGCCGAGTCCGCCGGTGGTGCCCAGCGCCTCCAGGCCACGCTCGCCTTCGAGCAGCAGGTCGCGCCCGCTGCCGCGGAAGACCGGCGCCCACTCGGTGACCTGCTGGACGAGCACGTCGTCCACGGTGATGGGCTCGGCCTGGGAGTGCCGCTGCCTGCGTGCGGCGGCGAGCAGTTCGTCGATCACCGCGGTGAGCCGCTCGGCCTGCACGATGGCGGCGTCGCCCTCCTCACGCACGACCTCGGGGTGGTCGGCGGCGGCCACGATCTCCTCCAGACGCATGGTCAGCCCGGTCAGGGGCGTGCGCAGCTGGTGGGAGGCGTCGGTGGCGAACTCCCGCTCACGGGTGAGCAGGTCGGAGATCCGGGTGGCGCTGCGGTCGAGGACCTCCGCCACCCGGTCGAGTTCGGGTATGCCGTACCGGTGCTTGCTGGGCCGGGCGTCACCTGAGCCCAGCCGTTCGGCGATCTTGGCAAGGTCCTGGAGGGGGAGCGTCAACCTGCGGGACTGGACGATGGCCAGCCCCACGGCGACGGCCAGAGCCGCGACGGCCAGAGCCACGATGAGGAGCAGGCGTGCGCGCACGTCCTGCTCCACCTGGTCCTTGTCGCGGCTCACCCGGACGTAGATGCCGCTTTCCGACTGGGCGTCCTCCGTCATCTGGTGACCGGACGGCGGCGGCGCGCCGACGATGGTCGCCTTGGGGGGGTTGCCCCGCTCGTAGATCTGGATATATCGCTCTGGATACTTCTGCTCCAGCTGCTGGGGGTCGAGAGGCGTGTCCTGGATGCGAGCGTATTCGACCTCACCCACCAGCCGCGTCGCCTCCGCCCTGAGCTCCTGGGAAGCCTCGTCGACGATCAGGCGGCTGACCACGAGACCCAAGGGGACCCCGAGCAGCAGAACCGCGATGACGGCGACGAGCAGGGTGGAGGAGAGCAGGCGGCGGCGCATCGCCTACTCGCGTTCGAAGCGGAAGCCGACTCCCCGGACGGTGGTGATGTATCGGGGCTTCGCGGCGTCGTCGCCCAGCTTGCGGCGCAGCCAGGAGATGTGCATGTCGAGGGTCTTGGTGGAACCCCACCAGTTGGTGTCCCAGACCTCCCGCATGATCTGCTCCCGGGTGACGACCTTTCCGGCGTCACGCACCAGCACGCGCAGCAGGTCGAACTCCTTGGTGGTCAGGTGCAGCTCCTTGTCGCCCATCCAGGCTCGGCGGGAGTCGGCGTCGATGCGGACGCCCTGCACGACCGGGGTCTCCGAGGTGCCGCGGCGCAGCAGCGCCCGCACCCTGGCCAGCAGCTCCGCCAGGCGGAACGGCTTGGTGACGTAGTCGTCGGCGCCGGCGTCGAGTCCGACGACGGTGTCCACCTCGTCGACGCGTGCGGTCAGGATCAGCACCGGCGTGCCGTGGCCTTCGGCCCGGATCCGGCGGGCGACCTCCAAGCCGTCCATTTCCGGTAGTCCGAGATCGAGAACTATGAGATCGATGCCGCCCGACAGGGCCCTCTCCAGGGCCTGCGGGCCGTCGGGACTCACCTCAACCTGATAACCCTCGCGACGCAGGGCGCGCGCGAGCGGCTCGGAGATCGAGGTGTCATCCTCGGCGAGAAGTACGCAGGTCATGAAGCGATCGTAGGACCTTAGGCGATCGTTTCCCGGGCACAGCGCGCGGTTTGACTTGTCGTTGACCTATCCATTGACCTGGGCAAACGATGATATACGTTGGTTATTGGCGATTTACCCACCCGGCCAAACACCCCCATGCTTCTCCCCGCCCAACCGGCCTGTGCGCCTTCGGCGTGTCGCGGCTTCGCCATAGGAGAAGACAGCCGTACGAGAAGAGAAACGCCCGCCGGAACCCCGGCGGGCGCTTGGTGAATCCTCTAGCTGGCGGACGGCGGCTCCGCGTAGCGGGCGAGGTAAAGCTGCTCGCCCAGCGACTGGATCAGAGCGAGCTCCGTCTCCAGGTAGTCGATGTGGTGCTCCTCGTCGGCGAGGATGTCCTCGAAGACACGCGCGGAGGTCGCGTCACCCTTTTCCCGCATGAGCAGGATCGCCGGCCGCAGCCGCTTCACCACCGACAACTCGACGTCCAGGTCCGCCTTGAGCTGCTCTTCGACCGTCTGCCCGATGTGCAGCGTGCCCAGCCGCTGGTAGTTGGGCAGGCCTTCCAGGAAGAGGATGCGGTCGGTGAGGCGCTCGGCGTGCCGCATCTCGTCGATCGACTCGGCGCGCGTGTGCTCGGCGAGCTTGGTGTAACCCCAGTTCTCCTGCATTTTGGCGTGCAGGAAATACTGGTTGATCGCGGTGAGCTCGGCGGTGAGCTGCTCGTTGAGCAGCTCGATGATCTGCTTGTCGCCCTGCATGGACGGGCCCCTCGTGCTAAGCGGTCGTCAGTTCTTCAGACCGCTTCAGGATCGCACAGATCTTGCGCACGCAAGATGCACAGTCGCCGCCGGCGCCTGTGGTGTCGCGGATCTGCCGCACACTCTTGGCGCCGGATGCGATGCAGTCGTGGACCTCATTTTCGGTCACAGCACGACAAACGCATACGTACATCCGGGGGCAGCCTCTCGCAAGATATAAGGTTAGGCACGCCTAAGGTACCTCACTTCGGTAAGGCTTGCCTATGTTAGGTGTGCCACACGGACACTACCCACCAGAGAGGACATTCCCCCTAGGGGGTATGTTTCAGTGACCCCGCTTGATCCACTCCTCCAGATGCGGGGCCTCCGCGCCGATCGAGGTCGAGTCGCCGTGGCCGGTGTGGACGCGGGTTTCGGCAGGTAGCGTCAGCAACCGCTCCTTGATCGACTCGACGATCGTCTCGAAGGAGGAGTACGACCTGCCGGTCGCGCCGGGCCCTCCGTGGAAGAGCGTGTCGCCGCTGAACAGCGCGGTGAGCTCGGGCGCGTAGAGGCAGACCGCCCCCGGCGAGTGGCCCGGGGTGTGGATCACCCGCAGCTCGATCCCGCCGACCTCCAGCTTGTCGCCGTCGCTCAACGGCTCGTACGTCACGGAGTCGCCGTACACCTGCTCCCACAGCACCTGGTCGGCCGGGTGCAGCAGGATCGGCGCGTTCAGCTCGGCCGCGGCGTTGATGTGGTCGTTGTGGGCATGCGTGCAGACGATCGCCTTGATCCGGCGGCCGCCCACGCGCTCGGCGATGGCCGCCGCGGAGTGCGCCGCGTCGATGACGATCACCTCACGGGCGTCGCCGACCAGCCAGACGTTGTTGTCGACCTCCCAGGTCCCGCCGTCCAGCGAGAACGTCCCCGAAGTGATCACTTTGTCGATCATGCGTTGTCTCCTAGGCAGGCGGGCGGAACGGTCACAGCACCACGACCGACCGCAGCACCTCACCACGGTGCATCTTGGCGAACGCCTCCTCCACCTGGTCCAGCGCGATCTCCTCCGAGACGAACTTGTCCAGCGGCAGCCGGTTCTGCAGGAACAGGTCGACGAGCATGGGGAAGTCACGGGAGGGCAGGCAGTCGCCGTACCAGGAGGACTTGAGCGCGCCGCCGCGGCCGAAGACGTCGAGCAGCGGCAGCTCCAGCGTCATCTCCGGCGTCGGCACGCCGACCAGCACGACGGTGCCGGCCAGGTCGCGGGCGTAGAAGGCCTGCTTGTAGGTCTCGGGGCGGCCGACGGCCTCGATCACGACGTCGGCGCCGTTGCCGCCGGTCAGCTCGCGGATCGCCTCGACGGGGTCCTGCGAGCGGGAGTTGACGGTGTGGGTGGCCCCGAAGCCCTTGGCCAGCTCCAGCTTGCGGTCGTCCACGTCCACGGCGATGATCGTCCCGGCTCCGGCCAGCGAGGAGCCCAGGACGGCCGCGTCGCCGACGCCGCCACAGCCGATCACGGCCACGCTGTCGCCCCTGCCGACGCCGCCGGTGTTGATCGCGGCGCCGATGCCGGCCATGACGCCGCAACCCAGCAGCCCGGCCACCTGCGCCGGCGCCTCCGCCGAGACCTTGGTGCACTGACCGGCGGCGACCAGCGTCTTCTGCAGGAACGCGCCGATGCCCAGGGCGGGCGAGAGCTCGGTGCCGTCGGCCAGCGTCATCTTCTGCTTCGCGTTGTGGGTGGCGAAGCAGTACCAGGGACGGCCGCGCAGGCAGGCGCGGCACTGGCCGCACACCGCGCGCCAGTTGAGGATCACGAAGTCGCCCGGCTCCAGCCCGGTGACGCCCTCGCCGACCGCCTCGACGGTGCCGGCGGCCTCGTGGCCGAGCAGGAACGGGAAGTCGTCGTTGATGCCGCCCTCCCGGTAGTGGAGGTCGGTGTGGCAGACACCGCACGCCTGCACGTTCACCACCGCCTCGCCGGGACCCGGGTCCGGCACCAGCACGGTCTCGACGGAAACTTCCTGGCCCTTGCCTCTGGCGATGACGCCACTGACTTCGTACGGCATGCCAGTCATCTTGCTTTCAAGAGGA
Source organism: Nonomuraea sp. NPDC050540 (assembly GCF_044457485.1). NCBI lineage: Bacteria > Bacillati > Actinomycetota > Actinomycetes > Streptosporangiales > Streptosporangiaceae > Nonomuraea > Nonomuraea sp. NPDC050540. The sequence goes on from NZ_JBITHA010000009.1 coordinate 316,564, forward strand.
AGATCTTCGCAAGACGTAGGGCTGCACCACGCCGAGCCCCCGAGCAGGGCGACGCCGGATCCTGAGCACGTCGAGGCCCGGCTGCCCGGCGAGTTCGGCGGCCAGGCCCGCGTCCACGACGATCGTGCCGGGCCGGGCGATGGCGGTGAGGCGGGCGGCGAGGTTCACGGTGGTGCCGAAGACGTCGCCCATCATCTGCAGCACCGGCCCGTAGGCCAGGCCGATGCGCAGTTCGTCCGCCTCGACCAGCTCAAGCGCGATCCGCGCGGCCACCCCGGCGGACGGCGCGCTGAACAGCACCTCGTCGCCGAGCGTCTTCACCAGCCGGGCGCCGTGGGCGGCCACCACGTCCGCCGCCCGCGCCTCGAAGCCCTCCACCAACGCCGCGAGCTGCCGTTCGTCGAGGTCACGGGCGCGCCGGGTGAAGGAGACCAGGTCGGCGAAGCCCACCGCGATGTTGACCTTGGCCATCTCGGTCTCTTCGCTGATGTCGGCCAGTGCGAGCATCCTGGTGCCCGCGGCGGCCAGCTGCGCCCGCCAGACGTGCACGAGCACGTGCTCGAAGTCGGGCAGCAGGTTCTGGGCGGTCTCCAGCACCGCCGCCAGCTCGCTGTCGCTCGCCTCTGCGTCCTTGGGCAGCATCGCGCCGACCATGATCTCGGCCTGCCACTGCGCCAGCCTGGCCGTGGTACGGCCCAGCGCGCGGGTCATGCGCAGCACGGTCTGCTCGTCGAGCAGGCCGCTGTCGAGCATGGTGCGCACCCGCCCGAGCGCGGCCACGTCGGCGTCGCTGAAGGCCACCGCGTCGTCGGACAGCGTGGCGAAGCCGAGCGCGCGCCAGATCCGCTCGGCCAGATCCTGGGAGACCCCGGACTTGGCCGCCACCTCCGCGCGCGTGTAGCGGGCGGGCGTGCCGACCAGCAGCCGCTCGATCTCCTCTGCCGTGGGCCGGCCCGGTGTCTCCACGCCCGCGGGCTACTTGCCGTCGACCTCGCCGTCGGAGACGTCCTCGACGGCGCGGAACAGGTCGGCTCGGACGTCCTGGATCTGCGGGATGTCACGCAGCGCGAGCTGCCCCTGGTCGCTGGCCGACTCCACGGTCAGCGTGCCGCAGCCCAGGATGCGCTCGGCGAACGACTGGTCGGAGCTGACCGAGTTGACCTTGGTCAGCGGGATCTCGTCCGTCGACTTGTTCAGCACGCCGGTGCTGATCGTGAAGCGGTGGGTGGTCAGGACGTAGCCGGTGTTCTTCCACTGCAGGTACGGGATGAACGACCAGATCGTCAGCAGCAGGATCGCGACGACGCCGATCGCGAGCCTGCCGTAGGTGGCGTACTGCCAGTCGCCGGGCACGAAGTAGATCGCGACCCCGGAGGCGATGACGATGAGCACCAGCGCGGCGAAGGGCGCGATCAGCCGCTTCCAGTGCGGGTTGAAGGCCCGGATGCGGCGCTCGCCCTGCGTCAAGTGGTGGTCTGGGAGAGTCATGCGGAAATCGTGCCACTCTATGGTGCCGGTCGCACGTGAACGACGTCACCCGCGCTCAACGTGTGACCCTTGCCGTCGGCCTCGACCTGCAGGTGGCCGTTCGGGTCGACGCCGGTGGCCACGCCCTCAAGGACGCGCTCGCCGGGCAGTTCGACCCTGATGCGGCGGCCGATCGTCGCGCAGGACGCCTGGTAGGCGGCGCGCAGCCCGCAGGCGTCGGCGTCGCCGTCGGCCTCGGTCCATTCGCGGTAGTGGCTTTCCAGCTCGCGCAGGATCGCCCTGATCAGCGGGTCGCGGTCGACGCAGGCGGCCTGCTCGACGGCGAGCGAGGTGGCGGTCTCGACGGGCAGTTCGGCCGGCTGGAGCGAGACGTTGAGCCCCATCCCGATCACCACCGCTTCGTCGATCCGCTCGGCCAGCACCCCGGCCAGCTTGCGCTCGCCGATCAGCAGGTCGTTGGGCCACTTGAGCCGGACGTCCACCTCGGCCAGGCGGCGCACCGCGGAGGCGGCGGCCACGCCGAACAGCAGCGGCAGCCAGCCGTGCCGGACCTGCGGGACCCTCGGGCGCAGCAGGACGGAGAACGTCAGGCCGGAGCGCGCGGGCGCGTTCCACACCCGGCCCAGGCGGCCGCGACCGGCGAGCTGGGTCTCGGCGACGAGCACGGCGCCCTGCTCGGCGCCGCCACGGGCGGCCTGGGTCAGGTCGGCGTTGGTGGAGCCGGTGCTGTCGATGACGGTGATGCCGGTCCACAGGCCGCCGGGCCGTACCAGAGCGCGGTTGAGCGCGCCCTGGGACAGAGGCGGGCGATCGAGGTCGGAGTAACGCGAGTCAGCCACGTCCACCATCTTCCTACGGCCTGGTCCCCGGCTCCGCGCGGAGGGGAGAATGGGGAGATGAGCAAGCTTCTTGACCCGCGTAACTGGGCGTCTTGGCGGCCGTTCGGCATCGGCCTGCGCAAGCCCAACAACTACCTGGAGTTGTGGAAGGCGTTCAAATCGGTCAAGGGCAACAGGCGCTACGCCTGGCGCATTCTCAACCAGGGAACCTGCGACGGCTGCGCGCTCGGGACCCAGGGCATGCGCGACTGGACGATGGACGAGATCCACCTGTGCAACATCCGGCTGCGCCTGCTGCCGCTCAACACGATGCCGGCGCTGAAGTACAGGGCGCTCAAGGACGTCTCCGGGCTTCATGGGAAGAAGAGCGCGGAGCTGCGGGAGTTGGGGCGGCTGCCGTACCCGATGATCAGGAGGGCGGGCGAGGCGGGCTTCACGCGCGTTTCGTGGGACGAGGCGCTGGAGGTGGCGGCGCGGCACCTGCGCGAGGCGCGCTTCGGTGTCTACCTGACCAGCCGCGGCGTGCCCAACGAGAACTACTTCGCGGCGCAGAAGGCGGTGCGCGCGATGGGCAGCAACAACGTCGACAACGCGGCGCGCATCTGCCACTCGCCCTCGACGGTGGCGCTGAAGGAGACGATCGGGGCGGCGGCCACGACCTGCTCCTACACCGACTGGATCGGCTCCGACCTGATCGTGTTCATCGGGTCGAACCCGTCCAACAACCAGCCGGTGGCGATGAAGTACCTCTATCACGCCAAGAAGGCCGGGACCCGGATCGCGATGGTCAACGCCTATCGCGAGCCGGGCATGGACAAGTACTGGGTGCCGTCCAACGCGGAGTCCGCGGTGTTCGGCACGAAGATCACCGACGAGTTCTTCGGCGTCAACGTGGGCGGCGACATCGGCTTCCTCAACGGGGTCCTCAAGCACCTGATCGAGAAGGGCTGGGTGGACGAGGAGTTCGTCCGCTCGCGCACGAAGGGCTTCGACGAGGTACGGCAGGCCGTCGCCGCCCAGTCGTGGGAGTCGCTTGAGGCGCTGTCCGGCTCCACCAGGGCCGAGATGCTGCGCATGGCGGAACTGCTGGGCCGGGCCCGCTCGGCGGTGCTGGTGTGGTCGATGGGCATCACGCAGCACGCGTTCGGCGAGGACAACGTGCGCTCGATCGTGAACCTGGCGCTGGCGCGCGGGTTCGTGGGGCGTGACAACTGCGGGCTGATGCCGATCCGGGGGCACAGCGGGGTGCAGGGCGGGGCGGAGATGGGCGCGTACGCGACGGGCCTGCCGGGCGGCCTGCCGATCAACCCACCCAACGCCACGAAATTTACCGACATGTGGGGATTCGAGGTGCCCAGCTCCCCCGGACTCACCGCGACCGAGATGATCGACGCGGCGCACGCGGGCGAGCTGGACGTGCTGATCTCCTCCGGCGGCAACTTCCTGGAGGTGCTGCCCGATCCGGCCTACTGCCGCGAGGCGCTGTCGCGGCTGAAGCTGCGGGTGCACGTGGACATCGTGCTGTCCTCGCAGATGCTGGTGCCGAGCGCGGGCGACGTGCTGCTGCTGCCCGCGCAGACCCGCTACGAGATGGTCGGCGGCGTGACCGAGACCTCCACCGAGCGCCGCATCATCTTCTCGCCCGAGGTCGAGGGCCCGCGGATCGGCGAGGCGTGGCCGGAGTGGAAGATCTTCACCGAGCTGGCCGCCCGAGTCCGCCCGGAAATTTCTGGAAAAATCACCTACACCGGTACGCCCGACATCCGCGAGGACATCGAACGGGCCGTCCCCTTCTACGCCGGAATCGCGGACCTGCGGGTGTTCGGCGACAACGTCCAGTACGGCGGCCGCCACCTGTTCGCCGACGGCCGCTTCCAGACCGCCGACGGCCTGGCCGCCTTCTCCCCGGTCACGCCGCCCTCGCCGGAGCGCCCCGACGGGTCGTTCATGGTGGCCACGCGGCGCGGCAAACAGTTCAACAGCATGGTCCACGAGCGCCGCGACGGCTTCAACGGCGCGATGCGCGAGGCCGTGCTCATGAGCGCCTACGACGCCGACCGCCTCGGCCTGCCCGACGGCGCGCCCGTCGAGCTCACCTCTTTGGGCGAGCGGCAGCGCACCTACCGGGGCAAGGTGCTGCGGGCCCCGCTCATGCCGGGCAACCTGCAGATTCACTGGCCGGAGGGCAACGTGCTGCTCGACGAGTCCCGCCGCTCCCCCGACGCCAAGATCCCCGACTACAACGCCCTCGTCACGGTGAAGCAGCTGTGAGCGAGCGCCCTGGGCCCACCACGCGCGTACGGATCCGGGAGATCACCGGGTCCGCCGCCCGGGACCGCCGCGACGACCTGGCCACCGAGGAGCCTCTGGAGATCCGTCTGCGGTCCGGCGGGGAGCGCAGGACCGCCGCGATCACCATGCGCACGCCGGGGCACGACTTCGAGCTGGCCGCCGGGTTCCTGCACGGCGAGGGGATCGCGGGGCCCGGCGAGATCGCGGCGATCGGCTACTGCACCGACGAGGACGTGCTGCCCGAGGCCCGCTACAACGTCGTCACGGTCCGGCTGCACACGCCGATCCCCGATCTGCCCGCGCTCGAACGCCACTTCCTCACCTCCAGCGCGTGCGGGATCTGCGGCTCGGCCAGCCTCGACGCGCTGCGGCACCGCTGCTCACCGGTCGCGCCGCCGGAGCTGGGGCTGACCCAGGAGGTGCTGTACGGCCTGCCGTACCGGCTGCGCGAGTCGCAGGGGGTCTTCGGCAAGACCGGCGGCCTGCACGCGGCGGGCCTGTTCACGGCGGGCGGCGAGCTGGTGGCCACGCGCGAGGACGTGGGCCGGCACAACGCCGTGGACAAGCTGGTCGGCTGGGCGGGGCTGCGCGGCGAGCTGCCGCTGGCGTCGAACGTCCTGATGGTCAGCGGCCGGGCCAGCTACGAGATCATGCAGAAGGCGCTGGCCGCCGGCGTCCCCGTGGTGTGCGCGGTCTCGGCGCCGTCGTCGCTGGCGGTGGACCTGGCGAGGGAGTTCGGCATGACGCTCGTGGGCTTCCTGCGCGGCGAGCGCTGCAACGTCTACGCGGGAGCGGAGCGCATCAAGGTCGCCTAAGTGTGGAACAAAGCATTCCGTTCTGATAGAGTTCTTATCAGAACGGAACGCTTCGCTTCCCGAAGGAGACCTCCCATGGCCGAGATCCGCCCCTACCGCATCGACGTCCCCCAGGCCGACCTCGACGACCTGAAGGCCCGCCTGGCCAGGACCCGCTTCACCGACGAGCTCCCCGACGCCGGCGAGGACTACGGCGTGAGCGCCGGCCGGGTCCGCCGCATGGTCGAGCACCTGCGCGACGAGTTCGACTGGCGCGCGCTGGAGGCCAGGCTCAACGCCCACCCGCAGTTCACGACCGAGATCGACGGCCAGAACGTGCACTTCTTCCACATCCGCTCCGCCAAGGAGGACGCGCTGCCGCTGGTGCTGACCCACGGCTGGCCGGGCACCGCCCTGGAGTACGTCGAGGTGATCGAGCCGCTGTCGCGTGACTTCCACCTGGTCATCCCGTCCGTGCCCGGATTCGGCTTCTCGGGTCCGACCACGGAGCGCGGCTGGAACGCCGCCCGCGTCGCGGCCGCCTGGGCCGAGCTGATGAAGCGCCTGGGCTACGACCGCTACGGCGCCGTGGGCAACGACGGCGGCTCGATCGTCACGCCGTACATCGGCAGGCTCGACCCCGAGCACGCCGTCGCCCTGCACGTCACCCAGATCTTCTCCTTCCCCTCCGGCGACCCGGCCGAGTTCGAGGGGCTGAGCGAGGAGGACATGGGCAGGGTCCGGTTCCTGCAGAGCTTCTGGGAGACCATGGGCGCCTTCAACACCATGCAGTCCCAGGCCCCGCAGACCCTCGCGCACGCCCTCGCCGACTCCCCCGCCGGCCTGCTCGGCTGGATGGGCCAGCTCATGGGCGAGGAACTCGGCATCGACTGGGCGGTGAGCAACATCGCCGTCCACTGGTTGTACGGCACCGCCGCCTCCTCGGCCCGCTTCTACTACGAGAACGCCAAGCTGGAGCAGCCCGCGGAGCCGACCACCGTGCCGATCGGGCTGGCCAACTTCGCCAACGACTTCCAGTCGATCAGGCGCTTCGCCGAGCGCGACCACAAGAACATCGCCCAGTGGAACTTCTACGACGTCGGCGGGCACTACGCCGCGCACGAGGTTCCGGAGGTGTTCGCGCAGGATGTGCGCGATTTCTTCGCGCGGTGGAACGCGGAATGAACCTTTCCGCATAGGGCCGTAGCTTCCGTGCTACGGCCCTTTCGCATGGGGTGCCGGCCGTACGCGAAGATCTTGTGGAAACAGTGGAATGAAGCATTCCGTTCTGCTATTGTTGGAACAGAACAAGCCGTTCCGATTCAGGAGGAACACCATGACCGTCCTCGACACCCGGCCAGTGGCCGCAACCGCCGCTCCCGAGCAGCCCGCCGCCTACAAGTGGCGCTGGCCGGCCCTGGCCGTGATCCTGTCCGGATCCGTCATGGAGCTGCTGGACGCCACGGTCACCCACATCGCGGGGCCGACCATGAGGAACGACTTCGGCGCCGGGAACGCGTTCATCCAGTGGCTGGGCGCCGCGTACATCCTGGCGATGACCGCGGGCCTGCTCACCGGCGGCCGGCTGGGCGACATCGTGGGACGCAGGCGGATGTTCCTCATCGGGATGATCGGCTTCACGGTCGGCTCGCTGCTCTGCGCGGTCTCCGTCTCGCCGGAGATGATCATCGCGGCCCGGGTCGTCCAGGGCCTGTTCGGCGCGGCCATGATCCCCCAGGGGATGGGGATGATGAAGGAGATGTTCCCGCCCAAGGAACTGGCGAGCGCGTTCGGGCTGATGGGCCCGGTCATGGGACTGTCGGCCATCGGCGGCCCGATCCTGGCGGGGTGGCTGGTCAGCGCCGACCTGTTCGGCACCGGCTGGCGGATGATCTTCCTGATCAACCTGCCGATCGGCGTGGCGGCGGTCTTCGCGGCGCTGCGCTTCCTGCCGAAGACCCCGCCGATCGGCGGCGTCAAGCTCGACCTGCCCGGCGCGATCCTCGCCTCCGCCGGTGTCGTCCTGATGGTCTTCCCGCTGGTCCAGGGCCAGGAGCACGGCTGGCCCGCGTGGTCGTTCGCGCTGATGGCCGCCTCGGTCGTCACCCTCGTCGTCTTCGTCGCCTACGAGAAGCGCCGTGCCGCCCGCGGCGGCGACCCGCTGGTGGCGCCCTCGCTCTTCCGCAAGCCCGCGTTCCTGTCCGGCATGGCCGTCGGCACCGTCTACTTCGCCGCCTTCGGCGGGGTGTTCATGGTCATCGGCCTCTACACCCAGCTCATGCTCCACTACGACCCGCTGAAGGCCGCGCTGACCGGCGTCCCCTCCTCCCTCGGCATGATCGTGGGCATGATCGTCGCCCAGTCCACCCAGCGCTTCGGCCGCAAGGTCCTGCTGGCCGGCGCCGTCATCATGGCCCTCGCGGTCGTGGCCCTGCTGATCGTGGCCGAGCCGGGCGTCACCCCCTGGCAGCTCGCTCCGGCCCTGCTCTTCGTCGGTCTCGGCAGCGGCATGATCATGGGCCCGTACTTCAACATCGTCCTGGCCGCCGTGGACCCGCAGGAGACCGGCTCGGCCTCCGGCACGCTGACCGCGCTCCAGCAGGTGGGCAACGCGCTCGGCCTGGCCGTACTCGGGACCGTCTTCTTCGGGACCGGCAGCGCCGAGATCACCTTCGCGGTCGCGGCGGGCATGATCGTGGTCACCTTCCTCGTCGGGCTGATGCTCCCCAAGCAGGCCCGCCAGGACGCCGAGTTCGTGCACTAGGGATTTCGGAAGAAAGGGCCCGGCGTTTTCGCCGGGCCCTTTCCGACTTTGGATGGAGCCGTCCGCGCCCTCGGACGGATGCGGGCCGCCCCTGGGGGTCCGTAGCGTCGCAGGCATGACCACCACGGCGCCGGCTTTAAGGCGCATCCACGAGATCGACGCCGTCCGCGGCTTCGCGCTGGGCGGCATCCTCGTCGCGAACATCAGCTTCTTCGCCGACCCCGGGCTGTCCGTGGCCATCTCCAGCATGGACTTCAACCGCGACCCGGTGAGCCTGACGGTCCAGACGCTGGTGCTGACGAAGTTCTACGTCATCTTCTCGTTCATGTTCGGCTACTCCTTCACGATGCAGATGCGCTCGTGGGGCGAGAAGGTCAAGCCGCGGATGCTCCGCCGCTGCCTCGGGTTGTTCGTGCTCGGCGTCACCCAGGGCATCCTGTTCTGGATCGGCGACATCCTCACGCTGTACGCCGCGCTCGGCCTGATCCTGCTGGCGCTGCGCAACGTCCGGCCGAGAACCGCCGTCAAGATCGGCTGCTGGATCATCGGCGTCATGTCGGCGATCTGGCTCATCCTGGCGGGGCTGACCATGCTCGACCCCTCGGCCGGCGTGACGACGCCCACCGACCCGGCGGTCATGGCCGCCGCGCAGGCGCAGGTCACCGGCAGCCCGCTGAGCTTCCTGCAGTTCCAGCTGGAGACCTACCCGATGCTGGCGGCGTTCATCTGGTTCGGCCAGGGCCCGATGGCGATGGCGTTGTTCCTGTTCGGCATGGCCGCGGGCAAGTCGCGGCTGCTGGAGGACCCCGAGCGCTGGGCGCGCTTCGTGCCGCGCGTCCTCTGGATCGGGTACGGCCTCGGCCTCCCGGCGGCCGTCTTCTTCACCTGGTCCAGCCAGCACGAGGGCGCCCTGCAACTGGTCGGCCTGGCGCTCAACAACATCCTGTCCCTGCCGCTGGCCGCCGCGTACGTGGTGACGCTCCTGCTACTGGTGCGGCGCCTGCCGGCGATCGGCGCCGCGCTGGCCCCGGCGGGCAGGTCCGCCGCCTCCAACTACATCGGGCAGTCCATCCTGCAGTGCCTCGTCTTCACGGGGTACGGGCTGGGGCTCGGCGGCAGGCTGACGCCGATCGCGGTGATCGGCGTGGCCGCGGCGATCTACACGGTTCTGCTGCTGCTGAGCGCCTGGTGGATGCGCAACCACCGCTACGGCCCGATCGAACGGGGCCTGCGCGGGTTCACCCAGTATTCTGCAGACCCGCGGCCACTCCGTTGACCGACAGCAGGAGCAGCGTCGAGAGCCGCTCGGCCTCCCGCTCGGGGACCTCGCCCCTGCGCAGCGCGGTGAGCGCCCGCAGCTGCAGGTGCGACAGAGCGTCGACGTAGGGGTCGCGCAGCTGCACCGCCCGCGAGAGGACCTTGCGGTTCTCCAGCAGGCGGGTGTGCCCGGTGACCTGCAGGACCAGCTTGCGGGTCAGGTCGTACTCGGCCATCACCTGCCCGGCGAAGTCGTTCCGGCCGCCGAGCGCGAGATAGCGCTCGGCGATCGAGCGGTCGGTCTTGGCCAGCGACATCTCGGCGTTGTCCAGCATCGCGTTGAACAACGGCCACTCCTCGTACGCCGCCCGCAGCTCCTCGACCGAGGCGACCGAGGCCAGCCCGGTGCCCAGGCCGTACCAGCCGGGCAGGTTCACCCGGGTCTGCGCCCAGGCGAACACCCACGGGATGGCCCGCAGGTCGTCCAGCGACCGGGGCGCCCCGAGTCCGCGCCGGGCCGGGCGGGAGCCGAGCCGCAACGAGCCGATCTCCTCCAGCGGGCTGACCAGCGCGAACCATTCGGGGAAGCCCGGCGCCTCGGTCAGCGCGCGGTAGGCACCCTCGGAGGCGGAGGCCACCTGCTCGGCCAGCGTGCGGAAGCGCGCGGCGGCAGCGGCGGTACGGCTGCCGTTGGTGGGCGAGGAGGCCAGCAGCACGGCGTTGGCCACCTGCTCCATGTGCCGCCTGGCGATCGCCATGTGGCCGTAGCGGGCGAAGATCACCTCACCCTGCTCGGTCACCTTGAAGCGTCCGGCGACCGAGCCCGGCGCCTGGGCCAGCACCGCCCGGTTGGCCGGGCCGCCGCCGCGGCCGAGCGCGCCACCGCGGCCGTGGAACAGTCGGAGCTTCACCTCGTGCTCGCGGGCCCACTCGGTGAGGCGCTCCTGGGTCTGGTAGAGCTTGAGCGTGGCCGCGGCCGGGCCGAGTTCCTTGGCCGAGTCGGAGTAGCCCAGCATGATCTCCATGCGCCGCCCGGTGGCGGCCAGCCTGGTCTGGACCTTGGGGATCTCCAGCATGCCGGTGAGCACGCCGGGGGCGTTGTCGAGGTCCTGGCCCGACTCGAACAACGGCACCACGTCGAGCACCGGCGCCCGGATGCCGAGCGCCGCCTCGGCCAGCTCGTAGACGGCGGCCACGTCGTCGGCCGAGCGGGTGAAGGAGACGACATACCTGCAGCAGGCGTTCACGCCGAAGCGCTCCTGGATCCAGGAGATCACCCGGATCGTGGACAGAACCTCCTCGGTGAGCGGCGACAGCTCGCCGCCCGCCCTGATCTCCGCCAGAGCCGTCGCGTGCACCTGCGAGTGCTGGCGGACCTCCAGCTCGGCCAGGTGGAAGCCGAACGTCTCCACCTGCCAGATCAGGTGCTGCAGCTCGCCGTACGCCTGCCGGGCCGCGTGGCCGGCCAGCGACTCCTGGGCCAGTCTGAGGTCGGCCAGCAGCTCGGCGGGCGCGCGGTAGGCCAGGTCGAGGTCGCGCTGGTTGGTGGCCGAGATGCGCGCGGCCACGTACAGCAGCCACTGGCGGTGCGGCTCCTGCGGCGAGCGGGTGGCCAGCTCGGAGACCAGGTCGGGGTGCGCGTCCTCGGCCGCGGAGATCGCCGAGCGCAGCGCACGCGACGGCGCGGCGTAGTGGGCGTTGGCGGTGAGCGTGCGGGCGATGCGGGTGGTGGCCGTCTCCAGCGCGGTGAGCACGTGCTCGGCCTGGATGAGCACAGCCTCGCGAGTGACCTTCGCGGTCACGTTGGGGTTGCCGTCGCGGTCGCCGCCGATCCAGCTGCCGTAGCGGATGAACGGCCGCGCCAGCGGCGACCTGGTCCCGGCGCCCTCGCCGAGCGCCGCGTCCAGCGAGCGGTAGACCTGCGGCACCACCCGGAACAACGTCTCGTCGAAGGCGGCCATCGCGGTGCGTACCTCGTCGAGCGGGTCGAGCTTGGTGTCGCGCAGCTGGGCGGTGCGCCAGAGCAGGTCGATCTCCTCCAGCAGCCGCCGCAGGTTCTCCTCGCGCTCCGAGGCGCCCCGGCCGGGCGCGTTGTACTCGGTCAGCTGGGTGCTGACGCGCTGGATCGCGGTGACGACCGCGCGCCTGCGCGCCTCCGTCGGGTGCGCGGTGAGCACCGGGTGCAGCTCCAGCTCCTCCACGAGCTCCTGCACGCGCGCGGTCCCGAGCTCCTGTACGGCGTGCGCCAGCGACTCCTTCAGCACCTCGCCGTCGGTGTCGCGCTCCCGGAGCGTCCTGATGCGGTAGTGCTCCTCGGCCAGGTTCGCCAGGTGGAAGTAGCAGGTGAAGGCCCGCGCGATGAGCACCGCCCGGTCGATCTCCCATTCGGCGACCATCGCGGCGATCTCGTCGGCGGAGGCCTCTCCCCTCCTGGCGGCGATCACGGCCTTGCGCAGCCGCTCGACGTCGGCCAGCAGGTCCTTGCCGCCCTGCTCGGCGATCACGTCGCCGAGCAGCCTGCCGAGCAGTTTCACGTCCCGGCGGAGCTCGTCCGGCATCTCGACGACGGCGGCGCTGCGGCGTTCAACTGCCTGGTCAGTCATGTTTCGAAGGGTACAGAGTGCCTGTGAACGAGCGCAGACCGGTCTCACCTAATGGACTAGACCACTGCTCACGTGGGACGGGACACCGCGGCCAGCACTTCGGGCATGCGCGCGTGACCCACCGTGGCCGCCAGCCTCCGGCCGAAGTACTCCACCGCGAGGCCGTACGGCAGGGCCGCCACGCTCACCCACGCCACCCCGAACACCACCGGCAGGACCAGCGGCAGGCTCAGCCCGGCGATGCCGATCATGGCGGCGAACGACCCGGCGAACGCCTGCCCGCCCTGGCCCGGGGCGGCGCCGGTGAAGGCGTTGAGCCGGTCGGGCACCGTGTACGGCAGGATCACGCTGGTCATGGAGGCCACGCCGAGGCCCACGCCGTACACGCCCCATGCGGTCAGGGCGGCGGGCAGGATGGCCGACGGCGTGCCCGCGAACAGGGAGACGGCCACGGTCATGAGGGCCAGCAAGGGCAGCGCGATGAGCGCCGCGGCCAGATGCCGGCCGGCCAGGTCGGTGCGCAGGCCGCGCTCGTCGCCGAACGCGACCGTGTTCATCCACAGGGAGCGGCCGTCGATGCCGAAGGCGTTGCACGACTGCAGCGCGAGCATCAGCGCGCCGAGGCACGCGGGCCCGATCACCAGCGGCAGGCCACCGCCCCCGCCGGACTGACCGGTGATGGAGAAGGCGATCACGCCGGTGACCACGATCGAGGCGAACCAGCCGACGCGGAAGCGCGGGTCGCGGCGGATGTACTTGAGCTCCTTGGTGACCACGGCGGCGAGCGGGCCGTCGGGCAGGAAGCGGTCGACGATCCCGCTGGAGCGGCGGACGGAGGCCGACTGGGTGGAGGCGTCCGCGGTGACCAGCACGTGGGCCAGCGCCTTGATCCAGAGCCAGCCGATCAGGACCACGAGCGCCGCGACGACGAGCAGTTCGGCCAGGCCGACCAGGCCGCCGTCGGCGATGGCGTGGGCGGCCAGGCCGGGCGGCGTCCAGCGGAGCACTCCCGCGGTGCTGCCGATGAGCGCGACCGGGTCGCCGAGTCCTCTGTTGGCGATGAGGTTGGGCAGCTGGAACAGCAGCACCGCGAAGATCGCCGCCACGGCCAGCGCGTCCCGGCCGCGGCGCGAGCGCAACGCGCCGGACAGGGCCGTGGTGATCAGCCTGGAGGTGACCAGGCAGAGCGCGAACTGCAGGAACACCGCCACGACGCCGACGAGCACGCCGCCGATCCCGCTCGCCAGCCCCACCAGCGCGCCGACCGTGATGATCAGGGTGGCGGCGGGCCAGACGCCGGTCGCGGAGGCGGCGAACATGCCCACGGCCAGCTGCCCCGTGCGCAGGGGGAACAGCGAGAGCCTGGCCGGGTCGAGCGTGTCGTCCAGCCCGAACGCCAGCAGCGGGACGATCGCCCAGCCGATCCAGAACATCGTGAACGCGAGGACGGCCAGGTTGGTGGCCATGGCGGGCTCGGCCAGACGCAGCAGGCTCATCAGCAGGAACCCGAGAGCCGCCACGGCGATCGCGGCGAGCAGGGTGAAGACGAAGCCCAGCTTGCGCGCGAGGTCCCCGCGCAGGTTCCCGGCGACCAGCCGCAGCTTGAGCCGCGCGAACAGCAGCGCCGTGCTCACCGCTCACCGCCGGCGCTGGGGCTCTCCTCCGCTGTGTCCACCGTGGCGCCGTTGGCGCCGAGCCAGGTCAGGCCCGTGTCACCGGCCCGCTTGGGGCCGCCGACGAGGTCGAGGAAGGCCTGGTTGAGTGTACGGTCGCCGCGTACCTGGGCCAGCGGGCCCTGAGCCACGATGTGACCGGCGCTCATCACCGACACCCAGTCGCACAGCCGTTCCACGAGGTCCATGACGTGGCTGGAGAAGATGACCGTCGAGCCGGAGGCGGTGAAGCGCTGGAGCACGTCGGTCAGGGTGTTGGCGCTGACCGGGTCGACGCCTTCGAACGGCTCGTCCAGGAACAGGACCGAGGGGTTGTGCAGCAGCGCGGCGGCCAGGCCGATCTTCTTGCGCATGCCGGTGGAGTAGTCGACGACGAGCTTGTCGGCGGCCTCGCGCAGGTCCATGACGCCCAGCAGTTCCTCGGTGCGCTGCTCGACCTCGGCCATGGGGATGGCGCGTAGCCGGCCGTTGTAGTGGAGCAGCTCGCGGCCGGACAGGCGCTCGAACAGCCGCAGGCCCTCCGGCAGCACGCCGACCCTCGCCTTGACCTGGACCGGATCTCGCCAGACGTCCAGGCCGTCGATCACCGCCCGGCCGCCGTCCGGGCGCAGCAGTCCGGTGATCATGCTGAGTGTGGTGGTCTTGCCCGCGCCGTTCGGCCCGACCAGGCCGGCGAAGCTTCCCGCCGGCACCACCAGGTCGACTCCCGCGACCGCGATCTGCTGGCCGTAGCGCTTGAAGAGCCCCTGTGTGCGAACCGCCTCCGTCATGGAACCAGCGTAGAAGGAGGGATTAACCTTCTGGGCATGAGTGCTGCTGAGGAATTGCCGGAACTGCCGGATATTCACACCACCGCCGGTAAGATCGCCGACCTTGAGCGCCGGCTGGACGAGGCCGCGCACGCGGGGTCCGCGGCGGCGGTGGAAAAGCAGCACGCCAGAGGCAAGATGACCGCGCGCGAGCGGGTTGTGGCGCTTTTGGATGAGGGTTCGTTCGTGGAGTTCGACGAGTTCGCGCGGCACCGCTCGACGATGTTCGGGCTGGAGGGCAAGCGGCCTTACTCCGATGGAGTGATCACCGGTTACGGCACGGTCGACGGCCGTCAGGTGTGCGTCTTCTCACAGGATGTGACGGTTTTCGGGGGCTCGCTGGGTGAGGTCTATGGCGAGAAGATCGTGAAAATTCTGGATATGGCGATCAAGACCGGCTGCCCGATCATCGGGATCAACGAGGGCGGCGGCGCGCGTATCCAGGAGGGCGTGGTCGCGCTCGGCCTCTACGCCGAGATCTTCAAGCGCAACGTGCACGCCTCGGGCGTGATCCCGCAGATCTCGCTGATCATGGGCGCGGCGGCGGGCGGGCACGTGTACTCCCCGGCGCTGACCGACTTCGTGGTCATGGTCGACCAGACCTCGCACATGTTCATCACCGGCCCGGACGTCATCAAGACGGTCACCGGCGAGGAGGTGACGTTCGAGGAGCTCGGCGGCGCCCACACGCACAACACCAGGTCCGGCGTGGCCCACTACCTGGCCACCGACGAGGACGACGCGCTGGAGTACGTGAAGGCGCTGCTGTCGTACCTGCCCTCCAACAACCTGGACGAGGCCCCCGTCTACGAGGCCGCCGCCGCCCTGGAGCCGGACCCGGAGCTCGACACGCTCATCCCCGACTCGGCCAACCAGCCCTATGACATGCACCTGGTCATCGAGCACGTGCTGGACGACGGTGAGTTTCTGGAGGTTCACGCGCAGTTCGCGCCCAATGTGGTGGTCGGCTACGGCAGGGTGGACGGCCATCCCGTCGGGGTCGTGGCCAACCAGCCGATGCATTTCGCGGGATGCCTCGATATCAACGCATCGGAGAAGGCCGCACGATTTATCCGAACATGCGATGCATTTAATATCCCAATCGTGACTTTTGTTGATGTCCCGGGATTCCTTCCGGGCACCGACCAGGAATGGAACGGCATCATCCGGCGCGGCGCCAAGCTCCTCTACGCGTACGCCGAGGCCACCGTCCCGCTCGTCACGATCATCACCCGCAAGGCGTACGGCGGGGCCTACGACGTCATGGGCTCCAAGCACCTCGGCGCCGACATCAACCTGGCGTGGCCCACCGCCCAGATCGCGGTCATGGGCGCCCAGGGCGCCGTCAACATCCTCTACCGCCGCGAACTGGCCGCCGCCGGCGACCCCGACGCCGAGCGCGCCCGGCTCGTCACCGAATACGAAGACACGCTGGCCAATCCGTATATCGCCGCTGAGCGGGGTTATGTCGATGCCGTAATCCGTCCATCGGACACCCGGCCGCAAGTGGTGAAGGCTCTGCGGGCCCTCCGTAACAAGCGTGCCTCGCTACCACCTAAGAAGCATGGGAACATCCCGTTGTGATGGATGCCCGCAGCGTAGCGAGGACATCCATCACAACGCACGAGCGAAGCGAGTCAAAGCAACACCGTGATGGATGCCCGCAGCGTAGCGAGGACATCCATCACAACGCACGAGCGAAGCGAGTCAAACAGCACCGTGATGGATCCCGGCATAGCGAGCGAAAGAGCACTGTGACAGCACATCTGAAAGTCGTGCGGGGCGATGCGACGCCCGAGGAGATCGCCGCTCTGGTCACCGTCCTGACCACGCGGCAACCGGAACCCACGCATACGCCGGGCCGTAAGCCCGAAACTTGGCGAAACCCAGCCCGAGCCATGCGTAGGCGACTCGTGCCAGGGAAGTCGGCTTGGCGGTTGAGCGCCCTACCCTAGATGGATCCCTGGAATCGGGTGTCAACTTCCCCGAGAGTTGGGACTATCTAGAAAAGTAGGCGTATATAGTCAGCCGATCAACTAAGGCCGCGGCCTGGAGGACGACATGCCCATCCCAGACCTCACGCCGCATCCTGTGGCAGCGAAGTACGCCGTCCTGGTGGATGTCGGTTATCTGTATGCCGCCGCAGGTGAAGTGCTGCTTGGCGCGAAGGAACGCAAGGAATATCGGGTTGCGGCGGATGAGCTCATCCAGAGCCTCCAGAAACATGCAATGGAACGTATTTCCGGAGAACTGCTGCGGATCTATTGGTATGACGCCGCACGCGACCGAGTGCCCACCGTCGATCAGCGAGTGATCGCACAGTTGCCCTGGGTGAAGGTACGACTGGGCAACCTTAACGCGCGTGGCCAGCAGAAGGGCGTGGACGCTCAGATCAGGAGCGACCTTGAAGCGCTGGCCAGGCATCACGCGGTGACCGACACGATCCTGCTGGCGGGCGATGAGGACATGGTGCCCGCCGTCGAGGCCGCGCAGGCCTACGGCGTGCGGATACACCTGTGGGGCGTCGAACCCCCGTATGGCACCAACCAGGCCGAGCGCCTCGTGTGGGAGTCCGACACCGTTGAAGTGATTTCTGCAGATTTCCTGAGACCTTTTTTCAGCCGCGCACCACAACCCGTCCCGGTCACGCCACCCGCCGCGGCGCCGTCGCCGGCCACCGTCTTCGCCGGTCGCCCCGCCACCCCGAAGCCGCAGGTCAAGCCCGGCCAGGTGGCCAAGCTCGGCCCGTCGCGGCCGCGCGTGGAGGACGTGGGCGAGCACGTGGCGCAGAAGTGGATCCTCACCCGCGGCCGCGACAACATCCGCGACCTGCTGCCGGGGCCGATCCTGCCGACGGTCATCGACACCGAACTGCTCATAGAGGCGGAGAAGGAGCTCGGGCACTCGCTGCGTCCCTACCCGGAGGCGCGGGTGTGGCTGCGTGACGGGTTCTGGGCCCGGGTCTATCGGGAGTTCGACCTAGGTGTGGGGGTCTCCAGCAAGTAGGGCCTCGGCGACGGCCGTACGGGCGTAGAGGACATAGCGCCCCGTGCGGTGGGCGCTGCACAGGCCCGCTCTGCGCAGCGCGGTGAGGTGCTGGCTGGCGCCCGGCTCCGACAGGCCGGTGCGGACGGCCAGCTCGCGCGTCGAGGCGGGCTGGTCGAGCGAGGCCAGCAGGCGGGCGCGGGTGCGGCCGAGCACGGCCGCCAGCGCCTGCGGCGGGTCGCTCTCGCGGTGCTCCCACAGCGTGGCGATGCCGCGCGGCGAGTAGCGCAGCGTCGGCTGGAACGGCGGCACGGTGATGGAGAAGATCCTCGGCCAGGTGAAGACCGACGGCACGAGCAGCAGGCCGCGCCCGTCGAGCGCGCGCGTGCCGTGGCAGAACCGGTGGTCCAGGCGCAGGCGCTCGCCCTGCCAGCGCACGTTCTCGTCGAGGCCGGTCAGCATGCCGCGTACGCCGTCCTGCGTCAGCGCCTTGGCGCGGTAGAGCACGTCGCCCTCGCACAGGCTGCGGATGCGCGGCCAGTAGGGGGCGATGGCTGCCGCCCAGTACGCCCGGATCTCGCCGGCCAGGCGGGCCAGACCGGCGGCGGGGTCGTCGTGGAGTGCCTGGATCCTGGGGGTTCGCGGGCCGCCGTGGCGCCAGGTGTCGAGCTGGTCGCGTACCTCGTGCTCGGCGGCGAGCAGTCCGGCCAGTTCCAGCTCCAGATCCGGTACCGCAGTCGCGGGCGGCGGGCTGATGAAGCAGACCAGGGAGATCGTCGGCACCGGGACGAGGTCGGACAGCAGTCTCCAGTCGACGTCGGCAAGGCGGCGGCGTACCCGCTCGGCCCAGGGGCGGTTGAGGCCGGTCGGCTCCTTGAGCACGCGGACGCTGGCCACGACCTCCCACAGCGGAGAGATCGCGAAGCGGGTGTTGGCCACGTCCTCGGCGGTGAAGGACAGATCGAGGGTCATTCGATTCGCTGCTCACTTAATCAATCGCGTCAACGGACGTCAGTTCACCATCGTGGGCGGCGTGAAGACAACCTCGTTGCTGCTTGAAGCCGGATTCCGGAACCTGTACCTCGGCTCGGCCGTGAGCGCTTTCGGGGCCCAGGTGGGATATGTCGCCCTGCCGCTGCTGGCCGTGACCACGCTGCACGCGGGCGCCGGTCAGGTGGGGCTGCTCAGCGCGCTGGCCACGATCTCGGTGCTGGTCGTCGGGCTGCCGGCCGGGGCGTGGATCGACCGGATGCGCAAGAAGCCCCTGATGATCGTGGCCGATCTCGTGCGGGCCGTCCTGCTGGCCTCCGTGCCGGTGGCCGCCTGGCTCGGCGGGCTGACGATGGAGCATCTGTACGCCGTGGCCGCGCTGACCGGTGTGGGCACGCTCTTCTTCGACGTGGCCGCACAAAGCCTCGTGCCCAGGCTGGTCGGCAGGGAGCGGCTCACCGAGGCCAACTCATTGCTGGTCGGCACGAACGCGGCCATGGACATCTCCGGCCGCAGCTTCGCCGGAGTGCTCGTCGGCGCGGCGGGCGCCCCGGCGGCCGTGCTGCTGAACGCGGCCGGCTACCTCGGCTCCGCGTTGTTCCTGCGCGGGGAGCCCGGCATCGAGACCCCGCCCGCCCCCGGCCCGCGGCCCAGGCTGGCCACGCAGATCGGCGAGGGCGTGCGCTTCGTGCTCGGCCATGCCACGCTGCGGCCGATCGTGCTGCAGGGCGCGATGACGAACCTGGGCTTCCCGCTGTACTCGGTTCTGCTGCCGGTGCTCGTCGTCTCCCAGCTCGGCTACCCCGAATGGGTGCTCGGCCTGTACCTGGCCGTGGGCGGCGTCGGCACGCTGGCCGGTTCGGCCACCGCCCACCACGTCGGCGCCCGCCTCGGCCGCGGCCGCGCGGTGTGGATCGTCTCCTTGATCACGACGCCCGCGTCGCTGCTGGTCCCGCTGCTGAACGACGGCGCGTGGATCTGGGTCTCGGCCGCCGCCTGGTTCGCGCTCACCTACCGCACCGGGCTCAACAACGTGCTGCTGGTCAGCTTCCGCCAGCGCGTGACGCCGGATGAGATGCTCGGGCGCGTGAACGCCACCATGCGCCTCATCCTCATGGGCGCCGTCGGCATCGGCGGCCTGCTCGCGGGCCTGGTCGGCGAGCTGTGGGGCGTGCGCGCCGCGCTCTGGGCGGGCGCGCTGTTCATGTCCCTCAGCTGGGTGCCGATCTACTTCTCGCCGCTGCGCGCCGAGCGCTGAGTCACCAGCCGATCTCGTCGCAGCCCTTGTGGTTGGCGGGCTCCACCTGCAGCGTCGCGTGCGCGACCCCATGCCGGGCGCGCAGCACGTCACGAGCCTGATCCAGTACGGCGTGGCTGCGCGACTCCTCGGCGACCAGGTGCGCGGTCGCCACGTGCATGCCGGAGGTGAGCGTCCACAGGTGCAGGTCGTGGACGTCCTCGACACCTTCGATGGCCGCGAGATCGCCCGCGACCTCGTCGGCGCTCATGCCCTCCGGCACATGCTGGCCGAGTACGGCGAAGACCTGCTTGCCCAGCCCGACGGCCCGGATGGCGACGAACGCGCCGATGGCCAGCGCCACGAGCGTGTCCCAGACGGGGTTGCCGGTGGAGGAGACGAGCCAGCCGGCCACGATGACGCCGACCGAGCCGGCCGTATCGGCCATGACCTCCAGGTAGGCGCCCTTGACGTTGAGGCTCTCCGAGGCGCCGCTGCGCAGCAGGAACAGCGCGACCAGGTTGATCAGGAGGCCGATGGCGCCGACGATCATCATCGGGCCGGTGGATATCTCGGCCTGCTCGCCGATCCGGCCGATCGCCTCGGCCACCACGTACACGGCGACGCCGATCATCAACGCGACGGCGAGAAGTGAGGCGAAGACCTCGGCGCGGTAGGAGCCGTAGCTGCGCCGGCCGGTGGTGTCCGGTCTGCTCGCGATCCGCGTGGCCACCAGGGCCGCGCCGAGCGTCACCACGTCCGCGGCCATGTGGCCGGCGTCGGACAGCAGCGACAGCGAGCCCGTGATCAGTCCGAAGATCAGCTCGACCACGAAGAACGAGCCGATCAACACGAAGGAGACGACCAGCCGCCAGCGGTGCTTGGCGCCCGCGTGGCCGTGTCCGTGTCCCGCTCCCATCAGTCGTTCCCTCCACGCTCGGGATGAATGGCCTGCGTGTGCCCGGTGTGGGCGATCGCCAGATCAAGCAGCATCCGCACGTGCGCGTCCTCCAATCGGTAGTAGGCCATCCGGCCGGCGCGGCGGACCGCGACGACCCGGTGCGCGCGCAGCAGCCGCAGGGCGTGGGAGACGGCAGATTCGCTCTGGCCCGTCACCGCGGCGAGGTCGCACACGCACAGTTCGCCATCCAGGAGGGCGAGCAGCAGCCGCAGCCGGTTGGGGTCGCCGAGGAGCCCGAACACCTCTGCCGTGTCGGCGAGGTCTTCCTGGCCCGGCATCCGCGAGCGCACGGACTCCACCCGCGGCGCGTCCACGACCCTTACCGTGCAGCCATCGATCTGCACCTCTGAATAGCTGTTCATATGAGAAGGCTAGCGGAAGTTGTCTTCTTTCTGTCAATGCATACGTCTGATTTCCGCCAGTCGCCAATCCTGTCCGGCACATACTGTCGATGACATGGCACCTGTAGAGCTCGACTTCGACTCCTGCTACCGGGCGGTCTCCGCACGGGACGCCCGGTTCGACGGGCGCTTCTACACCGCGGTGAAGACGACGCGCATCTACTGCCGACCGATCTGCCCGGCGCGCACCCCCGCCTCGCGCAACGTGCGCTTCTACCGGCACGCCGCCTCCGCCGAGGCGGCCGGATTCCGCCCCTGCAAGCGCTGCCGGCCCGAACTCTCCCCCGGCGACCCCGGCTGGGACCTGCGCGGCGACCTCATCGGCCGTGCGCTGCGCCTCATCGACGACGGCGCGGCCGACGACACCGGGGTGGCCGGGCTGGCCAAGCGGCTGCACATCACCGAGCGCCACCTGCACCGGCTGTTCGTGACCGAGCTGGGCGTCGGGCCGCTGGCCGTGGCCAGGACCCGGCGGCTGCTGCTGGCCAAGCAGTTGCTGACCGAGACGGGGCTGCCGGTGACGGAGGTGGCGTTCGCCGCGGGGTTCGGCAGCGTGCGGCAGTTCAACGCGACCATGCGGGAGACCTACGGCTTCACGCCCAGCGAACTCCGGGCCACCGCGGGACCTTTGTCCGAGTCGTCCGCCGCGGGGTTGCGGCTGCGGTTGCACCGGCGGGAGCCGTACGACGTGGAGGGGATCTTCGCGTTTCTGGCCAGCCGGGCGATTCCCGGTCTGGAAAGCGTGGACGGGCTCTCCTACACCCGGCTGGTGGCGGGCGGGACGCTCACGCTGACACCGGGGCCGGGCGTGTTCCAACTGGACGTCAAGCTGGACGACACCCGCCAACTGGCCCGCGTCGTGGCCCGCTGCCGCCGGCTGCTCGACCTCGACGCCGACCCGGACGCGATCGCCTCGGCCTTGGGCGCCACCTCCCTGGAGCCCCTGGTCACGGCCCGTCCAGGACTGCGGGTCCCGGGCACGTTCGACGGCTTCGAGCTGGCGGTACGCGCGATCGTCGGCCAGCAGATCTCGGTGGCCGGAGCCCGCACGCTCCTGGGCCGGATCGTCACGCGGCACGGCCCGCTGTTCCCGAGCGCCGCCGTCCTGGCCGAGGCCGACCTGGATGGCCTGGGCTTCACCACCCGTCGCATCGCGACCATGAAAGACCTGGCGGAACGGGTCGCCGACGGCCGCATCGACCTCGACGGCGGCCAGGAACCCGGGCACGCGGTGGCCGAGCTGCTGAAGGTTCCCGGAATCGGCCCGTGGACCGCCGCGTACATCGGGCTGCGGGCGCTGCGCGACCCCGATGCCTGGCCCACGGGCGACCTCGTACTGAACAAGCGCATGGCCGCCCTGGGCATCCCCGCCGACCACATCGAGCGCTGGCGCCCGTGGCGCGCCTACGCCGCCCTACACCTGTGGAGCTCCAAATGATCGAAGCCCAAATCCTGCCGACTCCCGCCGGCCCGCTCGCGCTCCTCGCCCGCGAGGGCGTCCTGGTGGCGGCGGGCTTCACCGCCGACCCGATGGAGATGTTCACCCGCCTGTCGCCCGACCTCCAGCCCGAAGGCCTGGACGTCGTGGACGACCTGGGCGACATCACCCGCCTGACCCTGGCCTACCTCGACGGCGATCTGGAGGCCATCGACACCCTGCCCGTCGCCCAGCCCGGCACCCCGAAGCGCCAGGCCCTGCACAAGGCACTGCGCGAGGTGAAGCCCGGCACCACCGTCACCTACGGCGAACTCGCCGAACGCGCCGGCCTCCCCCGCACCGCGGCCCGAGCCGCCGGCACCGCCTGCGCCCAGAACCTGATCGCCCCCTTCGTCCCGTGCCACCGGGTCCTTCCCGGCAGCGGGGGCTATGGCGGGTATTACTACGGCACGGCGGTGAAGGAGTGGCTGCTGGCGCATGAGTCGGCAAAGATCTGAAACACTCCGTCATCTGACACCAACAGTCCGTAATCTTTACTCCATGCCGTCATTGGCTCACGAGTCCCTCGTGGACCTGTTCAGAAACCACCCCCTGCTCGCATCCACATTGGTGGGCGAACACGGCGTGGACATCCCCTCCCACGATCAGGTCAGCTTGGAGTCGGGCGACTTTCCCGACATCAGGCCAACCGAGTATCGCGCCGACGCCGTCATGGTGCTCCGGCGCAGGAAAGAGGCACAACTCGCCGTTATCGTCGAGGTCCAGCTCAAGCACGACCCGCGCAAGGAGTGGTCATGGCCGGTCTACATGACGACCCTGCGCGCCCGGCTGAAATGCCCGGTCGTCCTCTTGGTCGCCTGCCCCTGCCCCAACGCCACCAAGCGGTACAGCGCGCCCATCCCCCTGGGGCATCCGGGCATGACCCTGCTCCCGCTCATGGTCGGGCCAGGGTCGGTTCCCGTGATGTCCGACGTCAAGGAGGCGATCGAGCGGCCGGAGCTCGCGACGCTGTCGGCCATCATGCACAGCAAGACCGCAGACGCCGCTGTATCGTTCGACACGTTCCGGCAGATGCTCGCATTCCTGCCCGTCGAGCAGCAGCCCGTCTACTGCGACGCAGTGCTCGGAGGACTAACCTATGAAGTAGCCATCGCGTTCTGGAGGGAACTCATGTCCGTGGCGACCCAGAAGTTCAAGAGCCCGATCATGCAGAAGTTCCAAGCCGAGTGCATAGCCAAGGGTGAGGCGGAGTCCATCGTCAAGTTCCTGCGCGGCCGTGGCGTCGAGGTCACGGAAGACGCCGAGCACCGCATCCTGAGCTGCGATGACACTGAGCAGCTCGACTCCTGGCTGACCGGTGCCATCACCGTCAGCCACGTGGACGAGCTTTTCGACTGAGCACGTAGCAGAGCAGGAGGGTCCCGGTTCTGGGCCCTCCTGCTCTGTATTCAGGCGGTGGCCAGGGTGTGGCGGCGGGCCTGGACGCCTGCCAGACCGGCCACTCCCAGGCCCACCAAACCCAGGAGGGCGGCGGTCCAGGCGGGTGAGGTGTAGCCGAGGCCCGCGTCGATGGTGAGGCCGGCCGCGAAGGAGCCGATGGCGTTGCCCACGTTGAAGGCGCCGATGTTGGCTGCCGAGGCCAGGGTCGGGGCGCCGGCGGCGGCGTCCAGGACTCTGGTCTGGAGGGGCGGGACGGTGGCGAAGGCCGCCACCCCGAACAGCGTGATGGCCGCCACGAAGGCGATCTGGTTGCCGGCCAGCCAGGCGACCACCACGGCGAGCAGCGTCAGCGCGGCCACGGAGCCGTAGATGGCGGGCATCAGTGCCCGGTCGGCCAGTTTGCCGCCGATGATGTTGCCCACGACCAGTCCGACGCCGAACAGGGCCATGACGACGGGGACGGCGCCGGGCGAGAAGCCGCCGACGCCGGTCATCATCGGGGCGATGAAGGTGATCACCGCGAAGACCGGGGCGAAGCCGAAGACCGTCATGGCCAGGGCCAGCCATACGCCGCCCTTCTTGAACGTGGCCAGTTCCGCGCGCAGGCTCACCGGCCGGCGGTCCTGGCGCGGGACCAGGGCCAGGACTCCCGCCAGGCCGATGACGCCGATCACGACGACGACCCAGAACGTGGAGCGCCAGCCGTACGCCTGCCCGATCCAGGTGCCGAGCGGGACCCCGAGCACGTTCGCGAGCGTCAGGCCGGTGAACATCAGCGCGATCGCGCTGGCCCGCTTCTGCGGCGCGACGAGGTCGGCGGCGACGACGGAGCCGACGCCGAAGTACGCGCCGTGCGAGAACGCGGCCAGGAGGCGGCCTGCCATCAGGACGCCGTAGTCGGGCGCCAGGGCCGACAGCAGGTTGCCGGCGATGAACAACAGCATCAACGCGAGCAGCATGGTCTTGCGTGACCACCGGCCGCCGAGCATGGTCAGCGGCGGCCCTCCGACGGCGACGCCCAGGGCGTATCCGGAGACGAGCAGGCCGGCGGCGGGGATGGTGACCCCGAAGTCGTGGGCCATCTCGGGGAGCAGGCCGTTGATGATGAACTCGGTGGTTCCGATGCCGAAGGCGCTGATCGCGAGCGCGAACAAGGCGAGAGGCATAGAATATCCCTTAGACGACGTTAGTGAGCGTATGCATTAGTTGCACGCGCCGACTATATGAGCACACAACGAGCTGAGGGGTCAAACCATGGCCATCGCCGACGACGCCGTGGAAGCTCGCGCCCAGGGCTGGCGCACGCTCGCCGCGCTGCACGCCCGCATCGAGGAGCGCCTGGAGAAGTCGCTGCAGAAGGGGCACGGGCTGAGCGTGAGCGAGTACACCGTGCTGGACGTGCTCGACCGGCAGGACGGCTGGCACATGCGCATGCAGCAACTGGCCAGGGCGGTCGTCCTGAGCCAGAGCGCCACCACCCGGCTGGTCACCAGGCTGGAGAACCGCGACCTGCTGCGCAGGTACCTGTGCGAGGACGACCGGCGCGGCATCTACTCCGAGGTGACGCCCGCCGGCCGCGCGCTCCTCGCCGAGGCGAGTCCCACGCACGACGCCGTGCTGAAGGAGGTGCTCGACGAGGCCGCGCGGCTACCCGAGCTCGCCCCGCTCGTCAGCGTGATCGCCGACCGCTAGGGCCGGACCGTGCTCTGGACCTCCCCCACGGGAACGTCGCGCCGCGCCTGGACCTGGACGGGCGCGTACTGGAACGGCACCACGTCGTCCACGACCTCCACCGGCCACACCGTGGTGACCGTGAGCACGTACACCTTGCGCGCCTGGTCGACGGAGGCCTGCAGGTAACGCACGCCGCAGGTGAACTCCCCGCCCTTCACGTACGGCCGGCCGCTCGTCCCGCACTGCTCGCGCACCTCGGCCCGCCGCTTGTCGGTGCCGGGGTCGATCTTGATGTCCTCCAGCGTCGCCCGCACCGTCGCCGACATGACGCCGGGGATCGAAGCCGTCACCGACCGGCTCGTCTCGCCCACGCCGTCCAGCCACACCCAGGTGGGCAGGTTGACGTAGCTCTTGGCGTCGGGGTTCAGCTTGACGTCCGGCTCCGGCACGGTCAGCGCGGCACGGGCGATCTCGGCCAGCTCGGCCAGCGTGATGCCCGACGGCGGGGTCGTACCCGGCGGAACCCAGACGAACTCATCCAGGCCGCCCCAGCACGCGCGGCCCCGCGAATCGGCCTCGTTGTAGGCGGGCGTCCACCAGCGGCCCGGCTGGCCGATCTTGTCCTTGAACTGCTTGAGGAACTTCTCGAACTGCTCCTCGGTCCCGTTCGGGTTCATGCGGAACCAGTACGCCCGCACGTCCTCCTGGGTCTTCAGCATCTCGTCGGCGCCGGGTCCCGGCTCGTACCAGCAGGGGCGTTTGAGCTGGTAGCCGTCGCTCTTGCCGCCCTTCACCCCGTTGCCGGTGATCACGATCTTGGAGTTCTCCAGCCGGACACCGGCGGTGCGGCCGTCCTGGAAGCCTTCGCCACGCGTGCCGCCGGGGTCGAGCAGCAGGACTCCCGCGGCCAGTACCGAGAGCAGGCGGTTCATCGGTCACACCCTTCGCTGCTGTGGCGGAAGTCCTTGACCCGCCAAACGCCGTCGTCGCCGCGGTGCGTGATCGCGGCCTGCAGGTAGGTCTCGCGCGTCCACGAGGGCTGGCGCGTGAAGGCCCGGCCGGTGCTCTTGGAGATCAGCCGCAGGCCGGTCTCGTCGACACACGCGTTGATCTGCGCGCCCTCGCCCATCCGCGCGCTCACGGCCAGCGCGTAGAGCTTCGCGGTGCCGGTCACCGAACTCCTGCCGAAGCCCTTCACCCAGTCGTAGGACTCCTTCGCGGCCGGCCCCTCGACCTGCTCCAGATAGGTGTCGTCGCCGCTGACCACCGCCCGCCACGAGTCCACGTAGTAGTCGGTGAACGTCTTCAGCAAAGGGTCGGCGGCCGCGGGCCACTCGACCTGGACCGTGAGCTTCTCGCCGACCTCGATCGTCTCCGTGGTCGGCGACGGTACGGCGGAAGCCGCCGACCCGGCGGGAGCGGGAGCGACCCTGGGCGTGTAGACCTTCTCCGGCTGCGCCGCGCACCCGGCGACCAGCAGGCACGACACGATCAGCACGCGCCTCATGCCGACGACTCCCTCACGATGTGGATCCGCCAGGACGGCAGCAGTTCGTCGATGAGCGCCTCGGTCTCCGGCGCCATTCCGCCGCCGTACGGGTGCGAGGACGACCTCCTGGTCAGCCCGTCGACGACGGCGCGCAGCCGTACCTGGTCGCCGGTGGCGTGGGTGGCGCGCAGCAGGTCGCGCCAGAGGCCCTCGTCGTCGGCTGCCAGCAGCAGCCCGGCCCGCGCGGCCGCGACGGCGGCGTCGGGCTCGCCGTGCGCCAGGCGGATCTCGCACAGCCGGTGGGCGGCGTCGGCGACCCCGGCCGCGACGTCGTACTCCAGCTCGTCGGCGGCCAGCCACGCGTATCTGCCGGGCGGGCGTCCGCTCAGCAACGGGCCTCTGACCAGCCCGAGGGCCTTGTCGAGTATGACGGCCCGCGCCGTGGCATCCCCGTGCGAGCGCCTGACCAGCTCGCGGAAGAGCACCCAGTCGGTACGCACGCCCGGCCCGAGCCGCAATCTCCCGGCGTCATCGGTGAACAGGTGTTCCTCGCCCAGCCAGTCGGCCACGCGGGCGATGGTCGCGTCCCTGACCATGGCCTGTACGCCACGCGGCCAGAGCACGCCGCCGAGCACCACCGGGTGCACGCCGCCGGGATGGGTGGCCAGGTAGATCAGCAGCTCGACGGCGATCGCCATCCGCCCGGCCTCCAGCGGTTCCGGGCCGATGACCTCGATCGGGCCGAGCAGCCTGATCTCGACGGCGGGGGGCTGCATCTCGTCCAGCGGCTCCGGGTCGGGCACGGCCTCGCCGTCGAGCTGCTCCGCCGTACGGAAGAGATCGATCAGGGCCTTGTAGTGACGCCGCGGCAGGAGCTGCGCGGCGACCTCGAAGCCGAGTTCGGCGATGCGGGCGCGGCCGTCGTCGGTGATCTCCAGCGTCCAGGTGGCGTGCGGCGACTCGCCGGGCACGACGTATCCGGCGGTGTCCTTGCGGGCCAGCAGCGCCAGGCGGCGCGCCTCCTCCTGGGTGGGCGCGACCGCCGACAGCAGGAAGTGGGCGTCGCGCGGGCTGCCGTTGACGCGCCCGGTGAGCACCTGCTCGCGCGGCGCGGCCGTGGCCTCCAGCTCGGGCAGCACCTCGGCGAGGCTGCCGACCGCCTTGATCCGGTCGGGGGCGATCGCGGTCAGCTCCTCGCCGAACCCGATCAGCGTGACGCGCATCCGGTCGGACCAGCGGTTGGTGGCCAGCTCCACGGCGAGCGCGCCGAGCGCCGCGGTCGTCTGCGCGCCGCGGATGTTGATCAGGCCCTGCGCCGCCTCCAGGTCGATCAGGACCCGTCCCGACTCGTCCGTGCCGAGCGAGACCAGCCCGGGGTACGGCGCGCCGCCCTGCTGGGCCGGTCCCCGGTCGGTCAGCAGGCGGCCCTCGTGCGCGTACAGCCGCCACACCTGGCCGCCGTCCTGGACCGTCCAGGGCGCGGGCGGGTCGTTGTCCGGCGGGTGGATCCACAGGTCGAGGTGGCGCGCGGACAGATGTGCGGCGTAAACGGTGGGCGGCGTGCGGTCCTGGGCCGCCAACTCCGCCCCGAGCAGGCGCAGGCCGACGTCGAGAATGCGGGTGCCCGGCGCGTCCGCGCCGAACCTCAGCGCCACCTCGGCCTTGGCGGCGTCGTCACGCGGTCGCACCACGCGATGGCCGAACGCGCGCCGCCACAGTTGTTCGCGCCTGCGCCTGCCCAGCACCACCAGCAGGCCCGCCGCCGCGAGCGACGCCCCCGCCAGGTAGTCCACCAGATCCAGCCCTTGGCTCATCTCCTCCTCGGGCATGGGCTGTTGCGGCGTTTCGCCTACTATTTCCGGCTTTTTCGTGATCTCGGGCTGGCTGGTCGTCTCCTTCTTGACCAGCGGCGCCTGCTCCTGCGTGGCCGACTTCTCCGCCTTGCCGGACACCCTGCCGACCGGCTCCGCGCGTCCCGGATGCTCGCGCAGCGTCTCCACCCGGCCCTGCCCGGCGGGCACGACGTGCACGTTGCGCGCGTCGTCCGGCATGTCCAGCACCCAGCCGGGCCGGATCAGGTCGGCCATCCGCAGCCGGGTGCCGTCGGGCTGCTCCTTGTGCTGGTTGAGCCGGTAGATCTCCGGATATCGCCGCCCGTCGCCCAGGCACTTCTCGGCGATCTCCCACAGGCTCTCGTGGTGGCGGCCGTGCGGCGGCTGCACCACGTACACCTTCTTGGCCTTCTTCGTCGTCTCCGCCTCGACGATCGGGGCCGCGAGCGCGACCGTCGCGATCGGGTGCGAGGCCGGCGGCGGTGCGCCCAGCCGGGCGATCGGCACCACGGCGGCGGAGGCGGTGAACAAGAGCAGCACCGCCGAGACCAGCTTGTTGGCCAGCACCTGAGTGCCGCCGGACAGGGGTACGCGGGCGGGCATCCCGACCCGTCGTACGCCCGCGTAGACCTCCACCACCACGCAGACCAGCAGTTGGAACCAGGCCAGCCACACCAGCAGGACCAGCAGCGCGACGATCGTGCTCGGCCCGACACGGCTGGTCAGCAGGTCGAGGTCGAGCAGTTCCGCGGTGATCGGCGGGCCCGCCAGCACGAGCAGCGCGTACGGCACGCCGCCCACGAGCGCGACCAGCACCACGAGCGCCCCGAGCCCGGCGAGCACGTCACCCGCGGTCCGCCTGGTCGGGATGCGCACGGGCGCCCGCCTGGGCCGCACCGGCTCTCGCGTCGGCATCGCCACTCCCTTCTCGCTCCAGCGTTGTCATGAACGGCCCGCCCAGGCCAGCGAGTGGCCGGTTTCGGTCTGGATCATCTGGCGTCCGGCGCCGCGGTGGCCTCGCCCTCCATCTCCGATCCGGTGAAGCCGAGCGCGCCGAGGAAGAAGGCGTCCCAGCGGACGGTCACGGTGACGCGTACCTCGGCGCCGCCGGAGACCGCGCAGTCGCCGCGCGCGACCTCGTCGGCGTCGTGCGCGGAGACCACCTCGTCGGCCCGCCCGCACACCTCGCTCTCGCCCAGCAGCCTGGCCTGCCCGGTGGCGCGCAGGTGCTCGACGTCGACCTGGTCGGCGGCGGCGCGCGCCGCCTGCTCGGCGATGTCGGTGGCGCGCAGCTTGGCGTTGATCGCGGCGCCGCCGTCCACGAGCAGCCCGGCCAGCAGGAACACCACGACCGAGAAGAGCACGGTGAACACCGACATCGAGCCCCGCTCGCCGCCGCTCATTCGACCCTCCTGAACTGCTCCAGCGGCACCACCGAGGTCCCGGTGAGCCGCTTGGTCGCGCCGAATCCGAGGAAGCCCAGGTCCAGCTCGCAACTGACCTCGGCGTGCACCTGGCCGCCCTCGGTCCACTCCGACCCGGACAGCGACACCTCGTGCGACTGGCACCTGCCCCTGAGCGCGTGCCCGGCCGACGACTTCGCGGCGGTCTCGGCCGTGTCCATGGTCCGCTGCACCGACGCGGCGCGGGCGGAGTCCCTGGCCGCGCCGTTCACCTCGCCTTGGGCCTCCACCAGCCGTCCGGCACCGACCAGGAACATGAGGAACAGCAGGAACACCGGCGCGAGCATGACCGTCTCGACCGCCATCGACCCCTGGTCACCTCTCATCGCAGTCCAGCCCGCCGTCGTCGGGACGGAAGCACTCGACCGGGCCGCCCGAGGTCGCGCTGACGGTGAACGCCAGTTCGGGCAGCAGCGGAATCACCTGGACGGCGGTGCCGGTCACGGTCACCCAGCGCTCGTCGGGCTCCCTGGTCGAGGTGGTGGCGTCGGCGCCGGTCAGCAGGCGCGGGCCGATCGCGCCGACCACGGCCTTGGCCTTGGCCTTGGCCGGTTCCTCCCAGGCTCCGCTCACGGGCGCCGACCTGGCGACCCGCGCGCCCTCCCTGGCCGCGGCCTCGGCCACCTGCCTGCCGTGGAACCAGAGCGCGACCTGCACGATGAGCAGGGCGACGGCCAGGATGACCGGCATGAGGAAGGCCAGCTCCACGACCGTGGCGCCGCGGTCATTCCTTGCCGCCACCGCCGCCACCATTGCCGAAGCTGTTCTGGATCTCGCTCTGCTTCTGCTCGACCAGAGTCTTGATCAACGTCGCCAGGCCCAGCGCGACTCCCGCGATGATCGCGGTAATGATCACCCATTCGACGGCCGAGGCGCCGCGCGAGGGTGCGGTGCGCGCGCGATGGACACGCACTCCCAGGTAGGCGACCAGGTAGACGACCCAAGGATGGTTCAGCATCACGACCCCAACATCTTCATAGCGGCGGGAAAACTGAGAAAGATCACAAAGCCCGCGCAGAGCAGCAGCTGGGCGACGAGCATCGACTGCGAGCGCTCGCCCGCCCGCCCCTCGATCTCGGCCAGCTCACGTCGGCGCAGGGTGGCGGCGCGGGCGGTGAGCGAGGCGCGCACCTTCGCGCCGTCGTCGGCCACCAGGCCCAGCGCGGCGGACAGGTCGCGCAGCTCGTCGACGTTGATCTCCTCGCCGAGCTGGCCGAGCGCCTGCCACGGGGTGATGCCGACGATCCGCGCGCCGCTCAGCGCGTCGCGGATGCGGGACATCGCCCAGTTGGGCTGCTCGCCGCTGACCGACACGGCCATGACCAGCGCTTCGGGTACGCCCCGTCCGCCGGCCAGGTTCATCGACACGAGGTCGAGGAAGGCGCCGACGACATGGCGGAAGTCACGCCGCCGGGCCGCCGCGTCCCGCCGTATCTGCAGGTCGGGCAGGAAGAAGAAGACCACGGCCACCACGACGGCCGCCCAGAACGGCATCGCCGGCGAGGTACCCCACTCCATGAGCACCAGCCAGCCGAGCAGCACGGGGAAGGCGAGCAGCCCGGCCGCCGCGAGCAGCACCTTGGTGGCCAGGAACCCCTCGAACGAGCGCCCGACCAGCGCCAGGTCCGCCCTGATCGAGCGCGCCTCCCAGCCCCGCGACAGCAGGAGGCGAGCCAGGCGCACGCCGAGCCCGCGGCGGAACGCGCTGACCTCCTCGTCGGGAAGGACGAGCTGCAGCCGGGGCGCGCCCGCGTCCTCGCGGACCGCGTCCAGCGCCAGCAACCGCGCCACCAGCCCCGGCCTGGCCGGGAACAGCGCCCGCAGCAGCAGGAAGGCTCCCAGCCCGAACGCGCCGCCCGCCAGCACACCCTCAACCATGCTTCACCGCCTGGGGTACGTCCGCGGCGACCTGCGGGGCCAGCAGCCGCGTCGGCTTGTCGAACCTCGCCAGGCGCCGCATCCACGCGAACCCGGCGCCGAACAACCCCGCCACCACGAGCAGCACGGCCTGCCCCAGCCACGAGCTGTACTCGCTGACGTAGGAGGGGTTGAACACCACCAGCAGCCCGGCGAAGACCAGCGCGGTGATCACCACGATCTGCACGCTGCGCCGGGTGGAGCGGCGTTCGGCCTCGACCCGTCGGCGCATGTCGAGTTCCTCGCGCGCCGAGACGGCCAGCGCCCCCAGCACGTCGCGCAGACCCGGCCCGCGCAGCCGCGAGTTGAGTATCAGCGCCGCCACCACCAGGTCGGCCGAGGGGTCGTCCAGCTCGTCGGCGAACAGCCGCAGCGCGTCGGGCAGCGCCATCCGGGAGTGCATCCGGTCGACCAGCGCGCGCAGGTGCGGCCTGAGCATCGGCGCGGCGGCCCTGATCGAGGCCGGGATGGCCTGTTCGAGCCCGGCGGCGCCGGCGATCGTGTCGCGCAGCGACTCGGTCCAGGCGGCCAGTCCTTCGAGGCGGCGCATCGCCCCGCGTTCCTCCGAGGCGCCCCCTGACAGCCCGCGCCACGCGAACACCAGCAGCACCGCCCCCACCGCGACCACCGGCCAGCCGGTGACCACCATGATCAACGCCGCGCTGACGCCGGCGATGGCGGTGCGGGTGGTCAGCATCCTGATGACCTCGCGCTTGGGCCTGCCGGGGTGGGGACGCATGCCGTACAGGGAAAGAAAGAGCAGGAACAGGCCGCCGCCGGTGGCGGCGCCCGCGAGCATCGTGAAGGGGTCGAGGTTGATCATCACCAGTTCCCCAGATCGGCCTGCACGGGAGCATGGGGTACGGCGTGGCCGTCGGGACCGGGCGCGAAGATCTCGCTCGACAGCACGCGGCCGTCGCAGCCGTTGACCTCGCGCACGCTGGAGACGAAACGGCGCAGGCTGCCGCCCTGGTCGTAGTCGTTGTGCTTCTCGATGAAGACGACGAAGTCGATGGCGCCGGCGATGAGCATGTGCGTGGCGTCGATGGGCAGGCGCTCGTTGGCCTGGAGGGCGTAGGTGGCGATGCGGTTGAAGACCTCCATGCTGGAGTTGGCGTGGATGGTCGACAGGGAGCCGTCGTTGCCCTGGGTCATCGCGTTGAGCATGGTGACGATCTCGTCGCCGAGGACCTCGCCGACGATGACGCGGCTGGGGTTCATGCGCAGGCTTCTGCGGACGAGCTCGGCCATGGTGATCTCGCCCTGGCCCTCGGAGTTGGGCAGGCGCTGCTCGAAGGCGACCACGTTCGGATGGAGCTCGGGGAACTGGTCGAGTCCCAGCTCCAGGGCGCGTTCGACGGTGATGAGACGCTCGCCGGAGGGGATCTCGTTGGCCAGGGCACGCAGGAGCGTGGTCTTTCCCGCGTTGGTGGATCCGGCGATCATGATGTTCTGGCGCGTGGCGACCGCCGCCTGGAGGAACCTGGCGATGTCCGGGGTCAGCGTGCCGTTGCCGACCAGGTCGGACAGGAACACCTTGCCCAGGCGGCTGCGGCGGATCGAGACGGCCGGCCGTACCGTGACGTCCATGACGGCGCTCAGCCGGGAACCGTCGGGCAGGCGCAGGTCGAGCTGGGGGTTGGCGGTGTCGAACGGGCGGCTCGACAGGCCCGAGTAGGCGGCCAGGATCTGGATGAGCTCGACGAGTTCGTCGTCGGAGTCGGCGACCGGCTCGTGCAGCGACTCGCGGCCGTCGGCGTAGGAGACGAAGACCTTGTCGTGGCCGTTGATGTCGATGTTCTCGACCTCGGTGTCGTCGAGGAGCGGCTGCAGGCGGCCGACGCCGAACAACGCCGCGTGGATGCCCGCGGCCAGCCCCTCCTCCTCCTCGATCGTCGGCGGGGTGCGGCCCATGCCGATCTCGCCGCGCGCGTGCTCCTCCAGGACCTGCGAGATGAGCGCCCTGGCGAACTGGCGCTCGTCCTCGCCGGTCATCGCGGGCAGGCCGTTGGCCTGGTCGATGCGGCGCTGGTGGGCCAGGCGGTCGCCCACTTCCTGGCGGAAGCGCTTGACCAGGGAGTGGTCGATCACTGGTGGTTCACCAGCCTTCCCGCCAGGTCGCGTGCCGTACGGATCAGGAGAGATCGGTCGAGGCGGCCGCCCCATTCGCCGCGTAGCAGTTCGGCGCCCTTGGGGTCGTCGGCCAGGCCGTGGACGAACGTGACGTTCGGGCCGACGACGCGGCGTACCTCCTCGATGGAGGCGCGGTAGCGGCGCGGGTTGGCGATCACCACGACGCCGTGGGCCTTGGTGATGGACAGGCGCTCGCGCAGGTGCGCGACGTGGTCGAGGCTGGGCCTGGTCAGCAGGACGGTCACCGCGGCCTCGTGGATGAGGTCGTTGACCTGTGGATAAGTTCCGAGGCGGCCGCAGTCGGCGATGACGTCGGCGTTGGGCATGCCCGCCAGCGAACGTCCCAGGGGTCCCCACAGCCACGTCAGGCCCGCCGCCTGCTCACCGTGCGTGAGCCCGGCCAGCACGTCGAGCCCGCCGACGATCTTCTGGGTGTGCTCGTGGATCTGGGCGGGTTCGATTCCCCTGCGGGCGACGGCGCCCAGGCTGAGCAGCCCCTTTCCCGGGTTGAGCACGCCGCCGTCGGCGGCCGGCAGCCGGTAGGCCAGATCACCTCCCGCGGGATCGCACTCGGCGAGCAGCACCGGCCGCGGCCACACGGCGGCCAGGGCCGTCGCGGCGGTGGTGACGCCCGGCGCGCCCTTGTCGGCGGCCAGCACGATCAGCGCCACGTCAGCGGGCCCCCGGGAGTTCGGCCACGGCGATCTCCCCGCTGGAGGCGTAGCCGACCACCTCGGCCGAGACGGCCGTGTCGACGATCACGGTGACCAGGCCCTTCTCCCCGACGCCGTGGACCAGCGCGCTCGCCGCGAGAACCCTGGACCGTTCGGTACCGCTGCGGCTGGGCACGTGCACGACCTGGACCCGGTCACCCTTTGTCAGGCCCTCTGGCATCTGCCCGGGTTTCAGCGCCAATCCCACCTTGGCCTTTCCCGGCCCGAGCTCCCTGCTGGCGTTTATCCCCATGTCACTCGTGAGCAAGGTGCCGGGCAGGATGGTGACGGCGGCAAACGATTTGATCACCTCTCCGCGCTGCGACCACGGAACGTAGTCAATGCCGGTGTCGGCGATCTGGACTTCTTCCAATGCCTGTTCGGTGAATTGCTGACCGGCGCCCACCTGCTGGATCACGCGGACCGCGGAAATACGGTCGCCGCTGCGCATCACCAGAAGCGTGGTCGCCAGGGCGCCGCCCAGAATCAGGAGGACGGCGAGGGCGGCCAGAGCGGGCTTACGCTCGCGTGGGGGTACGGGGAGCTTGCGCTCGGCGGAGAGCGCGCCACTTGGCCCCGCCGAATTCGTGGCGGGTTTCTCACTGGTCCTCATGGGTGGGGGGCTCCCATATGCGAAATTGTAGAATTCACGCCATTATGTGCATCCACGTGCGGGAGTGGGGCGGGAATGCGGTGACCAATGCTCGTTTCGCAGGTGGGGGCCTGTCAACACCAAATCGGTAGACCGGTTGGGTTGGGTTGGTTGATTCAGACCGAAATTTCGTGATACAGGGCGCAGAAATCACAGGCGTCACAGATGTCACAGTGCTGGGGATCTTGATGTGATATTTGGGGATCTTCTGAACGGGTTCAGGTTGTGGGATCATTCGGGCATGGCCAGTCGTGTGCGGTCGTTCCTTGCTCGTCCTGGTGTGCGGGCGTTTGTGGGGCGGGTGGCTTCTGCCCGGGTGTCGCGGAGGGTGGCCGGGAGGCTGCATCGGGCGGCGAGCGGGCTGGCGGCGGTGACCTCCGAGGTGGACGCCTATGCGGGCCTCCTGGAAGAAAAGGCCGACGCCCTCCACGCCAAAACCCACCCCCACAAATCCCCCTAACCTCCCCACCTCCCTTTCCCCCTCTCGCCCCCTCGGCCACGGCACCGACCCCGCCACGCCTCGCACCGCGCCCCCACCCCCCGCGCCCCGCACGAGCTTCCACGCCACGCCGACCCCGTCCTTGCCCGTCAGCACACCCCTCGCCGCACGCCCGCAGGCACTTCCTCGCCGGTCACGGTGTCCACGCCGCCCCTTCCCCGACGCCTCTCACGCTCCACAACGCCTCCCCTCCTTCCGCTCCCGGCGTCCACCACGCCCCCTCGCTCCGCCGGCTTTTCGCCGCCCCGCCGCCTCCTTCCACGCTCGAAATCGTCACTCTCCGTAATCGAGCGCTTGTCGCCGTTGTCCGCGCTTCCGGAGCGGCCGGGCGCGGCCCGGCACGCCCGTCGATCCCCAAGCTCCCCCTGGCCGAGGCCCTGGTCACAGCGTGCGTCCACAGGGTTATCCACAGGCCACGTCCCAAGTCCTGGCAAAATCTCCCCATGTTTTCCACAGGTCCGTTTCGTTGTCCACAGGCAAGCCCGATCATGCCCGTGCCGTCAATCCGCGGGCCTAACCTCACTTCTGGCGTTACCGTGACGCCGAGGTCCGACCCCCTGCGAGGAGACGGCACATGCGGATCATGCTCACCGTGCTCGGCGAGCAGGGCGACCGTGACGTGGTGGTCGAGCTCGACGACGGCGTCACCGTGGCCCGGGTGGCCGAGGCCCTCGACGGGGGGCGGGAGCCGCTGGCCAAGGTCGTCAAGCTGCCCCGGTCCCGGGCTCCTTATGGGATGTCGTCGGCGCCGCCGTACCCGCAGCGTCATGAG
Source organism: Nonomuraea sp. NPDC050540 (assembly GCF_044457485.1). Classification (NCBI taxonomy): domain Bacteria; kingdom Bacillati; phylum Actinomycetota; class Actinomycetes; order Streptosporangiales; family Streptosporangiaceae; genus Nonomuraea; species Nonomuraea sp. NPDC050540. The sequence goes on from NZ_JBITHA010000009.1 coordinate 353,679, forward strand.
CGTGCGGTCCCGCGCGTCCCCGAGCAGCGCGAGCCCGAGCGGGGCGACGGGCTGGGGCAGGAGGGTCCGGCGCTGTGGCGCGGCGGGCGGCAGGTCGACTCGCGGGCGCTGGCCAGGGCGGTCCTCCACGACGGCGACCGGATCACGCTCGAACGCCATCTGGCCCGCGCGACCGTCACCGAGGAGCCGCTCGGGGTGGCCGAGGTGCGGATCGTGGGTGGTCCGGGGGCGGGAGCGGTCCACCGGCTGAGCCTGGGCTCCCATGTGATCGGCTCCGATGCCATGTGCGCGATTGCCGTACCGGATCCTGTGCTGGCGCCGGAGGCGGCGACGCTGCGGATCACGCCCGAGGCGATCACGATCGAGCCGGTGCGCAGGGAGCCGCCGCCGGGACCGCGGCGACGGCGGATCAAGGGCCGCTACGCCGAGGAGCTCACCGAGCTGGCCGAGCGCGACGACCAGCGCGAGGCCGACCGCTGGGAGGCGTCCGAACGCGCCCGTTATCTCGCGCCCGCCGACGACGACCTGCGTGCCGTCTGGCCCGGCGGTCCGCCCGAGCTCGACGGCAAGCCACTGGCCGAGGCCGCCGACTGGCCGGAGCACGCGTTGCTGACGTGCGGGTCCTCGGTGTTCGCGCTGGGTGCGGTGGAGCCGCGCGACGCCCATCTGGCGCCCGCTCCCGAGGGAGGTGTGGCGTACAACCGGCCGCCGAGGCTGCGGCGCCCCGAGCCGGAGCGCAGGTTCGAGCGGCCCGCGGAGCCGCGCAAGAACGAGGGGATGCGGCTGCAGTTGCTGGCCGCCTTTCTGCCCGCCGTGCTGGGAGTGGTGCTGACGCTGGTGCTGGGTCAGTGGTACTTCCTGCTCATCGCGCTGATGACCCCGCTGATCATGATCGGTCAGTGGTGGAGCGACCGCCGCCACGGCAGGAAGCAGCACCGCCAGGCGATGCGCGAGCATCAGGAGCGGCTGGCCGAGTACGAGCGGGTGGTCGAGCGGGCCCGCGCCGACGACGAGGTGGCACGGCGTTCCGACGCCCCCGACCCCGCCGAGGTGCTGCTGACCGCGACCGGCCCGCGCAGGCGGCTGTGGGAGCGGCGCATCCACGACCCCGACGCGCTGCGGCTGCGGGTGGGTCTGGCCGACCTGCCAGCCAACCTGGAGCTGGTCGAGGAGAGCGGCGGTGGGCGGCTGGACCCGCCGATGTGCGCCAGCGTGCCCGTGGCCCTCGCGATGCGCCGCCTCGGCGTCGCCGGGGTCACCGGTCCGCGCGAGACGTCGACCGCGCTGGCGGGCTGGCTGATCGGCCAGGCCGCGACCCTGCACAGCCCGCGTGACCTGGCCGTGGTGGTGCTGTCCGCGCATGCCGACGGGGAGCGGCGCTGGAGCTGGGTGCGCTGGTTGCCCCACTGCGCCCCGCGCGGCGGTGAGGACTGCCTCGTGCTGATCGGCGCCGATCCCGACTCGGCCGCGCGGCGCGTGTCCGAGCTGGCCGCCCTCATCGACGAGCGCCAGAACACCGCCATCCCCGAGCTCGGCAAGATCCCCACAGGCTGGGACGATCTGGGCGGCCCCGAGCCTCCCGCCTTCTCCACCTACGACGAGCGTCCCTACGACGTCCTGGTCGTCCTCGACGGCGCCCAGGCCCTGCGCGGGCTGGCGGGCATGCCGCAGGTTCTGCGCCACGGCCCGCGCGCGGGCGTCTTCACGCTCGCGCTCGACGAGGACCAGCGCCTGCTGCCCGAAGAGTGCGCCACGGTCGCGACGTGCGGAGCCGACGGTCTGGTACGCCTGCGCGGCGGCGGCCTGGACGCCATCGGCGCGGTGCTGGCCGACCAGGTGTCCCCGCAGTGGTGCGACCGGCTGGCCAGGTCGCTGGCGCCGATCCGCGACGTGAGCAGGGACGACCCGTCGGGCAACCTGCCGGAGTCGGTACGCCTGCTCGACCTGCTCGGCCTGCGTGCCCCTACCGGCCAGGACATTCTCGCCGGATGGCGCGACACCGGGTCCACCAGGGCGTTGATCGGCATGGGTCCTGATGGCGCGTTCCCGATCGATCTGCGCCTCGACGGTCCTCATGGGCTGGTCGCGGGCACGACCGGCGCGGGAAAGTCGGAGCTGCTGCAGTCGCTGATCTGCTCGCTGGCCGTGGCCAACCGGCCGGACCAGCTGGCGTTCGTCCTGATCGACTACAAGGGCGGGGCAGCGTTCAAGGAGTGCGCCCGGCTGCCGCACACGGTGGGCATGGTCAGCGACCTCGACGGGCACCTGACCCGGCGGGCGCTCGACTCGCTGGGCGCCGAGATCAGGCGACGCGAGCGGCTGCTGCTGGACGCGGGGGCCAAGGACATCGACGACTACACCGACCTCCGGCGACCTGACCTCCGGCGGCCGTCTCCCGGCGACCGGGACGTCACCGGCTCACGGCTCGGCAGGCCGTACGCGGCTTCCTCTGCGGACGGCCTGAGTCCTGGTGTGCCCGCCGGTCAGGCCCGGCTCGATCGGGGGCTGACCGGAGAGGCTCGGCTCGATCGGGATTTGTCCGGAAATGACCGGCCTGCGATGCCGCGACTGGTGCTGATCATCGATGAGTTCGCGGCGCTGGTGGCGGAGCTGCCCGACTTCGTCGCCGGGCTCGTCGACATCGCGCGGCGTGGCCGTTCGCTGGGCGTTCACCTCATCCTGGCGACGCAGCGACCGGCCGGGGTCGTGACGGCTGACATCCAGGCCAACACCTCGCTCCGGATCGCGCTGCGGGTGACGGAGCCGGTCGAGTCCACGGATGTGATCGACCTGCCTGACGCGGCCCACATCCCCAAGTCGGCGCCGGGCCGCTGTTACGTGAAGTCGGGGGCCGGGGCGGCGGTAGCCGTACAGACGGGGCGGGTGGGGGGTCGCGCGCCCGGCGCGGCCGCGGACGAGGACGGCAGGCGGCGCGCGGTCCGCGTGGTCGAGCTGGACTGGCGTGCCCTGGGCAGGTCGCTGCCCGCGGCCCCGGAACCCGCCGAGACCTCCGCCGTCACCGACCTCACCCTGCTGGCCGACGCTCTGACGGAGGCCGCCAGGCTGGCCGGCGTACCGCCCCAGCCGAGCCCGTGGCTGGAGCCACTGCCCGACCACCTCGTCCTCCCCTCCGACGGCGGCACCCCGCGTACCGGCGACTTCGACGGGGACATACCGCGGACCGGCCATTTCGACGGGGGCACCCCACGGACCGGCGACTTCGACGGGAGCACGCCGTGGCCCGGCGACTTCCGTGAGGTGGAACCGCTGGTGTTCGGCGCCACCGACCGTCCCTGGGCGCAGGACCGGCGGCCGCTCACCCTCGACCTCGCTCACGGCGGCCACCTGCTCATCGCGGGCGCCGCGCGAAGCGGCAGGTCCACGGCGTTGCGGACGATCGCGGGCGCCATAGCGGCCCGTACCTCCCCCGCCGACGTACACCTGCACGCCGTCGACTGCGGTTCCGGCGCCCTCCTCCCCCTGGTCGCGATGCCGCACTGCGGCGCCGTGGTCACCCGCGACCAACTGGACCGGGTCGAGCGCCTCCTGTCCCGCCTGCGCGCCGAGGTGGGCCGCCGTCAGCAGATCCTCGCCGAGGCCGGTCACGCCTCCCTGGCCGAATGCCGGCAAGCGGGGCACCGGCTTCCCTGGCTGGTGCTCATGCTCGACCGCTGGGAGGGGTACGTGGCCGCTTTTGAGGCGTACGACTACGGCCGGCTCACGGAAGCCCTCCTCCAGCTGCTGCGCGAAGGCCCGGCGGTGGGGTTGCGGGCGGTGGTGACCGGTGACCGTTCCAGCCTGCTGGGGCAGGTCTCCACGGTCTTCGACGACCGCCTGATCCTCCGCCTGGCCGACCAGGCGGACTACGCCCTCGCCGGCCTCCCCCTCAAGGACCTTCCCGCCGCCATGCCCCCCGGCCGCGCCCTGTCCACCGGCGAACACGGCGTGGTGGAGAACCAGATCGCCCTCCTGACCGAAGACCCGTCCGGCCAGGCCCAGGTGGCGACCCTGCAAGCATGGTCCAGAGAGGCCGCTCCCGCCGGCCTCGGCGAAGACCAGCGCCCCCTGCGCGTGGACGCCCTCCCCATGCGCATGACCGCCGACCAGGCCTTGGCCCTGCGCCCGTCCTTCACCGCCCCGTCGCCGCTGTGGGCCCTCCTCGGCGCGGGCGGCGACGCCCTGGCGCCCATGGGCATCGACCTCCTGGCCCACGGCCCAGGCGCGGTGATCGCCGGCCCGCCGAGATCCGGCCGCTCCTCGGCCCTGATGACCGCCGCCCACTCCCTGATCGCCCAGAACACCCCGGTGATCGCGGTGGTCCCCCGCCGCAGCCCGCTACGCGACCTCGAAGGCGCCGCGGCCATCCTGGACGGCAACGGCACCGGTCTCCAGGATCTGGTGGCCCCGCTGACGAGCTACGTGGTGATCGTCGACGACGCCGAACTCATCAACCCCGACGCCCCACTCGGCATGGCCCTGGACGAGATCCTCCGTACCGGCCGGGACGGCGACCATGGCCTGATCATCGCCGGCGCGACCGGCGACCTGGCGACGGCCTACCGCGGCTTCGTCGCCGAGGCCCGAAAGTCCCGCACCGGTCTCCTGCTGTCCATCCAGAGCCCGGCCGACGGCGACCTCTTCACGGTACGGCTCCCGCGCGGCGCCGTGGGCGGCCCCCCGGGCCGCGGCCTCCTCCTCACCATGGGCACCACCACCCCCATCCAAACCGCCCTCCCCACCCGGCCTTCGTAAGCTCCCACCCGCCTGAAGGGCCCGTTCGGAAATCCGCGACCGTTCCGTCACCCCGTTCCAGAGCACCGCACATGACATCCCCCAGCTCACATCACGGTGGGTTGCCGGCACGGGACGCGCCGCCCGGCCTGCCGGCACGGCGCACAGCCCGGGTTGTCGGTCGGCCCGGGTCCGGGAGCCTGGGAGAACTCGGCCATCGAGAAGTGGGACTACTCGGCCGCCGCGGGTTGGCAGGCAGGGGATCGAGGCTCGGCCGTTGTGGACTGGTTGGCGTGGGTCTGGGGTGTTGGCGGCGGGGTGTTGGGTCAAGGGGCTAGGTGGAGGCGTTGGGAACGCGTCAATGGGGTGTAGGGAGGGCGTCAAGATCGCTGAGGTGGGGGCGGTGGGGTGGTTGTGTTTGGGAGGAAGGGGGATGCAATGCCCGATCTTGGCAGCCTGCTCAATCACGGACACGCACGGCCCAGCGGCGCCCCGCCCGGGATGCGCGCGGACCAGCCGATGCGGAGGGATTCAGGACCAGACAACGAAGCGGCTCCGCGCCGGGGTGAGGCGGGGATGGACCGGGGGCGGGTACGGCGGCTGGCCGAGGATCTGACGGAGCAAGGGGTTCCGCCTCTGGCCCAGGCGCTGGAGAAGATCGTGGGGCTTCGGGTGATCGAGGCCGCGCCGACCGCGTTCACGCTGAGTCTGTTCGCCGCTTGTGCCGAGGCCGAGGGGTATCTGGCCCAGCGTGTACGGCGGCGCCTGCAACGGGTCACGGAAGCCGGCGCCAAGCTCATGGACGGACGGCAGAACTGGAAGCGGGGCGAGGATGCCAGCACGGTGTCGCCGGGGACGTTCGATGCCTGATCCCTGGCAGCGCGTCCCGGAGGCGACCGTTGCCGCGCTGGGCTATGGGAAGTACCTCGCGCATGCCAACATCGGGCTCGCCACCGCCGCCTGCGCGGTCGTGTGGGGCGGGTGGCCGTTGCTGGGCAAGCTTTATGTGCATCAGTACGACACGGGTGCCCTGGCGGCGGCGTACCAGGTGCTTGAGGATGCGGCCGGCGATCTCGGGGCGGGACGGACGAACATCGCGAACCTCGTGGCCGGGCTGAGTGCCGAGCAGTGGCCAGGGGATGATCGCCGGGACTTCGACGCCTGGATGCGCACGCTCGGCAGCGACCTGCTGTCCGAGGAGATGTCGGCCCGGCTGCTCGGGATCATGTTGCTGGTCAGTGCTTCGTTGTTGTTCGCGTTCATCGTCTACACCTCGGCGGTCGTGTTGCGGTTGGTATGGCTTGCCGTACAGGTGGCGCGAGCGTCGTTCGGCGGCGGGGTGGGGTTTCTCGCGGCGCAGGTGGCGGCGGGCAAGCAGGCGCGGGTGTTGTTCGCGCAGTTCCAGGCGCGGGAGGCGCGGCTGACGACGGCGCTCAACGGGATCGCGACGGCCATCGCCGCCGGACTGGGGGCCAAGGTCGCCAAGGACAGCCTGACCGGCGACCGGCAAGGACTGCTCGACCTGCGGCAGGCGACGATCAATCAGGGACCGGCGCTGGTGTGGGGGTTCGCCAACCATGTGGAGCGCAACCTGACGGCGAAGATGATGACCGGCCGTTCGCCGCTGTCCTCGGGCCGCGCGGGAACGGGCGCCAAGGGCCAACCCCGACCCATGCCCACATCTCCCCACGACCTGACCCCGACCAAGTGGCAACTCGGCGCCGCGGCCAAGGGCGCCATGGACGTGATCAGTGGCCGCATGCCCACCGGCTTCCTTCTGCCAGATCGCTACGAAAGCGGCGCGTACCAGGGATACGAGGACATTGAGCGACGACTCTAGGCATTCCTTCGGCTTCGACCCCGACGAGATGCACACCTTCACCGGCGACTTCCTCACGGCGCTCAGCCAGGTGCAGGAGGAGATGGCAGAGCTGACCGGCCAGGGACAGGCCGCGGACGGTCAGGTATCGGTGGCGTACTCGGAACTGGAGGGCGTCCACAACCTCAGAATCGGCCCGCGCGCGATGCGGCTGGGCGCCGACGTGCTCGCCGAGACCATCCTGGAGGCCATCGCGACCGCCAGAACCGACCTCCGCACCCAGGCCGCCGACCTGGTCACCGACTCCCTGGGCGCCACCTCCGGCCTCGAAGCCACGGTGACCACCCTGGCAACCTCCGCAGAAGACGCCCTGACCCGCAGCCTCCACAACACCACCACCCTCACCAACCGCCTCCGCTAGCCATCCCCACACCCGCGCAAAACCCCAAGCACCAGCCGGTACGGCAAGCCGCCCCGGCACGAGAGGCCGAGGCGCTGGCCCGGCACCGGCAAGGGCAGGGGATGCGGGACATCGGGCGTGAGACACCCGCAGAGCACAGGCCCAGGACGGCAGGCGCGCGCGGACACCCACAGAGCACGGGCCCAGGACGCCAGACGCGCGGCGCGCGGACACCCACAGAGCACGGGCCCAGGACGCCAGACGCGCGGACACCCGCAGAGCACGGACCGCGACGCCAGACGGGACACGAGGCACGGGAGACGAGGCGCGAGGCGCGAGGCGCCCGCAGAGTGCGGACCCAGGACGCGCGGAATGCGTGACACGGGGACACGAAGCGGGCAGGCGGAGTGGCGGGATGGCTGACAGGTGTGAGGCGGCGGGGAGCGAGAGGACGGGGAGGAGGTGGGGCAGGGCGGGAAAGCAGGGCTGGGAGCGAGAACGCGGAGCGGGGAGGAGGTGGGGGGCAGGGCTGGGAGCGAGAACGCGGAGTGGGGAGGGGAGAGGGCGGGGAGGGGGTGGCGGGCAGGAGGCAGGGCGGGGAGGGGTGGTGGCGGGGAGGTGGGGTGGTGTTTGGGGGTGGTGGGGTGGGAGAAAGGTGGGTGTTGTCCGGGGAAAGGTGGTTCACCACTACTCTGGGGCGCGTCGTGTGATCGGGGAGAGGTGACATGCAGACCAAGAAGGACCTCTACCAAGCGCACCGCCTGATGCAGCAACGCCTGGGCATGGCGCTGCTGCAAGCCGAGCCGGATGTGCCAGAGTCGCCCCTGCGCCGCCAGAACATCGCGATGTTCGGCGGCATTCTGGTGGCTGTTCTGATCATGGCGGTGTTCGGGATCTGGGGTCTGGTCAGCCCGGGTGGCGCCACCAAGCTCACCGAACCCGGCCAACTCCTGGTGGAGAAGGAAACGGGCGCCAAATACGTCTACAGCCAGAAGCAGAGCAGGCTGCTGCCGGTGGCGAACTATGTCTCGGCGCGGTTGATCCTCGACACCCCCGACGTCAAGACGCGCAGCGTGGCTTCGGCGTCCCTGGACGAGCTGGCCAGGGGGCCGCTGGTCGGCATCCAGGGGTTGCCCGACTCCCTTCCTCCCCGGGCCAAACTGGTCAAGGCGCCCTGGTCGGTCTGTGTGGTGGACGGGCCCGACCCCGCGGGGGGCGTGAAGCAGTACACGACGATGATCGGCGGGATCGACGTCGGCGGGCGGCCGGTCGGCGCCGGGGTGATGGTCGTCATGGACGACCACGGCCAGAAGTGGGCGATCTGGAACAACCAGCGCATGCGGATCAACGACTCCGGTGTGAGTGCGCTCAGCGCCAAGCCTCGCAAGGTCCCCGCCTCGTGGCTCAACGCGGTCAAGGTCGGCGTCGACTTCGCGGGGCCGAAGGTGGCCGAACGCGGCAAGAAGGTACGCGGCCCGGACGGCAAGGTGACCGCGATCGTCGGCCAGGTGTTCAAGGTGCCGTCGATGACCGGGGGCCCCTCCCGCTGGTACGTCCTCCTGAACGACGGCCTGGCCGCGATCACCGAGACCCAGGCCCTTCTCCTGCTGGAGGACCCGGCCACGAAAAAGGCGTACGGCAACCGGAGCGCCCAGCCGATCCAGATCGACGCCGCCTCCGCCAACGCCTCCCCGTCCCGCCAGCAGATCGCCGGCGCCGGGCTGCCCGAGACCCTGCCCAAGGCGATGTCGCTGCCCGCGACGGCGCCGCTGTGCTCGGTGTACGGCGACACGCTGAAGGGCTCCTTCTCCGCCAGGATCACCGGGGGCAGTTCGCTGGCCCTGCCGATCCCGGCGTCGAGCGGCGGCCAGGACCGGGTGGACCAGATCCTGCTGCCCCCGGGCAGCGCGGTGGTGGCGGGTCAACTGCCCGGAGACGGACAGATCGGCTCGATCACCACCTACTTCCTGATCAGCGATCAGGGCGTCCGTTATCCGCTGCAGTCCGGCGACCAGATCGCCAAGCTCGGCTTCGAGGGCGGCGACGTGGCCCCAGTCCCCGGCAACCTTCTCCAGCAGATCCCCACGGGCCCGGTCCTCGACCCCGCCGCCGCCCTGTCCCCCCTGACCGTGGCCAGCCGATAGAACCCGTGGCCACCCGGTAGAACCCCACCCTGACCTCTAGGCAAAGCACCAAGCCGGAAAGGCCCTGGACGCGCTGCTCCGCACCATCCTCGGGGCCATCACCATCGGATAGGCGCTCTCGGGCGGGCGTCTCTGCGGCACTCGCGTACGGCAGGGCGATCCGCGCGGTCGGCCAGGCGGTGGGCCCGCTGAGATGGCTCCGGCCTTCAACCTGAGCCCGATGACGTTCACACAGGCTTCGCGCATCTCGGGTCGCTGGGCACGGTGATCCTCTCGGGCGGCAGGGCGATGGCCGGGTGTCAGGGATGGGAGTTCGGCGAGGCGTGGGGCGCGTCCGGCTCGACAGGGGCGGCCAGCCTGGTGAAGTCCGGCGGTGACATCGGCGTCTCGGCGGTGGCGTCCGGCGCCCGCGTCTCCTCGCGTCACGGCATGATCGCCCTCCACCCGGCGCCGGCCGTGCTCAAGAACCCGCTCACATCGGGCTTCCGCGTCGTCATACCGCTCAACACGCCGGCCGAGGTCGGGAAACGTTCCACATTTCGCGGCACGGAAGCCCAGCCATGCCGTTCGAGACGGCTCACTCGCCGACGCGGGTGCCCTCGACCCGCTAGATGCCCATCTCGGGCACGATGCTGGTGTCGGGTGCCTTCATCTTGGGCATCGGGTCATCGCCGATCGTCAGTTCGGCCGGATTCCAGACGGCCTTGGCCTCGATCAGGTTCGGCGCGCTCTGGTTCAGCGCGGACATCATGGGCAGCATCCGGGTGAACTGGCCGAACGCCGCCCCGGCGACCGCCACGACGGCGGAGGCCTTCCAGATGAACTTGGTGTGGGAGCCGAACACTTCCTTCAGGCCCTTCCAGAGGCCGATGACAGCCCTGGAAGCGGCGACACGGGCCTGGGCGTGCATGGGTGGATACACCGTGGACGCCAGCACGTACGCCGCGATCATGGCGATGACGAGGGCGTAAGCGCCAACCAGCCAGGACAGGAAGTGGGTGACCGAAGCCGAGGTGTCAAGCGTCCGCCCGGCCCCCTGGCCGCACCGGTCGATCTCGTCGAGTGATTTGTCGAGAAGATCGACCTTTCCCATGAACGCCTGATATGCCTCGCCGGTCCAGATCTTGTCCTTGCCCGCGTTCACCGCCATCGTCCGCACCGACTCGCGCAGGAGCTTGATGGAGGACGACGACGGGCACTGGTCGTCGATGGAGGTGGTGGCCACGCTGAGCCATTCCTGCGAGGCCTTCTTCATCGCCGCCGGATCGGAAATGATCAGGCCGAGTATCGCCGCGATCGGCGCGGCCTCGGGCAGCACGACGGTGGCCGCGGTCACCTCGGCGAAAGCGTTGCGGAAGCGCTCGAAGTCGTCCTCGTAAGCCATGCCGGTCGGTCACTCCTTGCCGAGTACGGGCGGTGCGATGTCCTCGTCGCCGCCCCAGACACCCTCGTCCTCGGTGAGGTACGTGGAGCGTTCGCGGTCCTGGTTTCCGTCGCCGCCGGTGCCCGCGCCGCCCATGGGAGCCATCGGCATCATGGGCATGCCGCCGCCGTTGAGCGCCTTGGCGATGTTGCCCATGCCGTTGGCCCCGCCGAGGCCGCCGCCCGCACCACCCCTGCCCAGCCCGCTGTCGGCGCCGGAGAAGCCGCCGGTGCCGGTGCTGGTGGGCGTACCGGTGAGCCGGCCGTCCGGCAGGGTGGGGTTCCGGTTGGCCAGGTCGTTCAGGCCGGGCACCTTCGGATCCACGCCCGCCAGGTCCGTCTTGGCATCCTGCAGCCTCTTGTCCAGGTCGCCGGTGTCGAGGTTCGGCGTATTGGTCGTCGGCAGGTTCGGGTTGGGAATGTTCGGGTTGGGAATGTTGGGGCTCGGGGTGTCGGGGCCCGGCCGGTTGCCCAGGTTGTCGTAGTCCGGCTGCTTCGGCGTGTCGATCTTGTCGGAGTCCTTGGGGTTCTTCAGGTTCAGGTCGTCCAGGTCGGACGGCTTCTTCCCGAGGTCGCCGGGACCCTTGATGTCGTCGGGACCGGGCATCTTGAGCCCGTCGCCCGGTCCGCCGGGGCCCGTCTTCAGGCTCGACGGGTCGAAGCCGGTGCCCTTCGGCATCTGGGGTCCGGGCCCGGTCTCAGGCCCCGCGTTGGGCGGGGGCTTGCTCTTTTCATGGGCGTCGTCGACATGTTGTGCGACGTCGCCCAGCGCCTTCTTCCAGGAGTCCAGGACTTCCTTGCCGTCGGAGAGGGCGCTGGCGGCGCTGTCGACGGTGTTGCGATGGGCCACGTTGAGGCCGCCGCCGATGAACCCGAAGGTGCCGCTCGGCATGTCGATCACTCTGGTCTTCTCGCTCAGGCCCGTCAGGTCGCTACTGCGGTTCCCGATGTTGGTGCCGAGGTCTCTGACCAGTTTGGTGTTCATCTCGAACCCGCGGTCCTTGGTCGCGGGGTCGACGACCGACGCTCCGGGCATGGTCAAGCCGGCGAACGGGTCGGACGCGCTGGAGCTTCCTGATTCCGCCACTACGCCCCCAAAAGCTGATCACATCCATCACATACGTTACGCCGATCCCACGCGTGCCGTACAGGAAACTTCTGGACATGTCGCCGAGAGCACACCTTGTGGGCCTAAAACCCACTGAGCAGGCACAACTTCACATCGACGCAGAATTGTTATGGAGAGTTAACCTGATCTTCCAGGCAAGGTGCGACGTATGGTGACTAATGTGACCAAAGCGCCGACATTGTCTGACGTGGTATGTCAGCAGGTCACGTCAAGGCGCAACCGTGAACCAGCTGAAGGAGAAACGTGGGAGCCGAGCCGCAGACTCAAGTAAGCCAAGCCGACCTGACCGCCGCCATGCACCTGATCGAGAAGGCGGCCGAGGACATCCGGAAGATTCAGCTGAATCTCGACATGGCCGGTGCGTCCCTGAAGAGCAACTGGGTCGGCGAGTCGCATGCCGCCTTCAACGCCGTGCACGTCAAGTGGCACGAGCGCATGGACGTCATCCTGAGCAGCCTGCGCCGTCTGGCCGCCAGCATCCAGGGAAGCGGCAAGAACTACGCCGAGTTCAACCGCGAGCGGACCGAGGCGCTGAACAGCATCGCCAACCTGATCAACCAGGCACCGGTCACCCGCTGAACCCCGTTCTGACTTCCCGAGACTGGAGACCACGTGTCCGACGACATCTACGACGTCACAAAGATCAACTACGGCGGCCTGTCCACGGGTGAGACCGAGTTCGGCACCGCCTTCAAGAGCCTGGTCACCACGCTGGAGACCCTGCAGACCGAGCTCGACAAGAAGACCGCGATCTGGCAGGGCGAGGCCAAGGTCGTCTACGAGAGCGTCAAGCAGACCTGGAACACCGAGGCCAGGGACCTGGCGCAGTTCGTTGACCTGCTGGCCAAGAACATCAACATCACCGGCATGAACATGCGGCAGGTCGAGAAGGTCAACTCCCAGATCTTCGACGGCCGCTAAACCGGTCCAGGGGGGATCGTGGGAGACTCTGGCGGCGTCGACGTAAGCCGCAAAGCGATCAAGGCACTGCGGACCGACCTCGAGGAAGCGCTCGGGATGCTCGATCCCACGCTCAAGCAAGGGACCCCGGCCCCGGGGATGAAGCCGGTCCTGCGCGCGGACGGCGAGGCGTACCAGGTGGCGCAGGGAAAGGCGCTCGCCGGCTTCTGGCCTGCCGCCACCGGGTTCCAGACGAGCACGATGAACGCGGTCACGACGGTCTCGAACTCCTACAACATGATCAATGTGCAGGTGGGCAACGCGATCGACCTGTTCACGCAGGTCCTGAAGAACCTCGACGCCTTCGAGACCGGCGGAGCGGGCGAACCCGGCCAGGCGGACGTCTGAGGAAGGGGGGTCCGTGCCCGAACAAGAAGACGCCATCAAGTTCCAGATCACCAGCACGGAGTTCGACGGCGCGACGCTCGACATGCTTCGCGAAACGCTGAAGAACAACAAACCCGAGCTCGTGAAGCTGGCGGCCGCCGAGCTCTCGTCGGCGAAGAAGCGGCTGGACAACCTGGTCGCCGTCCTGGACAAACACCTCGCCGCGCTGGAGACGTCCTGGCCCGCGGGGCAGGACGCCACGATGGTCAAGGACCAGTTGCGCAGGCTCAAGGGATCGGCGGAGAACGTCTCCAAGGCGATCGCGTACGAGTCCGGCGGGAAGGCGTTCGGGGTCGCTCCCGCCTTGGTCTCGCAGGCGACCGTACTGGCCGCGATGAGCGGCAAGAGCGTGCCCAAGGATCCGGGCAGTGACATCTCCTTCCTGGAAGCCGCCTACGAGGGTGGCACGGCCGGAACCGTGGTGGGCGCGGGGGTCGGCTTCTTCGTCGGTGGCGTGGGCGCCGTCCCCGGTGCCGTGATCGGCGCCGTCACCGGCTCGATCATCGGCGGCATCACCTCGTTGTTCACCGACACCCCCTTCGCCAACCTGTTCGGTGAGTCCAAGGAGGAGAAGGAGCGCAAGCTCGCCAAGGAGCACATCCAGAAGCTGAGCGAGCTCACCAAGATCAACAACGATCTGTTCCCCGACACACTCCGGACCAACACGCCCGACTGGGACTTCTCCTTCAAAGGCCCGGAGCTGTCCCCGTACAACGGGTCGATGCCCAACCCGGGCGGGTTGCCGACCGGGACGAACGTCGCCTTCGACCCTGACGCGCTCAAGGGCTTCGACCCGAGCCTCAACGGAGACCTGAACGCCGGCAAACCCGGCCAGATCCCCGGGTTCGACGCGTTCGACCCGTCGAGCAAGCTGCCGGGCGGCGCCAACCTCAACGGAACCGGCCTGCCCGGCATGGACGGCAACGGCCTCGACGGCAACGGCATGAACGGCGACGGGAACCTCAACGGCGGTGCCCCCAACGGGAACCTGCCCGGCACGCCCGGCTTCGACCCGAACGCGCTCAGCGCCCCCAACGGCAAGGGCGGCCCGGAAACGACCCTGGCCGGGTACAACCCCGAGTTGTCCACCTTCAACAGCGGCAACCCGGCCACGACGCACGGCAACGCCAACGTGGGCAACGGCGGCTTCGGCGGTTCGGGCGGAGGTTCCGGCAACGCCAACGGCGCGATGGGGGCCGTGCGCGCGTACGGCGGCGCGGGCTCGATGACGCCGATGATGCCCATGACCGCCGCGGGCAACAAGAGCGAAGAGGAGGAGCGGGAGCGCAGCACCTGGCTGCTGGAGGACGACGACGTGTTCACCAGCGACCAGAAGACCACCATCCCGCTGATCAACGGCAAGTCGAAGGGCAAGGCATGAAGCCCCCGGACGACTGGGGCCAGGCGCCCCCTTCGCTCGAACTCACTCCCAACTGGCCAGGGCTGGACGGGTACGGGGACCACGACGGCCCGCACATCGACCACACGCGGGTCAAGCAGATCCTCAAGGTGCTCAGGGAGGATCTGGGCTCCCTGAAGGGCAAGGCGGGCGAGCTCAGCGCGGGTGGAAGCGGCACCCCCGCGGACCTCAAGACCGCGAGCTCCATCGGCCCGGAGCAGACCGGCAAGTGGGATGTCGCCAACTACTTCGGCCAGAACGCCACGCAGGCGCACGAGGTGCTCACCGGCAAGTACCTGATGCTCATCGACCATGTCGAGAAGCTGGTCGAAGGCATCGAGAAGGCTGTGCAGAACTATGAAAAAGGCCACCAGGACAGCAGTGCTTAGGATCGGCAATGGCTGAGAACAAGGGCTGGGAGCCCATCCGGATCTACGACTACCTGGGCGAGCTCGAAGAAACCAAGCTGACCAGGGACGAGATCGACCGGCTCCTTCAGGCGACCGACCCGGACAAGGTCGCCACCGCGGGCCAGGCGTTCAAGGCCGCGATGGATCTGGTCGGAGCCGACGACGGCGGCATCAAGGGCGCGCTGACCCGCGCCGCCACGGAGCTGGCGAAGGTGTGGCGCGACGACGGCGCGACGACGGCGCAGAACACCCTGCGCGCGCTGCACTCCACCGCGGGCGCGATCGGCGACGCCATGAAGCAGACCGCGACGCCCCTGTCCTCCTACGCGCAGACGCTGCGCCAGTACCGCACCACCGTGCCCTCCAGCACGCCGGAGAAGACCGGTGAGGTCGGCGGCACGACGGGCGATCCGGAGACGAACACTCCCAAGACGCCCGACGAGGCCGCGCGAGCGCATCTCAAGGCGCTCAACAACGCGATCATCACCTACAACGGGCAGCTCGCCGACGGACTGGCCTTCGACTTCCCGGCCATCACGCCGATCGAGGTGGCCACCAAGAAGGCGCCCAACATCGACCCGGGCGGCGGCTCCAACGTGCCCACCGGCAAGGATGGGACGTGGCAGGGCGGCAACCAAGGCACCGGAGGAACTGGCGGCACCGGTGGAACCGGGGACACGGGGAGCACAGGGAACGACGGCGTCCAGAAGCCCGGCGACCAGACGCCCGGTGACACCAAGCCGGGCGACCAGACACCGGGTGACGACAAGCCAGGCGACGACAAGCCCGGCGGCAACACACCCCCTGGCGACGGCAAGCCCGGAGACGAGAACCCGGGCGAGCAGAACCCGGGCGACCAGAACCCCGGTGACCAGAAGCCGGGCGAGGACAAGCCCGGCGACCAGAAGCCCGGTCAGGAACAGGAGAGCGTGCCCCCGGTGATCGGCGGCGAGCCGAAGACCGAGCTGTCCGACTTCCAGAACAACCCGACGGGCAACCCGCCCGGCACCCCGCCCACGACCACCACGCACAATCCGACGCCCACGCCGCACAACCCGACCGCCACGGGCAACCCGTTCACGCCAACGGGCGTGATCACCAACGGTCAGCAGCCCGCCACGGGCTACGGCACCGGCTCGACGGGTGGTCCAGGCGCGGCGCCCGCGGTCCTTCGCGGCGGTACGCCCGGCACCGGCTCACCGTTCATGCCCTTCATGCCGGCGGCAGGAGGCGCGGAGAGCGGCGGCTCGGAGCGCGACCGGGACATCTACGACCCGGAGGGTGACGTCTGGGCCGTTCCCCACCAGCTCAGCCCGGACCGCATCGGCTAGTCCCTTACATGTCCATTCGATCGCGGATCCGGTCGAGTTCGCCCATGGCATCCTCGACCACGCGGTTGTAGGCGGATTCCGCCATCCGGACCTCGGCGAGCATGCCGTCGGGGTCATTGGCGTACCGCATCGGGTTCTGGTCGCCGAAGGCCTTGTCCATGGCCTCGGCGATCTGGCCCTGGAGGTGGGCGATGGCCTCGGAGATCAGCAGCTTGATGCGGTCGGCGAGCTCGCCCGAGCTGAGCCGCATGGCCTTGGGGTGGAGCGTGAGTTCGCTCAGGCCCGCGCTGGTGTACTCCACGAAGACGAGCCCGTCCTCGTCCTGCGCGCGTCCGACGAGCTCGGACAAGGTCTGCTGAAGCTCCCCCACCTTGGCGAACTGGCGTTCGGCCGATCGCATGACCTTGTCCAGGTCTTCGGCCCGGAACTCCCCTTCTTCCATGAAGCCCCTCCAAAACCGGCTAAAAGGATCAAACGCTCGGAGCAGCCTGCCCGAAGGTTTACGGCTTGTCCAGCGGAGCCGGGACCTGCTTGGGCTCGATCCAGTCGAACTTCTCGTGCCCGTCCGGCATCGCGCCCGGCTTGGGCGGCACCTTGAACGACGGGTACTTGGCGCTGTCGAAGGTGATGCTCTTGAAGTCGATCGCCGCGTCGCCGCCGGGCGTCACGTAGCCGAACTGGTGCCGCTTCTTCAGCACGGTCGTCATCACCTCGCCGGCCGACTTCAGCGTGGACGACAGCACCATCGTCAGGATCGCGGTGGTCGCGTTGACGCCGAGCGTCACGAACTTCTCCAGCAGCATCCCGGCCATCGCGGTCTGCGGCACCATCTGGAGCCGCTTGGAGAAGATCAGCAGGGTCGCGGCGGCGACCGCGAGGTTGGCCATCCGCAGCCAGAAGCTCCGGTAGCTGGCCGCCACCTCGTCGATCATGCCGCCGACGTCGCCCAGCGTGGAGCGCAGCGCGCCGATCTCCCGGTGGAAGACCCACAGCACCCGCTCGAACTCCTCGCGGTCGCGGGCGATCCAGCCGTCCTTGGAGGTGCTGATGAGCTGCGGGAGGAGCTGTTTGATGCCGTCGTCCAGCCGGGCGGAGACGCCGTTCTTCCAGTTGCTGGCGGCCTGGGCCATGCCGGGCTCGTTGGCGACCATGCCGCCCGCGATGGCGATCGCGGGCGACAGGCCGAGCCCGATCCGGCCGACCTTCTTCAGGTATCTGTGCACCTTCGCGCCGAACGGCTCCGCCGCCGGGGGCGGCGAGGCGGGCGGCACCGGCGGGGCGGCCGGATACCCCGGCGGCGGGCCGCTGGGCATCGGCGGGGGCGGCATGCTCATCAGCGGTACCGGACCTTGCTGGCCTCCTCGGCGGTGCGCCAGTTGCGCCTGGCCTGCTCCAGTCCGGAGGACCAGCCGTCGACCGCGCCTTTGGCGTCGCCGAGCGTCGTGTCGGCCCAGGCGCGCAGTTCCTCGTACGCGCCACCCATGATCATCCCGCCGAACGCCCCGAACCCGATCCCGTCCACGCCGGTGGTGCCGACCAGGTCGCGCACGAAGGTGACCGCTACCGCGAGCTCGTTGTCGAGCCGGGTACGCAGGTGCGCGATGGACGAGGAGGTCACGTAGACGTCCTGCGCGGGCGGCGCCGCGGCGAGGCCGTTCATCGGCTGATTTGTTGCCACAAATCCGGATTCTTGCCGACATTCAGCGCCATCCCTGCCGATAGCGCCGGTTTTCATGATCGGTTCAGCGAGGCGTCAGCCACCGCTCGCCATCGGTTAACCCGCCGCCGGTGGCCTTCCCCTCATGGAGTACAGCGAACACGACCTCGACGACCTGGTCCGAGCCAGCGAGCGCGGCATGCGCGAACTGCTCGACGCCATGGAAGGGCTGAAGGAGGTCTCGGGCGCGGGCGAGAGCCGTAGCGGCATGATCAACGCCGAGGTCGGCCCCAACGGCCGGATCAGCAGGCTCAAGATCGAGGCCCGCGCGATGCGGCTCGACTCCGCCGAGCTGGCCGAGCAGGTGGTCGAGGCCGT
Organism: Nonomuraea sp. NPDC050540; assembly: GCF_044457485.1. NCBI lineage: Bacteria > Bacillati > Actinomycetota > Actinomycetes > Streptosporangiales > Streptosporangiaceae > Nonomuraea > Nonomuraea sp. NPDC050540. The sequence continues at coordinate 371,846 of NZ_JBITHA010000009.1, forward strand.
CACCGCCGCCCAGGACGAGCTCGACCGCGCCACCCGCGCCCTGCTGCCGCCCGGCGAGAACGCCGACCCGGCCGACATCATGCGGCAGTTCGAGGACCTCCAGGACGGCTTCGCCCGGGAGAGCGACGACCGCGTCGACCGGCTCCAGCGCCTGCGCACCCGCGACCGGGACGAGTAGGCGGGCGGCCGGGTCAGCCGGACAGCCCCCGGATCCACGAGTACACGTCCAGCACGCCCAGAGCGAGCGGGAAGAGCGCGACGATCAGGATGACGTCCACGATGTCCCCGGCCCTGCCCCAGAACGGCGAGGGCCGCCCTGCGGGCAGCCATAGCCCCAGCCCGAGCGCCAGCAGCGCGGCCCAGAGCAGCCCCAGCGCCAGCCCGGCCGCCGCGACCGTCCCCATGCCCGCGCTCATCCCGACTCCCAGCGCGACCAGCCCGGCCACGCCGGTGACCAGCAACCAGATGCGCTGCCCGAGCCCGTGGTAGACCCGCGAGCGCATGATCAGGGCCAGGCAGAGCACCGCGGCCATCGCCACGGCCATCCACGTGGACTCCATGACCAGGAGCACCAGCGCCCCGGCCGCGGTCAGCGCGAGGCCGATGATCATTCCGGTGGAGTAGCGGCGGGCCTGTCCGGTCCGCTCCAGCACGGCCGCGCTGTCGAGCCGCTGGTTGTCGGCGCGCAGTTCCTCGGCGTTGGTCGGCAGTTCGGGCAGCGGCACCCTGGCCATCTTGAACGACAGCCCGGGAACCATCGGGCTGAAGGCGATCAGCAGCGTGATGGTGATCGCGGCCACGCCCGCCGCCGGGACATCGAAGATCATGACGACGGCCGCGCCGATCGCGCCCACGACCGTGGCGATGGCCGTACCCAGGAATCCCGCGACGCCGTCGGAGGTGAGCGCGGCGCCGAGCGTGGCCACCAGCGCGGTGCAGGCGAGCGCGGCGAGCAGCTGCGGCGCGCCGACCACCCCCGAGCTCAGCGCGAACAGACCCCCGAGGAAGGCGTACGGCAGCGCCGTGTAGCCGATCAGCGCGCCGGCGAAGGAGTTGCCCACGGCCCGCGACAGCACCGTGCCGACGATCAGCAGCACCAGCGCGAGCATCCCCGACACGACCGCGAGGCTCACCGCCGACCCGCCGGCCAGCATGAGCGCGGGCGCCCCGAGCGCGAGCAGCCCGGTGGCCACCCCGACGCCCATGGCTTTGGTGTGGCGCTGCTCCCAGCGTCCGGAACCGTCCTTCACGCCGGTGGCCACCACGTCGGCCACGTCGTCGAAGAGGGCGGCGGGCATGGCCGCCTCCCGGGGACGCAGATAGAGGATCTCCCCGTCGAGCACCCCCAAAGCGCCCAGCGACTGCCCGAGGTCGAGCGGCGCGCCGCCGAGGCGCTGCAGCACCCAGCCGGGGTCGGAGGCCGCCTCTCCGCCCGCCTCCCCCAGCGCGCGCAACAGGCCGGGCATCACGTGTGGCAGCGGGATGTCCGCGGGGAGCGCGAGGTCGGCCCTGCGGCGCGGGGCGACGACGGTCACATGACACAGGGGTGTCAGCGGGGCCGGGGCCTGCGGCAACGCACCCTGCTGGACGGGTTGCATCGGCTGTTGCATCGGCTGATGGGCAAGCGAAGTCACGACCGTTCCTCCTCCAAGGGACAGGCCGAACATATCGGGACATTGCATCTGGTATGAAGGTGATCTGCGACAGGAGGTTTCACCGCCAGTGAGCATCGTTGTAGTACGGCGCCCGGAACGCCGGCCCAGCCCGCAGCCTCCCCGAGGGGAGATTCTGCTGGAATCGCCCCCCGAGATCCCCGAGGTGCAGCCCGCAGGGCTGATGGGCATGCTCACCTGGGTGCCGATGCTCGCCGGAGGCGCGGCGATGGGCCTGATGTTCACCGCGGGCGGCAACTCCAGCCCGCTCATGTACGTCGCCAGCGGCCTGTTCGCCGTCTCGATGCTCGGCATGTCCATCGGCCAGATGGGCCGCAACGCCGGCGAGCGCAAGAACCGCCTCAACGGCCTGCGCCGCGACTACTTCCGCTACCTCGCCCAGATCCGCCGCAAGGTCCGCAAGGCCGCCGTCCAGCAGCGCGAGGCGCTCGAATGGAGCGGCCCCTCGCCCGACTCGCTGTGGTGGGTGGCCATGGGCCCGCGCCTGTGGGAACGCCGTCCGCGCGACGACGACTTCGGCACGGTACGGCTCGGCACCGGCGTCCAGAAGCTGGCCGTGCAGCTCGTCCCACCGGACTCCAAGCCCGTCGAGGACCTCGACGCGCTGTCGGCCGGCGCGCTGCGCAGGTTCGTCCGCGCCCACTCCACGGTCTCGCAGCTGCCCGTGGCCGTGGCGCTCAACTCCTTCGCCCGCATCCACCTCAGCGGCGACCCGGTGGCCGTCCGCGAGCTGGTCAGGGCGATCATCGCCCAGCTGGCCGTCTTCCACTCCCCCGACGACATGCGGATCATGGTCTGCGCCGGCCAGGAGTGGATGCCGCACTGGGAGTGGGTGAAGTGGATGCCCCACGCCCTCCACCCCGAGGCGCGCGACGGAGCCGGCCAGGTCAGGCTGATCACCGACAACATGGGCGAACTCGACCAGATGGTCGGCGACGAGCTCAAGGAGCGGGCCAGGTTCCGGGCCGGGAGCCCCGCGGACGCGCTGCCGTACCACGTGGTGATCGTGGACGGCGGGACCGTGCCGCACGACTCCCAGCTCGGCACCGACGCCATCCAGGGCGTCACCGTGATCGACCTGTCGGAGTCCACGGGCGTGGTCGAGGAGCGCAGCATGCTCCGCCTGGACGTGCAGGCGGACGGGTTCCACATGGTCAAGATCGACCACGCGGGCAAGCGTTCCACCACGCGGCTCGGCGACCCCGACGCGCTCGACTTCCTGCGGGCGGAGGGCCTGGCCCGCCAGCTCGCGCCGCTGCGCGCCTCGGCCGTGTCCGGCGGCGGCGAGGCCCAGGACATCCTGGGCGTCAACACCTCGCTGACCGACCTGCTCGGCGTCGGCGACCCCAGCAGGCTGCACCCCGCCGTGACCTGGCAGCCGCGCGCGGGCCGCAACCGGCTGCGGGTGCCGATCGGGCTCGGCGCCGACGGCCGCGTGGTCGAGCTGGACATCAAGGAGTCCGCTCAGGGCGGCATGGGCCCGCACGGCCTGGTCATCGGCGCGACCGGATCCGGCAAGTCGGAGCTGCTGCGCACGCTGGTGCTCGGCCTCGCCATCACGCACTCCTCGGAGATCCTCAACTTCGTCCTCGTCGACTTCAAGGGCGGCGCGACCTTCCTCGGCCTGGAGACCCTCAAGCACGTCTCCGCGGTCATCACCAACCTTGAGGACGAGCTGCCGCTGGTCGACCGTATGCACGACGCGCTGCACGGCGAGATGGTGCGCCGCCAGGAGCTGCTGCGCTCGGCGGGCAACTACGCCTCGCTGCGCGACTACGAGCGCGCCCGCGAGCAGGGCGCCGACCTGCGGCCGATGCCCACGCTGTTCGTCGTGCTCGACGAGTTCAGCGAACTGCTGTCGGCCAAGCCGGAGTTCATCGACCTGTTCGTCATGATCGGCCGCCTCGGCCGCTCGCTCGGCGTGCACCTGCTGCTGGCCTCGCAGCGCCTGGAAGAGGGACGGCTGCGCGGCCTGGACACCCACCTGTCCTACCGGATCGGCCTGCGAACCTTCTCGGCCATGGAGAGCCGGGTGGTCCTGGGCGTGGCCGACGCGTACGAGCTGCCGTCCGCGCCCGGCAACGGCTACCTGAAGTTCGACACGACCGGCATGACCCGCTTCAAGGCCGCCTACGTCTCCGGCGCGTACGTCGCCGACCCCTCCGGCGCCGTCACCTCCGACGGCCGCGCGCCCTCCCACCAGATCTTCGAGTACGGCACCGCCTTCGTCCCCCTCCCGGAAGAGGACGAGCCACCCGCGCCCGAACCGGACGAGGAGGACCAGCAGGAGGAACCCGCCGGCGGCGGCCAGAACAGCCTCCTGGACGTCGTCGTCGGCCGCCTGTCGGAGCACGGCCCGGTCGCGCACCGCATCTGGCTGCCGCCGCTCGCGGAGCCGGCCACGCTGGCGCACCTGCTGCCGCCGCTGACGGTCACCCCCGAGTTCGGCCTGTCCACCGCCGACTGGCCGGGCAGGGGCAAGCTGCACGCCGTCGTCGGCATCATCGACAAGCCCTTCGAGCAGCGCCGGGACCCGCTCTGGCTGGACCTTTCCGGCGGCGGCGGCCACGTCGGCCTGGCCGGCGGCACCCAGAGCGGCAAGAGCACGGCCCTGCGCACGCTGGTGGCGGGCATGGCGCTCACCCACACGCCCCGCGAGGTGCAGTTCTACTGCCTGGACTTCGGCGGCGGCGCGCTGGCCTCCCTGGAGGGCCTGCCGCACGTGGGCGGCGTCGCCACCCGCCTGGACGGCGACCGCGTACGCCGGACGGTCGCCGAGATCTCCACCATCCTGGAACAGCGCGAGCGCGGCTTCGCCGAACAGGGCATCGAGTCGATCACCGCCTACCGCCGGATGCTGGTGGAGGGCACGATCGAGGGCGACGGCTGGGGCGACGTCTTCCTGCTCGTGGACGGCTGGCTTACGCTGCGCCAGGACTTCGAGGGCCTGGAGCCGACCATCACCGACCTGGCCGCGCGCGGGCTCGGCTACGGCATCCACGTCATCGCCTCGACCAACAAGTGGTCGGAGTTCCGCCCCAGCATCCGCGACCTGTTCGGCACCAGGATCGAGCTCAGGCTCGGCGACTCCTACGAGTCCGAGGTCAACAGGAAGAAGGCCCTGGCGGTGCCCGAGGGAGTCCCGGGCCGCGGCCTCACGAAGGACGGATTCCACTTCCTGTCGGCGCTGCCGCGCATCGACGGCGTGCAGAACCCCGATGACCTCGCCAACGGGGTACGCGGGCTCGTGCAGGCCGTACGCGACGCCTGGAAGGGCCCTCAGGCCCCGGTGGTACGCCTGCTGCCCGCCGTCCTGCCCGCCTCGACGCTGCCGGGCCCCGACCAGGCCTCGCCGCACCAGATCCCGATCGGCATCGACGAGGCGACCCTCCAGCCCGCGCTGCTGGACTTCGACAACGACCCGCACTTCATCGTGCTGGGCGACAACGAGAGCGGCAAGTCGAACCTGCTGCGGCTCGTGGCCGAGAGCCTGGTCGCCAGGCAGACGCCCGCCCAGGCCATGATGATCATGATCGACTACCGCCGGGCGCTGCTCGACGCGGCCGTCGGCGACCACCGCATCGGCTACGCCGCCTCCAGCGCGGCCGCCGCCGAGATCATCAACGACGCCAAGGGCGCGCTGCTCAGCCGCCTGCCCCCGGCCGACCTGACCCCCGACCAGCTCCGCTCGCGCAGCTGGTGGGCGGGCTCCGACCTGTACATCTTCGTCGACGACTACGACCTGGTCGCCACCTCGTCCAACCCGTTGCTGGGGCTGGTGGACCTGCTGCCGCAGGCCCGCGACATCGGCCTGCACGTGATCATCTCGCGGCAGATGGGCGGCGCGGGCCGGGCGATGTTCGACCCCGTCATCCAGCGGATCAAGGACATGGCCAGCCCCGCGCTCATCATGTCGGGCAGCAAGGACGAGGGCTACCTGTTCAACAACGTACGGGCGCAGCCGCTGCCTCCCGGACGCGGCACCCTCGTCGACAGGAAGTTCGGCACGCGCCTCATCCAGACCGCCTTCCTCAGCCCACCGGAGACCGAAGAGTAGGAAATGGCGAACCTCGAGATCCACTACAAGGCACTCGACCAGTGCCGCACTGCCATCTACAAGGCCAAGAACCAGTACGGAGACGTCCGGCTGGAGAACAACGACGGCAAGGAGCCCACCTACGACAAGGAGGGCAAGGTCGAGATCCGGCGCAAGGCGACCCCGGCGGAGGCGGCCGGGCACCTGACGGACTCCGCCGCCCTGGTCAAGATCGTGGACGAGGTCTGGTCGACGCTGATCAACGAGGGCGACCAGGCCAGGAGGAAGCTCCACGACGTCGAGATCGGGCTCAGCGCGGTGGAGCAGAACATCAAGGACGCGCACAAGGCGACGTCATGAGCGCGACGCCGGCCGTACCGGAGAGGATCGCGGCGCTCCAGCGCAAGGTCACCGGCGACCCCGCGGCACTCGACGCCATCGCCAAGTCCTGGCGGGGCATCTCGGACGAGACCGACGACTACGTGGGCTCGCTGGGCCGCGCCGTCAACGTGGTGGACGAGGCCTGGTACGGCCGCTCCGCCGACGCCTTCGTGGAGTACATGCGCAAGTACGGCAAGGCCGGCGAGGGCCTGTACCTGCTGCTGTCCAACGCCGCGTCCTCCCTCGACACGGCGGCGGCCTCGCTGCGCTCCGCCAAGTCGGGCGTGGACGGCATCGCCACCAAGCTGATCACCGACATGACGAACCACCACACGACCTACTTCGCCAACAACAAGGACGCCACCGAGGCGGGCTGCGACGCGGGCACGAAGCCGCTGATCGACCAGGCGGAGATCGACGCCAAGGTGCACGTCGACAAGGCGGAGAAGGACGTGAGCGCCGCGAAGACGGCGATCCGCGGCTTCCTGGACGGCCGGCCGCTCACCTTCGCCGCCATCCCCGAGGTCGCCAAGGAGGAGTTCACGCCCGCCAAGGGCCGCACGATCGTCTGGGAGCCCACCGAGGGCTACGGCAAGAACGGCGGCGGCGCGGGCGGCCCCGACGGCGGCGGCGGACGTAACGTCGGCGGCTACGGCCCCAGCGGCCCGCCACCCGCCGCGGGCGGCGGCCCGGCGCCGACCGGCAAGGTCAAGGAGTGGATCGACCAGGCCATGAAGATCCTTGAGGCCAACGGCGTGCCGATCGGGAAGATGAACCCCAACGACATCTGGATGATCATCCAGCACGAGTCGGGCGGCAACCCGCACGCCATCAACCTGTGGGACTCCAACGCCGCCGCCGGCCACCCCTCCAAGGGACTGATGCAGACGATCGACCCGACGTTCAACTCCTACGCGCTGCCGGATCACAGGAACATCTACGACCCGGTGGACAACATCATCGCCGGGGTCCGCTACGCGGTCAGCAGGTACGGATCGGTCTCGAACGTGCCCGGCGTGGTCGGCATGAAGACCGGCGCCGGCTACAGCGGCTACTAAAAGGAAAGCGCCCCCCGGTTCCTCCCGGAGGGCGCCTTCGTATCCGCTATCCGCAGTTGGCCCAGCCCGCGCTGGTGCTCCCGGAGCCGGCGCTCCCGGAGAACCGCACGCACTTGCCCTTGGCCGGCAGCTTCACCGGACCCGCGTAGTACTCGAAGTTGCCGCTGTCGGTCTTGGTCCCGCCGCCCTGAACCTCCAGGGTGGCGCTGACCGGGCTGGCCTTGCCGACGTTGACCGTCTTCATCGTGACCACGCAGTTCTCACCCGTGCTGTTGTTGTACAGCTGGTAGGTGACGCCGCCGGCGAACGACTGGCTGCGCTGGACGGAGAATCCGCCACCGCAGGCCGAGGTCGGCGTGTGCGGGTTCGGCTTCTCCGGCTCCGGCTTCGGCGGGTCGGGCGTCGGCTTGGGCTTCTCCGGCTCGGGCTTCTCCGTCGGAGTGGGCTTCTGCGTCGGCGTCGGCTTGGGCTCCTCCGACGGCTTCTGCGTGGGCTTCGGCGTCGGGGTGGGCTTCGGCGCCTCGGTGGTCGGCGTCGGAGTCGGCGTCGGAGTCGGCTTGGGCTCCTCGGTCGGCTTCTGCGTGGGCGTCGGGGTGGGCTTGTCCGACGGCTCCACGGTCTTGGTCACCGTGGCCGTCGGGGACGGCTTGCCCGAGCCCTTGCGCGGCTTCTCCGTCGTCGGCTGAGCCGTGGGCTGCTGCGCCGTGGGCTGCGTGGTGGCCACGTTGGGCACCGAGGGCGCGCTGGTCGGCGTCGGCGGCGAAGTGAGCTCGGGCACCGACGGCGTACCACTGGCCGAGGGCCACTCGGTCGGCAGCACCAGAGGGCCCACGCCGTCGTCGTCCAGCGGCGGAGAGGTGACCGCCCACGGAACCGTGACCGTGGGCTGCGGCTGATCGGGCTGCCCCTGGCCGTCTGCGGGAACACCGGCCGAGGGCACGCCCCCGGTCCCGGTGCCCGACTCGCCGGCGACCGACGGGATCTTCACCACGTTGTTGCCGCTGGCCGCCGACTGCGCGACCGGCTGGATCTCCGCGTACCGCCCGGCGCCCCACAGCCCGATGCCGGACAGCAGCGCGATGACGCCGAGTCCGGCCACGAGGGCGAGGGGGAAGCGCTTGCGCGGGCGCTCGGCGCCCACGGCGGTGCCGGCGAGCGGCTCCATCCTGATCGGCGGCTGCTGCTGGTTCGGGATCTGCGGCGGCCCCCACGAGGGCCCCTGCTGCTGCGCCGGCGGCGCCACCGGAGCCACCGGACCCGGCTGCACCGGCACCCCCTGAACGGGCTGCTCCTGGTGGACCATGGTCTCGGCGTCCGGGCGTACGGCCGGCGGCGGCGGGATCATCCCGCTGGCCGGACCGGTGTCGCCGAGCAGTTGCAGCAGCGCGGTGTAGGTGGTCGGGCGCTGGTGCACGCCCTTGGCCAGCGCGGCCCGCACGACACGGTGCAGCGGCTCGGCGTCGAAGGGCAGGTGCGGCTCGGCGTTGAGCACGGCCTGCCCGTCCTGGCCGAACGGCGGCTCGCCGCTGCCGGCGAAGGCCACGACGGCGCCCCAGGCGAACACGTCCGCGTACGGCCCGTACTGCAGGCCGTTGATCTGCTCGGGCGCCTGGTAGCCGACCTCGCCGACGGGGTCGCCGAGACCGACGTCGGTGACCCTCGGGCCGTCAGCGCCCATGATCACGTTGTGCGGGGTCAGGCTGCGGTGCGCGATGCCCGCCAGGTGCACGGCCGACAGGGCGGTGAGCATGCCGAGTGCGAGCCGTTCGAGCGCGTCCTCGGCCAGCGGGCCGTCCTCGGCCACGGTCTCGGCCAGGCTGCGGCCTTCGACGTGCTCGCGGACCAGGTACGGCCGGTCCTCGTGCCAGCCGGAGTCGAGCACACGCGCGATATAGGAGCTCGAGACCCGCCTGGCCGCGGTGAATCGAGCGAGAGCCTCCGGTGTGACCTCGGGCTCGGGCGGCAGCAGCTTGATCGCCCTGATGGGGGCGTCGTCCTCTGCCCGGCCCAGATACATGGCCCCGCGAGGTCCCTCACCCAAAAAGCCGATGAGGGTGTACTCGCCGATCTGCGGGGGATCCTCCGGCCGCAAAGGCGTCATTGGCCGTCTCTTTCATGAGTAGTCATGATCGAGACACATTGAACCAAAAAAGCCCCATATGTATCAGTAGTTTCGGTTACGATCCGACATTTCACTGTCAAGACGCCGTACTGACACTAAATCGGGCCGCGGGCCCGCCTGCGGCTCATGGGCATGAAGACCCGGGCGGTGATGACGAGGATCACCAGGAGCGTGGCCACCCCCGCGATGATCCCGGCCTTCGCGATCGCGTCGTGGTCCACCGGAGGCGCCTTGGTCACCACGTCCCTGCCCATCGGCGCGGGCGGCGGCGGGGCCACCACCGGGGCGTTGACCGGCTCGTACGGCAGGACCATCGTCACCGCCAGCATCGGGTTGACCATGCCGGCGCCGGTGCCCTTGCCGGTGGAGCCCTCCGCGGTGGCGATGACGCGGCGCCGTACCTGGTCCTGGTTGAGGTGGGGGAAACGCGCGCGCACCAGCGCGACCACGCCCGTCACGTACGGCACGGCGAAGCTCGTGCCGTTGAGGTCGGCCTGGTAGGACTTGCCGGGCCAGGTCGCGGTGATCTCCTGGCCGGGGCCGAGGACGGCCACCGGTGTCTTGGAGTTGGAGAAGTCGGAGCGCACGCCCTGCTTGCCGGCGGCGCCGACGGCGAGCACTCCCTCATAGGCCGCGGGGTAGGCGGCGCTCTCCGTGCGGTCCTCTTTCCTGATGTTGCCCGCCGCGGCGACGATCACCGCGTCCTTGGCCAGCGCGTAGTCGACGGCGGCCTTCAGCGCGGGGTGGTGCTCGGCCTGGATCGAGATGTTGATCACTTCGGCGCCGAGGTCGGCGGCGGCCTTGATGCCCCGCACCAGCAGGCTGAGCTCGCCCTTGCCGTCGTGCGACTGCTTGAACGACATCAGGTTCACGTTCGGCGCCATGCCGTGGAAGGCGACGCCCTTCATGTCGCGGGCGGCGATGATGCCGGCGACGGCGGTACCGTGGCCCACGCAGTCGCGGTAGCCCTTGCCGGTCAGGTCCGCCTTTCCCGACACGGGGATCTGCGGGTGGGTCAGATCGACGCCACTGTCGATGACGGCCACCTTGACGCCGTCGCCCCGGGTCAGCGGCCACACTCGCCGCACGTCCATGCGCTGCTGCGCCCACGAGACGCCGGGCTGGAAGTTGCCCTTCTCCGGGTCGCAGTCGTCGCGCGCGGCCTGGGCCGCGGCGGGCGCGGCGAGGAACTGCAGCGCGACCAGGCTGACCAGAAAGGCGCGACCCATCATGGCCGTTTACCCTATCCGGTCGCGTTTTGCCCGACCCCGTCCGGCTTGAAGAAGGCCTGACCGGCTTCGGGCGGCCTGACTGCTCCTGCTCCTGCTTCGGGCGGCCTGGCTACCCCCGCTCCTGCTTCGAGCAGCCACGCGGTACGGCTCCGCGGCCCGGGACCGCGGAGCCGTCGCGGGTCAGCGTGTGGCGGACTCGATGTTGCCCCGGTAGGTGTTGATCACCCGGGCCGCTTCCTGGAGTTCCTCGGCCATCCGCTGGAAGGAGGCCCGGTAGGTCTGCCAGGCACCGTTGAAGCGGTCGGCGCCCGGACCCGTCCAGGCCGTGCCCACCTTGGCGGCCTCGCGGTCCAGCGCCGCCATCGTGGCCCGCACCGTCTCCGACTGCTGCGTGAACTGGGTCGCCATCTGCTGCATTTCCGCGGGGTTGCCACCTAGCAGACCCTGACTCATGGTTGCCTCCTGCTGTCGCGACGAGAGAGCGACCTCACCATAGGCATCAGAGGGGCCCATCGCCCCCAGTTATGCCGAGCGGTTATGGTCTTCCAGAGGATTGTTCTGACCTGGAGGAGCTTCGTCCCCATGCGCGAGGTTGTCGTCACCGGCGGCGGCACCGGCATCGGATACGCGATCGCCGCGGCGTTCATCGCGCTCGGCGACCGCGTCACGATCACCGGCCGCCGCGAGCATGTCCTGAAGGAAGCGGCCCGGCGGCTCGGCGCCGCGCACGTGGCCTTCGACGCCGCCGCGCCCGAGGCGGTCAAGGACGCCGCGCCGCGCCTTCCCGGGCACGTGGACGTGCTCGTCAACAACGCGGGCGGCAACACCAACCTCGACCGCGAGCCGTCCGGCGAACTCCCGGACGTGGCCGAGGCCTGGTGGGCCAACCTCAACGCCAACCTGCTGTCCGCCGTCCTGGTCACGACCGCGCTGCTGCCGCGCTTCGGCAAGGGCGGCCGGATCATCTCGATCGGCTCCATCGCCGCCCGCGGCACCGGCTCCGGCTCGTACGGCGCGGCGAAGGCGGCCGTCGAGTCGTGGACCGCGGACCTGGCCGCCGAACTCGGCCCACGCGGCGTCACCGCCAACGTCGTCTCCCCCGGCCTGGTCGTCGACACCGAGTTCTTCAGAGGCCGCCTGACCGAGGACGGCATCAGGGCCAGGGTCAACAACACGCGCAACGGGCGACCCGCCACACCGGCCGACGTGGCCGAGACCGTACTCTTTCTGGCCTCGCCCGGTGCGAGACATCTGACGGGGCAGGTGGTCCACGTCAACGGAGGGGCGTACCTCGGTAGATAAACTCCGTTCCAGCTTGTCGAGGAAGGAAAGACACCGGTGCACAAGGTTCTCATCGCCAACCGGGGCGAGATCGCCGTACGGGTGGCCCGCGCGTGCAAGGACGCGGGCATCGCCAGCGTCGCCGTCTACGCCGAGCAGGACCTCGACGCCCTTCACGTCAAGACCGCCGACGAGGCCTACGCGCTCGGCGGCCAGTCTCCCGCCGAGACCTACCTCGACATCGCCAAGCTGCTGCGGATCGCCGCCGAGTCCGGCGCCGACGCCGTCCACCCCGGCTACGGCTTCCTGGCCGAGAACGCCAGCTTCGCCCAGGCCGTCATCGACGCCGGGCTGACCTGGATCGGGCCGCCGCCCGCCGCCATCGCGGCGCTGGGCGACAAGGTGCAGGCCAGGCACATCGCCGCCAAGGTGGGCGCGCCGCTGGTCGCCGGCACCAAGGACCCGGTCTCCGGGGTCGAGGAGGTCGTCGCGTTCGCCGAACAGCACGGCCTGCCGATCGCCATCAAGGCCGCGTACGGCGGCGGCGGCCGCGGCATCAAGGTGGCCCGCACCCTGGAGGAGGTCCCCGACCTCTACGAGTCGGCGGTGCGCGAGGCCGTGACCGCGTTCGGGCGGGGCGAGTGCTTCGTCGAGCGCTACCTCGACCGCCCGCGCCACGTCGAGACCCAGTGCCTGGCCGACGCCCACGGCAACGTGGTCGTGGTCAGCACCCGCGACTGCTCGCTCCAGCGCCGCCACCAGAAGCTCGTGGAGGAGGCGCCCGCCCCGTTCCTGTCCCCCGAGCAGGTCGAGACCCTCTACACCAGTTCCAAGGCCATCCTGCGCGAAGCCGGCTACGTCGGCGCGGGCACCTGCGAGTTCCTCGTCGGCCAGGACGGCACGATCTCCTTCCTGGAGGTCAACACCCGGCTCCAGGTCGAGCACCCGGTCACCGAGGAGGTCTCCGGCATCGACCTGGTGCGTGAGATGTTCCGCGTGGCCGACGGCGAGGCGCTGGGCTACGACGACCCGGCGCTGCGCGGGCACTCCTTCGAGTTCCGCATCAACGCCGAGGACGCGGGGCGCGACTTCCTGCCCGCCCCCGGGACGCTGACCGTGCTTCGGGCGCCGTCGGGGCCCGGCGTGCGGCTCGACTCCGGGTACGAGGCGGGGATGACGGTACCCCAGACGTTCGACTCGCTGGTGGCCAAGCTGATCGTGACGGGGCGCGGCCGTACCGAGGCGCTGGAGCGCTCGCGCCGGGCGCTGGCGGAGTTCGAGATCGACGGCATGCCGACCGTGCTGCCCTTCCACCGGACCGTCGTCGAGGATCCGGCCTTCACCGCCGAGCCGTTCGCCGTCCACACCCGGTGGATCGAGACCGAGTTCGACAACACGATCCCGCCCTATTCCGGGGAGATCGCCGCCGGTGAGGCCCCGGCCCGGGAGACGGTGACCGTCGAGGTGGGGGGCAAGCGCCTGGAGGTGGTCCTGCCCGCCGGTCTCGGCACCGCCGGCAGTACGCCCTCGGCGAACACCAAGGCCCCCAAGCGCGGCGCCGGCGGCGCCAAGAAGGCGGCGGGCGGCGACGCGCTCGTCAGCCCGATGCAGGGCACGATCGTCAAGGTCGTGGCCGGCGACGGCGACACGGTGGCGGAAGGCGACACGGTGGTCGTCCTGGAGGCCATGAAGATGGAGCAGCCGCTCACCGCGCACAAGGCGGGCGTCATCACCGGCCTGGCCGCGGCCGTCGGGCAGACGGTGACCTCAGGGGCGATCATCTGCGAGATCAAGGATGCCTGAGGGCTCCAAGCCCGCCCAACGCCCATCCGATGCCCTCCAGACGGGTAACGTGCGAGATGAGGAACTTTCCCGACCGCCCGTTCGTCCTGAAGGGCGAAGGAGGCTAGCTGCCCATGACCCACTCGCTGCGCCGAGCGGGGGCCGCGACCGCGGCTCTGATCGCCGGTCTACTCGCTGTATTCGCGCTGTCCCCCGCTGCTCACGCCGCGGCGCCGCCTGACGCCCAGACCATCCTGTCCCATTGGAAGGACAAGAAGGATCCGCTCTACGTGGAGAACGGCTCCGCGTTGACGTCCGACGAGCAGTCGGAGATCCGGTCCGCCCTGAAGGACTCCAAGAGCGACATCTACGTCGCGGCGCTGCCCGACGGCTCGGTCACCGACGTGAAGACCTACCTGACCACCCTGGGCAACGCGACGGCCGCGGCGAAGAACAACGCCCGCGTGACCGTCGCCGTCCTCGACGGCAAGACCCTGTTCGCCGGATCGAACTTCGGCAGCGGCAGGACCGGTCAGATCGCGAACCTGTCGACGCGCAACAACTCCGACATCGCCGCAGGCATGAACGAGTTCGTCAACCGGATCAACCTGCTGGCCGAGGGCAAGAGCAAGTCCGCGCTGTCGTCCGGCTCGCCCAGCAGTGGCGGGAGCGGCACCGGCGCGCTGATCGGTCTCGGCGCCATCGCCCTGGTGGGTGGCGGCGGCTACTTCCTCTACTCCAAGAACAAGAAGAAGAAGCTCGCCGAGAAGCAGGCCAAGGAACTCGCGATGGTCAAGACGACCGTCGACGAGGACGTCACCAAGTTCGGTGAGGAGATCACCTCGCTCGACACCGACGTCACCCTCGCGGGTGAGGGCGGCCAGCACATCGACGAGTGGCAGCACGCGCTCGACTCCTACGAGAAGGCCAAGACCCAGCTCGCCACGATCGAGCGGTCCGACCAGATCCGCGAGGTCACCCAGACGCTGGAGGACGGCCGCTACTCGCTGGCCGTGGTCAAGGCCAAGGTCAACAACCAGCCGGTGCCCGAGCGCCGCGCGCCCTGTTTCTTCAACCCGCAGCACGGCCCGTCCGTCCGCGACGTCAGCTGGGCCCCGCCCAACGGCGCCGTGCGCGAAGTGCCGGCCTGCGCGCAGGACGCCGAGGCGGTCGAGCGCGGCTTCGACCCGCAGATGCGCGAGGTCATGGTCGACGGCCAGCGCCGCCCGTACTACGACGCGGGCCCGGCCTACCAGCCGTACGCCTACGGCTACTACGGCGGCTTCGGCGACATCATGACCGGCATGTTCATCGGCACGATGATGGGCAGCATGATGGGCGGCTGGGGAATGGGCGGCTACGGCGCCGGCTACTCCGACGCGGGCGCCGGCGGCGACTTCGGCGGCGGCGGAAGTGACTTCGGCGGCGGCGACAGCGGCGGCGGCTGGGGCGACTTCGGCGGCGGCGACTTCGGCGGCGGCGACTGGTAGACGTCTCTCATCCGATAGACACCGCGGGCGCGTCCTCTTCGGAGGGCGCGCCCGTCGTCTTGAGGGCCTTCCGGCCGTTACGGCAAGTGGAGGGGCTTACGTCTTACCCGGCCAAGGTGGGCCGTAGCGGCGGCGCGTCCGTGCGACGTGAGAAGCGACCCCCACGATCGGCGCCCGCGCGGGGCGGCGGGTGGCGTGGGAGCGGCCTGCCGTAACGGCTGGAAGGAGGGGTAAGGGGTGGGTCAGATGCCGATGGCCGCTTCTGGTTGCATGAGGCGGCGGGCGGCTTCGGTGATGCTGCCGGACAGCGACGGGTAGACGGCGAAGGTGTGGGCCAGCTGGTCCACCGTCAGGCGTTGCTGGACCGCCACCGAGACCGCCAGGATCAGTTCGGAGGCTCTCGGGGCCACCACCACGCCGCCCAGGACTATTCCGGTGTGGGGGCGGCAGAACAGTTTCACGAAGCCGTCGTTGAAGCCCGACATCTTGGCTCTGGCGTTGGTGGCCAGGGGGAGTTTGACGACGTTGGCCTCGATCTCGCCCGCTTCGATCGAGCGCTGTGCCACGCCGACCGCGGCGATCTCCGGGTCGGTGAAGATGTTGGAGGCCACCGTGGCCAGGCGGAGCGGCTGGACGGCCTCGCCCAGCGCGTGCCAGACGGCGATCCGGCCCTGCATCGCGGCCACCGAGGCCAGCATGAGCACGCCGGTGCAGTCGCCCGCGGCGTAGACGCCCGGCGCGGAGGTGCGGGAGACCTTGTCGACCTTGATGAAGCCGTTGCGGTCGAGCTGGACCCCGGCCTCGGCCAGGCCGATGCCGGTGGTGTTGGGGACCATGCCGACCGTCATCAGCGCGTGGGAACCCTCGGCCACGCGGCCGTCCTCCAGCGTGACCAGGACGCCGTCGGCCGTACGCGTCACCGAGGCGGCCCTGGAGCGGCCCATGACGTTCATGCCGCGCCTGCGGTAGACCTCCTCCAGCACCTCGGCGCCGTCGGCGTCCTCGTTGGGCATCATGCGGTCGCGGCTGGAGACGAGCGTGACCTCGCAGCCCAGGGAGCGGTAGGCGCCGGCGAACTCGGCGCCGGTGACGCCGGAGCCGACCACGATCAGGTGCTCGGGCAGCGCGTCGAGGTCGTAGAGCTGGCGCCAGGTGAGGATGCGCTCGCCGTCGGGCTCGGCGCCGGGCAGGATGCGCGGGGTCGCGCCGGTGGCCACGAGGACCACGTCCGCCCTGATCGTCCGCTCGCCCGCCTTGACGACCTGCGGATCCACGAGGCGCCCGTGCGCCTTGATGATCTCGACGCCCTCGGCGGCCACCCTGGTCTCGATGTCCATGGACTGGGCCTGGGCCAGCTCCTTGACCCGCTTGTTGACCAGCGGCAGGTCGACCTGCGCGACACCGGCGTCGCCGTCGAGCCCGCCGGAGAAGGAGACGCCCAGCGACGGCGCGTCCATCAGCGCCTGCTTGCGGACCGAGGTGGCGATGAGCGTCTTGGACGGCACGCAGTCGGTGAGCACGCACGCGCCGCCTGGACCGTCCTGCTCGACCATCGTGACCTGCGCGCCAAGTTGCGCGGCTACCAGCGCCGCCTCGTAGCCGCCTGGTCCGCCACCGATGATCACGATCCTAGTCACGTGTCCCATTCTTCCGTATGTCCTGAGCAGCAGGCGAACGGGGCGCTAGTCTTAGCTGCTGTGCCTGTCTACGCCGCATACGGCAGCAACCTGGACCCCGGGCAGATGGCCTTGCGGGCGCCGCATTCTCCAGTCCGGAGCGCGGGCTGGCTGCAGGGCTGGCGCCTGACGTTCGGCGGCCCCGAGGCGCTGGCGACGATCGTCGAGGATCCCGACGAGCACGTCTTCGTGGTGCTCTACGACGTGCCCGAGTTCGACGAGGACTCACTCGACCAGTGGGAGGGCGCGGCGCGCGGCGTCTACCACAAGGTGCGGCTGCGGGTGCAGACGCTGGAGGGCGAGCTGGTCGCCTGGTTCTACGTCCTCGACGCCTATGAGGGCGGCCTTCCGCCGGCCCGCTACCTGGGTTTCCTGGCCGACGCCGCCGAGAAGGCCGGCGCGCCGGACGACTACGTGAAGGAACTGCGCGGCCGCCCCTGCACGTCCCTCTGACCGGGCCGCGACACGCCCGGGCGCGTGTGAACACGCCCGGGATGTGCCACCGGGACGGTCAGCGCAGCGGCTGGTCCTTGGTCTCCTTCAGGGCGAAGATGTAGACGAGCGTCGAGACCAGGGCCAGCGCCGACATGTACCAGGGGAAGGCCCCGGGGATCTTGGCGTCGATGAAGGCGGTCCCGATGAGCGGAGCCGTTCCGCCGAAGAGGGCGACCGTGAGCGAGTACGGGAAGCCCGCGCCCGCGGCCCGCACCCGGGTGGGGAACAGCTCGGAGTTCACCGCGGCCGAGATCGAGGTGAAGCAGCCCAGGAAGACCATGCCGACGCACTGGATGAGCAGCAGGCTGGCGAAGGTGTTGTCCAGCATGCCCAGGAGCGGCACCGGCAGCAGGGTGAAGCCGACGCCGAAGGTGATCAGCAGGGGCTTGCGGCCGATCCGGTCCGAGAGCATGCCGAGCAGCGGCTGCAGGATCATGAAGAAGACGAGCGAGATCGTGCCGACGAGTTGCGCCTCGGTCTTGGAGAAGTTGACGGTGATGTTCGCGTAGGTCGGCAGGAACGTGGTCCACGTGTAGTAGGCCACGGTGCCGGCGATGGTGATGCCGACGATGAGGGCGGCCTGCTTGGGGTAGTTGCGCAGGAAGTCGAAGAGCCTGGGCCGCTCGACCTTGCCTTCCTGGATCTCCTGGGCGACGTGCGAGGTCTCGTCGGCGCCCTTGCGGATCCACAGGCCCACGAGGCTGAGCACGGCGCCGATCACGAAGGGGATGCGCCAGCCCCAGCCGTTCATGTCGGATTCGGCCAGCATGGCTCCCAGCCCGGCGGCCAGGCCCAGAGCGAGGAGCTGGCCGATGGTCGTGCTGACGTACTGGAAGCTTGAGAACAGGCCGCGGCGGCCGGGCCCCGCCGACTCCACGAGGAAGGTGGTGGCGGCGGCGAACTCACCGCCGACCGACAGGCCCTGGATGAGGCGGGCCAGCGTGAGGATGATCGGGGCGAGGACGCCCGCCGCCTCATAGGTAGGAGTGACAGCGAGCATGAGGGAGCCGACGCCCATCAGCACGATGGTGAAGGTCATCGCGGCCTTGCGGCCGAACCGGTCGGCGAACGAGCCGACGAGCAGGCCGCCGAGTGGCCGCATGAAGAACCCGACCGCGAAGACGCCGTACGTGGCCAGCAGGGGCACGAGGGAGGCGTCGGCGCTCTTGGGGAAGACCTGGACGGAGAAATATGCGGCCAAGGCGGCGTAGGCGTACCAGTCGTACCACTCCACCACGTTGCCGATGCTGGCGGCCATGAGCTGGCGGACACGGCTTCTGGGGATGCCAAGCGGCGACTCAGTCGCAGGTGAGGTTGCCACCAGGGGCTCCTTTGCTTACAGGTCAGGTGGTGCCCTACTGTGCAAGTGGACGACCGAAATAGTCAAACATCCAGAGATTTATTTACAAACCCGACACAGAAACGGTTCTCCATGGACGTTCTCGACCGGCGCCTGATCGCGGCCCTGCAGGTCAGCCCGCGCGCGTCCTGGGGTGAGATCGGCCGGGTGGTCGGTGAGCATGAGCGCACGGTCGCGCGCCGGCTCCAGCGCGTCATCAACGAGGGCATGGTCCGCGTCACCGCGATCTACGACGATCTGCGCACCGGCCACGGCCGTCCGGTCCATCTGCACGTCCAGGTACGGCCCGGCGCCTCGGCCAAGGTGGCGGCGGCGCTGAGCGAGCGCCGCGACACCCGCTCGGTCTACTCCCTCACCGGCGAGGCGGATCTCGGCTGCGAACTGGTCGCCCCGAGCAGGGAGATGCTGCACGACATCGTCTCCTCCGAGGTCACCGAGATCAGCGGCGTCCTGCAGACGCGCACCCAGGTCGTCCTGCACACGTTCACGACCGTGGCCGAGTGGCACGCGCCGTTCCTCACCCCCGAGGAGGTCGCCGAGCTGCGCCCCGTCTACAGCGCGGGGCCGCTGCCCGACCAGGATGGGCTCTCGCCGCTGGAGGAGGAGATCGCCGAGTTGCTGGTCGCCGACGGCCGGGCGGCGTTCACCGCGATCGCCGAGCGGCTGGACGTGTCGCTGCCGACCGCGCGCCGGCGGGCCACCTCCCTGCTCGACCGCAGGCTCCTGCTCATGCGCGCCGAGATCGAGCCGGCGCTGCTCGGCCTGGAGGTCGAGGCGCAGATCTGGCTGAAGGTCCGCCCGCACGGGCTGGACCAGGTCGGCCTGACGCTGGCCGCGCACCCGGACGTGCGCTACTGCGCCGCCACCTCGGGCACCCACTCGGTCATCGTCCAGGTGGTCGCGGCGCACGAGGCCGACCTTTACCGTTTTCTCACGAACGTCGTCGGCCCGATCGACGACGTCACCGACGTCAACGTCACGCTGATCACCCGCGCCCACAAGCGCGGGCACCTCCGCAAGTCCGGTCTGCTCACATTGGAGAGAACATGACGCCCGCTGAGAAGGAAGTAGCCGACCTGTGCGTGGAGCTCATCCGCGTCGACAGCAGCAACTACGGTGACGGCAGCGGTCCCGGCGAGCGGGCCGCCGCCGAAGTGGTCATGGCCAGGCTGGACGAGGTCGGCATCGAGTCCACCTACATCGAGAGCGAGCCGGGCCGCGGCAACGTCGTCACCCGCGTGGAGGGCAGCGACTCCAGCCTGCCCGCGCTGCTGGTCCACGGGCACCTGGACGTCGTGCCGGCCAATGCCGCCGACTGGTCGGTCGACCCGTTCGCCGGCGAGGTGCGCGACGGCTACATCTGGGGCCGTGGCGCGGTGGACATGAAGGACATGGACGCCATGATGCTGGCCGTACTGCGGCAGATGAAGCGCGAGGTCAGGAAGCCCAAGCGTGACATCGTCTTCGCGTGGGTGGCCGACGAGGAGGCCGGCGGCGTCTACGGCGCCAAGCACCTGACCGCCCACCACCCCGAGCTGTTCGAGGGCGTCACCGAGTCGATCAGCGAGGTCGGCGGCTACTCGCTTGAGGTGGACCCGTCGCTGCGGCTCTACCTGATCGAGACGGCCCAGAAGGGCCTGGCCTGGATGAAGCTGATCGCCGACGGCACCGCCGGGCACGGCTCCATGCTCAACTCCGACAACGCCGTCACCGAGGTGGCCAAGGCCGTCGCCAGGATCGGCGCCCACGAGTGGCCGATCACGCTGACGCCGACCGTGCGGACGTTCCTCACCGAGGTGGCCGACGCCTTCCAGATCCCGTTCGACCCGGCGAACCCGCAGAACGTGCTGGACAAGATCGGGCCGCTGGTCCGCTTCGTCGGCGCGACGCTGAGCCACACCTCCAACCCGACCCAGCTCGGCGCCGGCTACAAGTCGAACGTGATCCCCGGCCAGGCCACCGCCGTGGTCGACGGGCGCTTCCTGCCCGGCCACGAGGAGGACTTCTTCAAGACCGTCGACTCGCTGATCGGGGAGAAGGTACGCCGCGAGTTCGTGCATCACGACATCGCGCTGGAAACCACGTTCGACGGGGCGCTGGTCGAGTCGATGATCGCGGCGCTCAAGGCCGAGGACCCGACGGCGCGGGCGGTGCCGTACTGCATGTCGGGCGGGACCGACAACAAGACCTTCTTCGCCGACCTGAACATCCGGGGCTTCGGGTTCGTGCCGCTGCGGCTGCCGAAGGACATGGACTTCGCCGCGATGTTCCACGGCGTGGACGAGCGGGTGCCGGTCGAGGCCCTGCAGTTCGGTGTGAGGGTGCTCGACAGGCTGCTCCTAAACTACTGAGGTGAGCAACGACGCCTACACCCTGGCACAGGACGCCGCCGCCGCGCTGAAGGGCGCGGCGGGCGTCGACACCTTCGACGTGGCCCTCGTGATGGGCTCCGGCTGGGTTCCCGCCGCCGACGCGCTCGGACAGACCGTCACCGAGGTGGCCTTCACCGACCTGCCCGGTTTCGCGCCACCCGCGGTGGCCGGGCACGGCGGCAAGATCCGGGTCGTCCGCACCGACGCGGGACGCCACGCGCTGGTCCTGCTCGGTCGCACGCACCTGTACGAGGGCCGCCCGGTCGACAAGGTGGTCCACGGCATCCGCACGGCCGCCGCGGCCGGGGTGAGGGCGGTCGTGCTCACCAACGCCGCCGGCGGCCTGCGCCCCGAGACGCAGAACGTCGGCGACCCGGTCCTGATCAGCGACCACATCAACATGACCGGCGCCAACCCGCTGACCGGCACGACCTTCCTCGACCTGACCGAGGTCTACAGCAAGCGGCTGCGCGCGCTGGTGCGCGAGATCGACCCGGCCATCGCCGAGGGCGTCTACGTCGCCTTCCGCGGCCCGACCTACGAGACGCCCGCCGAGATCCGCATGCTGCGCACGCTGGGCGGCGATCTGATCGGCATGTCCACCGTCCTGGAGGCGATCACCGCCCGCGAGGCGGGGCTTGAGGTGCTCGGCGTCTCCCTCGTCACCAACCCCGGGGCGGGCCTGGCCGGCGAGCCGCTCAACCACGAAGAGGTGCTCCAGGTCGGCAAGGCCACCGCCGCGCGCATGGGCGGCCTGCTGGCCAAGGTGGTCGACCGGGTATGAGCGACCTGCTGAGGCAGGCCCGCGCGTGGCTGGCCCAGGACCCCGACCCCGACACCCGAGCCGAGCTCTCCGACCTCATCGAGCGCGCCGACCTCGGCACGCTGACGTCCCGCTTCGGCGCCAAGCTCGAGTTCGGTACGGCCGGCCTGCGCGGCGAACTGGGCGCGGGCCCCAACCGCATGAACCGGGTCACGGTCATGCGCGCGGCCGCCGGCCTGGCCGCGGTGCTGGGCCCCGGCAAACACGTGGTCATCGGCTACGACGCCCGCTACAAGTCCGACGTGTTCGCCCGCGACACCGCCGCGGTGCTGACCGGCGCGGGCATCCACGCCTCGCTGCTGCCCCGGCCGCTGCCGACGCCGGTGCTGGCCTTCGCCGTACGCCACCTGGGCGCCGACGCCGGGGTCACGGTGACGGCCAGCCACAACCCGCCCAGGGACAACGGCTACAAGGTCTATTGGAACGACGGCTCCCAGATCGTGCCGCCCGTCGACGGGCAGATCTCCGCGGCGATCGACGCGGTGGGCCGGGTGGACGGGCTGCCGCTGGGCGCGCCGTACGAGGAGAGGGGGCTCGACGCGGCCCCCGGCACCTTCACCGAGCTGGGCGAGGACCTGCTCGACGACTACGTCGAGGCGGTGACCGCGCTGCCGCTGGGCACGGCGCGCACGCTGAAGGTGGCCTACACGCCGCTGCACGGCGTGGGCGCGGGCACGCTGACCGGCGCGTTCCTGGCGGCGGGGTTCGCCAGCCCGATGGCGGTCGAGCAGCAGCGCAACCCCGACCCGGCCTTCCCGACCGTCGCCTTCCCCAACCCGGAGGAGCCGGGGGCGATGGACCTGGCGCTGGCGCTGGCCGGCAAGATCGGCGCGGACCTCGTGCTGGCCAACGACCCCGACGCGGACCGGTGCGCGGTGGGCCTGCCGGTGGGCGACGGCTCGTGGCGGATGCTGACCGGTGACGAGGTGGGCACGCTGCTCGGCGAGTACGTGATCGCCAACACCACCGGCGACCGGCTGGTGGCGACCACGATCGTGTCCTCCACGCTGCTCGGCAAGATCGCCGCGGCGCACGGGGTGCGCTACGCCGAGACGCTGACCGGCTTCAAGTGGATCATGCGGGCCGGGGAGGGCCTGGTCTACGGCTACGAGGAGGCGCTGGGCTACAGCGTCGGCTCCCACGCCGGGCTGCCCGTCCACGACAAGGACGGGATCGGGGCGGCGCTGACCGTGGCCGCGATCGCGGCGGAGGCCAAGCGGGCCGGGCGTACGCTCCTGGACCTGCTGGACGACCAGGCCAGGCGCTACGGCCTGCACGCCACCTCGCAGCTGTCGGTGCGGGTGGAGGACGTGTCGCTGATCTCCGCCGCGATGGCGCGGTTGCGCGCCGAGCCCGCGAAGGAGCTCGGCGGGCGCGTGGTCGAGGGCATCGACGACCTGGCCAAGGGCGAGGGCGGGCTGCCGCCGACCGACGGGCTGCGCTATCGGCTGGCCGGCGGGGCGCGGGTCGTGGTGCGACCCTCCGGCACGGAACCCAAGCTCAAGTGCTACCTCGAAGTGGTGGTGCCGGTCGAGGTCGAGGTGGCGGCGGCCAGGACCAAGGCGGCCGCGGGGCTGGCCGCCCTGGCCGCCGACCTCAAGGTCACGCTGGGTCTTTGAGCCTGAACTGAAGCTCGATCTCCCACTTGTTCATGTCGGGCTGCTCGGCCGGGTTGGTGTGGTAGATCTCCAGGCGCGAACCCCAGTGCTCGCCGTCGGCCTCCTCGGTCATGTCGAAGTCGAGGCCGGGGGTGGCACGCAGCTTCTCGATGACCGGGAGGAGCTGGTCGGGGTGGCCGATCTGGCGGACGCTCGCGTAGCGGCCGGCGGGCAGGGTGGCGGCGGCGAAGTCGCCCTCCCCCTCGACCGGCCCGGCCACCGGCACGCCCGCCTCGACGTCCAGTTCGCCCTCCATGTCGATGACGTGGAAGCGGAAGAACGGCGCGCCCTCCATGGCCACGCCCTTCGCGGCCAGCCAGCCGTAGATCTCCGGAATGCGGTCGCCGACCACTCCGAACGTGGTCAGGGTGATGGTCTTGCGGACGGCCACGTAGTGCCGCTCGGGAAATTCGATGATGTCCATGCTCTTACTTACGGTCGGGACCCCCGAAACTCATCGGCAGGTCGTACAACGGGAACAAACGCGGATCCAGATACGTGGTCGTACCCCTGATCAGGCCGCCCGACGTCTCCAGGACCACGATCGCGAACGCCTCCCCGTTCAGGTACTGGCCGAACGTGGTCGGCCCCGCCCGTACCAGCCTGCTGCCCCGGCAGCCTTCCCCGCCCGAGGCGACCAGCACCTCGCGCATGGCCGCCCGGCCCGCCAGCCACCAGGCGAACGGCGGCATCGACTCGACGGCGTCCTCGTGGGTGAGGGCGACCAGCGTGTCCACGTCGAAACGTTCGAACGCGTCCACGTAGCGGGCCAGCAGGTCCTCGTCCACCTCCAGGCGTGGCTCGGCCGTGGCGGGCAGGGCCGTCCTGGCCCGCTGGAGAGCGCTGTTGACCGAGGCCACGCTGGTCTCCAGCAGGTTCGCCACCTCGGCGGCCGACCAGGTCAGCACGTCGCGCAGGATCAGGACCGCCCTCTGCCTGGGCGGGAGGTGCTGGAGCGCTGCCACGAAGGCCAGCCGTACCGACTCGCGGGAGACCGCCAGCTCGGCCGGGTCCATGAGCTGGTCGGGCATCGGGTAGACCCAGCGTTCGTAGGCGATCGGCTCGCCCAGTCCTTCGCCCGGCTCGGCGGCCGGGCCCAGGTCCATGGCGCGCGCCCGGCGCTGGGCGCTGCGGAGCATGTCGATGCAGACGTTGGTGGCGATGCCGTACAGCCAGGGGCGCAGCGCGCCGCGCTCGGGGTCGAACGTCTTCCACGCCCGGGTGAAGGTCTCCTGGACGGCGTCCTCCGCCTCGAAGCCGGAGCCGAGCATGCGGTAGCAGTACCCGGCCAGTTCCTTGCGGTGGCGCTCCAGCTCGACCACGTCAGCGAGTCACCTCGATCTGCAGCTCGGTGACCCATTCGTCGCGGTTTTCCGGGCAGTGGAGAGAGACCTCGCGCGACAGGCCGAGGGCGCGGTAGCCGTTGTCCTCGATCCAGTGGGCGAGAGCCTGCATGGTCGTGCCGACGTGATCCATCGAGCCGGTGTGGATGATCGCGGCGGCGGTCTCGATGCCGGCCAGGTTCAGGAAGCCGACGTCGGCGCCCTCGGAGACCCCCACCTCGACGGCGGCGTGGACCATCACGGTGCCGTCGTCCTCCGGGAGGTAGTAGGCGCAGCCCGGCCCGGTGATCTTGATATCCGCCTCGCAGAGCCGCTTCATCAGCTGGGCGTAGAGCGGCTGGATGACCGGGCCGATGTCCTCGCTGTCGTAGCTGGCCGCCCGGCCGCTGAGCTCGGCGATCCGCATGGGGGCGACCTTCTTGAGCACGACGTCGTCGGTGCGCATGTGCCCTTCCCTCTCTATCGTGCGGAGTCTCGCCTCCACCCCGCGCAACCTGGCCAGATCGGCGCTGATCTGCTCCTCCAGCTGGGCGCGGCGCAGCCGTACCATGCCGTGCAGTTCCTCCGTGCTCACCTTGTCGTCGAGGATCGCACCCACCTGCTCCAGCGTGAACCCGAGGTCCTTGATCGCGACGATCCGGTTGAGCCTGGACAGCTGGGCGGCCTGGTAGGAGCGGTAGCCGGTGGCCGGGTCCACGTGCGCGGGCCTGAGCAGCCCGATCGCGTCGTAGTGGCGCAACATGCGCACCGACACCAGCCCCAGCCTGGCGAAGTCTCCGATGCTGAACATGACGCCCCCAGATGTAGCCCCTCACACGGTGTCAGGGTCAACACTACGATGCCCGCATGCCCCGAACCTCCCTGTTCGTCGTGGTCCTGCTGCTCACGGGGTGCGGGGCCGCGCAGCCCGCCGCCCCCACGCGGACAGACGCCGCGCCGCCCACCGTCCCCACCCGGACGAGCGCCGCGCCGTCGTCGGCGCCGCCCTCCGCGCGCGTGCGGCAGACGTCAGCGCGGCCCGACGACATCGACGGCGACGGCTTCTCCGACCTGGCCTTCCAGGTCCGGATCGCCGACCGCGAGCGCCTGGTCATCCTGTACGGCTCCCGCCGCGGCCTCGACCCGGCGCGACGCACGGTGCTCAGCCGGTTCGTCCCGTGGATCATCGACGGCGGCCTCCACGCCGACCTCGACGGCGACGGCTTCGGCGACGTGCTCGCCTTCGGGGCGGCGGGCGGACTGGACGAGCCGCAGGCGCCCAGCGTGTTCTGGGGCGGCAAGTCCGGCATCGCCGCCGACGCCGTCCCCACCCCGATCGCGAGGGCGATCGACGGCGGCGACACGCACCGCGCGGTCACCGGCGACTTCGACGGCGACGGCGCGGCCGACGTGGCGATGGCGGTGCTGGACGAGTCCCGGCCCGGGCTGGCCCTGCTCTACGGGCCGTTCGACCGCGAGGGGACACCGGCCCGGCGGGTCGTCCGTTCCTCTCCGACCGGCGAGGAGTTCTGGCGCATGACGGCCGACCGGATCGGCGCGTGGCCGGGCGGGCTGGTGACCTTCGAGGGCGACGACGGAGAGCAGCAGCCGGGCTGGCTGCTCGCCGGACGCCGGGGCGGGCCCGCCGAGCGGGCGCGCGAGCTCACCCCCGGCATGGCGGCGGCCTTCGGAGACTTCGACGGCGACGGGACCAGAGACCTGGCCGCCGGTGACGACGGCTCGCGCAACGACGAGCCGGGCGAGGAGACGGAGCCGCCCGAGGTGGACCGCACACTGACCGTCTACTACGGCGACGGGCGCGAAGGCCGCTTCAAGGGTGCCAACGGCCAGGCGATCGCGACCGACCTGAACGGCGACGGCCACGACGACCTGGTCTTCGGCAGGGGGAAAAGCCACACGGACGCGCCGGAGGGCCTCTCGCCCCCGAACGTCCACTGGGGCGGTCCCGGCGGCCTCGGCCCCGGGCGGCCTCTGCCCGGAGCGATCGGCACCCCGCTGGCCTCCGGCGACTACGACGGGGATCGCGACGGAGAGGTGGTCCTCATCGCCGAGGGCAAGATCCAGGTGACCGACGGCAGGCGCATCGTGGCATCCTTCGACGTCACCTGAGCCCTCAGGCCCAGCCGCCCTGCTTCCTGCGCGTACGGCGGAGCAGCACCAGAAAGAACGGCCCGCCCAGCAAAGCCGTCAGCACCCCGATCGGCAGTTCCGCCGGCGCCCCGGCGGTCCTGGCGATCAGGTCGGCCAGGACCAGTACGCAGCCTCCGGCCAGCGCGGAGGCGGGCAGAAGGACCCGGTGACCGGGACCGGCGACCAGCCTGATCAGATGCGGTACGACCAGGCCGACGAACGAGATGGCCCCGGCCGCGGCCACGGAGGCGCCGGTCAGGAGAGAGGCCAGGAAGATGACGGCCAGCCGTACGCGCTCGGTTTCGACGCCCAGGTGGCGGGCGCCGCGCTCGCCCAGCGCCAGCAGGTCCAGGGAACGCGACAGCAAGGGGGTCAGCGCGAGCCCGGCCACGACGAACGGGGTGACGGCGCCCACCAGCGACCAGGTGGCGCCGCCGAGGGTCCCGAGGTTCCAGAAGGTGATGGAGCGTAGTTGCTGGTCGTCGGCCAGGAAGGTGAAGATGCCCACGATGGCCCAGGCGATGGCGTTGATCGCGATGCCGGTCAGGACGAGGGTGACGACTTCGGTGCGGCCTTGGGTTCTGGCCATGCCGTACACGATGAAGGTGGTGAGGAGGCCGGTGGCGAACGCGCAGACGGCCACCGACCAGTCGCCGAACGTGCTGACGCCGAGGACGATGGCGCCGACCGCGCCGACCGCCGCGCCGGAGGAGACGCCGATGACGCCCGGTTCGGCGAGCGGGTTGCCGAAGACGCCCTGCATGCCCGCGCCCGCCACGGCCAGGGCGGCGCCGACGAGCACCGCGAGCACCACGCGCGGGAAGCGGATCTGCCACAGCACCTCGTGCTCCCCCGGCCCGGCCAGCGCCGCCAGCACCTCGCCGAAGGGCACGTGAACCGCGCCGATCCCCGCCGACGCGACACAAAGCGTGGCGAGCAGCACCGCGAGAGCGGGGATCAGCGCGAGCTTGAGCACCGCGCGGCCGGGACGGGACGCGGCGAACCGCGGTGCCTCAGATGCCCCGTCCCGGCGTGCGGCAACGGTTTCGCGGGAATGGTCCCGCTCGACCGAGGTGTCGGCCTCACGGGAATGGTCCCGCTCGACCGGAGTGTCGGCTTCGTGGGAATGGTCCCGCGACGCCGGGGTTACGGCTTCGCGGGAGCTGTGGGACGCCCGCGAGGCCGCGTTCGAGGTCGTCACCGCTGGTGGAAAGCGGTGACGAGCTTGGCGAGGGCCTGGCCGGTACGCGGGCCCATGCCGAGCAGTTCCAGATCGTCAAGGGCGACCACGCGCCCGTTCTTGGCCGCCGGAGTCTGCGCGACGCCCGGCAGCTTGAGCAGGCCCGCCTCGCCACCGACGGAGTCGAGCCCCATCTTCATGACGAGGATGACGTCGGGCGCCGCCTTCACCATGGACTCGGCGGTGATCGGCTTGAAGCCCTTCACCCCGGCCGCGGTCCCGGCGTCTTCGCCGCCCGCCGCGAGGATCATGGCGTCGGCCCGCGTTCCTGCGCCCCCGAGCTGGTAGGTCTTGGACTGGCCGCGCAGGTAGAGGAAGGCCACGCGCGGCTTCTCGGCTCCGGCCCGCACGCTCGCCTTGGCGGCGTCGATCTCGGCCTTGGTGGCGGCGGCGAGCGCGGCGCCCTTGCCGGGCTCACCCACGGCCTCGGCCACCTGCTCGATCTTGCCCGGCACCTCGTCGACCGAGGCGGCGCCGGTAGGCACCAGGACGATCCGCAACCCGGCCCCCTTCAGCTGTTCGATCACCGGCGGCGGGCCGGCGTCCTCGGTGCCGACGAGCACGGTGGGCTTGAGCGACAGGATGCCCTCGGCGGCCAGCGCCCGCTGGTAGCCGATCCGCGCCTTGCCCTTGGCCTCCGGCAGTCCCATCGCGGACAGGTCCACGCCGACGACCTTGTCGGTCAGGCCGAGCTTGAAGACGATCTCGGCGACGTCGCCGGTGAGCGGGACGATACGCGCGGACGGCGCGGCGGCCGAGGTGGCGGGGGCGGCCGCGGAGCCTTGCGCGTTTCCGCAGCCCGCGAGCGCGATCACCGCCACTCCGATTAGTGCCCCAAGTCCGCGCTTCACGATTCTCCACTCCTCTGCTTAGGTAAGCCTTACCTAAGCAGATGGCCTCGGCGAGGTCAAGAATGACACTGGTTACCGATCGTTCGGTCGGCTAGGCTCCTACCAAACGTTCGGTAGGAGACATGGACACAGGACTACGCATCAGAACCGCCGCGATGCGGCTCTTCGCCGACCAGGGCTACGCGGCGACGAGCATCAGAGACCTCGCGCGGGCCGTCGACATGACCAACGCCGGCATCTACCACCACGTGGCCAGCAAGGAGGCCCTGCTCGCCGACCTCATGCGCCTGAGCCAGCTCGGGCTCATCGACGCGACCGACCGCCAGCTGGCGAGCCTGCGCGACCCCGCCGAGCGCCTGGCCGCGCTCATCACCTCGCTCACCGCCATCCACGCGCTCAACCCGATGACCACCCGCGTCATGGACGGCGAGCTGCGCTCGCTCACCGCCGGCTCCAGCGCCCGCGACGAGATCATCGCCCTGCGCGACCTCTACGAGCAGCGCTGGAAGACCGCGCTGGCCGACGGCGTCCAGCGGGGCGCCTTCCACGTCGCCGACCAGAAGCTGACCCGGCTGGCCCTGATGTCCATGTGCACCGGCACCAGCGAGTGGTACCGCCCCGACGGCGAGTCCACGCTGGAGCAGGTGTGCGCCGAGTTCGTGACGATCGGGCTGGCCGCGGTCCGTTCGCCCGCCCAGGTGACCATGCGGCTTGATCTCACCCTGCTGCCCGAATACCCATGGGAGCCCCATGACGATCCCCGCGCTGCTCCGGCGGGCCGCACGACTCCATAAGGACCGCCCGTTCCTGATCTTTCCCGACCGCACGCTCGGGTTCGCCGAGGTCGACGAGCGCACCGACCAGCTCGCGGGCGCCCTGGCCGGCCATGGCGTACGGCCCGGCGACCGCGTGGCCATCATGCAGGACAACGTCCCCGACTGGCCCCTCGGGTGGCTGGCCGTCCTGAAGGCCGGAGCGATCTCGGTCCCGGTCAACGCCCGTTACCGCTCGGCCGATCTGGCCCACGTGCTGCGCGACTCCGGCGCCGTGATGGCGCTGGCCTCGCCGGACTACGCCCCGTTCATCCGCGAGGCCGGGGTGCCGGTGCTGGAGGAGCGCACCGGCAAGGCGCCGGACGTGTCCATCGATCCTTGGGACATCGCCACCTTCTCCTACACCTCGGGCACCACCGGCTTCCCGAAGGCGTGCATGCTGCCCCACGACTACTGGACGCGTACCGCGGAGGTCATGGCCGACCTGGTCGGGTTCCGGGAGGACGACGTGGTCATGGTGGCCCAGCCGTTCTCGTACATGGATCCGCAGTGGATGGCGCTGATGTGCCTGGTGGGCGGGGTGCCGCTCGTGGTGCTGCCGCGCTTCTCCGCCTCCGGGTTCTGGCCGGCCGCCCGCCGCCACGGCGCCACCGTCACGTACGTGCTGGGCACGATGCCGACGCTGCTGTTCAAGCAGCCGCCGCACGAGCTCGACCGGGACAACCGGATGCGGCTGGTGATGTGCTCCGGCATCCCGGCCAAGCTGCACGCCGCGCTGGAGGAGCGCTGGGACGCGCCCTGGCGGGAGCTGTACGGCTCCACCGAGAGCGGCTCCGACCTGCTCGTCCAGCCGGACGACGACCGTACCGTCGGCACCGGCGCCATGGGCTACGCGCCGCCGGGCAAGGAGGTCAAGGTCCTGGCCGAGGACGGGCAGCCGGGCGAGATCGTGGTGCGCGGCACGCCGATGATGCGCGGCTACTGGAACCACCCCGACGCCACCGCGCACGTCTTCCGCGACGGCTGGTTCCACACCGGCGACCTGGGCTTCCGCGACGAGCACGGCTACATCCACCACGCCGGCCGGCTGAAGGACATGGTACGGCGGGGCGGCGAGAACATCTCCTGCGCCGAGGTCGAGACCGTCCTGGCCCAGCACCCGGCGGTCAGGGCCGCCGCGCTCGTCCCGGTCCCCGACGACCTGTGGGGCGAGCTGCCGAAGGCGTTCATCCACCTCAACGCCGGCCACGACCCAGACGACGCCACGGCCGCCGAGGTCATCGCCCACGCCCGCGAACGGCTGGCCAGGTTCAAGATCCCGGCCTTCGTCGAGTTCGTGACCGGCTTCTCCTACACGCCGTCCCAGCGCATCGAGAAGCGCCACCTGCTCCACCCCGAACGCGACCAGCGCGCCGGGGCCATCGCCATCGAGACCCCGAGGGAGACCACATGATCGACGTCAGCACGCGCGGCGAGGTGACGGTGATCACGCTGCGCCGGCCGGACAAGCTCAACGCGCTCACCTCCGGCATGCGGCTACGCCTGGCGGCGGCGGTACGCGAGCACGGCCACGGCGGCCGCGGCATCGTGGTGACCGGCGAGGGCCGGGCCTTCTGCGCCGGCGAGGACCTGCACGAGGCGGCGGGCAAGTCGCTGCTGGAGGAGGTCGAGACGTTCCACGACCTGACCAGGGCGGTGCTGGAGACGTCGGTGCCGGTCGTGGCCGCGGTCAACGGACTGGCCGTGGGCGGCGCAGCCGAGTGGACGCTGTGCTTCGACTCCCGCATCGGCTCACCGTCGGCCGGCTACTTCCTCCCGGAGAACGGCATCGGCCTGTCGATCTCCAACGCCTCCAGCCTGCTCCTGCGCCGCGTCGTGGGCGGCAGGGCGCTGCGGCTGGTGCTGGACTCGGCCCGGCTGGACGCGGACGAAGCCCTGGCCGCGGGGCTGCTGGACGAGATCGTGCCGCCGGAGTCGCTGGTGGAGGCGGCCGTCGGCCTGGTCGAGCGCTGGACGGAGCCGGGGACGGCGACAGCCGTACACCTGAGATTGCTGCGGCCCGCGCTCGATGACGTCGAGCGCGCCTTCGCGCGGGAGACGGAGGCGGCGCGGGAGGTGGAGGAGTCGGGGATCGCCAAGGACGGCATGCGGCGCTTCGCCACGCGCGCCCGCTGAGCGGTCAGGGGACGAGCAGGGCGGCCACCACCAGGGCGAGCGCGACGCCGACGACCGCGAGGGAGTCGGCCGCCCACGTGGTGGTCACCGGGCCCGCCTCCTCCTTGCGGCGGCGGGCCGCCTCGGCGCGCTCGGTGATCTGGTCGCCCACCCAGTCGGCGTGGGTCTTCCCGGCGAACGCCTCCTGCGCCGCCTGCTCGGCCTTGGTCACGGTCGGCTCGGTCCTGAGCCGGCCGCGCCTGGCCGGAGCCATGCCCCGGCCCTGGGCCTTGGCGCGTTCGCGGGCGGTCGCGGTCGGGGTCCAGAGCCGCACGGACTCCTCGCCCTCGGCCTGGGCGACGGTGATGGCGTGGGAGACCGTCACGTCGCCGACCGAGGCCCATGGCATCACGGTCGTGCGGAACGGGTTGCGGACGGTCAGCACCCGCTCCTGCAGCAGCGTGACCGGCCGCAGCGCGATGAGGTAGATGAGCGCGGTCAGCACGCCCAGCACCGCCCCGGCCACCATCGAGGACTTGCCGGAGTAGCGCAGGACCAGGTCGACGGCGTTGGCCGCGACGAACGCCACCCACACCCACCCGAGCACGTAGGCGAACTTGGAGCGGAAGGCCTGTTTCATGACTGCCACTTGAGCTGCGCGAATCCCGGTTTGATCACACCGTTGATGAGCGCGAGCCGCTCGTCGAAGGGGATGAACGCCGACTTCATCGCGTTCACCGTGAACCACTGCAGGTCATCCCAGCCGTAGCCGAACGCCTCGACCAGCTTGGCGAACTCCTCCGAGACGCTGGTGCGGCTCATGAGCCGGTTGTCGGTGTTGACCGTGACCCGGAAGTGGAGGCGGCGCAGCAGCCCGATCGGGTGGTCGGCGATGGAGGCGGCGGCGCCGGTCTGCAGGTTGGAGGTGGGGCACATCTCCAGCGGGATGCGCTTGTCACGCACGTACGCGGCGAGCCGGCCGAGCTTGGCCGAACCGTCGTCGGCCACGGTGATGTCGTCGATGATGCGCACGCCGTGACCGAGCCGGTCGGCGCCGCACCACTGGATCGCCTGCCAGATCGACGGCAGCCCGAACGCCTCGCCCGCGTGGATGGTGAAGTGCGCGTTCTCCCGCTGCAGGTACTCGAACGCGTCCAGGTGGCGGGTGGGCGGGTACCCGGCCTCCGCCCCGGCGATGTCGAAGCCGACCACGCCGACGTCGCGGTAGCGCACGGCCAGCTCCGCGATCTCCATCGAGCGGGCCTGGTGGCGCATGGCCGTCAGCAGCGTGCCGACCTTGATGCCGCGGCCCTCCGAGCCCTGGCGGAAGCCCTCCAGCACCGCCTCGACGACCTGGTCGAGGCTGAGCCCGGTGGTGGTGTGCTGCTCGGGGGCGTAGCGCACCTCGGCGTAGACGACGCCGTCGGCGGCCAGGTCTTCGGCGCACTCGGCGGCCACGCGGATCAGCGACTCGCGCGACTGCATGACACCGACCGTGTGGTCGAAGGTCTCCAGGTAGCGTACGAGCGAGCCGGAGTCGGACGCTTCCTGGAACCATTCGCGCAGGTTCGCCGGGTCGTTGGTGGGCAGCCGGTCGTAGCCGGACTCGCGGGCCAGATCGACGATCGTCTCGGCCCGCAGACCGCCGTCGAGATGGTCATGGAGCAGGACTTTCGGCGCGCGCCTGATCTCGTCTGGGGTCGGCTGCTGGCTCATCTCGCCATCATAATGTGCCTTGATGGCCATCCTCATCGGACGAGAACACCCCACCGCGATTCTGCGCGGCGAGGTCGGACGCGCGCTCACCAGCCACGGCTCGCTGGTTTTGGTGACCGGCGAGGCCGGCGTCGGCAAGAGCACGCTGGTCGCCGAGGCGGCCGGGCACGCGGTGGCCGCCGGCGCCCAGGTGCTGAGCGCCGCCTGCTGGGAGGGCGAGGGCGCCCCTGGCTACTGGCCGTGGGTGCAGGTCGTGCGCAGGCTGGACCCCGCCGCCGACGTCTTCGAGTCCGCGCGCACCCCCTTCGAGCTGTACGACGCGGTGACCGCCCTGCTGGTAGCCCTCTCGCGCGAGCGGCCCGTGGTGATCGTGCTGGAGGACCTCCACTGGGCCGACGCCGCCTCCCTCAAACTCCTGGAGTTCGTGGTACGGCACGCCTGGTTCGAACGCATCCTGGTGATCGGCACCTACCGGGCGGGCGAGGCCGAGCTGCCACCGGAGCTGAAGGCGACCACGCTGGCCCTGTCCGGCCTCGGCCGCGAGGAGGTCGGCGAGCTGGTCGCCCAGACCACCGGCCTGCGGCCGGACGACGAGCTGGTGACCGAGATCCACCGGCGCACCGGCGGCAACCCGTTCTTCGTCGAGCAGGCCGCCCGGCTGTGGCAGGGCGGCAGCCCGCTGGACACGATCCCGGCCGAGGTGCGCGCGGCCGTCGAACGCCGCCTGTCCCGGCTGTCGGGCGAGGTGCATGAGACGCTGCGGGCAGCGGCGGTGCTGGGGCGGGAATTCGCCGACGCGGTGCTGGAGGCGAGCGTGGGGCGGGGCGTGGCCGTACCGCTGGGGCAGGCGGTGGCGGCCAAGCTGGTCGCGCCCGCGGGAGAGGGGCGGCACGCGTTCGTGCACGATCTGGTGCGCGAGGCGCTTTACGCGGAGCTGGACGAGGCGGGCAGGCGGGCGGGGCATGCGGCGGCGCTCGACGCGCTCGGCTCCACAGGCGCCTACCCCGCTTCGCTGGCCCACCACGCGTACCTGGCCGCCGTGCCGGAGGCGCCCGCCCTTCTGCTGGCCGCCGCCCAGGACGCCGAGGCGCGGCTGGCCGACGAGGAGGCCGTGGGGCACTACCGGCGGGCGTTGGAGCTCGTGCCCGAGTGGGAGCGGGCCCGCCGTACCGGGATCGAGCTCGACCTCGGGCTGACGCTGCAGCGGATCGGCGAGCATGAGGAGGGCGGGCGCGCGATCGAGGCGGCCATCGCGGCGGCCCGCAAGCTCGACGACCCCGGCCTGCTCGCGCACGCGGCGCTCAAGCTGTACCACCTCGGCTTCCCCGACTTCGTGCGCGAGGCGCACCGGCGGCTGGCGCGCGGTGAGGTCGCGTCCGCCGACGACGTGGGCGAGCGGCTGAGCGGCCTGGCCGCCGACCGGGCCAGGCACGCGGGTGACGACCAGGCGCTGGCGTTCACGTTGCTGGCCCGGCTGTCGGCGATCTGGCGGCCGGGGACGGCCGGGGAGCGGGTCTCGCTCGCGGAGGAACTGGCCGACGTCGCCACCAGGGCGAACGACACCCAGCACCTGCTCCACGCCCTGTCCTGGCGGGCCGGCGCGCTGCTCGAACGGGGCGACCCCGCCCACACCGCTGCCGACCAGGACTTCCTCCGGCAGGCCGAGCGCTCGGGACTACCGCTGTTCGAGCACGAGGCCATGGTGATCAGGACCAGGCACGCGCTGCTCCAAGGCCGTTTCGACGAGGCCAGGGCGCTGTCGGAGACCGCCCGCGAACTCGGCGAGCAGCCCTACGTCAGCGGCTCCGAACTGCGCTGGACCCAGTTGCTGTCGGCCGCCCTGCTCCAGGGCCGCTTCGAGGAGGCCGACGCGCTGCTGGCCGAGATGCGCGCCGCCCACAGCCCCAACCTGCCCATCTTCGAGGGCGTCACGGCCGCCGAGCGCGGCGACGCCCGCGGCGCGCTGAACCACCTGACCCGGCTCATGGCCGGCGGCGAGGACCTGCTGACCTGGATGGCGCCGCTCTGGCTCCGCTTCCAGGCGCAGGCGGCGGCGCTGTCCAAGGACCCCGAACTCTGCCAGAACGCCCGCGAGGCCATCGCCCCCCACCTCGGGCAGTGGGCGGTGACCTCGACGATCGTCGTGGACGGTCCGTTCGAGCACTGGGCGGCGGTGCTCGACGCGGCCCAGTGCCGCTGGCGCGCGGCCGCCGACGGCTTCACCGCCGCCTACCGCGCGGCCGACCGGCTGGGCGCCCGCCCGTGGTCGCTGCTGTCCCGCGCACGCCTGGCCGAGGTCCTCCTCGCCGCCGGCGAGGACCCGGGACCGCTGCTCGCCGACGTCGCCCGCGAGGCCGAAGAACTGGAGATGCGGGTACGGCTGCCGCAGCGCGCGGCCGGCGTCTTCCGGCTGGACGGCGACGTGTGGACGCTGACCTTCGCCGGGCGCACCGTCCATCTACCCGACGCCAAGGGCCTGCGCGACCTGAGGACCCTGATGGGCAGTCCGGGCACCGACATCTCCGCCGTGGAGCTGCTGAACCCGGCGGGCGGGGCCGAGGCGGTGGCCGCGCGGCGCATGGGCGGCGACGCGGTCCTCGACGACGAGGCCAAGGCCCAGTACCGGCGGCGGCTGGAGCTCCTGGACGACGAGATCGACCGGGCGGCCGTGCGGGGGAACGACCAGCGGGTCGCCGCCCTCGACGCCGAACGGCAGGCGCTGCTGTCCGAACTCCGCAGGGCGGCGGGACTGGGCGGACGCACGCGCCGGCTGGGCGACGAGGCGGAACGGGCCCGCAAGGCCGTCACCAACCGCATCCGCAACACGCTACGCCAGCTCGACGACCGCCACCCCGACCTGGCCGCCCACCTACGCGCCGGCATCTCCACCGGCGCCACCTGCCGCTACCAGCCCGCCGACCCCATCACCTGGACCTGGTAGCCCCCAGCCCCCGGGCTCCCGGCATTCCGGTCCCTTGGAACGTCACGGGTTCGGCAACACGGGCACGGGACCCCACCGCCACGTGGCCCGACCCGACGCCGGGCCACGGTGTGGGATCCCCGTGAGGCTGTTCCGGAACCCCGGGTGTGGGTCAGGGGCGGAAGGCGGCGGCGTTTTCCTGGGCCCACTGGGCGAAGGTGCGAGCGGGGCGGCCGGTGACCTGTTCGACCGTGGGCAGGATCGTGGAACCGGCGGCCGGCGGGTGGGTGCCGAGCATGACCGCGAACTCGATCGTCTCCTCGTCCATCCCCCAAGCAGCCATGCGCTCCCGAAGCTGGGCCTCGGTCAGCGGTTCGAAGCGCAGGTCGTGCCCGCTGGCCTCGGCGAGCAGCCGTACCCGCTCCTCGGGGGTGGTGAGCTCGGGACCGGTGAGCTGGTACGTGCGGCCCTCGTGCCCGGCGGAGGTCAGGGCGGCCACGGCCACCGCGGCGATGTCGGCCTCATGCACCAGCGCGCCCGGCTGGTTGCCGAAGACCCGGACCACGCCCTCGGCACGCGCCTCCGCCTGCCAGTCGAAGGCGTTCGCCATGAACTCCACGCCCTGCAACTGCGTCCAGGGCAGCGAGCTCTCGCGCAGGGCCGCTTCGACGCTGCCCTCGTCCCAGCTGCTCAGCACGGTGACGCGTTCGACCCCGGCTTTGGCGGCCAGCGCGACGATCTCCTCGCCGTTGGGCAGCAGGGGCAGGCCCTCACCGCCCACGGTGATGAGGTGCAGGGCGGTGACACCGTCGAACGCGGGCGCCAGCGACTCGATGACCTGGAGGTCTCCGGCGGCCACCTCGACGCCCGCGGGGAAGTTCGCGCGGGACGGGTCGCGGGTCAGCGCGCGTACGCGCTCGCCCCGCTCGACCAGCTGGGCGACGATGTGGCTGCCCA
Source organism: Nonomuraea sp. NPDC050540 (assembly GCF_044457485.1). NCBI lineage: Bacteria > Bacillati > Actinomycetota > Actinomycetes > Streptosporangiales > Streptosporangiaceae > Nonomuraea > Nonomuraea sp. NPDC050540. The sequence continues at coordinate 409,369 of NZ_JBITHA010000009.1, forward strand.
CGCTCCCGGTGGCGCCGGTCACAAGAATGGTCATGGTGTCCTCCTGGTGAGCTGTTCCTTCTCACCCGGGAGGCGCTACATCGGATGTAGCGGGCGCTAGTCGCGGCGCGCCGCGTCGGGTGAGAAGGCGGGCAGGCAGACCGCCACGTACTCGGCGCCTTCGGGCCCGCAGCTGTAGCGGACCTTCTCCCCCGCCTCCGTCACGATCGACTGGCCCGCGTGCACCTCGGTGGTGCCCTCCGCGTGCTCGACGAGGACGGTGCCGCGCAGGACCACGGTGTACTCCGTGAACTCGGGCGTCTGGGCGGGCTCGTCCCAGCCGGGCGGCGCCACCATGTGGGCGATCGAGATCGCCTCGTCGCCGCTGTTCACGCGGCCGACGTGCTCGTCGATGACCTTGCCGCCGGGCACCGGAATCCGGGTCGCCCCTTCGATCTTTCTGACCACGAGGGTCAGTGTGCCACGTCGATGACGACCCGGTTCGGCCGGCGCTGCTCGGTGACGTCGAAAGCGGCGCGCCGGTCGAGCACGATGCCCACGCCCACGCGCCCCTCGAAGTCGCCGGTCTTGACCACGCTGCTGACGTTGCCGAGGTCGGCCTGGAAGATCGGGCCGCCGGTCCAGGTGGGCTTGCCCTTGGCCGTGTGCGCGTCGGCCGGGGTGAGGGTCACCTGCAGGTACGCGCCGCCCTCGACGTCGATCGGCTTGCCGGAGCCGTCCTCGACGAGTTCGTCCACCCAGGTGACCGTGTATCCGGGCATCTCCCCCTTGAAGTCGACGACCACGCGGTCGAAGTTCGGGTGGGTGGCGTAGCGGACGCCGTACACGATGACGGCCTCGCCGCCGGTGCGCTCGACGTCGATCTCCGCGGTGCCGGTGGGCGCGGGCTCCCGCGGGGAGGCGGGCGGCGCGCCGGTGGTGGGCGCGCGGGTCGGAGGACTGGCCGTGGCCGTGGTGCCGCCGGTGCGGGCCGTACCGCATCCACACAGTACGGCGAGGCACAGCAGGGCCGCGAGGCTGCGTGTGGGCCGCATACCCGGTGTATGCCCAGCGAAAGGGCCCCGCACCCGGCGGGGCCCTTCACGAACTGGGTCAGACCGTCTCGTACACCTTGGTCTCGTCGGCCTTGACCGCGGGCGCCGAGCGGAAGCGCAGGCCGGTCAGCGCGATGCCGAGCCCGACCACGCCCAGGATGAGCGAGACCACGATCCCGCCGCGCAGCGCCTCGATCGACAGGGTGCCGCCCGAGGTGAGCACGGCGGTGACCACGGCGAGCACGACCGCGCCGCCGACCTGGCCGGAGGTGTTGAGCAGGCCGGAGGCCAGCCCCTGCTCGTCGTCGTGGACGCCGTTCGTCGCCTGGATGTTGAGCGACGGGAACGACAGCGCGAACGCGATGCCGAGCAGGACCATGCCGGGCAGCACCATTCCGAGCACGCTGGGCGCGGTGGAGATGCCGACGAAGAAGAAGGCGTACCCGGCGGCGAGCGCGGCCGAGCCGATCGTGATCAGGCGGGCGGTGCCGAAGCGGTCGGCGAAGTCGCCCATCTTGGTCGAGGTCAGCGCGACCAGGATTCCGGCGGGCAGGAAGGCCAGCGCGGTCTCCATGGCCGACCACTTGAGCAGGTTCTGGAAGTACTGCATGGCGACGAACTGGAAGCCGACGTAGGAGCCGAACAGGATCACCAGTCCGAGATTGGCCCTGACGATGGGGCCGGAGCGCAGGATGCCGAGCCGTACCAGCGGGTGCTTCATCCGCAGTTCGGCGAAGACGAACAGCCCGAGCAGCAGGGCGGCGACGGCGAGTGAGCCGAGGGTGCGCAGCGAGGTCCATCCTGCCTCGGGGGCCTGCACCACGGTGAAGACGAGCAGCAGCATGGAGGCGGTGATCAGCACGGCGCCGATCAGGTCGTGGCCGCCTTCGGCCCGCTCCTCCTTGACCTTGGGCAGCACCTTCAGCGCGGCGATCAGCGCGATGATCGCGACCGGCACCGGCATCAGGAACGTCCAGCGCCAGCCCAGCTGGGTCAGCACCCCGGACAACACGAGGCCGAGGGAGAAGCCGCTGGCGCCGGAGGCGGTGAACACGCTCAGCGCCTTGTTGCGCTTCGGCCCCTCGGGGAACGTCGTGGTGATGATCGACAACGCGGCGGGCGCGGTGAAAGCCGCGCTCACGCCCTTGACGAAGCGGGCGGCGATCAGCAGGGCGCCGTCGTCGACGATGCCACCCAGGAGGGAGGCCACCGCGAAGACGCCCAAAGCGACCAGGAACACCCTGCGTCGCCCAAGCAGGTCAGCCGTCCTGCCGCCAAGGAGCAGAAGACCGCCGTATCCGAGCACGTATCCGCTGACAACCCATTGCAGAGAAGAAGTAGAGAGCCCCAGGTCGTGCTGGATGGCGGGCAGGGCCACGCCGACCATCGACACGTCAAGGGCGTCGAGGAAGATCACTGCGCAGAGCACGACGAGCGCGCCCCAACGGGAAGAGGAAGTGGACATGGGATGGAACATTACATGCAACTGCATCAAATGCAACAGCATTTAATTCCGTTGCATGAGATTTATCGGGATGGTAACCTCCGCGTCATGGACGAGGAGTTCGTGGTCGGGACCTGGCACTACGTCCTGGCCAAGCACGCGAAGACCATGTGCTCGCTGGAGCGTGAGCTCGGCGAGAAGCACGACCTGGGCGCCAGCGAGTTCGAGGTGCTCGACCGGATGATCCACCACGACGACAAGCTGCGCGTCCAGGCGCTCTGCGGCGAGGTCCACCTCAGCCAGAGCGCGCTCTCCCGCGTGATCGCCCGTCTGGAGAAGGCCGATCTGGTCACCAGGCTCGTCTGCGACGTCGACCGGCGGGGCGTCTTCGTGATGATCACGGAGGAGGGCCGCCGGCGGCACGCCGAGGCCCTGCCCACCCATCGCGCGGTGCTCCGGGACATCTTCGCCGACGCCCCGGACCCCGTTCCGACCCCTTAGGCGCCGCTCCCCCACGCGGTCCGCTCGGCGTAGGCGCGGAAGGTGCCCGGCTCACGGCCGAGCACCCGCCGTACGCCGTCGGACAGCGCCGCGCCCCGGCCGAGCCTGATGTGCTCGAAGAGGCTCTCCACCCCGGCCGCGTAGGCTTCGGAATATCCGCGCGCGACGAGCCGCCGCCGCGCCTCCTCGCCGTCCACAGACCTGAAGCCGATGGTACGGCCGGCAGCCCGCGCGATCTCCGCCACCGCCTCCCCCCAGGTGATCGCCTCGGGCCCGGACAGGTCGTAGATCTGCCCCGCGTGACCCGGCTCCGTCAATGCCACGGCGGCCACCTCGGCGACGTCGTCCAGGTCCACGAACGGCTCGCGCCCGTCCCCGGTGGACACGCTCACCTCACCCTCGGCCACCGGCTCGCTGAGCAGCGGTTCCTCGCTGAAGTTCTGGGCGAACCAGGTCGGGCGCAGGATCGTCCACTCCGCCCCGGACCCCCGGATCGCCTCCTCGCCGGCCAGCCCGCCGCCTTCGCCGAACTCGCCCCACACCCGCGCCGACAGCAGCACCAGCCGCTCGACGCCCTTGGCCACGGCCAGGTCGCCGAAGGCGCGCAGCCGTTCTGCCGCGTCGCCGGTCTGCGCGTCGACCAGGTAGGCCGCGCGTACGCCCGCGACGGCCGCGTCCCAGGTCGTCTCGTCGTGCCAGTCGAAGCGCCACTCTCCCGATCGGGAGGCCGTCCTGGGGCTGAGGCCCTGCTCACGCAGTCGCGCGACCACCCTGCGGCCGGTCTTGCCGGTGCCGCCCACTACCAAGATCTCTGCCATGCGTTCCAGTCAACCCTGCCAGCCTCGGACTCTGAATGGCTGGGAGTCCGGGAAAGATGTTCGAGCGTCTAGACTCGGCCATATGGAAGACGCGCTGTCGAGCCTGCTGCACGATGTCCGTCCCGCGGGGGCGCTGTTCGACCAGTCGTACGTGCGGGCCCCCTGGGCGCTGCGCTTCCTGGACTGGACGCCGCTCACACTGCTGACGATGCTCAGCGGCGAGGCCTGGGTGACACCCGAGGGCGGTTCGCCGGTCCGGCTGGGCACCCAGGACGTGGCGGTCGTGCGCGGCCCCGGCCCGTACACGGTGGCCGACCGCCCCGAGACCGCGCCCATGGCCGTCATCCACAACGCCGAGATGTGCACCACGCCCGAGGGCGGCGACGCCGCGGGCCTGGCGATGTGCGGCTACGCGGGCGACCTCGGCTCCACCGTCCTGCTCACCGGCACCTTCCAGGTGAAGGGCAGCGTGTCGCAGCGGGTGCTCGACGCCCTGCCCCGCGTGGCCCTCGTCCCCGCCGGCGACGGCCGGTGCGCGACCATGGACATGATCGTCGCCGAGATCAGCCGCGACAAACCGGGCCAGCAGGCCGTGCTCGACCGCCTGCTGGACCTGCTGCTCGTCTCCAGCCTGCGCGAGTGGTTCGACCGGCCGGACTCACAGGCCCCTTCCTGGTACGCCGCGCACTCCGACCAGCTGATCGGCCGGGCCCTGCGGGCCATCCACGAGGATCCGGCCCGGCCGTGGACCGTCGAGGGCCTGGCCCGCGTCTCCGGAGCCTCCCGCGCCACCTTCGCCCAGCGCTTCACCGAACTCGTCGGCCAGCCGCCCATGGCCTACCTCACCGAATGGCGCATCTGCCAGGCCGCCGACCTGCTCGCCAGCACCGACGACACCGTGGACGTGATCGCCCACCAGGTCGGCTACTCCAACGCCTACGCGCTCAGCGTGGCCTTCAAGCGCACCCTGGGCATCCGCCCCAGCCAGCACCGCGTCAGCGCACGATGAACCCGCGCCAGATGACCAGCCCGCGGTGCGGGACCGGCCGCTCGCCGCTCCCGGCGCCCCGCTGTCTTCTCAGACGAGCGTGCAGTTCTCGGCGCCGAGCTGGCTGTTCCACACGAACGTCCACCCGCACGAGTAGTCGCCCGCCGCGGGGCCGAAGCGAATCGTGACCGTCGTGCCGCTGTGCCCGTCGCACCCGCCCGCGTACACCTTGTAGTAGCCGCCGCCGGTCGCCGTCCGCTGCCCGTTGAAGCACACGGCGTCGCTGACGGCCGCCTGCGCCGACACGGCGGACACCGAGCCGACGAGCGCCGCCGCGCTCAGGGCCGCGGCCAGGCTGGATGCTCTCATGGTGCTCCTTCCCATCGTGCGCCGAGAGGGTCAGAGCCACGGTAACGAGCGACGGGCGACGGAACCCAGAGGCATCCGTCACCCGTCGATGTGCGATCGTCACACGATACGGTCGATGATCAGCGGCAGTTGCTCCCCGCCGGCCGCGCCCACCGCGTACCCGCCCTCCAGCGCCTCCAGGGCACGGGCGAAGCGGGCCGTCTCGTCGGCGTGCAGCGTCATCAGGGGCTGTCCCGCCCGCACCAGATCGCCCGGCTTGGCGTGCAGGGTGATCCCCGCGCCGAAGGAGACCGGATCCTCCTGCCGGGCCCGGCCCGCGCCCAGCCGCCAGGCCGCCAGGCCCACCGCGTACGCGTCCAGCCTCGTCAGGACACCGGACTCCGGCGCCTCCACCGTCATCGTCTCGGCCGCCTTCGGCAGGACCGCGTCCGGGTCGCCGCCCTGGGCGGAGACCATGCGGCGCCAGGCGTCCATGGCGGAGCCGTCCTTCAGCGCCTGCTCGGGGTCCTTGCCGGTGATCCCGGCGGCCTCCAGCATCTCGCGGGCCAGCCGTACCGTCAGCTCGACCACGTCGGACGGACCGCCGCCCGCCAGGACCTCGACCGACTCCACGACCTCCAGGGCGTTGCCCACGGCCAGGCCAAGCGGGCGGTCCATGGCGGTCAGCAGGGCCACGGTACGGACGCCCGCGTCGGAGCCCAGCGCCACCATGGTCTCGGCGAGCTCCCTGGCACGCTCCACCGTCTTCATGAACGCGCCGGAGCCCACCTTCACGTCGAGGACCAGCGAGCCCGTCCCCTCGGCGATCTTCTTGGACATGATGGACGAGGCGATCAGCGGGATCGACTCGACCGTGCCGGTGACGTCGCGCAGGGCGTACAGCTTCTTGTCGGCGGGCGCGAGGCCGGTGCCGGCGGCGCAGATGACCGCGCCCGCGCCGCGCAGGACGGCCAGCATCTCCTCGTTGGACAGCGACGCCCGCCAGCCGGGGATCGACTCCAGCTTGTCGAGCGTCCCGCCGGTGTGGCCCAGGCCCCGCCCGGACAACTGCGGGACGTACGCGCCGCAGGCGGCCACCAGGGGCGCCAGCGGCAGCGTGATCTTGTCGCCGACGCCGCCGGTGGAGTGCTTGTCGGCGGTGGGCCGGTCGAGCATCGACCAGTCCATGCGCTCGCCGGAACGGATCATCGCCTGGGTCCACTCGGCGATCTCGCGGCGGTCCATGCCGTTGAGCAGGATGGCCATGGCCAGCGCGGACATCTGCTCGTGGGCCACCTCGCCCCGGGTGTAGGCGTCGATCACCCAGTCGATCTGCGCGGTGGTCAGCTCGCCGCCGTCGCGCTTGGCGACGATGACCTCGATGGCGTCCATCAGGCTCCCTTGGTCAGGTCGTCGGGTCCGAAGGCGTACGGCAGGATCTCGGCCATACGCTTGGGGCCGTCGGGGGTTTCGACCAGGAGGTCGTCGCCGCCGAACTCGTACAGGAGCTGACGGCAGCGGCCGCACGGCATGAGCAGCTCGCCGTGGCCGTCGACGCAGGTGAAGCCCACGAGCCGGCCGCCGCCCGAGGCGTGCAGCGCGGAGACCAGGCCGCATTCCGCGCACAGGCCGAGGCCGTAGGAGGCGTTCTCGACGTTGCAGCCGGTCACGACGCGGCCGTCGTCCACGACGGCCGCCGCCCCGACCGGGAACTTGGAGTAGGGCGCGTAGGCGTTGCGCATCGCGGTCCGCGCCTCGTCGCGCAGACCGTCCCAGTCGATGTTCATCAGTGCTGTTCCCCCCGGCGGTACCGCACGCCGTCGGCCTTGGGCATGCGCAGGCGCTGCGAGGCGACCAGGAGCACGAGCAGGGTGAGGACGTGCGGGGTGATGTAGACGAACTCGTTCGGCAGCTTGTCGATGACCATCCACATCCAGATGAGGACCACGGCGCCGGCTGCCGCGCCCGCCATGATCGTGTAGTCCTTGGCGGTACGGCCGGCCAGCTCGGCCGGCTGACCGGGCCGCGTCATCAGGCGGATCTTGTTGCCGAGATAGATGAGCAGCAGGATCGCGCCGAACAGGAAGAACGTGGTGATGGCGCCCTGGCTGCGCAGTTGCAGGCCGTCGGCATAGCCGAACAGCGACGCGCCGGCCGCGAGCCCGCCCGGCCGCCAGTTGCCGAAGATCATGGCCGCGAGGCCGATGAAGCCGCGTCCCTGCGTCTGGCCCTCGACGTATTTCGTGGTGACGAAGACCAGGAAGACGCCGCCGAGCCCGGCGAACGCGCCGGACATGACCACCGCGATGTACTTGAACCGGTAGACGTTGACGCCGAGCGACTCGGCCGCCCACGGGTTCTCGCCCACCGAGCGCAGGCGCAGGCCGAAGGCGGTGTGCCAGAGCACGTAGAAGGTCAGCGGGATCATCGCCACGGCCAGGATGACCAGGACGTCCACGTTGCGCGTGAGCCCACCGAGGATTCCCGCCAGGTCGGAGATGAGGAACCAGTGAGTGCGCTCCAGCATGCCGAACAGGTCGGGGCCGCTGGAGAGCAGTGGCAGGCTCCCGTGCCAGGCTTCGCCCGACATCGCCGGTGAGGTGGTGATGCCCGCTCCGGCCTCCGCCGCCGGAGTCCCTTCCTTGTAGAGGACCTCCGACAGGAACCGGGTGATACCGGGACCGACCAGGTTGATGGCCACACCGCTGATGATGTGGTCGACGCCGAAGGTGACGGTGGCGATGGCGTGGATGAGACCGCCTACGGCCCCGGCCAGCAGGCCGGCCACCAGGGCGGCCAGCGGCCCCCACTGATATCCGGCCCAGCCGGCGAACCACGTCCCGAGCACCATCATGCCTTCGAGGCCGATGTTGACCACGCCCGCGCGCTCGGCCCACAGGCCGCCGAGCCCGGCCAGGCCGATCGGCACGGACAGCATCAGCGCGGCCGCGAAGGTGCCGGAGGAGGTGATGTCGTTGTGTCCGGTGATCACCCGGACCACCGAAACGATGAGGATCAGCAGGGAGACGCCGATCAGCGCCAGGTGGTACTTGCGGACCCGCGTCATGCTGCCACCTCAACAGGCTTGTCGGTGCCCAGTTGGCGGGCGGCCCGCCGTTCCTCGGAGCGCAGGGCCATCCGGCTGGTGATCTCGTTGAAGACGACCACCAGAAGGACGATGACGCCCTGCATGATGACGATGACGCTGGGCGGCACGTTGGCGAACTGCAGCGGGCCCTGAGCCCTGTCCAGGAAGGCGAACAGGAGCGCCGCGATCGCGATGCCGGCCGGTTTGTTGCGCCCGAGCAGCGCCACCGCGATGCCCAGGAAGCCCAGGCCGGGAGTGAAGTTCGTGTTGTAGGCGTGCGTGGAGCCGAGGATCTCGGGCAGGCCGATGAGCCCGGCGATCGCCCCCGACAGCACCATGGCCGAGATGACCATCTTCTTGGGGTTGACGCCGGAGGCCAGGGCGGCGGAGGCGTTCAGGCCGCTGGCCTTGACGTCGAAGCCGAACCGGGTGCGCTCCAGCACGATCCACAGGCCGATGCCCAGCAGAATCGCCACGATGAGGAAGCCCCACAGTCCGCCGCCGCGGGGGGCCGGCAGCCCGAACATCTCGAAGACGAAGTTCAGGTTGGGGAACCACGCCGACTCCGGCAGCTGCGGCGTCGAAATGGTCAGCTGTCCGGCCGGCCGCGGACCGACGAACGGCCCGCGGACGAGGAAGGCCGCGAGGTTGATGGCGATGTAGTTGAGCATGATCGTGGAGATCACCTCGTTCACCCCGCGGCCGACCTTCATCACCGCCGGGATCAACGCGTAGAGGCCGCCGACGGCCGCCGCCACCACGATGATCACCGGGATCTGGATCCAGGCGGGCGCCACGAACGTCGAGCCCACGAAGGCCGCCACCACGGCGGCGATCCGGTACTGGCCCTCCACACCGATGTTGAAGAGGTTCATCCGGAAGCCGACGGCGACCGCGAGCCCCGCGATGAACAGCGGGACCGCGCGGTTGAGCATCGTCGTGATCGAGTTGACCACGGCTCGCGTCGTCTCGCCGAAGTCGAAGAACGCGGCGAAGGCGGCGGCCGGATTCGCGCCGGCCGCGAGGATCGCCACGCTGGAGATCGCGATGGCGAGCACGATGGCGACGACCGCGCCCGCCAAGGTCAGCAGCGCGCGATAGAGCCCTGCGGGCATCACATCTCCTCGGTGGCGGTGATGGCGCCGGTCATGTAGCCGCCGAGCCGCTCGGGCGTGACGTCGGACGGGTCGAGGCGGGCGACGAGCCGCCCTCGGTAGATCACGTTCAGCGTGTCGGACAAGCCGATGAGCTCGTCGAGGTCCGCGGAGATCAGCAGTACGGCGAGGCCGGCGGCACGGGCGTCGCGAAGGTGGTCCCAGATGGCCGCCTGGGCGCCCACGTCGACGCCTCTGGTGGGGTGCGCGGCGATGAGGAAGGCGGGCTCGCCGCTCATCTCGCGCCCGACGATGAGCTTCTGCTGGTTGCCGCCGGACAGCGCGAGCGCGAGGGTGTCGGCGCCCGGGGTGCGGACGTCGTACTTCTTGATGATGCGCTGGGTGTCGGCCTTGGACGCGCGGCGGTTGATCCAGATGCCGCTCTTGGCGGGTTTCTGCGTCTGGTGGCCGAGCACCCGGTTCTCCCAGAGGGAGGCTTCGAGCAGCAGGCCCTGGCGGTGGCGGTCCTCGGGGATGTAGCCGATGCCGGATTCGCGGCGCTTGAGCGTGGACCAGGCGCTGATGTCCTGGCCGGCCAGGGTGATCTCGCCGTGCGCCTGGCGGATGCCCATGATGGCCTCGATCAGCTCGGACTGGCCGTTGCCCTCCACGCCCGCGATGCCGAGGATCTCACCCTTGTGGATCTCGAAGGAGACGTCGTCGAGCAGGAGCCGTTTGCCCTCGGCCTTGAGCTTGTCGACATAGAGGCGGACGGAGGTGCCCTTGGGGACGGGACGGTAGCCGTCGGACTCCATCGACAGGCCGGCGACCTTCAGCGCGACGGTCTCCGTCACGGTGGACTCGCGGGTCTCGGGGGTGGGCAGCTCGCTGCCGACCATGAGTTCGGCGAGCTGGCGGGCGCTGCTGATCTCGCTGCGCGGCAGGCTGGCGACGGTGGTGCCACGCCTGATCACCGTGATCGCGTCGGCGATGCCGAGCACCTCGTCGAGCTTGTGGGAGATGAAGATGACGGTGAGGCCGTCGGCCTTGAGCTCGCGCAGGTTGTCGAAGAGCTCCTCGACCTCCTGCGGCACGAGCACGGCCGTCGGCTCGTCGAGGATGAGGATGCGGGCGCCGCGGTAGAGGACCTTGAGGATCTCCACGCGCTGCCGGTCGCCGACGCCGAGGTCCTCGACCAGGCGGTCGGGGTCGACGCGCAGGCCGTGGGCCTCGGCCAGTTCCTTGATCCGCTTGCGGGCGCGCGCCACGTCGAGGCGTCCGGCCCGCTTCGGCTCGGCGCCGAGAACGATGTTCTCCAGCACGGTGAGGTTGTCGGCCAGCATGAAGTGCTGGTGGACCATGCCGATGCCGACGTTGATCGCGTCGCTGGGCGAGCGGAAGGTCACGTCTGTGCCGTTCACCCGGATCTGGCCCTCGTCCGGCTTCTGCATGCCGTAAAGGATCTTCATCAGGGTGGACTTGCCCGCTCCGTTCTCGCCGCAGATGGCGTGGACGGTGCCGGGCTGGATGGCGATCCGGATGTCGTGGTTGGCGACGACGCCCGGGAAACGTTTGGTGATGCCCTCCAGCTCGACGGCGGGTTGCGCCGGAGCGAGCGTGTCGGAACTCATTGGTCGCTCACCGCTCCTCATTCGCTACGCGGCCGGCTTCGTCCCCCAGCCGTCCACTTCGCTCACTGCGTCGGATTCGCGAGCTCATTGGTCGCTCACCGCTCCTCATTCGCTACGCGGCCGGCTTCGTCCCTCAGCCGTCCACTTCGCTCACTGCGTCGGATTCGCTCCGCACTCATGTGGGTCTCCAACGAGCCAAGGTGGATAGAACAAAGGCCCGGGGAGCGGACGGTGGGTCCGCTCCCCGGGCCCTCGAACGAGATTCTCCTACCCAGGTTACGGCTTGGACGGAACCTGGATTTCGCCGGAGACAATCTTCTCCCTGGCGGCGTCGATCTCGGTCTTGATGTCGTCGACCTCGCCACCGGTGGTGGCCAGGCCCACACCGTCGACCTTCAGGTCGTAGGTGACGTTGCTGCCACCCTTGGCGCCGCCCTGGAAGGCCTTGATGAACTCGAACACGCCGACGTCGACGCGCTTGATCATCGAGGTCATGATGACCGACTGCAGGTCGGCCTCCTTGACCGTCAGACGCTGGTCGGAGTCGACGCCGATGGCCTTCTTCTTGGCGGCGGCGGCCGCCTGGAAGACGCCGAGGCCGGAGTCGCCGGAGGCGTGGTAAACGATCTCCGCGCCGTCCTGGAACATCTTTTCGGCCGCGACCTTGCCCTTGTCGGGGGCCTTGAAGCCGGAGAAGTCACCGTCGGGGGTGAGGTACTTGATGTCGATCTTCGCGTCCTTCTTGACCGACTTCACGCCGGCGACGAAGCCCGCCTCGAACTTCTTGATCAGGTCGTTCTCGACGCCGCCGACGAAGCCGACGTGGCCGCTCTTGGCCTTGGTCGCCGCGGCGACGCCCGCCAGGTAGGAGCCCTGCTCCTCGGCGAACAGCAGGCCGGTCACGTTCGGCGCGTTGGAGGCGGAGTCCACGACCGCGAACTGGATCTCGGGATACTCCGTCGCCGCCTTCTTGATGTCCTCGCCGTAGGCGAAGCCGACCCCGATGATCGGGTTGTAGCCGGCGTCGGCGAGCTGACGGAGCAGGTCACCGCGGTTGGAGCCGTCGCCCGCGGGGCTCAGCTCCTTGATCTCGGCCTTCAGATCCGTCTTCGCCTTCTCGAGGCCCGCGTAGGCGGCGTCGTTGAAGGACTTGTCGCCGCGACCGCCGACGTCGAAAGCGAGGCCGACCTTGAGCGCGCCCTCCTGGGGTGCTTCACTGGCCGCACCACTGCTCGGAGCGGTGCTCGCGGTGGTCCCCCCGCCGCTGCCGCCGCACGCCGCTGCCGCCATAAGCATGGCGCCGGCCAACGTGCCGATCGCCGTCTTGCCGAATCGCTTGCTGAGCAAGGCGACTCCCTTCCATTTCCCCGCCGTCAAACTTCATCGCAGGCGCGAAGAAATGCACGGCAACCCTGCTCGGAAGATAGTTGCTTGACCAGCGCATACCAAACCGTACAGAGGTCCGCAACCGCTCCGTTACCGACATCAGTCGCGTCTGTGACCTGGATCCAGGAAGTGAACCTTTGCCGAACTTTTGAGGTTGTCAAGATCTTGCCGTGACTCGTCAAGTGGCAGAGATTACGGTCGTAGGTCGTCACACTTCCCTGGAGCCACTCATGCTTCGCAGGACGGCGTTAGCCGTATCGCTGCTGCTCATCGCGTCGCTGACCGCGACACCCGCAGCCGCGGACACTCCCACGATCAAGATCGAGAACAACGCGACACAACCCGTCTTCTCGCGTGCCGACGCGATCACCCAGACCGTCTTCGTCGAGGTCGCCGGAACCGACAGCGACGCCGACGGCCAGGCCGACCGGGTCGCCGTCGACATCCTGCGGCCCAAGGAGACCGACCAGGGTCTCAAGGTGCCCGTGATCATGGAGGCCAGCCCCTACTACGCCGGCGGCAACGACGTCGCCAACCACCCCGTCGACGTCGACGAGAACGGCAACCCGCTGCCGAGCACGCTGCGCTCGCTGCTGACCGTGAAGGACGCCGGGCCGTTCGACGGCTACTACGACAACTTCTTCGTGCCCCGCGGGTACGCCATCGCGCTCGTCGAGAACATCGGCAGCGGCCGCGCCACCGGCTGCCCGACCACCGGCGACCCCGCCGAGACCGCCGGCCCGAAGGCCGCCATCGACTGGCTGAACGGCCGCGCCCGCGGCTTCGACGCCGCCGGCAACCCCGTCGCGGCCACCTGGTCCACCGGCAACGTCGGCATGATCGGCACCTCCTACAACGGCACCCTGCCCAACGCCGTGGCCACCACCGGCGTCCAGGGACTCAAGACGATCGTGCCGATCGCCGCGATCTCCTCCTGGTACGACTACTACCGCGCCAACGGCGGCGTCCTCGCGCCCGGCGGCTACCAGGGCGAAGACGCCGACGTGCTGGCCCGCTACGTCCTGACCAGGCAGAACGGCCAGGCCGTCTGCGGCGCCCTGATGGACCGCATCGAAGCAGAACAGGACCGGATCACCGGCGACTACAGCCCCTTCTGGGACGCCCGCAACTACCTCAACGACGTGCGCAAGGTGAAGGCCAGCGTCTTCGTCGCCCACGGGCTCAACGACTGGAACGTCAAGACCAAGCAGGCCGTCCAGTGGTGGGACGCGCTCGGCAAGCGCAACGTCCCCCGCAAGATCTGGCTGCACCAGGGCACCCACCGCGACCCGTTCAGCCTGCGCGCCAAGGAGTGGCTGCGCCAGCTGCACGGCTGGTTCGACCAATGGCTCTACAACATCGACAGCGGCATCATGCGTGAGCCGCAGGCCGACGTCGAGATCGCTCCCGGCCAGTGGGGTCAGCACGCCTCGTGGCCGGTGCCGGGCAGCGCGAACATCCCGCTGTGGCTGGGCTCGGGCGGGAAGCTCGGGCTGCTGCCCCGGCCGCTGTCGGCGCGCGAGTCGTTCGTGGACCAGAAGACGCGTACGGCGGAGCAGCTCGTCGAGACGGTCCCCGCGGCCGACCCCAACCGCCTGGCCTACGTGACCAAGGAACTCAAGACCGACGTCCGCGTCTCGGGCACGCCCAAGATCTCGCTGCGGGCCTCGTTCACCAAGGGCGCCTCGCCGTACCTGACCGCATTGCTGGTGGACTTCGGCACCGACTCCCGCCCGACCGGCGGGCTCGTGCCGACCGGAGAGACGTGGTGCTACGGGCAGGGCGTACCGGGTGACACCGGCTGCACCGCGATCCGTACGCACGCGGTGGCCGAGACGCCCTACAAGATCGTCTCCCGGGGCTGGCTGGACGCGCGCAACCGCAACCGGATGGACCGGACGGAGCCGCTGCGGCCGGGCAAGGAGTACACGTTCACGTGGGACTTCCAGCCGCAGGACTACGTGTTCAAGAAGGGCCACAAGCTGGGTGTGGTCGTCCTGTCGACGGACTACGACTACACGCTGCGATACCCGGCGGGCACGAACATCCGCGTCACCCCGGGCCTGTCCTCCCTCCGCCTCCCGATCGTCTTCGGCTCCCTGAACTAGCAACCCCCTGGGTTCCGCCCCAGAACCCTTCAACCGCCCAACAACCCCCTACCAACCCTGCGCACACCGCACCCCGGCACCCGAGTGGGCCCGGCGCCGGCGCACGGGCAACCCGCCCGGCGCCGGCCAGGGGCGGCCTTCGGCATTGGGTCGGGGATGACCCTCGACGCCGGCCAAGGGGCGGGCCTTCGGCCTTGGCCAAGGAGCCGCCCCGAGGCGCTGGCCCCAGGGCCGGCCCTGGGGCGCTGACCAAGATGGTGGGCCGGTGCGGGTCAAGGAGGCGGCCGTTGCGGTGCTCGGCCTGAGCGCCCGGTGACCGTGAAAAGGACCGCCGCCCGCCGATGTCGGCGGGCGGCGGTCATCTCGGCGAAGCCGTAAAAGACAAGCAGGAATGTCAGGCGAGAGCCGACGTGATAGGGAGGATGGGGGCGCCCTCCCAGAGGGCGGTGAGCGCGGTGGTGGCCATAAAGCGCACGCCGGTGGGGATGGCGCTTTCGTCCACGTCGAAGGTGCCCTGGTGGATGTCGTAGGTGACGCCGTTCTCCGGTGAGCGGGTGCCGAGGCGGGCGAAGGCGCCGGGGATCGACTCCAGGTACCAGGCGAAGTCCTCGCCGCCGAGCGACTGCTGGGTCGGGACGACGCTGGCGCTGCCGAGGGCGCGTTCCGCGGCCTCGGCCAGCATCTCGACGCTGACCTCGTCGTTGACCACGGGCGGGACGCCGCGGGTGTACTCCATCGTGGCCTCGACGCCGTAGGCGCCGGCGACCGACTCCAGGAGCGCCTTGATCAGGTCGGGGGCGGCGTGCCAGGCGTTCTCGTCGAGGCAGCGCACGGTGCCTTCGGCCACCCCGTCGTCGGGGATGGCGTTGGCCGCGGAACCGGCCTCGACCCTGCCCCAGACCAGGCTCAGCGAGGAGCGCGGATCGACGCGGCGGGAGAGCGCGGCGGGCAGTTCGGTGAGGATCTTGGCCAGCGCGAACACCAGGTCTGCGGTCAGGTGCGGGCGCGCGGTGTGGCCGCCGGGGCCGGAGACGCGGATGAGCAGCCGGTCGCAGGCGCTGGTGATCGGGCCTGCTTTGAGTCCGATCTGGCCGACGTCGACGCGCGGGTCGCAGTGCAGGCCGAAGATGCGGTCGACGCCGCTGATGCCGCCGTGCGCCATGACCTCCAGCGCGCCGCCGGGCAGTTCCTCGGCGGGCTGGAAGATCAGCCGGACCCGGCCGGGCAGCAGACCGGCCGCGGCCTGCTGGGCCAGGAAGAGCGAGGTGCCGAGCAGGATCGTGGTGTGCACGTCGTGGCCGCACGCGTGGCAGGCGCCGGGCACGGTCGAGCGGTAGGACGTGTCCTTCTCGTCCTGCAGCGGGAGGGCGTCGATGTCGGCGCGCAGGGCGATGGTCGGACCGTCGCCGCTGCCTACGTCGCAGATCAGGCCGGTGCCACGCGGCAGAACCGACGGAACCAGGCCGACTGCGCTGAGCCGCTCGGCGATCCGCTGGGTCGTGCGGTATTCGGCGAAGGCGAGTTCAGGATGCATGTGCAGGTCGCGGCGGAACGCCACGAGGTCCTTTTCCGTCTCCGCCAGGAACGCGTCGAGTTCCCCCCGCAGCTCACGTCCCCGCATCGTTCACCGTCCCGTCGAAAAGCGGCGTGCGAGCGCCTCTACCCAGCTTCGCACAGCCGATTGCGCTGTTCTTCGTCATTTCTTGCACTGCGGTTGCAGCCGCGTCGCTTGGTGATCTACACCCGATCGGGACGATCATCCGCGGTCTGGGGGTCAGCGGTAGCCGTGCACCCGATGGCGATGCTTCGACTTTATCGCTCCGGGTGACCCTCTCGTGGACAACTACACCAAAAGTTGGCCGGCGGCATGCCCGTAACCGCAGGTCACCACGCTGTGTGACCGGCGGCCTCACCCCGGAAATAGTCACAAGGGATCATTAGATGGTGACCCGTTGTCGCTACTTCCAAACTTGTGCGCGGTTTCGAATCCTGTCACCTTCCGGCTTGGTCATGACACGGCCGCGATGGCTGCTTTTGCGATAAATAGGTGTTTCACTCGCAATATGATC
The DNA here is from genome assembly GCF_044457485.1 of Nonomuraea sp. NPDC050540. Lineage (NCBI taxonomy): Bacteria > Bacillati > Actinomycetota > Actinomycetes > Streptosporangiales > Streptosporangiaceae > Nonomuraea > Nonomuraea sp. NPDC050540. The sequence continues at coordinate 425,878 of NZ_JBITHA010000009.1, forward strand.
ACTAATATCCCGTTCGGGGAGAAGCATGCACAGTTGAGCATCTTCGAGCCGAGTGAGGGGACCCTGGTGGTCGTGCCCTCGCTCTCCCTTCCACAGGATGAGCTGCGCCGTATCACCGGCGCGAGGTGCTACGAGGAAAGGCTCCTGTTCCTCCTGCTGACGCTCCGCAGGCCCGGGGTCAAGGTGGTCTACGTCTCCTCCGCCCCCGTGGATCCGGACATCGTCTCCTACTACTTCGGCTTCTTACCCGACCCGGATGACGCCGCCAGGCGACTGACGATGATCAGCCTGGACGACACCCGCTCCCAGCCGCTCACCAGAACGCTGCTGGCCCGGCCGGAGGCGCTGCGCCGGATACGCAAGGCGATCGACGGCGACGCCTGGATGGTCCCGTTCGTGATGAGCGACCTGGAGGAACGGCTGGCGTCGTCGCTCAACGTGCCCATCTACGGCCCGGCCATGTCGCTGGCCTACTACGGCTCCAAGAGCGGCGCCCGCGAGGTCGGCACGGAGGCCGCGGTGCCCATGGCGCGCGGCTTCGGCGACCTGCACCACCAGGGCGAGATCGAGGACGCGGTCTTCTCGCTGCCCGGCGAGCGCGTCATCGTCAAGCTGAACGACGGCTACTCCGGGCTCGGGAACGCGATCGTCACCAAGAGCGACTGGTCACGGACACGCTTCTCCGCCGACGGCGAGACGTGGGAGACCTTCTCCGCCAAGATCTCCGAGCGCGGGGCGGTGGTGGAGGAGTTCATCGAGCACCGGCCGCTGTTCTTCCCCAGCGCGCTGGCAAGGATCACGCCCGGCGGGCACCACGACGTCGTGGCCACCCACGACCAGGTGCTCGGCGGCGCGAACGCCGACGTCTACCAGGGCTGCACGTTCCCGGCCCGCTCCGAGTACCGGCACGAGGTGGGCGAGTCGGCCGCCAGGATCGCCGCGATCCTCGCCGAGCGCGGCGTGGTGGGACTGTTCGGGATGGACTTCTTCGCACTGAAGGCCGACTCCGGGTACGCGGCCCTGCTGTGCGAGATCAACCTGCGGATCGGCGGGACCACGCACCCGTTCGGCGCGGCGCTGCTGACCACCGGCGCCACCTACGACCCGGCCACCGGGCTGCTGATGGACGGCACGCAGCCGAAGTACTACACGGCCACGGACAACTGCTCGGCGGCGTGCCTGCGCGGGCGCACGCCGGGCGAGGTGGTGCGCATGGTGGAGGAGCGCGGGCTCGGGTTCGACGCGGCCCGCCGTACCGGGAACGTGCTGCATCTGCTCGGGGCGATCCCCGAGCACGGCAAGCTGGGCTTCACCTCGATCGGCGACTCGCGCGACGAGGCCGACGAGCTCCACCGGGCCACGCGGCTCGCCCTCTGCGGCGGCTAGCGGGGCTTCGGCCGGCGGCTGCTCTTGAGACCCTTCCATCCGATGATTCCCACGGTCACGGCCAGCACGAGGTTGACGGCGATCAAGATGCCGTGGACCACGTAAAAGCTGGTTTTGTGCCCGTCTGCCAGGTTAAACCCAAGGTTGATCCACTCGAAGATCATGAACGCGCCCAGCGCGACCAGGAATCCGGCGATCTTTCGCGACATAACCACTTCTCTAGTATCAGGGGCGGATCATCGGGGGATGTGACCGCACATGGGCAACGACTCGAAGCTACGCTGAGACCGCCATGTGGACGAAACTGGTGCCGGCCACGGCACTCCTCGCGACGGTCACTCTGACCGCATACGCGGGCGCGCCTGCCGGTGCGGCCGCGACTTCCGGCAGCCCGATCGGCGGCGACCGGCTCGGCAGCCGCGGGCTCGTCGTGCCGGACGGCGTCAAGGCCCCGCCCAAGACCAAGGCCACGTCGTTCCTGATCGCGGAGGCGGAGACCGGGCAGGTGCTGGCGGCCAAGAACCCCCACGGCCGCTTCCTGCCCGCCAGCACGCTCAAGACGCTGACCGCGCTCACGCTCATCCCCAAACTTGAGGCGGGCAAGACGGTCAAGCCGAGCTCCAACGCCGTCAACCAGGAGGGTTCCGCGGTCGGTCTGTCCACCAAGCCGATCTACAAGGTGCACGACCTGTTCCGCGCGCTGATGATGTCCTCCGGCAACGACGCCGCGATGGCCCTGGCCGAGGCCAACGGCGGCCTGGCCAAGACCATGCGGGACATGAACGCCGAGGCCAAGCGCCTGCAGGCCAACGACACGGTGGCCAAGACGCCGAGCGGCCTGGACAAGCCCGGCCAGAGCAGTTCGGCCTACGACCTGGCCCTGATCGCCCGAGCCGGCCTCGCAAACCCCGATTTCAGGCGATATATCAGCACTAAGACCGCCAAATTCCCCGCGCCGAAGAAGTTCTACGAGATCAGCAACCACAACAAGCTGCTCTGGCGCTACAAGGGCATGGTCGGCGTCAAGAACGGCTGGACGTCCAAGGCCCTCGGCAGCTTCGTCGGGGCCGCCAGCCGCGACGGCCGCACGATCATCGTGACGATCATGCGGCACGAGGGCTACTTCTGGGAGGAAGTGGAGAAGCTGCTCGACTGGGGCTTCGCCGCCCGCGGCAAGGTCACGCCCGTCGGCCAGCTGGTGGACCCGCTGCCCGCCCAGCCCGATCCCGTCCAGCAGCAGGCCACGGCCTCCCAGCCGCCGGCCGCCGCCCCGCTGCTCGACTCGGCCGCGGCCAAGCAGACCGACACGAGCCGGACCGTCGGCATGGCCGTGATCGGCGGCGGGCTGTTCTTCGGGCTGGCGTGGCTGGGCTTCGGCATCTTCCGCAGGCGGAGCAGGGCCAGGTCCTAGCTGTACTCGGTCATGAACTTGGTGTCAGTCGAGTGATGGGTGGCTGGCCGCCGAGGGCTGTGTGGGGTCGTTGGGTGTTGTAGTAGTGCAGCCATG
>NZ_JBITHA010000010.1:0-49299 GCF_044457485.1 Nonomuraea sp. NPDC050540
GTGGGAGACCACCCCGATCCTGCGGCCCGCGCTGGAGGTGAACTCGTGTTTGAGCCCGATGCCCGGCAGCGCCGTCTGCTCGATCTCCATGGGGGTCTCCGGTTCTTGATCGTTAGCGGGATTCAGGGCCGCACCATACCCGACATCGCCGCTCGGGGTCAGGGCTCGACCAGACCGGCCCGGATGGCGTAGCGGGTCAGGTCGAGGCGGTCGTTGAGGCCGAGCTTGGCCAGGATGTTCGTGCGGTGGCGGTCCACGGTCTTGGGGCTGATGACCAGGGTGTCGGCGATGGCCTTGGTGGAGTGACCCTCGGCGATGAGCTTGACGATCTCCTCCTCGCGGGCGGTCAGCAGGCTGTCGGGCAGGGGATCGCCGTGCTCGTGGCGGTGCAGATAGTCACGGATCAGGGCGGTGACCGCGCCCGGATAGAGGAAGGGCTCGCCGCGCATCGCCGCCCGGCAGGCCTCGATGAGGTCGCGGTCGGCGACCGACTTCAGGACGTAGCCGCTGGCCCCCGCCTTCAGCGAGGCGAAGAAGTACTGCTCGTTGTCGTACATCGACAACATCAGCAGCCGTACGGCGGGCCAGCGCCGCGAGATCTCCCTGGCCGCCTGCAGCCCGGTCATGCGCGGCATCGCGATGTCCAGGATGACCAGGTCGGCCTCGTGCTCGCGCAGGACGTTGAGCACCTCGGCGCCGTCGGCGGCCTCGGCGACGACGGTCAGGTCGGGTTCGGCGTCCAGGATGAGGCGTACGCCCTGGCGGACCAGCGCGTGGTCGTCGGCCAGCACGATCCTGGCGGGTGTCGCGGTCATGCGGTCGGCTCCTTGGCGGTTCCGGGGACGGTGAGCGTGATCCGCGTGCCCCCGCCGGGTGGTGAGTGGATGCCCAGGCGGGCGCCGATGAGCAGGGCGCGCTCGTGCATGCCGCGGATGCCGGCGCCGTGCTCGCGGACTCCGCCCCGGCCGTCGTCGGTGACGCGCAGGACCACCTCGCCGTCCTCGACGACGGCCAGCGTCAGGGCCGCGGTGGCCGCGCCGGAGTGGCGGGCGACGTTGGTGAGGCTCTCCTGGGCGATGCGATACAGGACGAGTTCGACGTCGGCGGCCAGCGGCGGCACGCTCGCCAGCGAGCGGGTGACGTGGACGCTGCCGGTCTGCGACAGATCGGTGGCCAGCGCGGTCAGCGCGCTGTGCAGGCCGAGATCCTCCAGGACGCCGGGGCGCAGCCGCCGGGCGACCTGGCGGACCTCGTCCAGGCTGGCCCGGATCGCCTCCTGCGTGTGCTCAAGCTCGGCCGTCAGCTCGGCGGGGGCGCGGTCACGGGTGCGTTTGAGCCCCAGCAGCGCGACGGTGAGGCTCTGCCCGATCTCGTCGTGCAGTTCCCTGGCGATGCGGCCGCGCTCGGCCTCCTGCGCGGCGAGCGCGTGGGCGCTGGCCGAGGCGCGTTCCTCCTCCAGCCGGTCCAGCATCTGGTTGAAGGTGGTGACCACGCTGGCCAGGTCGCCGTTGCCGTCCTCGCGCAGCCGGTCGCGGTTGTGCAGCAGATCCACGCGCTGCATCAGCGACGTCAGCGCGGTCAGCGGCGCCAGACTGGCGCGGACCAGCAGGGCGTTGGCGGCCAGGATCAGCGCCAGGCCGATCGCCAGCACCGGGATCTCGGCCAGCAGCACCGGCGAGGACACCGTCGCCGGTGACAGCGCCAGCACGAGCGTGCCGGCCGCGAACACCAGGGCGTTGATGACGAACAGACGGCGAAACAGCGCCTGCGCCGGGCTGTGGGCGTGCTCCTTCATGACCTCAGCCTGGTCGGGCGCCCCCCGCGATGTCCAACGACCGGCCCGGCCACGGCGGAAGATACGGGCCGCGACCCCGCCGAAGTGCGGGTCAGCCCCGATAGCCGCAGGTGGGGGCGGCTGGCGAGACTGATCACCTCCCCGGAGATAAGGGGCGGACCGTAAGGAGGTGACGATGCGCGGCACGGACACGTCCTGGATCGTCGCGGCCGCGGCGCTCGTTCTTCTGCTGGCCGCCGCGTTGCGGTCCGTCCCCCGGGGCCATCACCTGGTCGTGCTGCGTTACGGCCGGGCGGTCGCGGTGCGGCGGCGAGGACTGGTGGTCGTCATCCCGTTCCTCGACCGCACCCGCCCGGTACCCGCGGGCGCCGAACTCGTCGAGGCGTTCGCGCTGCCGGCCCGCACCCGCGACGGCCTGCGGGTGCGGGTGAGCGTCGTCGCCCACGTCGGCGTCACCGACCGCGCCGCCTACGCGCTGGCCGCCCGCCCGCCGCTCGCCTGCGCCGCCGAGGAGCTGGAACGCCAGATCGTCGCCCGCGTGGCCGCCGCCACCCTGAACGAGCTGGCCCGATCGCCCGAGAACGTAGGCCGCCTGCTGCACGACGGGCTTCAGGCCCGCGTCGCCCGCCTGGGCCTGGGTGTGGTCCGGGTCGAGCCGGTCCGCCTGGAGCTGCGGGCCGACCCCGCCCTGCTGCGGTGGGCGCGTGAGCGGCACACCGTCCCGACTGACGAAGGTGCACCCATGGAGATCCATCACACGACCGTGCCCGGCACCGGCGACCTGCACCACCTGCGTACCCGCGCCGGGGAACGCCTCAGCGTGCTCGTCGACCACACGCAGCGCCGCCACCTGCACGTGTACGGCACCGGCGAGGCCGACCAGCCGCTCGTGGCCGTCACGCTCGACGGCGACGAAGCCGACCAGCTCGCCGAGCTGCTGAACAGCCGCAAGACCGCCGACCGCTTGGCCGCCCTGGAACGCCGCCTGGAACGTATGGAGGTGCGCGCCTCATGACCGCCAGACCTTCGACCAGCCTTCACCCCGCCAGCGTGGATGGTGCCATGCAAGCGCGCGACATCGCCGTCCGACTGCCCACCGTGACCGTCCGCGACCCCGTCGTACGGGCCGTGCGGCTCATGGTCGTCAACCTGCTGCCCGGCCTCATCGTCGTCGACGACCACACCAGGCCGGCGACCGTGCTGCCCGGCACCCAGGTGCTGCGCCTGGCCATCCCCGCCTCCATCCGCGAGGACCACGCCCTGGCCGCCACGCTCGACGAGGCGGAGGCCGACGTGTTCTGGCAGGAGCTCGGCAGCCTGACCGTCGGCGACTGCCTGCCGGCGCCCATGGGCCGGCCGGCCACCGTCGCCAAGGACGCCACCCTGCTGGAGGTGGCCGCGCTCATGGCGCGCACCCGCAGCCCGCTGGTCGCCGTCGTCGCCCACGACGGCACGCTGACCGGCGCGATCACCCTCGAACGCCTGCTGACGAGCCTGGCCATCATCGGCCCGTCCGACTGACCGCGCGCCCGCGCCCACCGCCTCACCGCCGCCAGGAGGTCTGCTCTTCATGCCCGGTCACGCCCCGCGAGCCTCCGCCAGACCAGGATGAGCGCCATCGTGGCCCTGGCCATCTTCGTCGTGGCGTTCTTCTTCATCGCCACGGAGAAGGCCGACAAGGTCAAGGTCGTCCTCATCGCCGCCGGGCTCATGACCGTGCTCGGTCTGGCGCCGGGTTCCGACGTCTTCTTCAACGAGCACGCCGGCGTCGACTGGAACGTCATCTTCCTCCTGCTCGGCATGATGATCATCGTTGGGGTGATCAAGCAGACAGGCTTGTTCGACTACCTGGCGATCTGGGCGGCCAAACGGTCGAAGGGCCGGCCGTACCGGCTGATGGTGATGCTCATGGCGATCACCGCCATCGCCTCGCCCTTCCTGGACAACGTCACCACGATCATGCTGGTCGCGCCGGTGACCGTGATGGTGTGCGGGCGGTTGCGGATCCCGGCGCAGCCGTACCTGATCGCGGAGGTTCTGGCCTCCAACATCGGCGGGGCGGCCACGCTCATCGGGGATCCGCCCAACATCATCATCGGCAGCCGGGCCGGGCTGACGTTCAACGACTTCCTCGTGCACATGGCGCCCGCGGTCGTCATCATCTTCGTGATCTTCGTGCTGTTCACCTATCCGTTGTTCCGGAAGTCGTTCCAGTACAACCCCGACCATGTCGCCAAGGTCATGGCCATGCAGGAGAAGCGGGCCATCACCGATCCCGTTCTGCTCGTGCGGTCGCTGGCGGTGCTGGCGGGGGTGGTGGTCGCGTTCGGGCTGCACTCGGTCTTCCATCTCGCGCCCTCGGTCATCGCGCTCGTCGGAGCGGGGGTCATGCTGCTGGTGTGCCGGGTCGAGCTCGGCGACGTGCTGCGCGAGGTCGAATGGCCCACGCTGGTGTTCTTCGCCGGGTTGTTCGTCATGGTCGCGGGGCTCGTGCACACGGGCACGATCGAGGCCATCGGCCGGGCCAGCATCGAGCTGTTCGGCGACAACCACTTCGCCGCGGCCACCTCGCTGCTGTTCGGCTCCAGCATCCTCGGCGCCTTCTTCGACAACATCCCCTACGTCGCCACCATGGCGCCCGTCGTCGAGGAACTCGCCGCCGCCGCGCCCGACGCCGCCACCGGCCAGGCCCTGTGGTGGGCCTTCGCGCTCGGCGCGGACTTCGGCGGGAACGGCACCGCCGTCGCCGCCAGCGCCAACGTCGTGGCCATCGGCATCGCCGCCCGCACCGGCCACCCGATCAGCTTCTGGCAGTTCACCCGCTACGGCATCGTCGTCACCCTCGCCAGCACCGCCCTGGCCTGGGTCTACGTCTGGCTGCGCTACTTCCTCTAGGAACCGGTGCGGTGGCGGCTCGGCGACAGGCCGCGTACCCGTTTGAAGGCCACGCTCAGCGCGAACGCGTTGGCGTAGCCGACGTGCCTGGCGACCGAGTCGATGGTGATGTCGGAGGAACGCAGCAGGTCGGCGGCGAGCGCGAGCCGCCAGCCGGTGACGTAGGCCATCGGCGGCTCGCCCACGAGGCTGGCGAAGCGGCGGGCGAACGCCGCGCGTGACGCGCCGACCTTCTCCGCCAGGAGCGCCACCGTCCACGGCCGGGCCGGGTCGCCGTGGATCAGCTTCAGCGCCGGGCCGATCAGCGGGTCGCTCTGCGCCTGGTACCAGCCGGGCGCCTGGGCCTCGGGGCGGGCGAACCAGGCGCGCAGGGTCGCGATCAGCGCCAGGTCGAGGAGCCGGTCGAGGACGACCTGCTGGCCGGGGCCTTCGCCGTTGACCTCCTGGGCCAGCAGTTCCATGACCGGGGAGGGCGTGCTCGCCCGCGGCACGAGCACGACCGCGGGCAGGGCGTTGAGCAGCCGGTCGCCGACCTCGCCGCTGACCTGGTAGGTGCCGCTGGCCACGATCGCCGAGCCGTCGGGGGTGAGCCCGCTGGTGCGGGGGCCGAGCCGCAGCTCGTCGGTGATGTCGACGCCGTCGATGGTGGTCAGGCGGTTGCCCGGGTGGACGACGGTGTCGGGGGCGGTGGCCGGGTCGTCGCCGATCGTGTACGGCGCGGGCCCCTTGACGATCGCCACGTCACCGGTGCGCATCAGCACGGGCTCGCCCCCGTCGGGCACGATCCAGGCGTGCCCGCGCAGCGCGGTGGCCAGGGCGAGCATGGCGCCGTCGGCGATCCGCAGCGACCACGGTGGTTCCAGAATCGCCTGGCAGAACGCCGCGCTGCGGGCACGGACTCCGTCGAGAAGGTCGGCGAGGGGGTCCACACCCTCAGCTTAGACGGACAGAAATGGAGGCGAGCGTACCGAATATGGATCGTCTCACCCGGGGCGACTTCACTGGAAGTGACTCGATCGACGACCTCAGGAAGGCGGTCCCATGTACGCGATCACGGGTGTGACAGGCCACGTCGGCGGCGCGGCGGCCCAGGAGCTTCTGGCCGGTGGAGCGGCGGTGCGGGCGGTGGTCCGCGACCCGGCGAAGGGCCGCGACTGGCCTCAGGCGGCGGTCGCCGATCTCGGCGACAGGGCGGCGCTGGCGGAGGCGTTGCGCGGCTGCCAGGGCGTGTTCGTCATGCTGCCGACCGATCCGGCGGCGGACGACCCCGACGCCTATCACCGCGGGCTGGCCGCCTCGATCGCCGGAGCGGTCGAGGACAGCGGCGTTCCGCACGTGGTGATGCTGTCCTCGGTCGGCGCGGAACTGGCGGAGGGCACGGGCCCCATCCGCTGGCTGCACCACCTGGAGAACCTGCTGCGCGAGACCGGCACGGTCCTGACCGCGATCCGCTCGCCGCACTTCCAGGAGAAGGTCGAGACCGTGCTCGACGCCGCCACGGGGGCCGGCGTCTACCCGGTCTTCGGCGAGTCGGCCGACGTGCCCACGCCGATGGTCGCCACGCGCGACATCGGCAAGGTGGTCGCGCGGGCCCTGACGGAGCCGCCCGCGAGCGGCGAGGTCGTCGACCTTGACGCCCCCGGCTACACCGAGCGGCAGGTCGCGGAGGAACTGGCGGCGGTGCTCGGCACGACGCTGCGGGTGGTCACCATCCCGCGGCCCGGCTGGGTCGGCACGATGGTCGAGGCGGGCCTCCCGGAGCCCCTCGCGCAGGAACTCGCCGGCCTGTACGAGGCCGAGCAGCGCGGCCTGCTCGAACCCCGGGGCGACCGGACGATCGCCTGCCCGACCGAGCTGGGCGAGACCCTGCGTCACGTGGTGAAGACCATCTCCTAGGAGGGCACCGTGTCCACGATGGTGATGACCGGCGGCACGTCGGGCTTCGGCGCGACCGCCGCCGGCCGGCTGACGCGCGGCGGGGACCGCCTGATCCTGGGCGCGCGCCGGCCGGTGCCCGGCGGCGAGTCGATCCCGCTCGACCTGACCGACCTCGCCTCGGTACGCGCCTTCGCGACCTCGGTGCGCGAACGACTCGGCGGCACCCCAGGCACCCCCGTGGACGCCCTGGTGCTCAACGCCGGCCTGATCCGCCCCGACGCGGACGGCCGGAGCGCGGACGGCTTCGAGACGACGTTCGCCGTCAACCACCTCGCCCACTACCTGCTCATCCGCCTGCTCCTGCCCACGTTGGCCGACGGCGCGATCGTCGTCCTGACCACGAGCGGCACGCACGACCCCGCCACCGGCGCGGGACTGACACCGCCGAGGCACGCGGACGCGGACCTGCTGGCTCACCCGGACCGCGACCCCGGCCGCGATCCCCGGCCGCGCAAGGCGGGCGAGCACGCGTACACCGCGTCCAAGCTCTGCGCCGTGCTGACGGCGCGCGCTCTGGCCGGGCGCGGCGTCACGGCCGTCGCCTACGATCCGGGTCAGGTGTTCGGCACGGGGCTGGCCAAGGACCTGCCGGTTCCCCTGCGGGTGGCGTGGTCGCTGCTGGGCACGCCGGTGCCGCGCTGGGCGGTGAGCCGGTTCAACCCGTATCTCAACAGCCGCGCCGCCGCAGGGAACGCCCTGGCCGACCTGGCCCTCGGCCTGGCGAGGCCACCGGGCGGCCGCTCGTACGCCGCGTTGCGCCGGGGTCGGCTCACCTGGCCGGACCCGTCGGAATCGGCCCGCGACGGCAGGCTCGCCCAGGCGCTCTGGGACGACAGCGCCAATCTCGCCGGTCACTTCAGGGCGTCGCGGTAGGCGTCGAGGACGAGGCCGTGGAAGTGGTGGAGCGCGTGCTCCGACAGGCCGGAGCCGGCGGGGTCGTACACGATCTTGCCCTGGGTGAAGGCGGGTGTGCGCATCCCGCGCTGGACGCTCTCCACCAGGGCGATGTCCTCCACCTGGAGAACCTCGTCGATGTAGCGGATGCTGTCGAGCTCCGCCTCGTCCGGATCGGCGGTCTCCAGGTAGAAGTCCCAGGTCTCCAGCGTCCGTTCCGGGCCGGCGGGGATGATCTGCAGGACCATGAGGTTGCCCCGGCCGGGGTAGCGCAGCAGGCACGTGTTGGGCCACAGCCACCAGACCGCGTGCTCGGTCACGGTCGCGCCCGACACGTCGTAGGCGGAGTTCTCGGCCGTGCCCGCCCGCGCCATGTGGCTGGACCAGATGCCGTGGGTCGTCACCTGGTACGTGCTCATGTCGACCAGCGACACGAAGTCCTTGTGCGCCACGTGGCAGTGGTAGCACTCCAGGAAGTTGTCGACGACGTTCTTCCAGTTGGAGGCGATGTCGTAGGTGAGGCGGCGGGCGAGGGTCAGTTTGGCGATGTCCGGCGCCCGCTCCTCGATCTCCGCCGCCAGGTCCCCGGCCCGCTCGGCGAGCGGGGCGGCGCCGGGGTCGAGGTTGACGTAGACCATGCCGGCGAACTCGGTGACCTGGACGGGGTCCAGGCGTACCGTGCCGGGGTCGAAGGCCGGCAGGTCGCCGGTGTTGCGGGCGCGCCGCAACCGGCCGGTCAGGTCGAAGTTCCAGGCGTGGTACGGACAGACGATGCTGCGCCGGACGCCGCAACCGGACAGCAGTTCGTGCGCCCGGTGCTTGCACACGTTGTAGAACGCGCGCAGCGTGCCGGACTCGTCCCGGACGGCGACGACGGGCATGCCGGCCACGGTGGCGCTGACGTAGCTTCCCGGCTCGCGCAGCTTCTCCGGGTGGCACAACCACTGCCACGTCCGCGCGAAGATCGCCCGCTGGTCGACGTCGAACCAGGCCGGATCGGTGTAGGCGTCGGCGTGCAGCGACATCGACAGCGCGGGGTCGGGGTGGTATCCGGCGGAGATGTGGTCGAAGGTGAGGGTCATCCTGCCTCCTGCAGACTTCTGCCGCGTCCATCGTGTGGGGGATCCGGTGTCCCTGGCGCCAGGGACGGGAAAGATCGCTCCCCGGCGTGACGCCCGCGCGGGGTCGCGCTGCCTAACCTGCCCGCCATGGAATCCGAATGGACCAGGTTCGGCAAGACCCGCCGCTGGGTGATCGGGATGGTGGCCGCGGCGCTGATCCCGGTGGTGGCCGGGCTCGCGCTCGTCGTCTCCTCACGCGCCACGTGCGGCAACCAGGCCACCGAGGAGCCCTGCCCCGCACCCATCCTGGGGCCGGGCGGGCAGGCCGTGGAGGACAAGTTCTACTTCGTCCACCAGCCGCTGCGCGGCGACGGCAGCATCACCGCCCGGGTGAACGGCATGACGGGGCGGATCAAGGAGCCGCCGCCGCCCGGGACCGGCGCGGGCCCGCCGCCCGTCCCCGGGCTGGTGCCGTGGGCCAAGGCCGGGGTCATGGTCAAGGACGGCATCCGGCGGGGGTCGCGGTACGCGGCGATCATGGTGACCGCCGAGCACGGGGTGCGCATGCAGCACAACTTCACCGAGGACGTCGCGGGCTCGGCCGGACCGTATCCGCGCTGGCTGCGGCTGACGCGTACTGGCGACACGCTCACCGGATACGAGTCGGCCGACGGCCAGAAGTGGACCGAGGTGGGCAAGGCCGATCTCGGCGGGCTGCCCGGCACGGTGGAGATCGGGCTGTTCGCCGCCTCGCCCGGCGCGCTGACGATGGCCGGCGGCGGGCCCGAGTCCAGGTTCTCCGAGGCCACCGCCGTCTTCGACCAGGTCAGCCCGCAGGCGGGCCCGTGGAAGAGTGACGACATCGGCGTCCAGATGGAGCCCGACGGCGTGACGCCGCACCACGGGGGAGGGCTCTCCCGCTCCGGCGGCACGTTCACCGTCACGGGGACCGGCGACATAGCGCCCGGCACCGAGTGGCAGCCGATTGAGCGCACGCTCATCGGCGCGTTCCCGGGCCTGATCGCGGTGATCGTCGTGGCGGTCTCGTTCGGGACGGCCGGCCGCCGGCGCCTCGTCCCCAAGGCGGTGGTGATCGGCACCGTCGCCTTCGTCAGCGGGGTGATCCCCGCCGCCGTCGTGGTGCCGATCGCCCTGCGGATCCTCCCCTCCAACGGCGTCCACCCGCTTCCGGCCGGCCTGCCGGCGTACCTGCAGGTGATCGTCGGCACCGGCCTGCTGTTCGCCGCCGTCGCGGTGCTGTCCCTGGGCATCGGCGCGCTGTTCGGGCGGGCCGCCGCGGGGATCGTCGCGGCCGTCGCCGCGGTCTTCCTTCCGTACGCGCTGGCGCTGGCGGGCGTGGGGGACTGGCTGCTGGCGGTCACTCCGGCGGCGGGTTTCGCGATCCAGCAGAGCGCTCGCGAGTACGCGCAGGTCGAGGGCTTCTACACCGCGCTCACCGGCTACTTCCCGCTGGCGCCGTGGGCGGGGTTCGCGGTGCTGTGCGCGTACGCCGCGCTCGGCCTCGGGCTGGCCGTCGTCATGGAGCGCCGGAGGCGGTTGCACTAGTGCACAGCTCGGTGTTATCCCTTGCCGCAAGGGATGCCGGCAGGCTCGTGCGTACGGTGTCAACATGAAGTATCTGGAAGGGCCGTTCGCGCCCGTCACCGAAGAGGTCACCGCTCACGACCTGCCCGTCACCGGGCGGATCCCGGCCGAGCTCAACGGCCGCTACCTGCGCAACGGTCCCAACCCGCTGGGCGTGGAGGACCCGGTCGTCCACATCTGGGGCATGGGCCAGGGCATGGTGCACGGGGTACGGCTGCGCGACGGCCGCGCCGAGTGGTACCGCAACCGGTTCGTCCGCGCGCCGGGCATCGCGCCCATGGTGCACGTGATCGAGCACGCCCGGCGCACCTTCGCCATGCTGGAAGGCGGCATGCCGCCCACCGAGCTGGACGACGAGCTGAACACCCTGGGCACGTGCGCGCTGGGCGGGACCGAGGAGGGGTTCACGGCGGGGGCCCACTCCAAGCACGACCCGCTCACCGGCGAACTGCACTCGCTGTCGTACATGATGGGCCGCGACGTCGTCCAGTACATCGTGACCGGTGTCGGGGGCGGCGTCGTGCGGGCCACCACGATCCCCATGACGCGCACGCCGTTCCTGCACGACTTCGCGCTCACCGAGAACCACGTGGTGCTGTGGGACACGCCGCTGGGCTTCGACGGCTTCGAGTGCCGGTGGCTGCCGGAGCACCCGACGCGGGTGGGGGTCATGCCGCGTACCGGCGGGGAGGTGCGCTGGCTGGACATCGACCCGGTCCACGTCAGCCACACGCTCAACGCCTACGACGACGGCGACTCGGTCGTGGTCGACCTGGTCACGGCCGAGGGGCCGTTCCATCCCGCCGATCCCGGGGCGATCCGCCCCGTGCTTGACCGGTGGACGATCACCGCGGACGCCGTCCATCAGCGGCGGGTCGACGACCGGCCGCAGGACTTCCCCCGGGTGAACGAGACGCGCGCCACCCGGCCCCACCGGTACGGCTACTCGGCGGCGGCGGCCCTCTACGGGATCCCGTTCGCGCCCGAGGGGATGCCGCCCGACGACGCGTTCACCAACGCCCTGGTCAAGCATGACCTGGAGCGGGGGACGGCCGAGGTGCACGGGTTCGGCGCCGACGAGGCCGTGGGGGAGGCCGTGTTCGCCGCCGCCGGGCCGGGAGAGGACGAGGGGTATCTGCTGACGTACGTCCACAATCCGCTCAGGAACGCCAGCGATCTGGTGATCCTGAGCGCCCAGGACTTCACCGGCGCGCCCGTCGCGCGGGTCCACCTTCCGGCCAGGGTGCCGCTCGGGCTGCACGGCAACTGGTTGCCCGATCGCTGAGGCGTGGCAGCATGGCGTCGTGAACGATCCGCGACCGCCGTACCTCCGGATCGTCGCCGACATCGAGCGGCGCATCGCCGACGGAGAGCTGCGGCCAGGCGATCGCGTCCCCACCACCAGGGCGATCATGGCCGAATGGGGCGTGGCCATGGCGACGGCCACCAAGGCGCTGTCCGCGCTCAAGCAGGCGGGCGCCATCGAGTCCGCGGCCCGGGTCGGCGCCGTGGTCGCCGCTCGCCGGCTGCCCGCGCGCTCGGCCGGGAGCCTCGAACGCGAGCGGGTCGTCCGCGTGGCCCTGCGGATCGCCGACGAGAGCGGCCTGGCGGCGCTGTCGATGCGGGCGGTGGCGGCCAAGCTCGGCGTCGCCACCATGACCCTCTACCGGCACCTCGACGCCAAGGCCGAGCTCACCCACTTGATCGCCGACGCCGCGTTCGCCGAGATCGAGTACCCGGAGCCGCCGCCCGGATGGCGCTCCCACCTGCGGGTGGCCGCCCAACTGCAGTGGGCCGCCTACCAGCGCCATCCCTGGCTGCCGCGCCTGGTGTCGATCACCCGGCCGGTGCCGCTGCCGGGGATGCTGGCGTACGGGCTGTGGACGCTGCGCGCGCTCGACGGCCTCGACCTGGACCCCGGCACCCGCCTGCACGTGTACGGCACGCTCGTCAACTACGTGCGCGGGACGGCGGTGAACATCGAGAGCGAGGCCGGCGCCGAACTCGACACCGGCATGACCAGCACGCAGTGGGTCACGGCCAGGCTGTCCGTCGACGGGCCGCTGGTCGCCCAGGTCACCGAGCCGGGGACGGAGCTCGATCTGGAGTCGTTGTTCGCCTTCGGCCTCGAACGCCTCCTGGACGGCCTGGGAACCGTGCTCACACCCCGGCGGTGAGCCCGATGATGGCTTAGCCTGAGGGCGTGGAGGATGTTCTGGCGGGCTCCGAGAGCGTGTGGGGCTTCGAGAGCGACGCCCTGCGCATCCGGCCGGGGCCGAAGGCGAACAAACTCCTCGCCGAACTCGGCGAACGCGTCGTTCCCCACAGCGCGATCGCCGAGGTGTCGCTCGCGCATGGCAGGCGGGGCACGGTGGTGCTCCGGGTGACGCCGAGGCGTGGGGCGGATCCGGTGATCAGCGCCGCCGCCGGGCAACTGGCCGAGGTGCTGGACCCGTACCGGCTGGTGTTGCCCGCCGGCAAGGAGACGCTGGCCGACTACTACGCCGACGAGCTCCGGTCCGCGATCACGAGCCGGGAGCCCGCCGAGCGGTTCCTGGTCGCCGCCCCGCCCGTGCCGCGGGGTTTCAAGGCGTGGGACGGCGCGGCCACGTTCGACGGCGAGCACGTGACCTTCACGTGGTTCTGGTCGGGCGCCTCGACGGCCAAGTACAGCGCCGGTGACCAGCGCTTCCGCGTCGCCGATCTGGAAGGCGTGGAATGGCACGCGCCGGTGAGGGCGAGCGGCTCGCTCAGGCTGAAGGTACGCGACCGGGTGGCCCCGTCCGACCCGAACGACGACCCGGCCTCGGTGGTGTTCGGCCTGGGCTGGGGCGTCACTCACAAGTCGCTCCCGTTCGCCGCCGCCGTCCTGGCCGCGATCCCCGCCGGCGGGCCGAAACCGCTCTCCCCCCGCCACACCGCCGCCGAGATCACCGAGCTGATCGCCAAGCTGGGCGAACTGCGCGACGCCGGGCTGCTGTCCCCCGAGGAGTTCCAGGCCAAGAAGGCCGAGCTGCTGTCCCGGATGTGAGCTAGTCGGCCGTGCTGTGGCGGGCGTACCAGGAGAGGGTGGTCGCCGTGACGACCGCGACGGCGGCGACCCAGCGCCAGGAGACCGCGGGCTGCGGCGTGGTGGGGGTGCCGGTCTTGCCGGGTCGCACGGGAGTACCCAGGGCGGTGATCAGGTCGGTGGTCACGGGACCTCCGATGGTCTCGTGGGTGGTCTCGCGTTCGTCGCCGGCCTTGAGCGGGCCCGTGCCCGGACGGATCGGGATGTTTCCCGAACACAGCGACGTGGACAGGCTCGCGCCCGGCACCCGCTCGGCCTGGCCGGCGAAAACGAGGTAACGCGCGTCCTGGTCGAACACGTACCCGCACGCGGGGCTGTCGGTGTCGGCGCCGATCTGGAACTCGGCGGCGGGCGCGCCCTTGTAGACGTGGTCGGTGCGGAAGGTGTAAATCTTCTGGGCGTTCGGCGGGCCCTTGACCGTGCGGATCGCCACCACGGTGCCGGTGAACACCGCCGTCGCGTTCTGTACGGCCTGCGCCGGCTTGAACTCCACGCAACTGCAGGCGCAGGCGGCGGTGGTCGTGCCCACCAGCATGGCGGCCGCCAGCGCGGTGACCACGAGCAATCGCAGCATCATGACCTCACGACGTACGGCGGGCCCCGAACGGTTCGCTACACCACCTCGTATACCAGCTCGTAGACCGCCTGGCCGTCGCTCAGCACGGCGTTCTTGCGCCCGGTGGCGCGGTCGGCCACGGTCGCGACGACGGAGCCGATGTAGTCGTCCACGCCGGCGAAGCCGCCGTCCAGCTCGATGACCTCGATCTTCGCGGGCGCCGCTCCCAGCGGGAAGGTGTGCCCGAGGTCGATCCGCATGCCCTCTTCGAACTCGTACGGGGCACCGGCGACGTCGGCGCCGCCGACCCGGATGACGATCTCGTCCCCGGCGTCCGGGTCGCGGTCGGAGGGCGTACGGCAGATCAGGGAGACCAGCCGGAGCGTCGCCGCGGGCGCGTCGACGGGCACGCGCACCAGCGGGATCGGCGCCGGCTCGCGCAGCGGCGGGACCAGCTCGCCCGGGTCGAACAGGCGTGGCGGCGAGATCTGCCCGCGCGACAGCTTGATGGCGTGCTGCATCGCCGCGTTGATCAGCTTGGTGTAGGTCGAGATCACGGTCAGCAGGACGTCGGTGGAGGGCAGGCCGCGGAAGAACTCCGGCTGCCGGAGCGCGAACTCGAGATCGTTGCGCGTCTGGATGAAGCGCAGCTTGCGCTCGCGCGCGTCGGCGAGCGCCAGCAGGAACGCCTCCTGCTCCTCCGGGGTGGGGACCGGCAGCGGCAGCGTGTCGTATGTGACGACCTCGGCCTCGTAGGCGGCCGAGCTGTCGGAGGCGATGGTGGGGAACTGCTTGAACCGGGTGATCACCTCGCCGATCTCGACGGTCGGCGCGATCGTCGCGCCGGAGCCCGCCTTCTGGAACATCGTCGCGGTGTACTCCGAGCGCGAACTGGCGCTCCTGTTCGCCTCCTCGAACGAGGCCTTGAAGCTGCCGGAGGCGACCAGCCCGTTCGCCTCGGCCTGGAGGGTGGCGGCCAGCGAGGTCTGGCGGGTGGTCGAGACCGACGTGATGCGGATGACCGCGTAGAACTCGCCGCCGGTCTGCAGCCCGCGCACGAAGCTGTCGCCGAAGGCCCGGTTGAACTCCTCGAACCGCAGGGCGTCGAGCAGCGCCTTGGCGTCGGCGGTGACCCTGAACCCGCGGCCCCGGCGCAGCGCGTTCTCGACGACGACGCGGGCCACGAGGAAGGTGGAGGTGGAGTTGTAGTTGGACGACTCGGAGAACGTCGTCTTCGCCGAGGCGGAGAAGAATCCGTAGCGGCCCTGCGCCTCGAAGGACATGCCCAGGGTCTCCTGGAGTTCCTCGTGGGTGCTGACGATGCTGATCGACGAGGTCACCGTCTGGCCGTCGGCGTCCGGGTCGGAGGAGACGGTGAAGCCTTCGAGCGCCGTCCCGACGGCCAGGCCGGACTCGCTGTTGAAGCCCATCCCGACCTCTTCGTCGTTGAACAGGACCCTGCGCACCTGCGGAATTCGCGCCATGCACCGACGATCTCAGGGCGCCGGGTCCCGCCACATGAGTACGGGGCTACTCAGCTTCTCCGTCGGGCCAGTAAGGAAGCGAGCGCCCCGCGGCCGACGCGATGGCGGCGCCGTCCACCTCGGCGAAGGTGAGCTCGACACCGCCGGCGGGCCACTCCACGGCGAGCTGGAACGGCTCGGCGGGCGGAGAGGGCCACAACCACAACCCGGCGACGAGGACGCTCGAGTCTTCTGGGCCGCTGCGCATCGACATGCCGGGCAGCAGCCAGGAGATCTGCGGACCCGGCGGCGGCGCGGCCGACGGGGGATGCCGCTTGCCGATGCGGTGCCCGACGGTGGTGACCTTGGAGCCGTCGGCGAAGCGCACGCCGAACCGCAGCAGGTCGTCAGGCAGCGGGGCGCCGGCCTTCACACCGGTGACCATGTGCTGGTAGATGGCGCGCGTGAGGGCGGAGTCGTCGGCGGACGAGCGCGTGATGACGTCCACGTTGATCAGGCAGCCGGTGCTGAAGGCCTGGATCGTCTGCACGATCATGGCGACGTCCTGGGTACGGGCCAGCACCAGATCGCTGACCAGCACCGCGCCCCTCTCCAGCGCCGGAGGCGCCTGCCAGGGGGACAGGCCCGGTTGGGGTGATTCGGATGGTTCGTCCTGGGCCGTTGGGGGCTCGAAGAACATGATTCCCACCATATGCGCGCGGAGCGCTTCACGAGCGGCGGCGGGACGCGACCGTCCGTGCCATGAAGGACTCGATCCGCCCGTCGGCCGCGGCCGTCCGCCACAGGCGCAGCGTCTCCTGCTCGCCGGCCGCCTCGCCGCGCAGTTGCCCCTTGGTGTGCCGGAAGGTGTCGGCGGGGATCGCGGCCAGCCGGCCGGCGACCGACAACGCCCGGTCGAGCAGTTCACCGGGCTCGGCCACCTCGTCCACGAACCCGTGGGCCAGCGCTTCGGCGGCCGGATGGTTGCGGCCGCCGAGGATCGCCCGCCGCGCGCCGACCGGCCCGAGCGCGGACCGCATGATCTCCAGGGCCACCTCCGGGAACGGCACTCCCACCAGCAGTTCGGGAACGCCGATCGTGCCCGGTCCGGTGGCCATGACGCGGTGGTCGCAGGCGGCGGCCAGCACGCAGCCGCCGGCGATCGCGTGGCCGTTGATCGCGGCCACGGCGGGCTTGCCCAGGTCGAAGACGGCCCGGAACGCGCCGCTCAGCGCCGGCAGGTACGTGGCCACGTAGCCGGCGCCGCCGTCGACGATGCGCTCCAGGTCGACCCCGGCCGAGAAGGCCCGTCCGGAACCGGTGAGCACGACGGCTCTCACCCCGCCGGTGTCCAGGTCGCGCAGCGTCGTCTCGATCGCCTGGCACAGCTCCAGGTCCAGGGCGTTGACCTTGCCGTGGGCCAGCCGTACGACGGCGATCCCGTCGATGACCTCAACCTCGATCACGCCGGTTCCTTTCCGCCGAACGGCAGGTCTTCGCTCATGCGCGGCATAACGATTCTTTGGGGGTATGACGCACCTTCTTGCAATGGAGCTGTGAAAGGCGAAGATAGCGTCATTCCCATGACCTCGTGCAGAGTTATGGCCGTGGTGCTGGCCGGCGGACAGGGAAAACGACTACTGCCGTTGACGATGGGCAGGGCCAAACCGAACGTCCCGTTCGGCGGGATGTTCCGGCTGATCGACTTCGTGCTCTCCAATCTGACCAACGCCGGCTATCTCAAGATCGTGGTGCTGACCCAATACCAGAGCAACAGTCTCGACCGCTACATCGCGCGCGGCTGGCAACTCTCCTCTCAGGTGGGGCACTACATCGCCCCGGTTCCGGCGCAGCAGCAGTTCGGGCCGCAGTGGTTCTCCGGCTCGGCCGACGCGCTGTTCCAGAACCTGCACCTGCTGCGGGACGATCCTCCGGAACATGTGCTGGTGTTCGGGGCCGACCACGTCTACCGGATGGATCCGGCGCAGATGCTCGCCCAGCACCTCGAGTCCGGGGCGGACGTCACGGTCGCGGCGATCCGGCAACCGCGGGCGCTGGCCCACCAGTTCGGGGTGATCGAGTGCGCGCCGGGCGGCCGGCGGATCGCGCGGTTCGTGGAGAAACCCGGTGACCCGGCCGGCCTGCCCGACTCGCCGGAGGAGATCCGCGCGTCCATGGGCAACTACGTGTTCAGGACGCAGGCGCTGATCGACGCGGTGGAGGAGGACGCGATGGACGTGTCCAGCCGCCACGACATCGGCGCCGACATCATCCCCATGCTGGTACGCGAGGGCCGGGCCGACGTCTACGACTTCGCCCGCAACCACGTGCACGGCGTCAGCCCCCGCGAGCGCGGCTACTGGCGTGACGTCGGCACCCTGGACGCCTACTACGAAGCCCACATGGACCTCATCGGACCCGACCCGGCCTTCACGCTGCACAACGCGCACTGGCCGATCCGCACCTTCCACGACCTGCTCGCGCCGGTGACCTTCGGCAGGGAACGGCCGGGCCGCGCCGTCGACTCGCTGCTCTCGCCGGGCGTCGCCGTCGCCGCCGAGGCGGACATCGAGCGCTCCGTGCTGTCCCCGCGGGTCACGTTGGGGGCCCGCGCCCAGGTCGCCGACTCGATCCTGATGGAGAACGTACGGGTGGGCCGGGACGCGATCGTCCGGCGGGCGATCGTGGACCGCGACGCCGTCATCCCGGACGGCGCGAGGATCGGCCTCGACCCCGAACTGGATCGCGAGCTCTACACGGTCACCGACAACGGGATCGTGGTCGTCGGCAGCGAGGGCGCCCGGCGGTGCGAGACCCGGGTCGAGACGGCCGGCGGCCTGCCGACCGGATCGCGTCACTAGCCCATGAGGAAATTCCCGGAGCGGAATCCTCTCGTAAACGCTAAAAACTGCGAAGATCGCCCGTTTCTCGCCGTCGGCCGGGGTATGGCTGAACGCGCAATCGTCTGAATCATCTTATTCGGGGGAGAAAGATGTTCACTCACAGCAAACCCAACAGGAGGGGGCAGGTGGAGGTTCTCTTCACCCTTCCCGGTGAGGTCGGGCCGGTGTCCGTCGTCGGCGACTTCAACGGCTGGGACCCGCTCGCGCACCCGATGCAGCTCGGCGACGACGGTCGCTACAGGGTGGCGGTAGCCGTACCGCAGGGCGAGGCGTTCGCCTTCCGGTACCTGGGCGATGGCGGCCGCTGGTTCGACGACGAGGGCGCCGAGGAGTACGACCACCGTGGCGCCGTCTTCCGCGTCCCGACGCCCAAGCGCCGTGCCGTTCCCGCCAAGCCGCGCGTCGCCGCTGGCAAGACCGCACGCTGACCCTCCACGCGGGCCCGCCGGCCGGATCCGGGAAGTCATGCCCGACCGGCGGGTGCCGCAGGGGGTGGACGCGAACCGCGCGCCACCCCACATTGGTAGACATGTCGATCAGAGCAGGCGGCCTCGCGGCCGCCGCCGCGGGCTGCGTCCTGGCCACCCCTGTCGCCGTGTGGTGGCTGGTCGGGGATCTGAGCGTGGACGTGCCGCAGGGGACCGGTCTCGACTACGCGTTCCGGCCGCCGGACATCGGCCCGGTGGTGGAGCGGGTGGCCGGCCTGGGCGCTGTGGCCGTCATGGTGCTCACGCTCGGCCTGCTGATCTGGGCCGCCCGGGGGCGGCGCTTCGACGGCCGGTGGTGGGCGGCGCTCGTACCGGCGCTGGTGGCGGGGACGATCGCCGGGGCGGGGGCGCGCGTCGTGACCGCGGGCACGATCGGCGCGAACATCGGGGCCGGGCTGGCCCTGGTCGGCGGGGGCGTGGTCGTCGGCCTGCTCCTGCTGTGGGCGGCCGGGTGGTCGGCGCGGTTGCTGCTGTCCCGCTGACATCGGAATTCGACTGACCGTAAAGGGCGACTCTCCGCAAACCCTGCTGGAAAAATTGGACAAGATCTGCTTTTAGTTTTCCCCGCCTTCGCTTCATTGTTAGGTCGTCGGGCGAACCTTGCCACCGCATTCCTCCGCACCCCCCGTGCAGTGAAAGCAGGTTCTCATGGTCAGACGGTCCCTCTTACTCGCGATATCCGCCCTCCTGTCCGTGGCCGCCTTCTTCGGATTCGCGCTCCCGGCCCACGCGGTCACGCCGGAACAGAAACTCGCCGCGCTCTCCACCTTCTCCCAGCCGAACGCCGGCAGCGCCTCCGCCTGGCGCGCCGCCTGGCAGAACCAGGCCGCGTGGGCCGACTACAACTTCGACTGGTCGACCGACCTGTGCTCCAGCAGCCCCGACCAGCCGCTCGGCTTCGACTTCAGGATGTCCTGCCGGCGCCACGACTTCGGCTACCGCAACTACAAGGCCATGAACGTCTTCCCGGCCAACAAGCCGCGTATCGACGACGCCTTCTACTTCGACATGCGCCAGGTGTGCGCCGGATATTCCGGGCTCTCCCGCTCCACCTGCAACGGCCTGGCCTGGACCTATTACCAGGCGGTCAAGGAATTCGGCGACCTGCGCGTCACCGATGAGCAGATTCAGCAGGTCAAGCAGCAGGCCGAACGGAACCACCAGAACGCCGCGGCCTGAACCGTCGTCGGCGGCGGGGACGCCGGACCGGCGTCCCCGTCACCGGCTCGACCTGGTTCTCACGGACCCAGGGGAGCGCCGCCGGATCATTCCCCTGCCGGGCCTGCCGGGCCTGCCGGGCCTGCCGGCCGCACGCCGCAGGGGCCGCCGGCGTGGACGGTGAGGTCGCCGCGGTCCACGTGGAGCTCGATCGTCGCCAGCGTGCGCTGCTCCCACTCCGGGAGTACGGCTCCCGCCGGCACGTGACAGCAGATGCTCTTGCTGCCCGAGGAATGGTCGGCCATGGCCTCCGTCAGCGGCCCGCCGGAGCGCAGGCGCCGACGCAACGTCTGGTGGCGCAGCAACGTGTCCGGGTACTCCCGCGGCACCTGGTCGCCCGCGGCGGCGACCGGGTCGAGGAAGTGGTTGGTGTGGACCAGGACGCCGTCGTCGTCGGGCAGCACCCAGGAGGGACCGCCCGGATGGAGTTCCGCGGTGATCGCGGAGCCTGGGGTGACCACGGTGATCGAGGTCGAGGCGGAGACCTCGGGCGAGACCAGCAGGCCGGTGGCCGAGGACAGGTCGCGGGCCTCGTCGAGCACGCGCCGGGCCACCACGTGAACGGGCACGCCCATGGCCTCGCCGTCGCGCGCGTGTGACAGGAACGTGAAGAGCACGCCGACGTTCGCCGAGCTGACGCCGATCTTGCCGACGATGCCGTACTCGGTCATCGTGCGCACGACGTGCCCGGACGGGTGGGGGATGGTCCAGACGAACCAGTTCCCGGCCATCGCCTCGGCCCAGTCCCAGGTCTGCCCGGCCCGGGTCGGTTCGCCGAGCACGACGGCCGCCGAGCACTCGCCGCGCGGCGGCGCGGGCAGGGTGGCGAGGATCTCGGTCCGCGCGTTGATCGCGGCCAGGTCCTCGACCGGCAGCCCGGCGCCCGCCGCCATCCCCTCGATCTCCCGGGCGAGGTCGGGCGCCCACTTCTCGATCGCGGTGAACGCCCGCGCGCCCGGCTCGGCGATGGGCACCGGCGCCTCCGCCAGGCCGTCGAACATCATCCGGTACCCGGTCACGGTGCGGGCGATGTCGCGCGCGTGAGCCGTACCGAACTCAAGACCACGCTCGTACGGCCCGGCGGCCCGCGAGGTGAAGCTCCTGACCACGACTACCTCCAGTGTCAACGGCGGTGCAACATGACGATCATGCGGACGGCGGAGACCGCGCTCGCGACCGCACTGATCACGGTGACCCATAACCAGAAGGCCGTCCAGGTGGCGGGGATCGGCAGGAGCGCGGCGAGCAGGACGGGGTAGCCGAGCACCAGGACGCGCAGCCGCCGCTCGTCACGGAGATGGAGTCGGAGCGGGCGCGCCGGGCACGGGCGCAGGCCGCCGGCCAGGACCAGGCGCCAGGTGTGCAGCGCGGTGAGGTAGAGCGTGACGATGACCGCCAGCCCGAGCAACTGGGCCCATTCCGGCGCGGTGTCGTCCCCGGCCAGGAGGTAGGGCAGCACCATCGCCGCGAGCGGCAGCGTGCTGGCCGCCTCTGCCGCGATCATCCGGCTGGCCGGCCTCTCGCGGAACAGCGGAAGCGCTGATATGTTCATATTTCGTTCTATCGTACTGAAAACGATAGGTGAAGATATGAGAGGTAATGATGAGAATCCTCGCCCTCGGCGGTTCCGGATCGATGGGCAGGGTCGCGGTGCGCGTGGCAGCGGGTCTCGCCGGGGTGCGGGAGATCGTCGTCGCCGACCGTGACCTGGACGCGGCGCACCGGCTGGTCAAGGAGCTCGGCGGCCTCCCGGCACGGCTCAGCGCCCGGCAGGTGGACGTCACCGACGCGGACGGGCTGGCCGCCGCGCTGGAAGGAGCCGACGTCGTGCTCAACACGGTCGGGCCCTACTACCGCTTCGGCCCGGCCGTCCTGCGGGCGGCGATCCTCGCCCGCACCCACTACCTCGACATCTGCGACGACTGGGAACCCACCCTGGAGATGCTCGAGCTCGACGGGCAGGCCCGCGCCGCGGGCGTGCGCGCGGTGATCGGCATGGGCGCGAGCCCCGGGATCAGCAACCTGCTCGCGGCCCGCGCCGTGGCGGAACTCGACACCGTGACGGACCTCTACACCGCCTGGCCCGTCGACGTCCCCGGCTCCGGCGCCGAGCAGACCGAGCTGAACGGGCCCGACGGCCGGCCCATCGCGGCGGCGGTGCACTGGATGCAGCAGATCAGCGGTACCGTCGCCGTGGTCAGCGGCGGGCAGGTCGTCCAGCGGCCGCCCATGCGGCCGGTCACGCTCGACCTGCCCGGCGGCAGGAAGGGCACCGCCTACACCGTCGGCCACCCCGAGCCCGTGACGCTGGCGCGTAGCTACGTCCTGACGGGGGAGTCGGCCAGCCTCATGGTCGTCACGCCGGGTACCGCGGCCTACCTGGACGTGCTGCGCACCGACCTCGACGAAGGCCGGCTCACCAACGAGAGCGCCGCCGCCGCCCTGGCCAAGCCCGCCACGCGCCGGGCCATGCGGGCGGCCGTGCGGGCGTTCGGCTTCAAGGCGCCGGGCTCCCTGCCGGCGTTCTTCGCCGCCGCCATAGGCACGGCGGACGGGCGGCCGCGTACCGTCCTGGCCCACCTGGCCGGGGCCGAGACGCTGATGATGGGCATGGACGAGGCCACCGGCCTCCCGGCCGCGCTGGGCCTGGCCCAACTGCTCGACGTGGAGCGCGTCCCGCCCGGCGTGCACCCGCCGGAGACCGCGATCGACGGCGAGCGGTTCTTCGCCGACCTGGCCGGGCACGCCGGGTCCGTCCGGGTCATCGTGGAGTGAGCGTCCCGTAGAGCTTGAACAGGCGGATGCCGGAGCCGATCTGGTGGTCGAGCAGCTTCCAGCAGGTCGCGGTCAGCTCGCGGGCCTGCGCGCCGGGCCAGGGCCGCGGCAGCAGTTCCGGAGGCAGGAGCGGGTCGTCCTCCATCGCGCGGGTGAACTCGGCGGCCAGCTCCACCGCGATGGTCAGCCGCTCCTGCGGGGTGAGCGGGTTCGCGCCTCGCAGCAGGTCGAGCCGCGGCCGGGCGATCGCGGCGAGGCGGTCGTAGCGCCCGGCGATCTCCTCCAGCGGCCACAGGGCGCGGGCGAGGGCGACCGGGTCGGCCTGCCCGCCCCTGCGCAGGTCGCGGGTGGTCAGGAAGGTGACGTGGTCGAGGACGTCCAGGCGGCGGGCGTGCTCCTCGACGTAGGGCTCCCACGCGTTGGCGCTGAGGTAGAGGCCGCCGTGCACGGGCGCCCCGCCGAGCGCGGTGATCGCCGCGCGCAGCGCGTCCCTGCCGGTCCTCGCACTTTCCGGTACGGCGAAGCCCACCAGATGCCAGGTGCCGTCCCAGGGCGCGAGCCCGGCGTCCTGCCGGTAGGCGTGGGCGACGAACTCGACGTCGAGCCCCATCGCCCGCTCGGCGCTGCCGGTGGCCCGCAGGATCGCCTTGCGCCCGCGGCCCTCCTGGACGAAGCGCTCCTCCGCGACCAGCCGCTTGATGCACAGGCGCACCTGCTGATCGGTCATGCCGAGCTGTTCCGCGGTGGCGTAGAGCTCACCCGCGTCGACGGTGAGGTCGGTGCGGACGAGCGCCTCGACGAGCATCCGGGTGGGGACGTGGACGTCCAATGCGGTGGCCCTCCAGGGGTGTGTGAGCGGGAAGAGTTTACGTCACCCGAAAATCATGCCCTTGCGAACGTCGAGGAACGCGAACTTCGCGAGGTCGGCCAGGTAGTTCTGGGTGACCAGCCACGGGTCGCGCTCGCCCTGCTGCGGGAACAGGTGCGCGGCGCGCTGGACGTAGCCGGCGGTCAGGCCGAGCAGAGGCCGCCGGGCGCCGTCGCGCGGGAAGGCGGGCATCGCCGTGCTCAGGCCGTGCCTGCGCATGTGGGCGAGCAGCCGTACGACGTAGCGGGAGGACAGGTCGGCGCGCAGGGTCCATGACGCGTTGGTGTAGCCGACGCAGAAGGCCAGGTTGGGCACGCCGCCGAGCATCAGCCCCCGGTAGGCGGTGGTGGCGGCGAGGTCGACCGGCTTGCCGTCCACCGTCAGCGCGATGCCGCCGAGGGGGATCAGCGACAGCCCGGTCGCGGAGACGACGACGTCGGCGGCCAGTTCCTTGCCCGACTCCAGCGTGATGCCGTCCTTCGTGAACCGGGCGATGCGGCCGGTGACCACCGACGCCCGCCCGGCGGTCACGTCGCGGAAGAGATCGCCGTTGGGCACGACGCACAGCCGCTGGTCCCAGGGCTGGTAGCCGGGCGTGAAGTGCCGGTCGGCGTAGGCGGGGTCGGGCAGGAACCTGAGGACGCCCCGGCGCAGGTACCGCTTGGTCCGCTCGGGGTAGCGTCTGCTCAGCCAGTAGATCAGCTGGCTGCGCAGCACGTTCTTGGCGCGGACGAGGGTGTGCGCGAGCCGCGCGGGCAGCAGGCGGCGCAGCGCGTCGGCGGTCCGGTCGACGTCGGGCAGCGCGCTCATGTACGTCGGGGAGCGCTGGAGCATCGTGACGTGCGCCGCCTTCCCGGCCAGCGCGGGCACGAGCGTGACGGCGGTGGCGCCGCTGCCGATCACCACGACCCGGCTGCCGGTGACGTCGAGGTCCTCCGGCCAGAACTGCGGATGCGCGAACCGGCCGCCGAAGTGCTCCACGCCGTCGAAGTCCGGCTGGTGGCCCTGCTCGTAGTCGTAGTAGCCGGCGCAGACGTAGAGGAACGAGCACGTCCAGACCCCGTCGCCGGTCCGCACCGTCCACCGGCCGCGCTCGCCGGACCAGCCGGCGGAGACGACCTTGGTCCCGTAGCGGATGTGCCGGTCGATGCCGTGCTCGCGGGCGGTGTCCTCGATGTAGCGGCGGATGCTGTCGCCGTCGGCCAGCGACTTCCCGCCGCGCCACGGCTGGAAGGGGTAGCTGAGCGTGAACATGTCCGAGTCGGAGCGGACGCCCGGGTAGCGGAACAGGTCCCACGTGCCACCGGGGCGGTCCCGGGCTTCGAGCACCGCGTACGTCCAGCCGCGCTCGCGCTGGAGGCGCCACGCGGCGCCGATGCCGGACAGGCCCGCTCCGATGATCAACACGTCCACGTCTATCACATCAGAAACGGTCGTCATAAAAACGACCGTATCATGTGCGAACGTTCAGGGCTTCCGCGCCACCGCCCCGTGGGCGTCGATGAACGGCCCCGCCTCGTCGTGCCACTGCGAGATCGGGGCCAGCCCCGGCTCCACCATCTCCAGGCCCTCGAAGCAGCTGGCCATCTCGTCGAGCGAGCGCAGGTAGTAGGGGACCGCGCCGCTCTCCGCCAGCTTGTCGCTGCCCTCCGCGACGGCGTCGCCGGTGGCGGTGCCGTCCCACAGCACGAGGTAGCTGCCCGAGGGCACGCTGTCCATGACCCGGCCGACGATCGAGCGCATGAGCTCGAAGTCCTCGACGTACCCCAGCACGCCCATGAACATCACCGCGATGGGCTTGGTGAAGTCGAGCACGTTGTGGGCGTCGGAGACGATCAGCTCCGGCTCGTGGTAGTCGCCGTCCACGTACGCGGTGACGCCCTCCGGGGTGGTGTTGCGCAGCAGGGCGCGGGCGTGCACGAGCACCAGCGGGTCGTTGTCGACATAGACGATGCGCGAGGCCGCGTTGATCGACTGGGCGACCTCGTGGGTGTTCTGCATGGTCGGCAGGCCGGTGCCGATGTCGAGGAACTGGGAGATCCCGGCCTCGCCCGCCAGGTGGCCGACGGCGCGGACCAGGAACCCGCGCGACTGCACGGCCATCTTCACGATGTCCGGATACACCTGGGCCACCGCGTCGCCGGCGGCCCGGTCGGCCTCGAAGTTGTCCTTGCCTCCCATCCAGTAGTTCCAGATGCGGGCCGCGTGCGGGATGTCGGGCTGGATCTTCGCGGCGAGGTCGGAACGCTCGTGGTTCATGGGCGGGCTTCCTGTGAGGGGTTTCGCGTGAAGTGATCGTACGGCGGCGCCGCTCAGCGGTACACGGCCACGGCCGCCTCGCCGATCAGCGTCTCGAACAGGCCGACGAGCTCCTTCACCTGAGGCGAGTGCTCGTTGACGATGGTCCGCAGGGTCGTGGTCAGCTGGGCCGGCGACTGGCCGATGTAGAGCTCGGTGTGCACCTGCAGCGCCAGGACGAGGCCGCAGAGCGCGGCGCCGCGCGCGTCCATCTCCCGCCAGCCGCTCACCGCGGAGCGCACGTCGGTCGAGGCGCGCACGATCGAGGCCATGTCGGCCCGGTAGCGCGTGTACGGCAGCATGCCCAGCCGCCGCCCGGTCACCTCCGTCAGCAGGCCGACGCGTACGAGCTGCCGCCTGGCCCGGTCGTAGCTGTCGGCCGCGACCGTCTTGGCCCAGGTCACCGCGTCCAGCTCCGGTCGCTCGCGCAGGAACGCCCCCGCGTACGCGTCGACGACCGGGTCGCCGGTGGGAGTGCGGTCGGTGACCGCCACGGCGCGGCCGTCGAGCCGGACGCGCCCGTACAGGGCCAGGTCGATCAGCACCGCCCCGGCCAGCCCGAGGGAGATGGAGGAGCGGTGGATGAGCGGCTTGCCGTTCTCGTGGTGGCACACGATGAAGAGGTCCTGGTAGAGCGGCGGCGGGACCTCCGCGCTCACACCGGCTCCTTCGTCAGCGCGCTCGGCCGTAGGGTGGGCGGACGGCCGAGCAGGTACAGGGCGCCGAGGACCACGCCGCCCACCACGAACCAGATCAGGCCGACGACCTGCGCCATCACGTTGGCGTGGATCACGACGAAGACGAGCACGCCCAGCCCGATCAGCGGCGCGACCAGGTGCGCCCACATGTTCGTGGACCGGCCGCGGATCGTGTAGTGCACGATCACCGACAGGTGCAGGACGATGAAGGCCACCAGCGCGCCCATGTTGATCAGGCTGCTGAGGAAGTCGACGCCGTCCGGGCGGGTGGCCATCCACAGCCCGAGACCCACGGAGAGCGCCGAGATGAGCAGGATGGCGTTGGTGGGCACGGCGTTCTTGACCGAGATCCTGGCCAGGAACGAGGGCAGTTGCCGGTCGCGGGCCATGGCGTAGAGCAGCCGGGAGACCGCGACCTGCGCGACCAGCGTGTTGGCGATGCCCCACGAGATGGCGGTGGCCGTCGAGGTGACCTGCCTCAGCCACTCGCCGCCCGCCACCTGGGCCGTGTCGTAGAAGGCGGTGCCGCTGGCGCTGGTCAGCAGACCCTGCGGATCGGGTACGAGCAGCGCCGCCACCCAGACCTGGGCGATGAACAGCACTCCGGCCAGCAGCAGCGCGATGCGCATCGCCCGGCCCACCTGCTCGGAGCCGCCGGTGGACTCCTCGACGAGCATGCTGATCCCGTCGAAGCCGAGGAACGACAGCACCGCCACCGACACCGCGGCGAACACGATCGGCCAGGAGAAGGTGTCCGGGTTGAACAGCGGCGCCAGGCTGAACCCGCGCCCGTAGCCCTGCATGAGGGCCCAGACCCCGGCCGCCAGGAACAGCGCCAGCACGGCCAGCTCGGCGACGATCATCACCTTGGTGATGGTGATCGTCATGCGGATGCCCCGCAGGTTGATGGCGGTGTTGACGGCGACGAAGAAGACCAGCCAGGCCCAGACCGGGATGCCGGGCAGGGTGGAGTTCATGGCGATCGAGGCGACCAGGTAGAGCAGGCTCGGCACCAGCAGGTAGTCCAGCAGGATCGCCCATCCGGTCATGAACCCGACGGGCGGGGCGATGCCGCGGCCGGCGTAGTTGTAGACCGATCCGGACAGCGGGAACGCCCGTACCATCTGGGCGTAGGACATGGCGGTGAACAGGAGCGCGACCACGCCGACCAGGTACGCCATGACCGGCATGCCGCCCGATCGCGAGTAGACGAGGCCGAAGATGGCGAACGGTGCGATGGGCACCATCATGACCAGGCCGTAGAAGACCAGGTCGGCGAGCCCTACCCCGCGGCGTAATTCCTGCTGGTAACCGAAACGGTCGATGCCGGCCTGGGGGTCCACAACAGCCTCCTCGCTGCTGGTCTTACTGAGGTTGTGTGATCCTTCCGTAGCTCTGGGTCGCCTCGCAAGACATATCGGCCCCGTTCAACCGCACAGAACCTCGACAACATCGGTCATTACGCCGGGTCCGGGCCCTTGGCGGCCTCCGCGGCCAGCAGAGCGGCGCCGAGCTGGACGGCGACCAGCGTGCGGATCGGGATCGGGGTGGCGGTGAACCCGGCGTCGGCCTCGGCGAACCAGGCGTCGAAGAGCGCCCGCACGCGGGCCCGTTCCGCCCGGATGGCCGGGGTCGGGTTGCCCGCCGCCAGCTCGGCGTCCAGCATCCGCAGCAAGGTGCCGCCATAGCGCAGCCGCATGCTGTGCTTGAGCTGCTCGTTGCCGACGACCTCGGCGACCGTGGCCGGCCGGTCGGTGCCGGGGAAGCCCTCCCATTCGGAGATGTAGGCGTCGTGGGTGGCGACGAAGTCCTCCATCGACCGGCGGAACGGCGAGGTCACGGTCAGGTCGGCCCCGACCGCGGCCATGGACCGCCTCAGCTCGGCGATCAGGTCGCGCTGCGACGCCAGGTGAGCCGCGATCGTGTCGCCGTACACCTGGCCGGTCGGGGTCTGGTCGGAGACGGCCGGATCGGCCCAGTAGGGCAGCTCGGTCACCAGGTGCAGGGCGCCGAAGCGGTCGGCGTAGTCGACGCTGCCGCCGCCGATGCCGTAGACCTCGCCCAGTTCGGCGCCGCGCGGCGTGATGTAGGCGGCCGGGCCGATCTGCCTGGCGCTCGGGATCTCCGGCGGGCCCATGTGCAGCGGCAGGCCCCGGCCGGAGGCGACGGTGGCGAGTTTTTCCGCCAGGCCGGGCAGCTCGCGGCTGAGGTAGTAGAAGGCGCCCTGGAGCTCGCCGTTGTGCAGGGAGTAGACGAAGTCCGGCTTCACCTCGTCCATCAGCCGCATCAGCGCCTCGGTCTCCGGCAGCGTGCGGTCGAAGGTGTAGCCGTCGCCGGTCAGCGGGAACGTCCACTCGACCTGGTCGGCCTCGCACGGGCGGTAGAAGTGCTCGGCGTACGCCCGCCGGTCGCCGGGCCGCGCGTACCAGCCTTCGTTGAGCCGGGCGCCGTCCGGGTCGACGCAGGGGATGAGGTGCCAGCGGTAGCCGAACTCCTCGCGCAGCCACGGGTCGTCGATGAGCCGGCGCAGCAGGTTGCTCACGGTGAGGGAGCCGATGGGCTCGTTGGGGTGGGGGCCGCCGATGATGACCGCTTCGTGGGGGCCGGCGCCGATCGTGGCCACGCGGAGCGGCTCGCCCAGGCGGGAGGTGCCGATGTGGCGCAGCCGTACCAGGTCGGGGTGGGTGGCGGCGAGGTGGTCGAGCTCGGCGTGCATCTGATCCACGGACGGGAACGCGGCGTGGTCGGGCACCTGGTTCATGTATGCGTCGACGTTCATGCACGCAACGATAATCTGGATTATTCTAATAATCTAGATTATCGTTTCGCTCACTCAACTCCGGGAGACCCGACACCATGCGACTGACCAGGGCGGAAAGCAAGGCCGCGAACAAGCGCGCGCTGATCGACGCCGCACGGGAGGTCGTCGGCAGGGACGGCGCGCGGGCGAAGCTGGAGGAGATCGCGCAACTCGCCGGGCTCACGACCGGCGCCGTCTACTCGCTGTTCGGCGGGAAGGACGGGCTGATGGTCGCGATGATCGACGACTACACCGGCCCGCTCGACCGGCGGCCGGTCGAGCGGATCCCGCCTGACCGCCCGCTTGAGGAGGTCGTGGACGCCATCGCCCGGCAGTTCTGGCGGATGTCGGCCGACCCGGAGGCCGCCGGGCTGCTGTTGTTCGAGGTCCGCTTGCTGGAGCTCGTGCTGAACGACGCGAACCTGCTCGCCAAGCTCAACACCGCCGTCAACGCCTCCGAGGCCGACCTGGTACGCCACCTCACCGGTCGCGAACACGACGGCGTACCGGTCACCGGAGAACAGGCCGTCCGCCTGGCCCGCGCGCTCAAGGCGCTGCTGTCCGGGCTCGGTCAGGCCGTCATCCTCGGCGTTCACGGCAGCTCGGAGGAGTTCTTCGCCGACGCCGCGCGCTCCCTGGTCACCTCCAGGGTGCTCGGCCCGGCATAGCCAGGTCACCCCCCGAAAGGCAGGACCATGTCCAGATCCGGCTTCGGCATCATCGGCCCTCCGGTGCTGTTCATCGGCGTCTTCCAGTTGCTGGAGACGATGCTCTCGCCCGCGCTCCCGCTCATCCAGAGAGAGCTGTCCGCCTCGCCCGGCGAGATCGCGTGGATCTTCACCGGCGGGCTGATCAGCTCGGCGATCAGCACGCCGATCTCCGGCCGCCTGGCCGACATGTACGACAAGCGGACCGTCCTGCTCATCCTGATGGCGATCACCAGCGCCGGCGCCCTCATCTCGGGCCTGGCGCCCAACGTGCAGGTGCTGATCGCCGGCCAGGCCGTACAGGGCGTCTGGCTGGGCGTGCTGCCGCTGACCGTCGGGCTGTTCCGCGACACCCTCGAACCCGAGCAGGGCGCCACCGGCAACGGCCTGGTCATCGGCACGGCCGCGCTCGCCGGCGCGATCGGCCTGATCCTGTCCGGGCCGCTCATCACCGCGCTCGGCTACCGGAGCCTGTTCTTCCTGACCCTGGGCGGCGCGCTGGTGGCCGCGCTCTGGGCCTGGATCGCCGTGCCCGCCACGCCCCGCGACGCCCGCGGCCGCGTCGACTGGCCGGGCGGGCTGCTGCTCGGCGGCGGGATCGCCCTGCTCATGCTGGGCCTGACCACCTCGTCGAGCTGGGGCTGGACCGATCCCGCCGCGCTCGCCCTGTTCGCCGGCGCGGCCCTGACGCTGGGACTGTGGGCCTTCGTCGAGCTGCGCAGCAGGGAACCGCTCGTGGACCTGCGCCTGCTGGCCGGACGTTCTTCCGCCGGAGTGACCGCGATGGGGTTCGTGTTCGGCTTCGCCTCCTTCGGGCTGCTGGTCGCGCTGCCGATGATGCTGTCCCTGCCCGCGAACACCGGGTACGGCATGGGCGCCGACACCCTGTGGATCGGGCTCTACATGTTCCCGCTGGGCGTCGCGGGCACCGTGATCGCGCCGCTGGTCGGGCCGATGACCCGGGTGCTCGGGCGGCGTACCGTGCTGGTGCTCGGCGCCGTCCTGGTCTCCGTGGGCACGGCCATGCTCGCCTTCTGGCACGGCTCCCCGTGGGAGATCGTGGCCGGGGTGACCGTCACCGGCCTGGGCGGCGGCATCGGGCTCACCGCGGTCCTCAACGTCGTGGCCGCCGACGTGCCCGGGGAACGGGCGGCCGGCGTCAGCGGCGTGGTCTTCGTCGCCAAGAGCATCGGCGGCACCTTCGGCGCGCAGGTGGGCGCCATGGTGCTGGCCGGCGGCAGCGTGGCCGGGATCCCCGCCGAGAGCAGCTTCGTGTCCACCTACCTGCTGTCCGCGCTGCTCGGGCTGCTCGCCGTGGGCGCCGCGTTCGTGATCCCCAGCGCTGTGCGGTACGCCGAAGCCGCGCGCGAAGGTTCGGCCAACGCGCCAAAGCCCGCCGCCTTCTAGGGTGACACGCTGCGACAGCGGCCAACGAAAGGAGCAGTCAGTGCGGGTCTACATCTCCATCGACATGGAGGGCATTTCCGGCATCGCGACCATGGACCAGATCGTCCGCGGCGGCCACGGTTATCCCCGCTCGCAGAGCCTGATGACCGCCGAGGCCAACGCCGCGATCGAGGGCGCGTTCGAGGCGGGCGCCGACAGCGTCCTGATCAACGACAGCCACGGCACCATGGACAACCTGCTGCACGAGGAGCTCGACCCCCGCGCCCGGCTGATCTTCGGCACGCCCAAGCTGGACTGCATGGCCGAGGGCATCTCGGCCGAGCACGACGTGGCCATGTTCCTCGGCTACCACGCCGCCGCCGGCTCACCGGGCGTGCTCTCCCACACCTACTCCTCACACTTCTACGAGGTGCGGCTCAACGGCAGCCCGGTCTCGGAGGCCGAGGTCAACGCGCTGCAGGCGGCCGCGGTCGGCGTACCGATCGGGTTGCTCACCGGTGACGACGTCATCTGCGGCGTCGCGGAGAAGGCCTTCCCCGGCGTACGCACCGTCGCGGTCAAGGTGGCCCACGGGCACACCGCGGCCGACAGCCTGTCCCCGACCGAGGCCAGGCGGCAGATCCGGGAGGCCGCGGCGGCGACCGTACGCGGGGCGGGAGACTTGGCGCCGCTGCGCATGCCCGACGTGCTGGAGCTGGAGATCGACATGCCGAGCACGCCCGCGGCGGAGCTGGGCGCGCTCATCCCGGGCGTGCGCAGGATCGCCGACAAGACGCTCGCCGGCACCTTCACCACGCCCGCCGAGCTGCTCGGCTGCGTGAGCGTCTGCTACCACCTCGCCGCCGACGCGATGATCAGCCGGATGGCCCTGTTCGGCCGTCGAGCGTAGGCACGACCATCGGCGTGCCGGTCACCGGGTCCGGCACGACGACGGCGGGCAGGTCGAAGACGTCCTTGATCAGCGCGGCGTCCACCACGTCGGCCGCCGCGCCCTCGGCGACGACCTGCCCGTCCTTCATCGCGATCAGATGGTCGGCGAACCGGCACGCCTGGTTGATGTCGTGCAGCACGGCGACGACCGTGCGCCCCTCGTCCCGCAGCCGCGCCAGCAGCGCCAGCAGCCGGTACTGGTGCGCGATGTCCAGGAACGAGGTCGGCTCGTCGAGCAGCAGGTACGGCGTGCGCTGCGCGAGCACCATGGCCACCCACACCCGCTGCCGCTGCCCGCCCGACAACTCGTTCACCGGCCGGTCGGCCAGGCCGTCCACGCCCGCGGTCGTCATGGCCTCGCTGACCGCGCTCTCGTCCTCCGCCGACCACAGCGACAACATCGGCTGGTGCGGGAAACGCCCGCGCCCGATGAGCTGCCTGACCCTGATGTCCTCCGGCGCCAGCGGATCCTGGGGCAGGAACCCGAGCGAGCGGGCGAGTGCCTTGGCCGCGTAGGACCCGACGTCCCGCTCGTCGAGCAGCACGTTCCCCTCTGCCGGGCGCAGCAGCCGCACGAGCGCCCGCAGCAGCGTCGACTTCCCGCACGCGTTGGCGCCGACGATCGCGGTGAACGCGCCGTCGGGGACGTCCAGGCTCAACCGGGTCGAGACCACCCGGTCGGCGTAGCGCAGCTCCAGCTCCTGGGCCCGCAGACGCACCTCGGTCACGTTCGCCTCACCTCCTTGGCCGGCACTCCGATCAGAGGTCACGTTCGCCTCACCTCCTTGGCCAGCAGCCAGATCAGGTAGCAGCCGCCGATCGCGGTGGTGACGACACCGACCGGCAGGGATTCGGGGGCCAGCAGCATCTGCGCGGCCAGGTCGGCGGCCTGCAGCAGGACCGCGCCGGTGAGCGCGGCCGGCAGGAGCGGAACCCCGGCCGCTCCCGCCAGCCGGCGCCCGATCTGGGGAGCGGCCAGCGCGATGAACACGATCGGCCCGGCCACCGAGGTGACCGTCGCGGTGCACCCGACGCCGACCAGCACCATGAGCAGCCGCAGCCGGCCCAGCCCGACACCGGTCGTGCTCGCGACCGCCTCGCCCAGCGCCGCCTGGTGCATGGTGTGCGACCAGGCCGTCATCAGGGCCAGTAGCACACCGATGATCGCGAAGGGAACCGGCAGGTCCGCCCAGTCGACGCCGTTCAGCGAACCCGCGCTCCAGCCCACGGCCGCGATCGCGACCTCCAGCTCGGCGCGCAGCACGATCCACGAGTTGAAGGCGGTCACGATCGCGCTGACCGCGATCCCGATCACGACCAGGCGCAGCCCCGACAGCCCGCCGCCCGAGGACAGCAGGTAGATCATGGCGGCCACGGCCAGCCCGCCGATCACCGAGCTCGTCGCGAGCACGACGGAGCCGCCGGAGAAGACCGTGAGCGCGACCAGCGCGCCGGTGTAGGCGCCGGCGTCGAGGCCGATCACGTCGGGGCTGCCCATGGGGTTGCGGGTGAGGTTCTGGAAGATCGCCCCGGCCACGCCGAGCGCGAGGCCGAAGACCATGCCCGCCAGCACCCGGGGCAGCCGCCAGTCCCTGATCACCACCACGGACTCGCCCTGCCCGCCGAGCGCGGCCAGCACCTCGCCAGGCGTCGCCCACGAGGCGCCGTAACACAGGCCGAGCAGCCCGGCCCCGAGCATCAAGGCGGCCAGCGCCGCCGACAGCACCAGAGCCCGGCGCTCGACCCGGACCGACCGCCCGCCCGCGCGCAGCACGACGACGCTCACAGCGTCCCCGCCCCGTAGCGCCGCACGGCCCAGATGAGCACCGGGCCGCCGAGGAACGCGGTCACGATCGCCACCGGCACCTCGCCCGTCGGCAGCAGCACCCGCGAGCCCATGTCGGAGACCAGGAGCAGGATCGGCCCGAGCACCGCCGCGTACGCGGTCAGCCACGGGACAGAACCCCTGGCCATCGGCCGGACCACGTGCGGCACGATCAGGCCGACGAACAGGATCGGCCCGGCCGCCGCGGTGGCCGCCCCGGCCAGCACGGTGATGCACAGGAGCGCGGCCAGCCGTACCCGGGTGACGCTCGCGCCCAGGGTGCGCGCGACCGTCTCGCCGAGCGCGACCGCGTTGAGCGGACGGCTGAGCAGCAGCGCCCCGGCGACGGCGAGGACGATCAGCACCAGCGTGAGCGCGAACGGGTCCTTCTCGCGGCCGGCCAGCGAGCCGATCGACCAGAATCGGAAGCGGTCGAAGACGTCGGGCAGCATCAGCCGCAGCCCCAGCGACAGCCCGGCCAGCACCGCGCTCAGCGCGACGCCGGTGAGCACGAGGCGCAGCGGCGACGCGCGTCCCACCGAGTACACCAGCACCGCGGCCAGCGCCGCGCCGCCGCCGGACAGCGCGAGCTCCGAGGCGGGCGTGGTGGCCAGGCCGAGCGCGGCGCCCACGGTCATCGCGAAGCCGGCCCCGGCGGTGACGCCGAGGACGCCCGGCTCGGCGAGCGGGTTGCGCGACAGCGTCTGGATGAGCACGCCCGCCACCGCCAGCGCGGCGCCGACGCCCACGCCGAGCAGCGCGCGCGGCAGCCGGACGTCGCGCACGATCGAGTGGTCGGGCGATCCGTCGAAGGCGAACAGCGCGCGCACCACCTCGGCGGGCGCGACGGCGTGGGCGCCGACGCCGACGCTGACGACGGCGACCAGCGCGAGCAGGGCCACTCCGGCGACGAGCACCGCGCCGCGCCCGGTGATCGTCCCGGCGCGTGCGGCGAGTGTCATCGCGCGGCCAGCGGCGCCAGCGACTTGTCGAGCGC
Organism: Nonomuraea sp. NPDC050540; assembly: GCF_044457485.1. Lineage (NCBI taxonomy): Bacteria > Bacillati > Actinomycetota > Actinomycetes > Streptosporangiales > Streptosporangiaceae > Nonomuraea > Nonomuraea sp. NPDC050540. The sequence continues at coordinate 35,192 of NZ_JBITHA010000010.1, forward strand.
GTCCAGGGTGAGCAGCGCCTGGCCGTAGGTGGCGGCCTCGGTGTAGCGGATCGCGAAGGCCTTGCCCGCCTTCACCGCGGGCAGCTTCTTCCACAGCTCGGAGTCGAGCACGTACTGGACGGCCTGCAGCGGCGCGCCGTCCGGGCCGACCGAGTAGGTGACCACGTCGGCCTCGGCCAGCGCCGTGGGCAACTCCTCGATCGAGGGGTACTCGCTGACGTCCTTGCTGCCGCCGCCCTTCACCTTGACCTGGCCGTAGTAGGCGGCGCCGATGTCGTTGGCGATGTTGGTGCCCCACGACTTGTCGAACTCGCGCTGGAAGGTGCCCTTGCCGACCTCCCCGTACGCGCCGACGTGGGCGAGCTTCAGCCCCGGCAGGACCTTCTCGTACTTCTTCCTGAGCTCGGCCGCCTTGGCCTCGTAGGTCGTCCTGGCGGTGTCGAAGCCCTCCAGCGCGCCCGCGGCGTCGGCCTGGCGCTGCGACAGTTCCCGCCACGCCGAGGGGACCGTCGGCCCGATCGCCACGACGGGCGCGATCGACTGCAGGCGCTTGAGGTCGACGTCGGCCAGCACCGGCGTCGGGACGCCGATGACGATGAGGTCGGGCTTGGCGTTGGCGATCGCCTCGTAGTTGGTCTCCGCCGCGGTGTCGCCCGCGACCTTCGGCAGCTTGTCGTAGGCGGCGCGGGTCTTGGCGTCCATGAGCGGCACGCCCCGCTTCCACGTCGAGATCCCCGTCAGCGGCGCTCCCGCCTCGATCAGCACGGGTACGGCATAGCCGGTCGCGACCACGCGCCGGGGGTCGGCGGGGATGGTGATGTCGCCGTTGGCGGCCTTGAAGACGCGGGTGGCGGTCTTGGCGGCGGGCGGCTGGCTCCCGGTGTTCGACGCGCAGCCCGCGGTGGCCACGGCGAGTGCGAGCATGACGGAGCCGAGCGTGCGGCCAGTAGACATGGGTGTTTCCTTAACGTGGGTGGATCAGTGCTCGTGGTCGTCGTAGTCGGCGGCGCCGCGTTTCCAGTAGCCCGTGATGTCCTGGTCGTCGGCGCCGAGCTTGAGGTGGTCGCGGACCCAGCGGCGCAGCGGCTTCAGCGTCTCTGCCTCGCCCGCCATCCAGGCGAAGATCCGCTCGCCCTCGGGCACCGCCACCTCCTGGACGGCCCGCGCGAGGTCGCCGTTGCGCAGCCAGCGGACCTCGACGCCCGCGGGCGCGGTCAGCTCGATCTCCTCGCCGGCGTCGGAGACCTCGATGAAGGCCCATCCGGCGGCGGTGCCCGGCAGCTCTTCCAGCCAGCGGGCGATCGCGGGCAGCGCGGTGAGGTCGCCGGCCAGCAGGTACCGGTCGTAGGAGTGGGGCACGATCAGCCCGCCGGGCGGGCCGGCGACGTGGGTGGTCGCGCCGGGGGCGGCGTTCCGCGCCCAGTCGGCGGCGACGCCCTTGCCGTGCAGGGCGAAGTCGAGGTCGAGTTCGCCGGCCGCCGGGTCGTAGCGGCGCACCGTGTACTTGCGGGTGGTGGGGAACGGGCGCGGCCAGCTCAGCATGTGGCCGTCGGGCTCGGGCAGGCGCAGGGAGCCGTCGGTCTCGGGGAAGATGAGGCGTACGTGCTCGTCGGGGGAGTGGGCCTCGAATCCGGCCAGGCCGGGGCCGCCCAGGGTCACCCGGATCAGCCCGCTGCCGACCATGGCGGTGCGCAGGACCTCGACCTCGCGGATCCGGATCGGGTAGGCCACCTTGCGGGCGATCGTCCCCGCTCTGACCTCCGCGATGCGCTCCAGGTACCGCTCACGGTCATCGATCCGCTTCACGAGTTCCGTCCCTTCTGGGTGATTTAGGCAAGGCTAACCTAATCACATGGAAGGGAAGGGCCGCGCCCGGGGGCAGGCCGGGCGCGGCCGTCGAGGGGGATCGGTCAGGGAGCGTCGTAGCCGAGGGAGTAGGCGCCGGCGCCGCTGTAGGCGTGGACGCGGTAGCGGTAGTACCCGGCGGTGCCGGTGTACGTGAGCGTCTCGTCCGGGCCCGAGGTGGCGCCCTGGGCGACGGCGGCCCAGCTGGAGCCGTTCCACTTCTGCAGGTACAGGTCGTAGTCGGTGCCCGCGGGACCGTCCAGGCAGGCGCGGTGGGGGCCGGTCGTGGTCGTCTGGAAGTACTGGCCGTCAGGCTGGTACTGGCTGGCGCCGCTGGTCAGCGACCCGGTCTTGTTCGTCTCGTAGCCCGGACACCCCGTCGGCGGACCGCTGCCGAGTGTCAGGGTGAACGTGGCCGAGCGGGTCACCGAGGCGCCCGTGCCCACGACGGTGATCGTGTAGCTGCCCGTCGGCGCCTGCGCGGTGGTGGAGAGCGTCAGCGTCGAGGACGCGCCGGCCTGGATGACCGAGGGCGAGAACGACGCGGTGACGCCCGCCGGCTGGCCGGAGGCCGCGAGCGTGATCTGCTGCGCGCTGCCGCCGGTCACCGCGCTGGACACGGTCGAGGTGGCGGTCTGTCCCGGCTGCACGGTGGCCGAGGACGGGGAGAGGGCCAGCGAGAAGTCGTTGCCTCCGGTGGGCGGGTTGTTGTCGATCATGCCGGAGATCTCGTTGTAGACCTCGGTGATCCTGGTGCCCCAGTTGGGGCAGCCGCCCAGGTGGTGCAGGGCGATCACCTTGTGGCTGGAGGCGGCCAGCACCGGCGAGCCGGAGTTGCCGCCCGAGGTGTCGCAGCGGTAGCCGGTGTTGACGCCGGAGGACACCACGTCGATCTTGCAGGTGGCGCCGCCCTGGGTCTCCTCGAACAACGACAGTCGCTTGGGCCGCGCGTCGCCGTGGCCGGGGATGTAGATCCGCTCACCGGCGACGGGCGGGCGCGGGTCGAGGTACAGCGTGCCGAACTGCTGGATGGCGGCGAAGTCGGCGACGCTGAAGAGGGTGTAGTCGAGGGCGTTGAGCACGCTGGTCTTGAGGAACTGCCCGCCGGCCACCTTGGTGCCGGCCCGCGGGTCGTTGCCGCCGCAGGTCGCGCACTGGTAGTCGAACTGGAACTCGCTGGCGGCCAGGTCGGCGGCGTTCTCCATGCAGTGGTTGTTGGTCAGCATGCGGTTGGTGTTGCCGACCCGCCACGCGGTGCAGTGGCCCAGGCCGTCGAGGAGCTGGCGGGCGACCGCGTTGCCCCTGGCGTACTCGGTGGGGTGGCTGTCGCGGTAGCAGACGACGTCACGCCGGGCGTCGGTGCCGCAGACCGAGAAGCTCTTGGGGGTGCGCGCGGCGGCTTCGTCGCCGGTGAAGCCGCGGTAGTAGCGGTTGATCACGGCGCCGTAGCCGAGCCCGGCGAGCCGCGCGGCCGAGCGCCGGCCGGTGGTGTGCAGGGTGACCACGGCCGTGTCGCCGTCGACGGACAGGGCGGCGAAGCCCGGCGTGCCGTGGACGGTGTGGCCGGAGCCGCGGACGTTGGCGCCGAGCGTCGGGTCGCCGTAGTAGGTGTGGACCTCACGGCGGTCGGGGCCGGCGACGGTGACGTAGTCGCCGGGGACGAGCTTGAGCGCGGCGAAGTGGACCTTGATGTAGCTGGATCCAGGTCGCCGGATCTGGGTGGTGCGCTCCGCCGCGCCGTAGCGCAGCTTGAGGTCGGCAGCGTGCTGCTCGCCGGCGGGGGTGACCGGGTCTGCCTGCTGCTGGGCCGGTGGTGGGGTGGTCGCTGACTGCTGCTGGGGTACGGCTGCCGCGGCCGGAGCGGCCGTCGCGAGGATCGCGGCCAGGGCCACGATCGCAGTCCAGGGCTTGTGACTCATGCCAATGACACCTCCGCCTGGGGGGAAGACGGTTGGCCGAGGCTAACCCCGCATGTGCTACGTACCGGTATCCGTCATCGGTACTGAACCTGCGTCCGGCCGGTCACCAGTTGGCGGGCAGGCCGGGGGTGCGGGCGGGCAGGCGGTGGCCGGGCGGGCGGATCACGTAGACGATGCCCGCGCTGCTGGAGCTGCGCAGCCAGACGTTCTCGAAGGCGGCGCGGGGGTAGACGCGGCGCGCGTCGTCGTTCGCCGGCGCGTTGGCCGGGTCGTTGACGATCACGTCGCCGGTCCGGGTGAAGCCGATGACGACGAACAGGTGGCCGTCGGTCCCGTACCCGGCGCCGGGCAGTTCCTCCTCCTTGAACGACTGCGAGGTGACCACCGGGATCCCGGCCTTGATGAACCGTTCGAGCTCCGTCAGCGACCGCAGCCGGGTGACGAACCCGTCGAGCCCGTACCGCCCCGCGTAGGCGGTGTTGAACGGCCAGTTCCCCGCCCCCTCGTAGTCGAGGTCGTAGACGTAGCGGGCGGCGTAGTCGACCTCGGGGCTCGGGTCGCTCGGATCGACCCAGGCCAGGTCGGCGGCGCTCGGCCCCTTGCGCCAGTAGCCCAGCACCATCGCGGTCGAGGTGGGGCTGCACCACGCCTGGCCGCCGCCGTCCCACTCGGGGTAGTGGCCGAGGTGGATGCCCTGCGAGCGCCGCGGCACCTTGAGCTCGACGCCCCACGCCCGGCCGCCGGGGCTGACGGGCACGCTCGCCCGGTACGGCACCGCCGACGCCATCGCCCCCAGGGTCCGCACGACGGGCCCGCCCGCCTGGCCGGGCTTGCGGTGCAGCGTGACCCGGAGCTGGTAGGAGTCGACCGGCCGGCCCTTCGCGGCGGCGAACGTGTCGACGTTGACGGTGCCGTCCGCGTCGGCCTGGCCGGGTACGGAGGTGCGGCGGATGTCGGCGTCGCCGTAGGCCCAGCGGCCGAGGACGTACCACTTGGTGCCGGGTGACGTGCCGCGCAGCTCGATCTGGATCCAGGTGCCCGCCGGGGTGTCGGCGGTCCAGGAGCCGATCAGCTCGGTGGCGCCGAATCCGACCTGGGTGTCGCGGCTGGTCCAGCGGGCGTACTCCCAGCTCGCGCCGCCGTACTCGATCATGCCGGCGGGCGCGGCGAAGGTCAGGGCGGAGCCGGCGGCGACGCCCTCGGAGGTGCCCGCGCGAAGGGCCGCCCGCTGGTAGACCACCGGGGGAGGTTGCGCGCCCGCGGCCGCGTGGAGCGGGACGGGGATCGCGGTCAGGAGCAGGGTCACCAGCAGCACAGCCAGCTTGCGCATCGGGCCTCACCTCGGGCGGAAGGTAACACCGCCAATACCGCGTTCGCATCGGATGAGTTACGTATGCGGCCACGATTGCGCAATCGATTTCGCTGAAGAAATGCACTGTCGGAAGGGGGTACTAGTCAGATTTTCGGCTACTTTAGAGCAAACGATTGACATCCTCTCGCTTCACATGGACACTCAGCCGCAACGTCGGTGTGAAGGGACCTCCGAGTTGGCTACTTCGGACCTGCTGTTGATGAACGCCCTGGTGACCACGCTCGCCGAGGACGGAAGGACGCCCGCCGAGGCCTCCGCCGTGCTCATCAGGGACGGACGCGTGACATACGTCGGAGAGGACGCGGTCGCCAGAACGATGGCCGGCCCCGCGGTCCCCGTGATCGACGCCGGGCGGCGCAGGGTGGTGCCCGGCCTCATCGACGGGCACACCCACTTCGTCCGCGCCGGACTGACCTGGAACGACGAGGTCCAGTGGGGCCGCGAGCCCACCCTCGCCGGAGCCCTGGAACGGATCGCCGAGGCCGCCGCCGACCGCCCGCCCGGCACCTGGATCAAGGTCATCGGCGGCTGGCATCCCGAGCAGTTCGCCGAGCGCAGGGCGCCCACGCGCGAGGAACTGGACCGCGCCGCCCCCGGCCATCCGGTCTTCGTCCAGCTGGGCTACTCGTGGGGTCTTCTCAGCACCGCCGCTCTGCGCGAGGTGGACCTGGGCAAGGCGGCCGCCGAGGGCCTCGACGCCGCCGCCGTCGATCCGGCCGGCGTGCTGCGCGGCATGGCGGCGATGCGCTGGCTGTACTGGCAGCTGCCCGTACCCTCCCCGGAGGAGCAGGTGGCCTCCACGGCCACCGCCTCCCTCGCCTTCAGCGCCGCCGGGATCACCGGGCTCATCGACGGCGGCGGCGCCAACACCGGCCCCGACGTGTACGCCGCCCTCTACGAGACCTGGCGGCGCGGGCTGCTCACCGTCCGGGTGCGCACGACCGTGCACGCCTCGCGCCCGCACGCCGAGCCGGAGGAACTACCCGGCTACCTGCGCTATCTCGCGCCGGGTTTCGGCGACGACATGCTCAGGGTCCTCGGCATGGGCGAGATCGTCCACTACAACGTGCACGACGGCTTCTCCCGCAGCCCCGACCTGTCGGAAGGCTCGCTCGAAGCCCTGTACGCGACCTTCGCCGACTGCGCCCGCCGCCGCTGGCCGGTGCAGATCCACGCCATCAGGGCCGACACCATCGAGGCGATCGTGGGCCTGTGGGAGCGGCTGGACGCCGAGATCCCGCTCGCGCCGCTGCGCTGGGCGATCGTGCACGGCGAGGGCATGAGCCGGGCCACGGTCGAGCGGGTGGCCAGGCTCGGCGCCGGCGTGCTCGTGCCGGCCATGCTCAGGTTCGAGGGGGCCGAGCTGATCGAGGCGTGGGGCGAGGAGGCGGTGCTCCAGGCGCCGCCGCTGCGGGCCCTGCTCGACGCGGGCGTGCCGGTCGGCGGGGGCACCGACGCGATGCGGGTGGCCTCCTACCGGCCCTTCACCGCCATGCACTGGTACGTCTCCGGCCGCGAGATCGGCGGAAAGCGGATCAGGGCGGCGGACAACCTGCTCACCCGTGCCGAGGCGCTGCGCATCTGCACCGGCGGCAGCGCCTGGTTCAGCTTCGAGGAGCACCAGCGCGGACGGCTGGAGCCGGGCCTGCGCGGTGACCTGGTGGTGCTCGACAAGGACTACTTCACCGTGCCAGAGGACGAGATCCCCGGAATCGGCGCCGAGCTGACCGTGGTCGGCGGCGTCGCCGTCTGGGCCGGTCCCGCGTTCCGTTAGAGAAGGAGAGCCGTCATGTCCTACCGCAAGCTCGTCGCGGCGGCACTCGTGGCCGCGGCGATCACCGCGTGCTCGGCCCAGAACACCGGCCCGGCCGCCGCGCCCGCCGCGGCGGCCGGAGGAACGCTCAGGTTCGGCGTGGGCTTCACGCTCGACGACTGGGAGCCGTTCAACAAGCCGAACAACACCTACGTCTCCGCCGTCTTCGAGCAGCTCGTCGAACAGGCGCCGGACGGCATCGAACTGCTGCCCAGGCTCGCGACCTCGTGGAAGGCGACGGGCGAGCAGGTGGAGTTCACGCTCAGGACCGGTGTCGTCTTCCATGACGGCACGCCGTTCGACGCGCAGGCCGTCAAGGTCAACCTGGAGCGGATCCGCGACAGCATGACCGAGTTCGCGACGATCATGAAGCCGGTCGAGGAGATCCTCACCCCCGACGCCTCGCACGTGGTGCTCAAGCTGAAGCGCCCCGCCCCGGCGCTGCCCGCGCAGCTGGCCAGGACGGGCGGCTACATGCTGAGCCCCAAGACCATCAAGGACGGCACGTTCAAGACCCAGCCCGCCGGAACCGGCCCGTGGAAGTACAACGCCGCCCAGTCGATCCGCGACTCCAAGGTCGTGCTCGACTTCTTCGACAAGTACTACGAGCCGGACAAGGTCGGCCCGCGCCGCCTGGAGATCCACACGATCGCCGACGACGACAGCGGCTACAACGCGCTCGTCACCGGCCAGGTGGACGTCGTCTCGGTGGCCGCGCAGTACAAGAAGCGCGCCGAGACCCAGGGCCTGAAGTCGCTGTGGTACCCCGGCCTGCGCTACCACTTCCTGTTCTTCGACCGCAAGGATACCTTCGCCGACCCCCGCGTACGGCAGGCCGTCTGCCACTCCCTGGACACCAAGGCCCTGCTCGACGGCCAGTTCGAGGGCCTGGGCGAGAGCTACCCGCAGCGCTTCAGCGAAGGCCAGCCCGGCTACAACCCGCAGGTGCTCGGCTACACCCGTGACGTGACCAAGGCCCGCGCCCTGCTGGCGGAGAGCGGCGAGAAGGACGTCAGCTTCACCTTCCCCGTCTTCCCCGGCACCGAGCTGCTGGGCGAGCTGGTCCGCAGCCAGCTGGCCGAGTCCGGGATCACGGTCAAGGTGGAGAAGATGTCGATCCCGCAGTACTTCTCCACCTTCGACCGGTACCCCGCGGCGTACAACACCAGCAACAGCGAGAGCACCGGCCCGCTCGACTACTACGCCTACAGGTTCGCCCCGGACGGCGGCGGCAACCCCTACAAGACCGGCACCCCGGAGCTGGAGAAACTGGCCGAGCGGGCGCTGGCCGGCGGCACGGACGCCGAGCGGGAGGACGTGTACCGGCGGATGACCCAGATCATCCACGACCAGGCACTCGACTGCGGCTTCTTCAGCCGCCCGATCACCTTCATCTGGGACCCGCGCAAGGTGGACAACATCGTGCCGACCCGGTTCGAGCCGTCGGTCTTCCGCTACAAGGAAGCCCGCATCCATGCGTAAGCTCATCCTCTCCCGGCTGGTCGCCCTGCCGCCGATGCTGCTGCTGGTGTCGGTCGTGGTGTTCCTGCTGACCCGGGTCGGGGTGGACCCGACCCGGCAGATGCTGGGCGAAGGGGCGAGCGAGGCGCAGCGGGCGCTGCTGCGCCATCAGCTGGGCTACGACCGGCCGCTGGTGGTGCAGTTCGGGTCGTGGCTGGGCCAGGTGTTCAGGGGCGATCTCGGGACCTCGTTCTTCACCCAGCAGCCGATCGTGTCCAGCCTCGCCGAGCGGCTGCCGGTCACGCTGGCGATGGTGGCCGGCGGCACCCTGCTGGCGATCGCCGTCGGCGTGCCCGCGGGCGTCTGGGGCGCGCTGCGCGCGGGCTCGGCGATCGACCGGCTGATCACCGCGGTCACCTCCGCCGGGCTGGCCATGCCCGGGTTCTGGCTGGCCCTGTTGCTCATGCTCTTCTTCGCGGTGGAGCTGCGCTGGTTCCCGGTGCTCGGATTCACCCGGTTCGCCGACGGGCCCGGCATGTGGGCGTACGGGCTGGTGCTGCCGTGTGTGGCGCTGGGGCTGCACTCGGCCGCGGTGATCGCCCGGCAGACCAGGGGCGCCATGGCCGAGACGCTGCGCGCGCCGTACGTGCGGGCGCTGCGCGCGGTCGGCACGCCGCGCCGCAGGATCGTCTACCGCTACGCGCTGCGCAACTCCATGGTGCCGATCCTGACCGCGGCCGGCCACGAGGTCGTCGTGCTGCTCGCGGTCAGCTTCGTGGTCGAGCGCGTCTTCGCCATCCCCGGCACGGGCACGCTGATCCTCGACGCGGTGGTGCGCAACGACGTGCCCGTCCTGCAGGGCGGGATCGTGCTGGTCGCCTGCCTCGTGGTGCTGATCAACCTGGCCGTCGACATCGGCTACGGGCTGCTCGACCCGAAGGCGAGGCCGCAGTGAGCGCCGTCTCCCGGCTGCTCCGGCAGCCCGCCACGGTCGTCTGCCTGGCGTTTCTGCTGCTCCTGGTCCTGGCCGCGGTGGCCGCGCCGTGGCTGGCGCCGTACGACCCGTCGGCCGTGAACGTCACGGGCAGGCTGGAAGGGCCGAGCGCCGCGCACTGGCTGGGCACCGACGAGCTGGGCCGCGATCAGCTCTCCCGGCTCATCTACGGCACCAGGATCGCGCTGCGCGCCTCGGTGCAGGCGGTGGGCCTGGCCCTCCTGCTCGGCGTGCCCGCCGGGCTGGTCATCGGCTACTTCGGCGGCTGGTGGGACCGGGTGGCCATGCGGGTGGTGGACGCGGTCAGCTCCATCCCGGCGCTGCTGCTGGCGTTCGGCGTCATCGCGCTGCTCGGGCGCGGCCTGACCAACGCGATGCTGGGCGTCAGCGTCATCTTCGCCATCCAGCTGCTCCGGCTGACCCGCGGCATGGTCCTGGCCGAGCGCGAACTGCCGTACGTGGACGCGGCCCGCGTGCTCGGGCTGTCCGCCCCGCGCATCATGTTCGGCCAGATCCTGCCCAACGTGGCGGGGCCGCTGATCGTGCAGTCCTCCATCTACCTCGGCTTCGCGCAGCTCTTCGAGGCCATGCTCAGCTTCCTCGGGCTCGGCGTGGACGTGGGCGACGCCTCGTGGGGGCAGATGCTGGACCGCTCGCGGGCCTACGTGGGCGACCAGCCTTGGCTGCCGGTCTTCCCCGGCCTCGCCATCATGCTCACGGTGCTGGCGTTCAACCTGATCGGCGACGGACTGCGCGAGGCCATGAGCGGGGCGCGGGCACCTGCGCCCTCCTGGAAGCCGCCGCCGGTCCGGCTCGTGCCCGCCGTACCCACGCGGGCGCTGCTGTCGGTGCGCTCACTGAGCGTCGCCTTTCCCGGACCGGTCACCGTGGTCGAGGACGTGAGCTTCGACATCGCCGAAGGTGAGGTTTTCGGTCTCGTCGGCGAGTCGGGCTCGGGCAAGACGATGACCGCGCTCGCGCTGGCCGGGCTCCTGCCGCCGCCGGGCGCGGTGACCGAAGGCAGCGTACGGCTGGCCGGACGCGAGCTCCTCGGCCTGCCCGACGACGAGCTCGCCACCCTGCGCGGCCCGGAGATCGGCATGATCTTCCAGGACCCGCAGTCCGCGCTGTCACCGGTGCACACCATCGGCAGGCAGCTCATCGAGCCGCTGCGCACCCACGAGGGCCTGTCCCGCAGGGCCGCCCTGGACCGGGCCGCCGAGCTGCTGACCCTGGTCGGCGTGCCGGACGCCCGGCGCAGGCTCGGCGACCACCCCCACCAGTTCTCCGGCGGCATGGCCCAGCGCGTGGTCATCGCCAGAGCGCTGGCCGCGGGCCCCCGGCTCCTCATCGCCGACGAGCCCACCACGGCGCTCGACGTGACCGTGCAGTGCCAGGTGCTCGACCTGCTGCTCGACCTGCGCGAACGGTTCGGCATGACGATCCTGCTCATCACCCACGACCTGGGCGTGGTGGCCGACGTGTGCGACCGGGTCGCGGTCATGCGCGCGGGCGGGATCGTGGAGCAGGCGCCGGTCGGCGGACTGTTCACCGCGCCGGAACACCCCTACACCGCCGCCCTGCTGGCCGCCTCCGGAGGTGCCCATGCCTGACCGGCCGCTCCTGCGCGTGGAGAACCTGCGGGTGAGCTACGAGACGGGCCGCACCCTGTGGACGGCCCGCCGCTTCGACGCGGTGAAGGACGTCAGCTTCTCCGTCGCGGCGGGGGAGACGTTCGGCCTGGTCGGCGAGTCGGGCAGCGGCAAGAGCACCACGGGCAGGGCGGTGCTCAGGCTGGTGCGCCCGGCCGCCGGGACGATCGAGTTCGACGGCCACGACCTGGGCGCGTTCGGCGCGCGTACGCCCCGCTGGTACCGGCAGGCCGTCCAGGTCGTCTTCCAGGACCCGCTGGCCTCCCTGAACCCCCGGCACCTGGTGGCCAAGACGCTGACACTGGCCCTGCGCGCGGGCAACGACGGCGGCACCGGCGGCGTGGACGAGCTCCTCGACCAGGTCGGGCTGGCCCGCGAGCTCGGCGGGCGCTACCCGGCCGAGCTGTCCGGCGGCCAGCGCCAGCGGGTGGCGATCGCGCGGGCGCTGGCCGTACGGCCCCGCCTGGTCATCTGCGACGAGGCCGTCAGCGCCCTCGACGTCTCCACCCAGAGCCAGATCATCGAACTGCTGCTCAAGCTGCAGCGCGAACTCTCGCTGAGCCTGCTGTTCATCTCCCACGACCTGGCGGTGGTCCGGCGGATCAGCCACCAGGTCGGCGTGATGCACTTCGGCAGCCTGGTCGAGCAGGGCGGCGCGGAAGAGGTCTACCGGCGGCCCCGCCACCCGTACACCCGCATGTTGCTGGACTCGGCGCCGGTGCCCGACCCCGTCGTCCAGCGGGAGCGGCGCGCCCGCAGGCGCACGCCGCGCGAACTCACGGAAGAGGAAGCATGACGATCCTGATCAGAGGCGGACACCTGCTGACCATGGACGACGCCATCGGCGACGTGCCGGGCGGCGACCTGCTCATCGACGGCTCGGCCATCGTCTCCGCGGGGCCGGCCGACCCCGGCGTGCAGGCGGAGGAGGTGATCGACGCGACCGGGATGATCGTGCTGCCCGGCTTCGTGGACACCCACATCCACCTGTGGCAGACGGTGCTGCGCGGGCTGGCCTCGGAGCTGTGGCACGGCGAGTACTTCACGTCGGTGCTGCCCTACCGCTCCAGGTTCCGCCCGGAGGACGTCTACGCGGGCGGCTTCGCCGGAGGCAGGGAACTGCTCGGCAACGGGGTCACCACCGCGCTCGACTTCTGCCACTGCATCGCGACGCCGCGGCACTCCGACATGGCCGTGGCCGGGCTGATCGACTCCGGCATCCGCGGCGTGCACGGCTACAGCCTGCGCGACAAGCCCCCCGGCCACTTCACCTCCCACGACCAGCGGCTCGCGGACGCCGTACGGGTGCAGGAAGGGCTGGGGCACGACCGGGTCTCGCTCATGCTGGCGCTCAGCGACCTGGAGACCGTCGACCTCGCGACCAGCGCCAAGGAGGTGGCCTTCGCCCGCGAGCGGGGGCTGCGGATGACGATCCACTCCAACTACGCGGGGCAGATCACCGCGATGCACGAGGCGGGGCTGCTCGGCCCCGACCTCGTGCCGGTGCACGGCAACGTGGTCACCGACGAGGAGATCAGGATGCTGGCCGACGCCGACGCCACCCTGTCCTCCACCCCGGCGGTCGAGATCGGCCTCGGCTCCTCCTTCTCGATCGTGCGCAGGGCCGTGAAGCTCGGGCTGCGGGTCGGCTGGGGCTGCGACATCGTCACCTATACCGACGCCGACCTGCTCGGCCAGATGCGTCTCGGCTACCAGCTCACCTGCTACCTCGACAGCGAGGAGGAGCGCTCGCAGGGCCGTGACGGCCGCCGCCGTCCCGGCGTCCCGACGCTGACGGCGCGCGAGGTGCTGCGCATGGCCACCGTGAACGGCGCGCGGGCCCTCGGCCTGTCCTCCCGGATCGGCAGCCTCACCCCGGGCAAGGAGGCCGACGTCATCCTGGTGAAGGCGGGCTCGCTGGCCGACCCGGCCGCCCACGTGCTCATGCAGTGCAACGGACGGGACGTGGACACCGTCCTGGTGGCGGGCGAGGTGCGCAAGAGGGCCGGGCGGCACGTCGGGCTCGACCCGGAGCGGCCCGGCGTGCTCGTCGACGCCGCCCGCGCGCACGTGCTCGCCGAGTTCCCCAGCCACGACTGATGCGCGTCGACTTCCACGCCCACCTCTGGACCGACGACTACCTCGACCTGCTCGACTCCTGCGGCCGCGCGGCCACGGCGGTCCAGCGCGGCATGGGAGCCGGCACGTCCCGGGCCGAGATGGCCGCGCGCCTGTCGCTCATGGACGCGGCCGGCATCGACCTGCAGGTGCTGTCGGCGACGCCGCAGGCGGCCGACTTCGCCGATCCGGCCCACGCGCTGACCGCCGCCCGCCACGTCAACGACCTGTACGCCGAGACCGTGCGGCGGTGGCCTGACCGCTTCGCGATGCTGGCCGCCCTCCCGCTCCCGCACGCCGGCCTGGCCGCCGCCGAGCTGGAGCGGGCCATGGACGACCTGGGCGCGGTGGGCGTCGCGATCAACTCCGCCGCGCTCGGGCACACCTCGCTCCTTCCCGTGTACGCCGAGCTCGACCGGCGTGGCGCCGTCCTGTTCGTGCACCCGGCGGGGGAGTTCGCGGCCGACCCCAGGCTGCGGTGGGCGGTCGGCGCGCCGGTCGAGGACACGGTGGCGGCCATGCGGCTCATCGTCGACGGCGTCCCGCTCCGCCACCCGGGGATGCGCATCGTCGTCCCGCACCTCGGCGGGGCGCTGGCGATGCTGGCCGAGCGGGCCGACCACCAGATGTCCGGGCTGCCGGAGCCGCCCAGCGTCACGGCCCGCCGGATGTTCTACGACACCGTCTCCCACGGCCACGTGCCGGCCCTGCGCGCGGCCGCGCAGACGTTCGGCGCCGACCGCCTGGTCCTGGGGACGGACTTCCCGTTCCTGAAGGGGGAGCTGTTCACCGGCGCGGTCTCCCATCTGGCGGAGGGGTTGAACGCGCAGGAGGTGGAGCAGGTCACCCGGCGGACCCCGACGAGCTTGCTGACGCGCGGCTGATCCCGGCTCGGTCCGTGACGCCGGCTCGGTCCGTGACGTCGGGTCGGTCT